>NZ_JBALDJ010000122.1:0-3603 GCF_036917415.1 Nostoc sp. | reverse complement strand
TAATGCATCGGCTTGCATTGTTAATACATCGGCTTGCATTGTTAATCCATCGGCTTGCATTGTTAATGCATCAGCTTGCATTGTTAATGCATCGGCTTGCATTAAAAACATTACGCTTTTACGCAAAGCTTTACTAAGTGAACTCTATAGTCTCAACAAACTCTAAAATACTGTCCTTGATGTCTTCAGCCTCTTCTTCAATAGAATCGGGAGTTTCGCCGTCAATAAAGCTGTGCTGACTACTAACTATATATAAAAATTCACCACTGATAAAGGTGAGCAAGCCCCGGTACGCATCTAATCTGATCGCAGTTCCATTATTTTCTTGCTTAGAAATTGTGGAACCTTTGGGCATATCGATTAACACGTAGTAAGCGCCTCGCAAAGTATCTTTCAGATATTCGGTATACTCCACAGAAGCATCTGGTACATTGGCAAAAATCGCTTGGGGTACATATTTGTCTACTAAAATTGTTTGTAAATATTCTTCTTGACCAACAGACTCCAGTTCCTCTAACTGTTCTAGGGGGAAAGGATAATAATCGATTCTCAGCAAAGTACCGATGTCATTAGAAAAGCCAACTACTCCTTCCTGACTTTGAATTCTACCGCCCTGCTGCGGATCGACTGGAATCGGCACGGTAAAATTACCTAATGGGGACTGATATGCCTGTTCGCTAAAATCTTCGATGACCACTGTTTCATCATCATCGTCGTCTGCATATTCTTCATCTTCTGCTTCTTTAAAAGCTGCAATTACCTCTTTGATGATTTCCTCTGCTTCTTCATCCTCAAGTTGTAAAGCTGCTTGTAACTTTTTGAGGTAGGCTTGTTTTGGTTTGGGAATGGCCAGTTCATCGTCTAAAAGCACTATTACCCCAGCTGCAAAACCATCTAGCACTAATTCATCTGAGAGAGATACTTTGGCGGTATTAAATAGGGGCCCAATTCCCTCTTCTTCTGCAATGGAAATGAGTCTATCAACGATTTCTACAATTTCATCTTCTGAGTATTCCTCAAAAACCTCGAATTCCCAGAGGATACCCGCTAAACTTTCTGCATCTACCTCTTCAATCAATGAATCTGCGATCGCAGTCACAGTTGCGATCGCCGCCACTGCTTCCTCTGGACTTAGTGATTCCTCTGATGTCTTTGGTGAGTTAAAAACCTTGTCATATTTGGTCATAAATGCTACCTAAATTAATTCCTTGATAGTAATAACAGATTGAAAGTGACAATGGTCAGTTTACCAATGGAGCGAATCTTCTAGAGAAAAAGTTGGCTTATACGTGGTTGACTCAGTATCGATCGGGTGTAACAAAACCTTGTTGACAACTAATTTTCCAGGAGTTGAGGTATTCTCAAATCTGTTCTCGAATATACACTTAAACACGAGCTAGGCTCAATATTTGCCGCAAGTCAATTTCACTAAATATTGTAAATTTTTGTGACCGAGCAATCATCGTTAAGAACTGCTATCTCCCTTTATTTTTATCCTCCAGCAGATGAATTATATCTATCGATAGAATTATAAACTAGCTGGCGATAGATACCTACACCGTAGGCAGGATGTCAGAATACCGAAGTTTGTAGTGACGCACAATACTTGAAACGTTGTACTGTTGGTTCTACAAGTGTGAATTGAATTACATGAAATTTTGAGTGTTTTTATGGTACAAACCCCACCATCTCAGTTTTCACCAGATCAATATAAAGTAGATCCGGCAAAGGAAAACGTAGAAGCTCTTATACGAGAACCGCAGTTAGATATTGAGATTGCTCTAGAGTTCCTTTACACCAGAGATATTGAATTTCGTCAAGAAACAATTTATTTTCTCGTAGTCGATCGCTTTTATGATGGCAATCTAGATAACAGCGAAGGTGCAAACTCAGAATTGTACGATTCAACTAGACAAGATTGGGGTAAGTACTGGGGTGGCGACTTGCAAGGTGTCATCGATAAATTAGATTATCTCAAAAATATGGGAGTTACCGCTCTTTGGCTAACTCCACTGTTCGAGCAGGTTGAAGAGTTATTTGTTGGCAATGCAGCAATACATGGCTATTGGACAAAAGACTTTAAACGGCTTAATCCTCGATACATTGCTGACGGAGAGAACCCTTCTTTAAACGCTACTCAAGAAGAAAAAAATACAACCTTCGATCGGTTAATTACAGAACTGCACAAGCGCAATATGAAGCTAGTGCTGGATATTGTCTGCAACCATAGTACACCTGATACTAGCGGTAGTAAAGGTGAATTGTATGATGATGGCGTGAAAATTGCTGACTTCAATGATGATGCTAATAGTTGGTATCACCACTATGGCGAAGTGCAAAACTGGGAAGACGATTGGCAAGTACAGAACTGTGAACTATCTGGTCTAGCAACCTTCAATGAAAACAATACTGAATATCGGGAGTATATCAAGTCAGCAATTAAACAATGGCTAGACCGGGGTGTAGATGCACTGCGGGTGGATACTGTCAAGCACATGCCGATTTGGTTTTGGCAAGAATTCACTGGCGATATGAGCAATCACAAACCAGATGTATTTATTTTTGGTGAGTGGATTTACAGTAATCCTAGTGACGATCTCTCAGTGGAATTTGTCAATCACTCAGGCATGACACTTCTAGATTTTGGGTTGTGCGTGGCAATTCGAGCTGCACTAGGACAAGGTTCAGAAAACGGATTCCAAACAATTCAATATATTTTCGATCAGGATTATCGCTATAACGGGGCCACAGAGCTAGTTACCTTCATCGATAACCATGATATGTGCCGTTTTCAATCGCTAAACCCCGATCCAGCGATGCTGAAGGTTGCGATCGCCTTAATTATGACCTGTCGCGGTATTCCCTGCATATATTACGGCACAGAACAGTATCTGCATAACGACACTGATGGCGGTAACGACCCATATAACCGCCCAATGATGGAAAGTTGGGATACAGAGAGTGAGATTTATCGTTGCATCAGGCTGCTGTCTGGCTTACGACGACTGAATCCAGCCGTATCATTAGGTAGCCATTGGCAAAAATACTTAACACCGGATGTTTACTGCTATGTACGCCGTTATCGTGACTCTCTGTGTTTTGTAGCTTTAAACCGGGGAGGAGAAGTTACTTTACCAGAAGTAGAAACAGAATTGCCCGATGGAGAACATACCTGCGTGGTGACTCGCAACAAGTATGAGGTGAAAGATGGCAAGATTTATGACCTAGTACTAGAAGAAAGGGGAGCAATTGTTTTCAGCCACGTTGGCGAACGGATAAAAGCACAAACAATTGTCCGCGTCCAACTCAATGGCGTAGAAACCCAACCAGGTGAAATCGTTGTGGTGACAGGAGATTGCCCAGAGTTAGGTAACTGGGATATTGCCAAAGCCTATCCCCTAGAGTACATCAACACCAATACTTGGTTTGCTGAGATTCCCTTTGATGAAAGTGCTGGTCAGCTGATTGCTTATAAATATGCCATGTGGCGGGAAGGGCGATCGCCTCTGCGCGAAAATCTCGTAAATCGCCGCTGGGTGATTGCGAAAGAAGGTACTGTCAAATGGCGTGATACTTGGGCATCGGGAAGAGAATCTTAGAAAT
>NZ_JBALDJ010000121.1:0-63412 GCF_036917415.1 Nostoc sp. | reverse complement strand
CGGGGGTAGTTTCTTTCATCAGCTTTTTTCAACGTGAAAGCTATACTAGGTTAGCATTATACTCTTTTTTGCTTTCCTATTTTGTTTAAGTCCCGATAACAGGGATAGAAGTTAATAAAAAAGTTGAAACTTCACATGGAGAAACAGAAAAAACTGATTTACATATTCTGGCAGACAAACCTTATGTTATCCGCTCAGGAAGTGAATCTTACTTTTCTAAAAGTTTGTTGCTTTCACTTGATGCCTTGACTTCTGAACAATTGCATCATCCGCTGACGATCGCAGTCAGTCCTGGAGAGAGAACAATTGTATTTTGTGCAATTTATAATCCAGTAACTTATCGTTCTATAGGTGTTAGTTGGAATGGACACAGGGAAATTGACTGGCAAGCTTTAGGACAAAAAGTAAGTTTAAAAATTAATTGTCTTCAAAATTTACATCAAGATGAAATCCAAATATCTGGTAATACAACGGTATCAGAAATTCATGCAGTTTTGATAGCTCAAAGTGACACATATTTAGCCCAATTAAATTGGACTCCAGAGCAGGGAAGGGAGTATTTACAGCAGAAATATGGCAAGCGATCGCGCCTACAACTCACTGATACAGAAATTCTGGACTTTATTGATTATCTACAAGCAAAACTAACCCAAAGCTACCCAACTAGCCATCCAATTTAGTATGGTCTTACGTTGACTTCGCCTCAGATAGTGGATAAGCTTTGTGTGCTTCTGCGTAAATTTTTAATGCTACAGCCATTTGCTGTTCGCCAGTCTCTCCCTGTGCTTTGAACCAAGCAAAAGTTTCAGCATCTACCTGAACTGTGATTGTTACAGGTAACTTGGGCATTCGCAATTGTGCTTTAGCAAAAAATTCTTCCGACAAGGGTGGAATATCTGAGGTGTCGATGTCTTCGTCATTCATTGCATCGACTCTAGTCCAATCGGTTCTTGAGGTATCGTTCATAGCGTTTTCGTTCGTGAGACAGTGCCTTTCTTAATAAGATGATCCGAACCATTTCCTCATCAGGCTCGGTGTAAACAACTACTACAATTCGTCCATCAAGTAGTCCAATACCGATATACTGATACTCTGTATAGTCCTCTCGAGCATCAAGGTAGACAAGCATCGGTAAAGTAAAGATGCGCGTAGCATCAGCAAAGTCGAAACCATGTTTTGTGATGTTACTTTGGTTTTTGCGTTCATCCCACTCAAACTTCATGGACTCAATATACCAGTGACACAAGGCAAATCAACTGTGACTAATCTACAGTGATAAGCGATCGCTTTTAGTCCAAATCTTCTTCGGTAAGTTTAACTTCCAACCAACCTTGAATTGCATCTTGCAGCATCTCTAATAGATGTTTGTAGCTGTCTCCCCAAGTGTGACATCCTGGTAAGGCTGGTACAGAACCACACCATACACCATCTTCTTGCCAGATAACTGCTTTAATTTTCATTGCCAATCATCTCTACAAGACTGCGACTAATATTTTATCGCCTTTTCCCTGTACTGAGGTTTTAGTTGAGAACAACAGCGATCGTAGAATTATCGCAATTTGCGGCGACTATTTGCGATCGCTTTACCTGTAGTGAGCGATCGCACTCAAGACGAAAAGGATTGATAGTTGTATCCATCGCAGTCTCAAATTTATACCTCCTGAATGTTCATTAATTGGTATCTCCGGGAAAGATAAGTATAAGGTGATGCCTTATTTTTTATGTTTAACCCGTAGACGATTACTAACCAAATACTGATCGCAATCAGGAGTATTTCATGATTCCACTGATTTTGGGTGCTGCTGCTTTGGCTACTGGAGCCTTCGGAGCAGTAAAAAGTGCTGAAGGCATTGGCAATATGAACCAGGCAAAGGAAATTGGTGAACAGGCTCAACAAAAATACGAAAGTAGCTTGCAAAATTTAAAAGCAACCTGGGAAATTACCAACCAGTCAGCAGAAACCTATGGTCAAATGCAACTTCGTATCAAGCAGAGTACAATTTCAAACTTTATAGCTTTTATTGAGAGAATTGGTCAGCGAGCTTCCCAAAACAATCTGGATATTTTAACTGGATTAGACATTTCCACTCAGCAAATTCAGGAGTACAAAACAGAAGTTATCAAAGCTGAACAGTGGTTGAAAGGTGGTGTCGAAGCAGCCGTTGCAGCTTCAGCAGCAGGTTCTGGTGCAGTTACTTTAGCAAGGAGTGTAGGTACAGTTACTGTTTCCAAGTTTTTTGGATTGTGGGCTACTGAAGTTGGTATTTCACAACTTGGTGGTGCTGCGGCTTGGAATGCGACCATAGCTTGGTTGGGTGGTAGCAGTATGGCGGTTGGTGGTGCTGTACTGGGAGGTATTACACTTGGCCCTGCGTTGATGGTTGGAGGTTTTCAACTTGCTGGTAAGGGTGAGGAAGCTTTGACTAAAGCGCGGGAGTACGAAGCTAGGGTAAACATAGAAATTGCCAATATTGAAGCAGCTCAAGATTTTCTCTTACAGGTTAAACGGCGAACAGTGGAACTGGCTAATTTAGTGTGTAATTTAAACAACCGTGCTAAATTCGCACTTGAGCAGCTTGAAGCTCAACCTTTTAATCGCGATCGCGATGCTAGCAAGTTTCAAGAAGTAGCACTTCTGGTGAAAGCACTTGCAGAAATCATGAAAACTCCTGTCTTAGACAGTGAAGGGTATCTGAATCCTGCCAGCACGACTATCCAAGCAAAGTATCGTACTCTGGGAGGAAATTAAGCATGTCAGTACACAAAATAGCTGCTTTTGCACTCGCAAACCTAAATCCTGTTGAATGCTTACAGCAAATGGTTTCAGCTTGTACTGATTACCTGAAGGTTGCCGAACAGGAAAAGACAAACAGACGAGAGATTGATGCTTGGGAAAAAGAAACAATTACCAAGATTAACGTCCAGCGAGAGTTGCTGATGGCGTATCTAGATCGCTCTTTTGATGAACGTGCAGAAAACTTTCGCGCTTTGTTTGCTGTCGTTGATAATGCGATCGCATCTGGCAATAATGACCAACTAGCCCTTACCTTAAACTCAATTACAGAAATAGCTAAATCAAGCCCTTTCAAAGACCTTGCTAACTTAGCTTCTGTTCGCGCCGCCCTAAATGATCCAGATCACGAATGGACATTTTGATTTTATAACAGCGCGATCGCTCTCTTAAAATATTTCAAAAAAGCTTGCAAACGCAGGCTTTTTTTATGTAGTGTGAGGCTACAAGCGCTCTGAAATAATAGCGATCGCGACTATAATTATGTTGCATTGCCACATATTGCAATACAACTTTCACAAGACGATGAGCAAAGAAAATATTACGTTTTGAATAGATAGCGATAAAAGGCTGCACTTGATGCGATCGCGCTTCATTCAGGCTGCGATCGCAGCTACATAATTAATGAGGCAGTAGCCGCTTATCTAAAAAATATACTAGTGGCAAATAGAGGAAATTCAAAACGGGATTTCTGAAGCGAATGCTGAGACTTTGCTAGTAATGAAGAAGTAAAAGCGACTTTTGCCAGATTCACCAATGCATATTAAGTAGCTGCGTCTACACTTCATATCACATAGCTACAAATAAAGTTATAAAATATCGCTTGCTTCCGGTAGCCAGTCTTCATCCAACACTAACTCTAAAGAATATGGACATTCTTCGGAAAATACGGATACAAGTATCCCTGTTTGCTTGGCTGCTTGGCGACGTGCCCTTTGATAGCTTTCTTCAAGTTGCTCTGTAGGATAGCTCTTAAGACTAGGACTATCTTCTATGGCTAACTCAATTTGGGTACGAGAATCGGTGATGGAATCGAGCCAACTATCTGAGCGACGCTGGGGTTGATATTGCCACTTGAGCAAATGCAATAGTAAGCGAGTTAGTTGACTGGCAATAAAGAGTCGTTCACTTTTGCCCAAGCCTTCAACCTCTTCAATCAGATGTTCTACATCAACTTCATGCCATCGGCGCGATCGCAATAGTTGAGTTGTCTGTTCAATCCACAAATTAAAATCTGCTTTATAAGTTGCGCTCATAGCCGTTCTCGATCAGCCGCATAGCTTAGGCAAACCAAAATATCCTCTTGTGTCAAATAAGGAAAGTCATCAAGCACTTCCTCGTAGGTCATCCCAGAGGCAAGATAAGATAAAACATCGTATACAGTAATTCGCATTCCTCGAATACAAGGCTTACCACCTCGTTTTCCTGGTTCGATTGTAATAATGTTTTGGTACTGCACAGCTATTCAAACCTTAAAAATCTTCATCATCAACAAAAAATTCGGCATCGTCTTCCAATCTAGAATTACCCTGTCGAATACCAGCAAGTCCCCACAGAGGTTGCAGCAGTGCCATACCAATTAACCCGATACCGGCACTAAAAGCTAGCACTAAACCCATTGGTATCTGAATCGATTGGAATGTTAAAAATTTTAACGATACGGGTGTGGCATTTTGGACTGAAATAATTGCGATCGCAATTACCCAAACCGCTACAACTAGAGATGTCAAAAAAGGAGCGATTTTCATATTTTGATTGAAGTGAGGAGTTAAGAGTAAAAAGTTAGGAGTTATATTTTGCTCAAAATTAGAAATCAGGAGTTAAGAATTGTAACTTTACAATTCTTAACTCCTAATTCATAATTCTTAATTCTTAACTCTGACAGATTAAACTGCTACTGCTTCTAGTTTAGCAATGGCACTTTCTAACTCTTGGGCGATTTGGGTGAGTTTTTCGGGAGTATTGGTTTCGAGGTAGACGCGCACCAGTGGTTCTGTACCGGAAGGACGCAGTAAAATCCAGCTACCTTCTTCTAAATAGAGCTTAATACCGTCTTTACGCCCCACTTCCTTGACTTTAATTCCTGCTACCTCTGTAGGTGGATTTTTGGTAAAAGAGTCGATGACGGCGGTTTTGTGCGCCTCTGTGAGGTGCAAGTCTAGGCGGTTGTTGTAAAGTGGGCCATCGGCTTCAGCGATCGCTTCTTTAACCAGCTGACTCAAAGGTTTGCCTTCATAAGCGATCGCTTCTGCCACCAGCATATCGGCTAATACCCCGTCTTTTTCGGGAATATGACCAATAATACTCAAACCACCTGATTCCTCTCCACCGATTAACACGGCAGTTTCGCGCATTTTTTCGCCGATGTATTTAAAACCAACTGCTGTTTCGTAAATTTGCAGCCCATTTTTAGCAGCGAAATTATCTAGCAAGTGGGTTGTAGCGACAGTGCGGACTATCGCGCCAGTTTTACCTTTGTTTTTGATTAAATGACGTGCTAGAAGTAGCAGCACAGTATTCGGAGTGAGGACGTTTCCTTGTTCATCAACGATACCAAAGCGATCGCTATCTCCATCCGTTGCCAAGCCCAAATCAGCTTGATCGCGAACTACTGCTTCCACTAACTCAACTAACTGTTCTCCTTTGGGTTCTGGCATTCCACCCCCAAATAAAACATCTCTCCAATCATGGAAACTTTCTAATTGAACGCCACTATGTTGCAAAACTTCATCTAAATAGCCACGAGAGGTAGAATACAAAGCATCGTACTTTACCTTTAAATTAGCGCTTTTAATCTTTTCTACATCAAGTAGAGTGTAGATAAATTGTAGGTAATCTGGTTTCGGATCGAAAATTGAAATTGAACCTGATGGGTTGCTCCCAGGCAACTCATCCGATGCACTTTCTATATTTGCCACAATAGTATCAGTAATCTCTGGAGTGGCAGGCCCAGCATAATCGGGTATATATTTAATTCCACAGTAGGGTGCTGGATTATGACTAGCAGTAAACATTAACGCCCCAGCGGAATTTAGGTGACGGGCGTTGTAGGCAATTACTGGTGTGGGGCAATCCCGATCGGTAATTTTCACAGTCCAACCCAAGTCTGCTAATACTTGGGCCGCTGTTTGGGCAAACTGGTCAGCTAAAAAGCGAGTATCGTAGGCAATAAGTACTGGTCTATCTTTTGTGTAGGCTGTTTCTAAGTAAGTGGCGATTGCCCTTGTTACTTTCCGCACATTCGGAAAAGTAAAGTCATCGGCAATAATCCCTCGCCATCCATCGGTACCAAATTTTATCTTGCTAGACATTTTTGCCACTTGCTCCGGTACATTATCAGTACTATAAAAGCTTCCCGCAAAGCGTGTGTAGCAGCAAGTATCCTCCGAAGTTCTTTTCTAAGCAAGCCTTAGCTTAAACTTCTCCCCACCGTATTTTCTCTCACTGTTTCTGAGCAATGTCAACCCCCGATCGACCTTTTGCCAGTTATCACCTTTGGTCTCTAGTTGCCCCAGCGACTGGGCAAGAACGCTGGCATTGCCAGATGAGACGGGGGTTTATCAAAGCACGGCAACACGAGCCACAAGTCAAAGCGCTTTTAACGCAAGCCACAGCGCCCCAGCGCATTGGCATACTAGCTCAAAAAGGCGTTTATGAGTTTCATCATCACAGGCATCTGTTGAAGCAAGCAGATGGTGTAGAAAGAGTTGCACAGCTACTTAAATTAGGCAACTCAAGCGTTCAAGTCCAGCAACGTGTACTGCAAATTTTGCAAAAATATCATGATGCGCCGTTGCTTTTGGATAAAGATATTATCCAATTAACTCCGGGTGATGAAGGCTTTCCTAAACCGATAGTAGTTGAACAAGAAGATTATTGCTTTCGTTTATATGCGGCTATGGACTGCGTTTTTATTGAGTCTGATAGCACTTTACATATTTTGGATTTCAAAACTGGTAAGTCGGCTTTTGACAGACGACAGGCATTGGTTTACTTGTTAGCTGCTCGTTATCTTTACCCTGGACGAGAAGCTGTTGCATCATTTTATAATTTAGAAATATGTAAAAAGTCTGAGCTAATTAGTATAAATAATAGTGAATTGGAATCCTTAAAATTTGAGTTAGCGAATATTGCCCACAAGCACCAGCACGATTTGCAAAAATATCAGGAAGAAACTACTAATTTCAGTAAAATATTCCCTCCTAATCCTGGCTCTCACTGCCGCTTTTGCCCATTTAACTCCATCTGTGATTTTGCCGATTTTAAGCAGCATCAATCATATCCATTGCCCAGTTTAAGAGTTAATAGCTAATTGGTTTACCTATACAGCTTGGTCAATTTTCAAAACAATCTACTAAATACTCGTATTTTTACTGACCTGATTCTCTTCTCCTATCAGACAACCTAGATGTTAGATACACCGATTTTTATCTTTGGTTGTAAGGAGTTAAGACTAATGCAATTAACCACAAATCAATCTGTATTTAGATTAGTAGGAATTTCGACGTTTATTTTACTTCTAATATTTAAGGGAATTTTACCTCAACCTATTTATGCATTGCTGTCATCTCTAGACGCTTGTGATATTCAACTTGAATGTGCCGCTGCTGGCTCAGAATTAACTCCTACTACGAAGGCTGCAATTAGCACAATTAAAGCTGAAAATGAGCAGGCTCTAAATAAAGCGAAGGAGAGATATTGTTCTTTTTATCCACTTAATTTGGTTTGTGGGCCACAAGGTCAACCTTCAGTTCTTTATAATTACAAATTTCACCAAACAGTACATTACAAGAGGTCTGGTTCTCCTGACAAATTTGTAACTCATCATTATCGAAGTTGGCGACCTGCACCAGGGGCAATTAGAAGTTTAGCTCAGTATCCAGGTATTGAATTTGGTGGTGGTTATCCTCCATCTGGTGATTATGTAACCTGGATTCGTTTAAATGATGGAGATGGTAATAATCAAACTCGTGGAGTCGTTTATGAATACTCTACTGGCGACACCATGACATGGGATGATTATGCAAATTCTTCTAACAATAATGTTGAGGGAGAATGGATTAGCGATGTAGTTCGTGCTGATACACGGCCAGCTAATTCACCCCCTCGTGATAGGAAAGACTGACCTCAATACAAGCGCGAGTCATGGTCTAAGATAATTTTTTTCTATTCTGTAGATGAGCATGAGGCACTACAAAAATTTTTTGAATTGTTTGAAGAATACTTGACTCAGAACAAGAGTTCAGAAGTAGACGAAAATAGTGGTTAAGCAGAGAGGATTAAGGTGCGTTAGCCTACGACATAACACACCCTACTCGCTAATTTTTCTATTGCATCACGATTAATCTGGTAATGTGAGTATTAACGTGATGGCTATTGCACCAGAATAGGTTTATTCAAAATGCTCATTACCTCGCCTGGATTGGGGCTTGGTAGCAGAGGACTCCAATCGCCAACATCTGCATAACTAATAATTTGCAAATAACGAATTGTGCTGGTTACAGCTTTAGAAAAACCAATTAACAAATGTTTGAGTGGTTCTTTAAGAGGAGTTGCTTGAGAGGATATTTGATTGATGGTGAAATCAGCCCCTGACAAAAAGCCTTGAGTCATAAATCCCACAAAATAATTTGCACCTACTTCTGGTCTTGCTTGTTGAGCAAAAAATTCCTCAAACTCAGCCTTGGCTTGTACTTGTGTCATCATTTATTAATCTCCCAATAGGGGGGGTAAACATCAGCGATCGCTTTATTTGGTGTCCAGCCGGAGGGCGATCGCATTCCAACACTCACAATCATACTGCCTAAATAGGACAATCGGATAATAGGATAAACCACTAAATCAACATAGCCTAAAAAGCTATGCAAAAATTAAGCGGTTGTAAACTGTGCAAGGTTGATGAGTGAAAAGAAGGAATTACGGGGCTATGTTTCTCCAGAGTTAAACCGATTGTTTCGGGCTGTGGTAGCTCTCAAAGATAAAAACCTCAGCGATACGATCGCTGAGGCTCTAGAAGACTGGCTCAATAAACCTGAAAACCAGGAGCTAATTAAAAAGCATAATTTGGGTAAATAAATGGAAGAAATTCAAAAAGGCGGTAATTCTTTAAGAATTGTGAACCGGATATGATTAATCGCCAAATCACCGATGGGGATATCTTCTTTGGTTAGGCGCGCACCTTGACTTGTCACGGTTTCAAAGGTGATACCTTTGCCAATTTCAATGTGATACCAGCACAAACCCATAAAAAAGCGCGTCGGATAAGGCCCACCTTCACTCACATCGTCAGGATTTGATTCCATTGGCAACCAGCCGAAATTTGGGACGTAAAATTCTAGCCAAACATGATTAAAGTCGGGTTGTAGCGGTACTCCTACGAAGTCACTATGGGGAGGACATTTGTACCTGCCTACGGTGCGGCAGGGGATGCCATTTAAACGGGATAGGGCAAGTAAAACACCGACATATTCGCCACAGGAACCAACGCCCCGCTCTAAAACTATATCTGGTGTGTCAATGTAAGGTTTAATACCGTAGGATAACTCATCATAAACATAGTTACGGATGCTGTGCATTTTCCGCAGCACATTGGTTTCAGAACCAATCGATTCTCTGGCGGAACGGCGAACAATGGTAGTATCCATTGCTAAATGGTCGTCGTCCACTAGGTAGCGTGTTTGTAATTCTAGGGACAGTTTAGGTATATTTTCTACATCTCTAGGTGTGATGCGATACTTAATACCTCGAACTTCCAAAAGTGCTTTCCAGCCAAATATATGCCGTTCGCCTGGTGCAAGAGAATCAAATTTAAAGACTGCTACACGTTGCCCCTCTATCACTTCTTCGGTAAAAGGTATACCAATAGGTTCAACGTGTTTCACCTTTTGACGCTCAGTTTCCGATGGTAGAGCGATGCGCCATTCCACATCAGGTAAATAAACTTCGTCTAGAGGTGCAATTTCCTCAGCATAAGACATTTCAATCAGATAGCCGTTAGAGAGGGCGTAACGCTTATCTGGCTGGTAATGATAATACAGAGGATGAATAAAAGTGCGATCGCGGAATGTTAGCTCATGACTCGGATCGGCATTGGGGTTATCCCGGATATAAGGCTCCTCTGAGGCGTAGGCGACGTAAATACTTTCTTTGCCTGTTTCGTCATTTTTGTGTATTGCTATGCCTGTGGGACATTCAAAGGGTGTCAGGACGCTAAATTGCAGTTCTCCCGTGGCTCTGTCCATCGCGTAAACTGATTGTTCGGTGCTATCGCAAATCCATAGCATTTCTTGGTTGACTGCCAAATTCTCTATCCCAACTCCAGGGGCATAAAATCTGGTAATCTCTTTTCGCGTTTCGCGGTCAAAAACCAGAATGTAGCCCAGCCTTTGGCAACTGACATAAACTGTTGTTTCCCAAACAGCAACGCCATCAGCTGCATAAGGCAATGTTACAAAATGTTCCAGATCCAAAGCGTTGAGCTTGCACAAATAAACACTATTTTCTCGGCTTGCCCATAGAGTATCATCCCACACCGCTAGACCAGTGACATCGGTAAATTCTTCAACTTGATGGGGATTGAGAATTTTGCTGTTGTCAGAGGTGGGATCGATCTCCAGTAGATGCCCTTTAATACTGTCAATGGCAATCAGTCTATCTTTAATGAAAGTAATGCCACACAGGGCAGCAGCAGTAAGCGGTCGAATTGTTCTTTGCCCAAACATCTGGCTAACGGTCAAAGTGGGGAGTGCAAAACTCATAAAACCTTGTGGTAAGTGTAAAAAACCCTCACCTTTAGGTAGGGGAGGAAACATGACTCAAGCGGTTTTACCGCCGTCACACCAATTGCTTGAAATGGAAAATCCTAGTCGAGCAATGGCTCCCCCGATTGGGGTGGATGAAGAGTGCTGAGTTAAAAGACTGCCCACAATGGGCGTTGCTCTTACCAAGTACATCAATTAGTGGTTCTCGATCGCTACGTTTACGGCGAGGTACTAATAATTATCGGTACAATGTGTTCCGAAAAACTCTTTCGTGAGAAATAATACTATGTCAAAAAAGGAGGAATTTACAAATATTAAGAATTACATATACACTCATACAACTGGGCGATCGGCTTAATGTAACTTTAGAAAATGGAATTCCTGCCATCACTAAATTATGATCGAATTTTGTAACCATTTGCTGTGACCTACACGATGTCTGCTAATTCTCTGCCTGAAGGTGCCGCCGTTTGGCATAGTTTAGAAGTTGATAAAGCGCTAGACCTGCTTGATAGTAACGCAGACAGCGGCTTAACACCCCAAGAAATTCAACAGAGATTACAAAAATACGGCCCCAACGAACTTGAAGAAACTGCTGGCCGTAGTGCTTGGGAAATTCTGCTGGATCAGTTCAAGAATATTATGTTGTTGATGCTGATTGGCGTAGCTCTCATTTCTGGGTTTTTAGACCTGATGGCTTTGCGGGAGGGCAGATTAAAGCCTGGTGAAGTGCCATTTAAAGATACAATCGCAATTTTAGCAATTGTTATCCTTAATGGCATACTCGGCTATGTGCAAGAAAGCCGTGCTGAAAAAGCCTTAGCAGCCTTGAAAAAAATGACTTCTCCCTTAGTGCGGACGATCCGCGACACCAGACTGGTGGAGATAGCAGCTAAAGAACTAGTTCCAGGGGATGTAATGCTGCTAGAAGCTGGGATGCAGATAGCCGCAGATGGACGCTTGATCGAACAGTCTAATTTACAAGTGCGTGAGTCGGCATTGACTGGTGAAGCGGAAGCGGTGAATAAACAGGCATCATTAAAATTGCCGGAGGAAACATCATTAGGCGATCGCCTCAATGTCGTTTTTCAAGGAACTGAAGTAGTCCAAGGACGCGCCAAGGTTCTGGTGACTAACACTGGAATGACTACAGAACTAGGCAAAATTGCCACCATGTTGCAGGCGGTGGAAAGTGAACCTACGCCTTTACAGCAGCGGATGACTCAACTGGGTAATGTCCTGGTTACAGGTTCTTTGATTCTTGTGGCGATCGTCGTCGCTGGTGGTGTGATCAGAGACGGGGGTTTTAAAAATATTCAAGAACTCTTGGAGGTTTCCTTGAGTATGGCGGTTGCTGTAGTGCCAGAAGGTTTACCAGCTGTAATTACTGTCACCTTGGCACTGGGAACCCAGCGAATGGTACGCCAAAATGCCTTGATTCGCAAATTGCCAGCAGTGGAAACGTTGGGTTCTGTAACGACCATCTGTTCTGATAAAACCGGCACCCTGACTCAAAATAAAATGGTCGTGCAATCGATTTCCACCAATAACAAAACTTTTCGCGTCATCGGCGAAGGTTATGCTCCCACAGGGGACTTTCAGTTAAATGGTCAAAAAATTTCCCTAGAGGAGTCTCCAGAAATCTCCGCGTTAGCAGTCGCCTGTGCTGTTTGTAATGATTCAGTATTGCAAAAAGAACAAGGTGAATGGGTGATTTTGGGAGATCCGACAGAGGGGGCATTACTCACCCTGGCGGGAAAAGCCGGAATCGAAAAAGACCAGTGGAACAGTAAGTTACCTCGCGTTGGAGAGTTCCCCTTTTCCTCAGAACGTAAGCGGATGAGCGTGATTGCTCAGGTGGAGGGAGTCGCCACAGGTGAAGCATTTTCGAGAGGCGTTGACCCTGCGATCGCCGGTTTTCTGCAATCAGAACCTTATTTAATGTTTACCAAAGGTTCTCCAGAGTTAACCTTGGCACGTTGCACTCAGATTCATTTGGGTAATGACACAAGCCCCTTAACCGAAGCACAACGCCAGAAAATTTTGGCAGAAAATGACCTGATGGCGAGTAAAGGTCTACGGGTACTAGGTTTTGCCTACAAACCGCTAGTAGAGGTTCCACCGGAAGGTTCAGATGAGGCATCTGAGCAAGGCTTGGTGTGGCTGGGATTGGTGGGAATGCTAGATGCGCCACGCCCAGAAGTCAGGGCAGCTGTGCAAGAGTGTCGGGATGCAGGCATTCGCCCAGTGATGATTACTGGCGACCACCAATTAACAGCACGAGCGATCGCCACTGATTTAGGAATTGCCCAAGAAGGCGATGCCTCCGGCAACCCCTCCGGTGTACGTGTTCTCACAGGTCAAGAATTGCAACGGATGACTGACCAGGAATTAGAGCAAAATGTTGACCTAGTGAGCATTTATGCCAGAGTTTCCCCAGAACACAAACTGCGAATTGTCCAAGCACTGCAACGCCGGGGTAGATTTGTGGCGATGACAGGTGATGGTGTCAACGATGCTCCAGCCCTCAAACAAGCCGACATCGGTATTGCAATGGGTATTACTGGCACTGATGTCAGTAAAGAAGCTAGTGACATGGTGCTACTTGATGACAACTTTGCTACCATTGTCAGCGCTACCAAGGAAGGCAGAGTTGTTTATACCAACATCCGCCGCTTTATTAAATACATCTTGGGCAGTAACATTGGTGAAGTTCTGACAATTGCCGCCGCACCCTTAATCGGTTTGGGAGGTGTTCCCCTGACTCCCTTACAAATTTTGTGGATGAACTTGGTGACAGATGGTTTACCAGCCTTGGCATTAGCTGTGGAACCTCCAGAACCGGATGTCATGCAACGTCCGCCTTTTAGTCCCCGCGAAAGCATTTTCGCTAGGGGATTGGGTTCTTACATGATTCGCATTGGCATCATCTTTGCCATTATCACCATTGCCTTAATGTGGTGGGCTTATCAACATACCCATGCTGCTGGGTATCAGGGAAATCCCGAAGCTTGGAAAACAATGGTATTTACTACCTTGTGTATTGCCCAAATGGGTCATGCGATCGCCATTCGCTCCAACAACCGACTGACCATCGAGATGAATCCGTTCTCCAATATATTTGTCCTAGCGGCTGTTGTCGTCACCACGATTTTGCAACTGATGCTAGTTTACGTCCCGCCTCTGCGAGATTTCTTTGGTACTCATTACTTGAATATGCAAGAGTTGGGGGTTTGTATTGGTTTCAGTGCTTTAATGTTTGTCTGGATTGAAGCAGAGAAGATATTTTTGCGGATTATGGGCAAGAAGGCTGTGTAAATTGGGCATGGGGCATAGGGCATAAGAGGCAGAGGTGCACAGGGGCAGAGGGGCAGAGGGAAAAACTTACTGCAATTTATTTCTCCCCTGCTCCTCTACTCCCCTGCTCCCCTACTTCTTCTTTGTTTCCCTGCTCTCCAATGCCTAATCCTCAATGCCCCATGCCCAATTATCACTATGTACTTGAAAACCCTTCACCTCCGACAATTTCGCAATTATCAAGACCAAAATGTTGAGTTTACTGCTGCCAAAACAATTTTGGTAGGTAATAATGCTCAAGGAAAGTCGAATTTGTTGGAGGCGGTGGAGTTACTGGCGACATTACGATCGCACCGCATGACCCGCGATCGCGATTTAGTTCAAGAAGGGGAAGCCATAGCCCAAATTAATGCCACCCTTGAGCGACAAACAGGTGTTAGCGACCTGACCTTAACCCTGCGCCGTAATGGTCGCCGTAGCGTTGCTCTCAATGGCGAATCGATCCGCCGTCAAATGGATTTTCTTGGGGTTCTCAATGCAGTCCAATTTTCCAGCTTGGATTTAGACTTAGTACGCGGCGGCCCCGAAGGTCGCCGCAACTGGTTAGATACACTGTTAATTCAACTTGAACCAGTTTATGCTCACATTTTGCAGCAGTATAACCATGTGTTACGCCAGCGCAATGCCTTTTTAAAACGCCATGTAGAGACATTGGATGCAACGTCTTTACAATCAGAACTAGCGCTGTGGGATGCACAGTTAGCTACTACAGGAACTAGGGTAATTAGACGACGCGATCGCGCTATCCAAAGATTAGCTCCCATTGCTACCACCTGGCACGGCAGTATCAGTGGCAGTACAGAAATTCTGCAAATCAAGTATGTACCTAATATTCCTTTAGAGGATAACCAGCCAGAAGAAGTACAGCAAGCTTTTTTAGCAAAAATTCAGCAGCGAACCGTTGCTGAAATGCACCAAGGTACTACTCTTGTCGGCCCCCATCGAGACGAAATAGAATTAACCATTAACCAGACACCCGCTCGTCAATATGGTTCTCAAGGTCAGCAACGAACGCTGGTTCTAGCCTTAAAATTAGCCGAATTACAATTAATTGAAGAAGTCGTCAAAGAGCCACCATTACTATTGCTGGATGATGTTCTTGCCGAACTAGATTTATCCCGCCAAAATCAATTGCTTGATGCCATTCAAGACCGCTTTCAAACTCTGATTACTACCACTCACTTGGGTTCTTTTGATTCCCAATGGTTGAAGTCATCCCAAATTCTTTTGGTGAAAGCAGGAGAATTAACAATTAAAAATTAAAAATTTATTTAAAGATCAATACGCTTGGGTTAAGGGTTATGTAGATAATTGGTCTTTCAAGACGCGATTTATTGCGTCTATACATCAGGGTTTTGTTGCTCATTCTGAACTATATTGATTTAAAGATATTTTTATACAGGGATTTATAGCATCTATTTGTATGCCTCTACTCTGATTTTTTTTGATGTTTTTCAAACCTTTTAAAAACGTTGAGAACTAAAAAAGTCAGCATAGCACTGATTAATCCTAGCTGCCATAAACCACAGCCAGCAGCAATTCCCAATGCAGACGAAACCCAAATAGCCGCTGCTGAGGTGAGTCCGTGAATTTCTAGTTGCTGTGATTCTTGAGAAGATTGACGCACAATTTCCCCAGCACCGAGAAATCCTACACCAGCTGCAATCCCTTGAATCACGCGGCTAAGTGCATCAGGACTAGCTTGCAGTCCTGCTGTTTGCAGCATAATTATCAAGGTAAATAAGGCTGAACCTAAACTCACCAGTATGTGAGTTCTTAAACCTGCTGGTTTGCGCCTAATTTGGCGTTCTAAGCCGATGATTGCTCCAATAAGCAATGCAGTACATAGCCGGAAGCTGATATTCAGCCAATCATCAGTTGCAAGGTAGTAAGTGTTTGCCAATGTTTAGTCTGATATGGAGAATTCTATATACTAGGTTAAATCGTAATATTTTTATAAAAATAGTACAAAACTATTCTAATGTCTTATTAATGGAGTTTAATCCAATGGGTGTAGTGCAATAGCCTATCTCATATTGGGATTCTATCAATTCAGTAATGATTTTGAAACTGAGAATTAATATTTTCCATTATCAAGATTATTTTTCAATAAAATATTATTCTGGCCAATGAATGGAGATTGGCATTGTTAAATTGTGGCAGCGATCGTAATTTGGGCAAACTACATGAATTTTAAGTTTATTAGTTTTTTGGCTATTTAAAATGACTTAGCCACAGAATCATACCTTAAATTGTTAGATTTAACCTATATACTCAACAATTAAATATGATACGGCCATGTACAAATCGAGTAAATCAGCTATACAGCGTATTTAAAGTTACTGAAGTACACAACGATTCGTCTCAAAGCCAGGTATAAAGCCTGTTTTACTTCTGACTCCTGTTAGGGCAGCCCATTCTGAATTCTGCTGTCAGGAGTCTCTACCTGCTGTATTCTGGTTCAAAACCCGTAACTTTGTAATTCATGCAAAAGAAAACTGCTGTAAGTCCTAAGTACTTTTTATTCAGAAGTCAGTGGATTAACCTGATAACATACCAAAAAGAAATTGCTGTGGCTACAAATAGACAATTAACAAATTGAGTGAATAAACTCTACTGGCTAGATCAAATTAAACTACAAGACCGCGCCAAAGTAGGTGACAAAGCCTTTTACTTGAGCAAAATTATCCAGCGTGGCTATCCGGTGATGCCTGGTTTTGTAGTTTCGGCAGAAATTTTGCGACAATTTCTCGAAAATCTCAATAGTTCGGAATCATTAGTAGCTGACTTACCTTATTCTTCGCTACACCTGGATGTCACTAATTGGCGTCAACTTCAGCAGGTGGCTAGTCGCTTGCGCCAAGAAATACTGACTGCGACTGTAACCCCGGAGTGGGTGAGTACAATTTTCCAAGCAGCTAGAGAATGGCAAACTAGCTGTTTGATTCTTCGACCTTCCTTGGCAGTATCAACTGCTACTCCAGGTATAAACAACAATATATCGGGTTTAGTGGAGTCGGTATTTTGCCAGTGCGAACCGGAAGCGATCGCTTTGGCTCTAAAGCGTACCTGGAGCCAGATATTTCGGGCCAGAAGTCTATTATATTGGCAGCACTCAGGAATTAATCTGCAACAAATTAATCTCGCAGTTTTGGTGCAACCTGTTGAGAATGCGATCGCCAGTGGCTTGCTCACAGCCAACTCCTCTGGGTGGGAAATTGAAGCTACTTGGGGATTAGGAATTGCGATAGCTCTTGGCGAAGTACAGCCAGATGTTTACTACATTCAACCGGAAACTAGAGTTGTGCTTGAGCAACAACTGGGTAATAAAATGCTGGCTTATAGTGTTGATGATGCAGCATCTGGAACTTTTTCGCAACCCGTACCCAACTCAGTGCTAACACCAGATCGCAATTGTTTGATTACCTATCTACTTCCAGAAGCCCAACAAAAACAGTACTCTTTACAAGAAGAATACTTACAACAAATAATTGCTCTGGGAACTCAACTGGTAAGTGAACTAGGTAAAACTTTTACCATTAAGTGGACTATCACTCAACAAACGACATCTGACAAGCTTTACATCACACAAGTTAGTCCTTCCCAATCAATTTCCTACTCACACTTGATTCGGGGACTAGGAGCAGCCGGAGGACGGGTTGTAGCCACTGCCCTGGTAATTATTAATCCGCAACAGAAACCCGAACAACTACCGAAGGGAGTAATTTTAGTAGTACCAACGATTACACCTGATTGGTTGCCATTATTGCAACAAGTTGGTGGTATTATCACAGAACAAGGGGGATTAACTAGTCACGCGGCAATTCTAGCTAGAGAATTAGGTATCACAGCAGTAGTCAACGCCACATCTGCCACAACTTTAATCCAAACTGGCGAACGACTGCTGCTTGATGGCGACAGAGGAGAAGTTTTTCGCATCAAAGGAGACTCAAAGGAGGAGATGGACAAAGGGAGAGAAGAAAATCTTCTTTCCTCCCATCACCCCAACCCGAAAGCGCCTCATCCTGCTGTTACGTCTCATCTACCTATGATTGCTACCCAATTGCTGGTTAACTTGAGTCAGTCCACTTTAATAGAACAAGTGCAAAACCTGCCTGTGGATGGAGTGGGATTGTTGCGTTCCGAATTGATGGTACTAAATATATTGAACGCGCAACATCCCAATAGTTGGATTTTAAGCGGGCGTCAGGCAGAATTGTTAGAGCTATGGTCTGAGCAGATTATGCAATTTGCTCGTGCCTTTACCCCAAGACCCGTTTTTTATCGTTCTTTAGATTGGCGATCGCAGGATTTACCATCATTGAGTGATAATTTACAATCTTCGCCCCAGTCGATGTTAGGTGAACGCGGCACCTTTAGCTATTTACAAAATCCCGTAGTCTTTGAGCTAGAACTGAAAGCTTTGGTGAATGTACAGCAAGCTGGCTACACTAATGTAAACCTGCTGTTGCCCTTTGTGCGGACTGTAGAAGAATTTGTCTTTTGTCGTCGCAAAGTTGAGCAAGCTTTTTTAACCGATGTGGTGCAGTTTCAATTGTGGATGATGGCAGAAGTGCCAAGTGTCTTGTTTTTATTACCAGAATATGTAAGAGCAGGTGTGGCGGGAATTTCTATTGGTACAAATGACCTGACCCAATTATTGCTAGGAGTAGATCGAGAACAAGGACAGCTAGCAAAAGTTTTTAATGAACGTCATCCAGCAGTTATGGGTGCGATCGCTCAACTGATCCAAATGGCTAAAAGTGCCGGTATACCTTGTTCAATCTGCGGTCAAGCACCAGCCCTTTATCCAGAAATTATTGATAAATTAGTGGAATGGGGTATTACTTCCATTTCTGTTGAACCAGAAGCAGTCGAGCGAACATATCAAGCGATCGCTCGTGCTGAACAACGTCTAATTTTAGCAGCAGCACGACGAAAACTTCATTAGTTAGGAGTAATTCAATTTTGGATTTTAGATTTTGCAGAAAGTCTGAGCAGAGGTTGCATATATTCCGCTCTGGCTGTCCCAAATGCTGCTGATAAATGGTGGCATGAGGCGATCGCTGCAAGATGTGCCGCTCGTCCTGCAAAGATGGAGAAACTTAAGATGGCAGAAATTTTGGGAAACAATCCTGGGTTTGAGCTTTTAAGAGAATATTAGAATGATGGCCCCGCTCTACAGATATAGATGAGGCGTTGACCAAGTAAAAAGCCAGCAATTGCTTTCCATTATTTCAAAAGTCATTACTGCTGAATTGTTAATGTAACAAGTATTTGCGACAAAACAAAGACTGAAGTTCAGCCTTTGGAGATGAGAATAACTTTTATGTTTTCTTGTATACCCTGTAGCTTGTACTTAAGTATTTATATCAACAGTATATTGATTCAAATATTAAGTTTATTTGTATTTTTATCACTTCTCAACAAAAAATGCACACTGAAATTTACAAAGGAAATGTATAATTACTTATTTTTCAGTAAAAATACTGAGCCAGTAAGCAAGTTACTAGATTTAAAGTGGTTAGTTGAAAGCTAAGGGCGGTGACAACCCTGTTGAATTAGTACTAACTGCCCCAAGTTAATATCTGAGTTCTCTAATCAAACATCGTATCTGACAAAAGCAATTCAAGCATTGAATAGGCTATAAGCTAGGTGCAGCTTGGTTGATAGTCTATTGCACTCGCTTGCTTATGTAGAACAAGAGACATGGTAATTAACAAACAGATGTACAAATTTTCTATCCCTAAATTTAGACGGCAGCTAGTTGAAGATCGTCGCCAAGACGGTTACTGGATTGAAGCGTTTAACGTAGATGGTGACTCCAAAGACATAGATAGTAGCTCCAAACCAGATATCGTGGGATATGGGCTAGGTCAAGGTGAAGTAACTTGGTATCGAAACAATGATTGGAAAAAGACACTAATTGCCAAATATATTGGCCCTGTTGGTATGCACCATGTAGATGTCAATAGGGATGGACGGAATGATATTGTCATTTGTTACCAATACGGTCAAACAATGGTGAATTGCGATCCTGAAGGAGGCAAAATTGTTTGGCTGGAAAATCCAGGTAATTCTGAACCGTATTGGAAAAGGCATTACATTGGCCGCGCTACTTCCATGCACCGCCTCAAGGTAGGTTATTTTACGCAGGAAACAAAACTACAGGTTCTTGGCTTACCTATTGTGGGGAAGCCAAATGATGTTCACTCGATTACACCAATTGTGGTATTCACTGAGCCTGACGATCTTTATGGAGCAAAAGAGTGGAAGGAGGAAGCTCTCAAAGTATATGACAAGAAATACTATGAGAAAAATAATAAAAAGCCAGATCCTGAAGATCAAAATGCCCGTTTAATTTATTTCCATGTCATTCACGGCGTATCAGTCAAGAAGTATAACATTGAGTCTGGCTCAAATCTTGATTCTGCACTGATTGCTTCTGAAGAAGGGATTACATGGATCTATTTCAGCCTTGAAGATGGTGTATGGTATGGGGAAGCGATCGGCACAGGTGAAATAGGTCAAGTAAATAAAACAGGTTTCAAAGGTAGTGGTGATGTAGACGCAGGTAAGGTAGGAGATGATGATTTTGCCTACATTGCTGCCGTCGAACCATTTCATGGCAATACAGTAGTTGTTTACTGCAAGGACAATGAGAGTAGTTCTTCTCTTATTAACAGTGCTTGGAAAAGAGTTGTATTAGATGTTTATGACGATCCCAATGTAATTGGAGAAGGGCCAGGACATTTCGTAGTTTGTGCAGATTTTGATCAAGATGGTGACGATGAGTTTCTCGTTGCTTTGAGAGGGCCAATGCCTTGGCAAGGTGTCTTTTACTACAAGGCTATAGATGTTAAAAATGGCGTGTTTGCTAAATGGCGTATTTCTGAAGATTCTGCTGCACGGATCGCCGTTGCAGATTTTGATGGTGATGGCAGATTAGATTTTGCCACTATCGGCTATTCCGTAGGTGGATATTATTGTACAGAAAATCCATCCATTGTTGTTTACTATAACGACTTTGCCAAAACGTAGAGGAGCTTGAAACTGTGCGATCGCGCCCTCGATTCAGCTACAGTCCCATCAATTAGTCATTGAACTTAACCTCAAAAACTGATGGAAGCCAACAAAGCCAAACTACTTAACTTTTCTGGTGCTTACATCGATGCGAAGTACATTGAAAACGTCGAAAACTATTTCATCCAAAACCGTACTATCGTCATCAATCCCCAAGCCTCAGATGCCCACCTCAGCCAAGCTCCCGCCAGCGTTATTCCCGCTTTTTCATCCACGATTCTTAACGATACCATCATCCAAAAAGCAGAATCCTTACTTTTGCTTAAAGTGGTTGAAACTAACAATATTACCAAGCTCATTTTTGAGCCAAACTGGGATTTATTAGGTAATCTTATTGATGGTTTTCCCAAAGATGTACCATTGTGGCGTTCTCCCCAAGATGAGGCAGGAATCGTAGAATTCGATCCTTATTCGATGACAAGACAATGGAGTACGCCCCAACAAAAAGAAAGGTTTTCCGTCAAGGTTAACTTATGGTTTGCTCCTTCAAATTCTGATTGTGCCATCCATAACCAGCACAACTTTATCGAGATTCATACCCAAATCTTTGGTCAGGGAAGAATGCAGAAATTTCAAGTAAAAGCATTCAACTCCCTCTACGAAGACATGTTAATGAGTCCAGGATTTACCACATCTGTCCCATTTTGCCAAGTTCAGGAGAATCAAAAATATGTCTATCCTTGGCATCAATACTATGCCGATACAGACTGTATTTGGTTAGCGATCGAATTTCATCCTACTAAAGCTAGCTGATTCAGTGCTGAGAAATCGAGGCGTTCGATTTTTTTCCTTATTTCTATCTCAAATTTTTAGAAATAGCCATTCTATCTCTTGATATTGAGTATGGAATATATCAGCAGGTGTAGGTTGTTGAAATCTTTTTTAAAGCACAATCTAGGAGATTCTTATGTCTGATTCAATTTCAATTTCTAACTCCCATTCCTATAGATTTGTGAAGGTTGAAGAATTCTTTGCAGATTACAAAAAATGGCACAAAATCGAGAAGGCTGTTTCTGCATCATTCAATGAAGAGAAGAAGACATTGACTATCGAGTTCAACAATATCCCTGGAGTAGAAAAAGGACGCTGTTCTATGCTCCTCCAATTCCTGCGAAAAGATATTTTCAGAGTTCGCTTCAACCCTTTTAAAAGTTCAGATGGATCAGCTTCAGATGGATCAGACAGTTATACTTCTCAGAACACCCGCTCCATCGTTCGGGATACGCTTGAAAAGTTAAGAAAGGATTTAGACGAAAAAGAGCAATTTTGGATAATAAAGTCAGAAGAAAATGAAGAGTCTATCGAGTTAGTGACTGAGTATGAGTATAAGTATCATGATCTTCATAAGAAGATAATGAAGGTATCGGTACAATATAATCCCTTCAAAATTACAGTTTACAAGTACGCCAGTTGGGATGATATTGATCAAGACGAAAACGACTTTTTTCAAGTCTGGGAAACCGAAGAAAATGGAATTTACTACACATTCAACGGTATAGAAAAAGAGGATTACGCAATTCTTCAGATAATTAAAAAGCCAGCGACTGCTAAATATATTGGGTTTGGGGAACAAGGCGGAAAATCACTATGTAAAAATACCGCACAAGTCAATTATTTCAACTTTGACAATATGCGCTATCGCCAGGTCTATAATGTCGGGCCTTTGGATGGGCGAGAACCGCTTTACCATTCCGATCCTTTCTTTATGGAATTTAACGGCGTTCCTGATCAAAATAGCGTTTACGGGATTTATATTGACAATCCCTCTCAAATCTTGATCGATATCGGCTACGCCAACTCCAGTCGGTATATGTATGGGACTCGTTTTGGCGATCTCGACTATTACTTCTTCTTGGGCCAAGATGCCGCTAACATCATTGATGGTTTTACTTCAATCGTTGGGCGCTCTCGCCTCAAACCTCGCTATGCTTTAGGATACCACCAAGGATGTTATGGATATGAAAATCGCAAAGCATTAGAGTGGGTTGTTCAAAAGTATCGGGATTACGGCATACCATTTGATGGTCTTCACATCGATGTAGACATACAAAACAAATATCAAACCTTCACAATTAACGAGCAAGAATTCCCCGACCCAAAAGGAATGTTTGCTTGGTTAAAAGAAAAGGGGATTAAATGTAGCACAAATATCACCCCTATCATTAGCAACAAAGACCTGAACTACCAAACCTATAAAGAGGGATTGGATAAAGAATATTTCGTGGTTGATGAACGCCATCAGGCAAAAGAAACTGAAAGCTGGTATTATCAAGATTACGACAATGGACAGGAAAAATTCAACAAACCTAACTGCCCGAACTATGATGACAAGAAGCCTTTCACGGGTGAAGTGTACTACGGAGATGTATATACTCAAGAAGGTAAAAAAGAGCTTGGGACACCTGGTCATTACCCCGATTTAGGAATATTAGAGATACGTGAGTGGTGGGGCAAACAATATAAATATCTCTTTGAAATGGGCTTAGAGTTTGTCTGGCAGGATATGACAACACCAGCAATTCGTAACAATCGAGGCGATATGCGGAGTTTTCCCTTCCGACTACTAGTAACTAATGACTTTACCTCCGATAATGATCCCAAAAAGATACCATTTATTAAAATGTGGAATTTGTTTTCCTACAACCTCCACAAAGCCACATATCACGGTCTCAACGAACTGGGCGAAAATTTCCCAGACACACTAGGGGAGCGAAAAAACAAGCGTAACTTTATCGTTGGACGCGGCAGTTTCACTGGAATGCACCGCTTTGCAGCACTTTGGACGGGGGACAACAGTTCGACTTGGGACTTCTTGAAGATGAATATATCGCAAGTCATCTCTTTAGGAATGTGCGGGATGTCTATTTGCGGTCAGGACATCGGCGGGTTTGAGGCGGCGAATGACTCAGAAAAGTGGGCAGGGCCAGAACTGATCATGCGCTGGACGGCTGCGGGTGCTTTCCTCCCCTGGTTCCGTAACCACTATATGCGGAAAGGACGGAAAGAATTCCAAGAACCATTTCAATATATGGAATGGTTTAATGACAATCCGCCGGAACCACAAGATCAATACCGGATGGTACTTCCAGTTTGCAAATACTACATCGAATTACGGTATCGCCTGCTTCAGTTGTTCTACGATGCAATGTTCGAGAATTGCCTCAATGGGAAGCCGATTTGCCGCCCAATGTTCCTCAACGACTCAGAAGATAAGTCACTTTACAATGACAAGATTTCCTTTTTAGATGATCAGTTTTTTGTTGGTCGAGATTTGCTAGTAGCACCTATCCTTGATGAAGAGAACAAGTGTCGCGGCAAACGAGATATTTACCTTCCCTCACCATCCTGTGAATGGTATTGCTTTAAAAATAACCGACAGCCACTAGATGGTGCAGTGGAAGGCGGTACTACCATCCGTGAGTTCGATGCGCATCTAAGTGCTGATCCCAACCACATTAACTTCATTGTACCGATTTATGTGCGTGCAGGAGCGATCATTCCTACCATTGAGATTGAACAGTATGTTGGTGAACTCCACGACAAAGGAAAGCTTAACCCTATTACCATTAATATTTATCCTGGGTATGCCGCCAATATTGCTGATGGGGAGTCTAAATTCGATCCCTCAACTGCTGGATACATAATGTACTTAGATGATGGGGTTAGCCGTTCTTCTGCACCAGTGAAAGATTGGAGAGATGATAAAGAATTGCCGGGAAGAGACCCAATGGCTAATGGCGAATATCGGGCGACAAAGATCACTCAGCAGTATCTTGATTTACAAAAGAAAACGCGAAAGATCGAGATCGAGCGTATCCACGACGACGTCGAGCGTATCCACGACGACGTCAAGCGTTACAAGCCAAAGGAAGAATATTTCTTTGTTGCGATATTGCACGATCCATCTGAATTGCCTGCAAGGGACGTAAAATCTAACATAAGAAATTCATCTCCCTTGCAGAGCGTCAGCATAGACGAGCTAGAAATCCTCCTAATTAAAGATGGCACTCTTGACGAACGAGTTAAAAAACTTAGCGATTCTGAAAAGAATGCTTGGTATTACAACGAGAACATCGATATCACTTTCATCAAGGTGTTCGATGACATTCCGTCGATCACTATAAACATAGAATACGTCTAACATAGATCCTCTAGGAAAATAGAACCTTTAGAGGGAGAAAAATCGGATATTGAGCGGTAGCAGAGACTGATGGTTGTATTCACTAACCATCAGTCTCTGCTACTACTAAAAGTAGCAAAGCCACAGTACATTGCCCGATTGTCCAGTTATTGTTTCTGCTGTTGCAGTCTGGGTAAATACAGCTGCTGCACTCAAAAAGACTAAACCGATTAGAAATTGACTGATTAAGGAGCGAATAGTAATCATCGTCGGTGTTGTATATAAGACATTCAACTTTATACAACACCATTAAAATGTCAATATCGATAAATTGCCGCAACGGCTGTGCTATATGGAATCTGTTCAAAGGGAACAGCGTAAACCGTGCCACCATTTAATAAAGTATGAGCAGCAACAAAATCCAACAAATCCTCATCACCAGCTTCTTTTTCTGGATGCAAATAAACCGTTTCTGAGGTTGGATCGAATAAACCCCACTGTTGCTGACCAACTGCAACTAATAATGAATCCACCCGTTGGTAATAAGCTGCTGAGATAACTTCTTCGAGCTTGTTAGATGCCTTACCAGTATCACCACCAAACAATTCGTGAAATTGCTCTAAAACATTTTGTTGCGACTTTTGAAAATCAGCCTCGACAATCGGCCAAGCTTGGTTATGTAACTCTTGGGCGCTGAGAATTTCTGGATTACCAGTGATAGCTTCATCCATCAAATGCTGGTAAGTATTTGCCTGTCTATACAAAGGTAAGAGATACTCTAC
Source organism: Nostoc sp. (assembly GCF_036917415.1). Lineage (GTDB taxonomy): Bacteria > Cyanobacteriota > Cyanobacteriia > Cyanobacteriales > Nostocaceae > Nostoc. The sequence continues at coordinate 37,519 of NZ_JBALDJ010000121.1, read as the reverse complement.
CCCAGCCAACACCAAAGGCGCTTTTTGCGATCGCAGTTTCTCGTGTAATGCGCCATCAACAATTTGAAAGAATTGGATAATGTCTTCTTGGTGTTTATCCTTTTCAGGGCTTCCCTGTCCGTGAAACGTACCCGGCTGTGAAGAAGCATTAGCAGTTCCCCCTTTTGATGTGGCGATGCGAAACTGACCTTCTTTAGCAGTCTCGTCTCTTTGCAAAGCTTCATCTAGACTTTTAGGGAGATTTTCTACTTCCACCTCATTGACGCTGTAGCGTGTTCCTTCAAAGAACCTGACATCTTGTTGACTCAAAGCCAGTATATAAAAGCGACCATTACCATTTAAAATTGGTAGCAGTGGCTTGATGTGAAATCGGTCTGTAACCACGACCAACTCTTGAAAATCAATTGGCAGAGGATAATAGCGAAAAATATTTTCAGAAAGAAAAATCGCCAGTCCTTGCTCTCCCATTTGCTCCCAAAACTCTTGGGTATCAATTTCATGGGATTTTTGCAATAATGCGATCGCATCTTTCTCATCCAAACCCGCATCAATTAAACGAGTCTCCGCTTCCTTGACCAAATTTTTAAAGCGAATTGGGTCTTGTCGCACTTCTGCCCCGGCTGGGTGCGTTGGCATATAAATTGAAACACAATTACCTTTTGGCTGTTCTATTAATGTCTTTATTTCCTCTCTAGAGATTAATTGCATAAGATATCCCTCCTATCAACGTGACCAGATACATCAGACCAGACCATCGATATTCAACGATCTGATAGGACGTTATTCTCAAATGATGGCGGTTGAAGTTCAACCATTTGCTTCTGAGTTTATTTCACCTCAAGGAGAGTCTAGTTGCATCTTTCTTTTGATAGGCAATATTCCTCAAGGGAATTACTAATAAAAACCCCGAATTTAAAAGCCAAAATTGCCATGTTCATCAAATGTTTGGCGTGTTAGAGTTTGTGCGCCCTGAGTTTATGCCTATTTTACTATCTCGTTGGCTAAGACCTAAAGTTACTCGTTTCATAATCCAGTACAAACCCGCAAGTACCACAAAGGTGATAGTAATAATTACGAGGGGCTGTTTTCCCAGAATTTCTTCTACCCCCTTGGTAAGTACGGCATCAGGTTGAGTAATAAAATCCCAACTGTTAAAACGCAAAAATCGCCCCCAATAAACACCAACGGCACAGAGAAAATGTGTAATCAACTCAAAGCGCCAAATCCATTGACTTTTGCCGATGCGATGTAAGTAGTGACCCCAATTAATTAACGATATTACATAAGCTTCAAATCCACTTAAAATTACTAGCAAATATAGAGGAATGAGTACTAAAGTAATCATCCACACCGATTGAATCGTGCGGATATCATCTATCAAGTGAATTACATCAGTCAACAAATATGGTGCATTTGGTAAGAAAGCATAGAAAACTAAGAATCCTAGCCACCAAAGCCAAGTGCCACCGCGCCTCATGCGAAATAGCCAGACACTCAAAGCCAAAGGTATAAAAGCCAGAAACAAATTCCAAGTCATCCAACTCATATTAATTCGCAAGACCTGCATGACTCTGGCTATCAATTCTTCTTTCATAGGTGCTTACTCGGAAGATGTTTGATTGATGTAGATTCACTCTGTAGTGTTAGTGTTAGCCTTAGCGATCGAGTTTTTGTAGCCTCCAAGAAAATTAATTTCCTCCAATATCAGACAATATTTTTGTGTCAGTTAGAAGTAAATGCAAGCTGCTGTATGTCCAAAATTTAGAGTTTTTGTGTATTTTATGCTGGAGGATGAAATTTATCAATCAATCGGCTTAAGCCACTAGTATAGCCAGAAAATCATCAGGGTAAAACATACCACTGAAAGGTAGTCTGAGCAACAAAAACGCCGCGAATAACTGATAGTGGACTTTTTTAATTGCAATGTTGCCCCTGTGCTAACTATTATATTGATTTCATTTTGCCGTGCTAGAGTTACAGAAGCACTCAAAATTTTTGTCAAGTTAGCCTTTGCTTAGGGGCGGACGAGACGCCCACCCGACAAGAAGTAGTTGGATATTTTTTATTGAAAAGTCCCTAACTAACGCAGTAGCACTCGACTACGCGGGCCGATCGCTTGTTTGGGTGAAGTAGGTATTGTACAGTTATTAGCAGAATCCTGTGAACAAGCAGGTTGAGCAAGGGTTGCAGGGTTGACAACTACTTGATTAACCTCTAAAAAATTACCACTACTGAATTCGATATTAGGTGTAGTAGAGAGCGATGGAGAATTAGATCCAGATGTAGGTGTCGAGGAAATAATCGCACTACCACTATCAACTACAGGTGCAACAGTCAGTGTGCTACCACCATCAACTATTGGTGCAACAGTCAGTGTGCTACCACTATCAACTATTGGTGCAATAGTCAGTATGCTACCACTATCAACTATTGGTGTAGGAGCGATCGCACTACTATCAATTACTGATGGAGGAATGGGTGTACTTCCACCGCTAATTACTGGCGGGGGAATGGGTGTACTACCACTGCTAATTACTGGCGGGGGAGTGGTTGTACTTTCACTACCAGTAGTTGGTGTAGGAGTTATGAGAGTTGCAGTTGCAGGTACTTTGATTTCTATTCTTGCTAGGGGTGAGTTAGTCATTTCCAAAGATGTCACCTTTGGCGAACCTGGGAGATCGGATTTGAAATCAAAGACTGTGGGGGTTGCACCACCATTGCGATTGCTATATCGGACTCCATATCCACTCACTTCAAAGGTTCCCTGATACTGGTTTCCAGTATTTGGATCGGTGACAGTACCAGTGTATAAGGCTTTTGTGAGATTAAATTCATCCTGAACTACTCCTTGAAATGTGGTTCCTGCTAATTGTCCCTGGTATTTATAGGGTGTCAACTCACCGCCAGAGAGAATCGGTGAAGTGAGAACGCCATTAAAGGAGACAATCGGAATGCCTTTAAAGTCAACAAAATAATGCAAACTACCATCAGCACGTGTTTTTACCTGCACATAGTCTGACTTGTATATAGGGACGTAATTAGGATTGTTCTTAGTACCTAAGTTCCGCGAGTAAGTCCCCGTGTCGTCTGTATCAACACGAGTAATGCTTTGATTGAAATTGGGATTATTTCTGGGGAGTTGAATAGTCCCTGATAATGTGCCAGTGCTTTGAATTGTGATTTGAGCGAAAGCGCTTGTTCCAGTTAAACCGATGATGACTGCGGCTAAACTACTGCTGCTAACAAGAACACAACCCAACTGAACTGATGAATTTAATTTCATGAAAAATTTGCTCCTTTAATCACGTATCAAAAAAAACACGCACTCCTTTTCCCTACTTCACAAGGCAATGAAAGCATCTAATACTGAATTAGTAAGTACAAAATTAGCGTATTTTATTACATTTACATCAGTACAGAATTAAAACCGGAAACTTGCTCTTAATGTTCCAACGATTAATGCATCGTTAGCGGCATTGTGATCGGGATTGAAAATAACGAATAAGCCTGGAGTCAAGGCGATATTGTCGCTCAGTTGGGCGCGGTAAAAAACTTCTACGTGAATTGATGTGTCATTACGTCCACCTGGTGTCCCCCCATCAGAAAAGTTGGGAAAATTGAAGCCATCGGGTAAAGTACTGGAAGTAATTTTGGGCGGTTGTCCGACAAGAACGCCTCCTAAATTCCCAGGACGCAGCAAATTAGGAAAAGCCGCGAATACCATCCAGTTAGTAGTTTCTACACTTCCAGAAAGGTTAGATGGCTTGGAGGAAGTAAAGCCACCCCAACCGCCCAACTGCAAGTTAGGGTTAATTCGCCAAGCAACGGTAGCGCCTATTGCTTGGGTGTTGAAAGCTGTAGGATCTGCAAAAGGTGAAATCAGTTGAGAATCGCCAATACCACCTCCCAGTAAGCCATCTGGAGAGTGGGAATAGAGATAATGTACGCCGACATCAATGTTATTTGTGGGTGCTAAACTTAACTGAGCGCCAGCAGTATATCTACCACCAAATAGTCCGCCCTGGTTGATGTTGCCGGGAAAATTGGGTATTTCGGTACTATAAACGCCTTGCAAACTGATGCGATCGCTAATCTGCCAGTCAAAGCCTATACCACCAGTGCCGTTACCAATACTTAAAATCGGGTTCCGCTGACCGAATAGAGAAATTGCACCGTCACTAGAACCTTCTAAAGGGCTAATACCGCGAAAGGTATTGATTGGGTTGACTCCCGCCGTACCTACGACAATTCCCAAGTTATCCGAGGCGAGAAATCGATAAGATAAGTCACTAATAACTAGATTGTTGTCTGTATTCGACTCGAAACCCAACCGTCCCATATTGGTAGATAAGAACGATGCATTAGAACCCAAATTACCCGCAGACAGCCCTGTTAGCAGTAAATCTCGCCCTGTAAATGAAGTTGCTAAGGTTAGTTGGGCGCTACTTGTGAAAGTCAGATTGGTTTTTCCTTGGCGTTCAGGTACTCCATCTCTAGGAAACAAATCGACATTGGGGCTATTAGTTCCCTGAACGCTAAAAATGGCTTGACCAAATAATCTAGTTGTTGTGGAAAACTGATTACCTTTTAATTGACTCGTCCAGTGTTCTACAGTTTCGACACGCTGCTGTAATTGTTGCAACTCTGCTTTGAATTCACCTTGCAACCTTTGCAGCAGGATTAAATCTTCATTATTAACAGTATTAATTTTATTGTTAGCGATCGCATCGTTAATCTTCTCCAAACAAGCATTTAAACCAGCCGCAAATTCATAACGGCTAATACTACGATTCCCCAGATAAGTCCGATCAGCGTATCCAGCAATGCAGCCATAGCGTTCTACTAAAGACTGCAAAGCACCAAAAGCCCAATCGGAGGGTTGCACGTCCTGGATCTGCGATACTGAGGTGACTTGAGACATTTGGTTGTCTGAGTCTGGGGGATGGGGAGATAGAGATAATTCTTCTGTGTTTTCCTGATTCTGAGCAACTTCTGTTCCAGGTTGAGTATCTTTTAATTTAAGTAAGTTAAGTGAACTTATGAATTTAATTTTTTCTCTATTTTTTCTAAGTATATTTTCGTACTTATTTTTGATAATTGGCGACGTGTTTATATCGGGCTGTACGAATTCAGGTGGTGTAATTTCAGCAGGTGAGACAACTTGAGATAAATTTTCCTGTGTTGACTGCTGCACCGGATTATCCAACAGAATTACGGATTGCTCTGGTAAATTGAGCGCAGATATTGGCACTGTTGCCAGCACACTTGCCATCAGTAGACTCATATCACTCCTGGTATTTCATTTGACTTACACCAATACTTCTTTTGACAGACAAAGTTGGTGTATATCAGGAATTTTTTTGAAAAAAAAGTGATAAAAGTTACTCTGGTTCAGAGTGTCAAGGGGGAGCAGGGGAGTAGTTGCACTAAGTCTTTCCCCTCTGCACCTCTGCTTCTTGTGCCCAATGTCCCAGATAGATTATTCTGGTTCGCTACAATACTTATTCATCTGATTCACTAACGTATCTGACTGTTTGCCAAGAGTTGTAGCTGTTGTCAGTGCTGAGTCAATTTCGCCTCTAGCCTTTTGGATTTTTTCTCTCCCAGATTCCGAGGCTTCTGCTGTCTTGGTTGCACCAAGCGCCCTACCTGCTTTAGCGATCGCTTGACTAAGATTTTGAAAAATCTTCACAAAATCGCTTTGAAATTCTTTCAGTTTCGGATCTGTTAGCTTCAGTTCTCCAATGGATTTAGTCACAAAGTCTAAATCTTTAGATAGCTGTATGCTAGTTATCACTTGCGCTCCTTTCTTTTTATCAATTAGAGAAGTTCCAGCATTCACAACTCGAATCAGTCGTTGGCACTGGGAAACTTTATTGTCGCTGCAACTAGTAACGCATAAAGCAATACTTAGGCTCACAGGAGCAAGAACAGTATATTTATGTGAAATAGACATTAACACCCCAACAGCAATCAAACCCACAATATAGTATCCAATATTACGAGTAAAAGAGGTATTTGGGCGAATGGCACGAAGTTAAAATACAGCTTTTGCCCTGACTGGTTCCCAGCCTGGGAGGCTTTGCGTCTAGTGGCTTAACCAGAGGCAGAGCGTCTCAGAATACATTCCCAGTCTGAAGACTATGAACGAGGTGACACAAGCCTTTGGGCTTTTCTTAGTGCTACTGGTGCATTGGGTATTAGGCATAGAGAAGAGGGGGAAGACGCTGCATGGGGATTATCGGTTGATAATTGGGGATTAGAAGTTAATGATTTCAAAATTTACAAACTCAATATTTAAGTAGCCGCGATCAACTGCGTAAGAGATGGTCATTGACCGACTCAATAATTACTGTTACAGCACGTGGCTTCCAAATCGACTATCAGATATATTCCAGCTTTGAGAGATTCTATGCGTTCTGCCATTAATTGAGGATCTAAGGTTGAATTCACTCTATATAGAAATTAGGGATGGGTATTGGGAAAGCTCTTCCCCAGTCTTCAATATGATAAATGCTAGAGCAGTTTTGTAATTAATTAAATGTTGTTCTCAGATGGGAATTTTGATGATAAACTCGGTTCCCATACCTGGTTGAGAATTCACGTCTAATACACCTTTGTGTTTCTCTACAACTATTTCATAAGCTATCGACAAGCCAAGTCCAGTGCCTTTTCCAACGGTTTTTGTAGTAAACAACGGCTCAAACAAGCGTTTTTTGAGCCGTTCGGGAATACCAATCCCATTGTCAGCAATCCGAATTACAACCAATTGTTCAGAATCTATTTCTGTTGCAATTTGAATTTGAGGAATTAGATTGCTCATTTTGCCATGCATTATAGCTTCGTCAAGAGCATCAATTGCATTTGCCAAAATGTTCATAAATACTTGATTCATCTGCCCAATATAGCAGTTTACCTCTGGTAATACTCCATAACTTTTGATAACTTCAATGGTGGGACGATCGCCATTAGCCTTGAGGCGGTGTTGCAAAATCATTAGTGTACTATCTAGTCCTTGGTGCAAATCAGCAGATATTTTGGCATCCCTATCAGAGCGACAGAAGTTGCGGAGTGAATTAGAAAGGTTCCGAATTCGTTCACTTCCTAGCTGGAGTGAAATCAAAATTTTTCCCATATCTTCGAGAACAAAGTTTAGATCCAAGTTCTCAATAGCAGTGGTAATTTTGGCTGTTGGGTTTGGATACTCTTGTTCATACAGTAGGAGCAACTCGGTTACTCCTGCAATGTATCCTTGCAAGGGTGGAATATTGCTGGAAATAAAGTTGATGGGGTTGTTGATTTCATGTCCAATACCAGAGATTAACTCTCCAAGTGTTGATAGCTTCTCTTGCTGCACCAGCTTGACTTGGACTTTTTGCAAAGCCTTGGTGCGATCGCTAACTTGTTGTTCCAAAGATTCAGTCAATTTTTTGAGTTGTAAATGCACGCGCACTCTAGCAATGACTTCCTCTTGTGCAAACGGTTTCGGAATATAGTCCACTGCACCAAGGGAAAATCCCTTCGTTTTGCTTTCCGTATCTGCTAAAGCAGTGGTGAAAATAATTGGAATATTTTGGGTAACAGGATTGGCTTTGAGGCGACAACAAGTTTCAAATCCGTCAATACCTGGCATTTGTACATCCAGCAAAATCAACTCTGGTTGATTGCGTTCGGCTTGAGCGATCGCACTTTCTCCATCGACTGCAACGCGGAAACGAAAACCCTCACTATTGAGTGCTTCACACAGGAGAGATAAATTTGTGGGATTATCATCCACAATCAAAATAAATCCGTTATTTGGAGTTTTGCTCATGATGAATTAAAAATTAAAATTTCACTCAAGTTAATTAATATATTGTTGAATAAAAGTTTCCAAACGTTTGAGTTGGAAATTACTAGCAAGTTGGACAAGCTGCTGGACAAAAACTCTTAGCTGATCGTCCGATGCAGAAAGTTGTTCAGCCAGTTCTAAAATTTTTTGAATATCGCCATCTTGTACGAGGAGGAGCAACTGTTGTAAAACCTCATTGGCAGGATAAATAATCTCATTTACTCGATCTAAACTACCTACCTGGTTGTTTTTAATTACATCTACCTTGCCGTCAAAAATCCATTCCAGGTACAAAAATTGTCGTAGCATTTCCAGTAGTGTTTCAGCTTCTACAGGCTTTGGTAGAAATGCATCTGCACCTACATCAATACTCTTGTGCTGGTCGGCTGCAAACACACTGGCTGACGAAGCGATGACAGCAATCTCTTTAAATTGCTCAGACTGACGCAAACGATTGATCAACTCAAATCCATCTAATATAGGCATCACTAAGTCAGTGATAATCAAGTCTAGTTTGTTTGCTAGAGCTTGTTCCCATGCTTCTTGACCATTACTAGCTTCTACAACCGTAAACCCAACTGGCTCTAGTAGATTTACAATTACCGATCGGTTTTCCCATTTATCATCCGCAATCAAAATGGTGCGCCTTTGTCCTTGATAACCAATAATAGTTCCCTGCTCAACCACTCTAGAAGCTTTTGCCCAGTCTTTAGATTCTGGCAATTTTGCCTCAAACCAGAAAGTGCTACCTTTGCCAAATTCACTTTGTACCTGAATTTGACCACCCATCAACAAAACAATTTTTTGGCTGATTGCTAATCCTAAACCTGTACCTTCAGATTGTCGTTTTTGACTTCCCACTTGCTCAAAGGGCTGGAAGATTTTATCGGCTTGTTCTGGGGTTATACCCGTGCCAGTATCTACTACCTGAAAGCGAATTTTGTAGTTAGTTTTTCCATTGGTATTTGATTCTTGACCAATCACCTGAACTTTGAAGGTGACACTGCCTTGATGAGTAAATTTCATGGCATTACTAAGCAAGTTAATCAGTACTTGCCGTAAGCGTTTTTCATCAGCATGAATACCTATTGGTAAATCAGGATCGATCTCGATGTGAAATACAATGACTTTTTGTTCTGCCTTGATGCGGCAAATTTCAGTCACGCTATCTATAAAAGCAGGCAAGTAGAAATCAACAGGATACAATTCCAACTTCCGAGCTTCTATCTTGGAAAGATCGAGGACATCATTAATTAGAGTTAAAAGATGAGAACCACATTGATAAATAATGCTGAGTCCTTTCCGTCCTTTTTCACTCAAAGATTCTGTGCGTTGGAGAATTTGTGTATAACCCAAGATACCGTTAAGAGGTGTGCGTAGTTCATGACTCATATTGGCGAGAAATTCACTCTTGGCTTGGCTAGAGTTTTGAGCGATTTCCTCTGCAATGCGTAGTTCTTTCTCAATGCGCTTGCGCTCGACAATTTCAGTTGAAAGTACTCGATTAATAGCTTCTAACTGGGCAGGGCTAGGTAGTGTGAGAGCTTGAGGCATAAGATAAAATAACGCAAATGCCGTATATATCGAAATAATGGCAGTTAGAGCTTTTAAACCACCTGCAACCCAATAGTCTGGATGCCAAAGCGTCCAAATATCCATCAAGTGTCCAGTACTGCAGGCAATGATAAAAGCACCAAATAACATAAAGACTCCATTGAAAGGAACGTCTTTGCGCTTGGAAATAAAGTAAATCAGTAGGAAGGGAATAGAATAATACGCTAGAGCGATCGTGGCATCAGAAATAATGTGGAGCCAAACTAATCCAGTTTGCCAGAGATAACAATGTCCGTGGGGAACAAAACCGTTAGAGTGGAAAGCATAGTTGAAAAATGTCGGCATGATACTAGGGGTTGCTAGATTTGAAAGATATACCCAGAACTCTAGTATTCCCAAACAATCAAGTAGAAAAGCGCGATCGCTACTTTTTTATATTAGTTTTCATTATCAAACAGAATATATGCGTCAGTCGTCAGAATTCCGAATTGAATTCTGAACTTCATAGTGGATGAATAAACGGGTTTAAAACCCCCTCCAAATCTTCGATTTGGTGGTCAACAAGACCTGCGCCGGTCTGAATCCCCGACTGTAAGCGACGCGGAAAGCGAGTCCACGAGCGTCTTAATTCTGACTCCTGAATTCTGAATTCTTCTTCAATTAGATTTTTATTTGTTTTGTAGTGTTTAATTAATTCAAGACTTATTGCATCAACAATTAAATTTTTACGGGTATAACAAGTTTATGTAATCAGCATTAGTACTTTATTCTTACCTTTTTGTAACAAGAATAATCTATAAGTATATTACCAAAATTTTCAATACTCCATATTAAATTAATGTTTCCCATACTATTAAAAAATCATCAAGATATGCTTAGTAAACTGCGTATTTGCTGACTTAGTTTAATTAAAACTATAGGATGTTTCTATAAAAATACGTAATTTTTCGTATAATATCATAAAAACAAAGAGTGAAATCTAAAATTTAGATGAGATTTGGGAAAATACTGTGAATCGAAGTGCGGGAATTACTAAACTTTCAGGGCATCTAACTGTAACAAAAGTATTCCTCAAGTTTTGAGTAACTAGGTTCAGTCAATAAAGTCAGCAGATGTTTGCCTCTATTTTCCACAGACTTTACACACCCTCGTTCTGCAATTTGGAATATGAAAACAAACTCATCTAACTCGCTGTTAACAGTATCAACTGGCCCGCTAAAGATTTCAGAGTTGCCTCCCAACCCCGTGGGTACAGGTGATGAATCTATTCATCTTTCTCTAGTAATTCCTACTTATAAAGAGCGTGAAAACATCAAGAATGTAGTCAACGTATTGAGTCAATTACTGGATGAATCTATTGCCGGAAACTATGAACTAATAGTGGTAGATGATGATAGCCCAGACCGAACCTGGGAGATAGCACAATCTTTGACGACAGAATACCCCCAATTGCGGGTGATGCGACGCCAACAGGAACGGGGGCTGTCTTCAGCAGTGATTCGTGGGTGGCAAGCAGCCACGGGCAGTGTGTTGGGGGTGATTGATGGAGATTTACAGCATCCACCAGAGGTACTAATACAACTGTTGCGTAGTATTGAGCAAGGAGCAGATTTGGCAGTAGCTAGCCGTCATGTAGAAGGAGGCGGTGTTAGTAGCTGGAGTGTTGTTAGGCGTTTTTTGTCTCGTGGCGCTCAGTTGTTAGGCTTGGTGATCTTACCGGGGGTATTGGGCAGAGTTTCTGACCCGATGAGTGGTTATTTTATGGTGCGCCGGAATGCGATCGCAAATACAATACTTAATCCAGTTGGATACAAAATTCTCCTAGAAGTAATCGGGCGGGGAAAAGTAGGCCAAGTTGCCGAAGTTGGCTATGTGTTCTGCGAACGCAAAGAGGGTGAGAGTAAGGTGACATGGAAGCAATATATAGATTACATCCACCACTTGGTACGGTTGCGGCTCTCCACAGGACGGGTAGGACGATTGCGTAGAAAAGTCAATTTCCCAGTTGGTCGATTCGTCTGCTTTGGGTTGGTTGGCTTTAGTGGTGTGTTTGTGGATATGGCAATACTTTACTTGCTTAGTGAACCAACTACTTTGGCTTGGCCACCGATACCCAGCAAAATTATTGCTGGTGAGATTGCAATTTTAAATAATTTCTTTTGGAATGACGCTTGGACATTTGCTGATGTCACCGCCAGACAGCAAGAATGGCAGCAACGCTGGAAGCGGTTTTTCAAATTCAATCTAATTTGCCTTGCTGGACTGGCTTTAAATATACTGATCTTATACTTAATGTATAATTTAGTTCTTCCTCACTTCATCCACAATGATGTCACAATTACATTTACAGTATTAAATTTAAAGTTAAATTTAATTATTCGTAAGCTTTACATTGCCAACTTTATTGCGATCGCAGTTGCTACCATCTGGAATTTCTGGATTAATTTGAAACTTAGCTGGCGCGTCACTGATGTGAAATAATCACAACGAGGGATTTGAGATTTTGATTTTTGTTCTTAGACTTTAGAACGAACTGAAATCTAAAACGTCAAATCTACAAGTCCATTCGTGTGAGGCCCGGCAATGAGAGCTTTTTTCCAAGGTGCATTTGATTTTTACAGAAAAATTATCTCATTGCTACCTGTCTATACTGCCCGTTTTCTGCCCATAGTAGATGCAGTAGATGCAAATTCCACCTCAAAACGCAAGTATTGGCATAATTGGCAGTTTCGCCTCCCTCCTTTCTGGCTTCATCTCTTGCCGATCTTAATGTGGTTGATCGTCGGCATCAGCTTACGCCTAGTCAACTTGACTGCAAAGCCTCCTTGGACTGATGAGTTTGCCACCTTGGTGTTTAGCTTGGGAAATACCTTTTTATCAGTTCCCCTAGATCGAGCGATCGCACCTGATATTCTATTACAACCACTGCAACTAAACCCAGCGGCGACTATTGGTGATGTCATTCACAACTTAGCCACACAAGATAGTCATCCACCACTGTATTTTGTGCTGGCTTACCTGTGGATGAAATTATTTAAGAGCGACGGAGGATTAGTATCGCTGTTTGGTGCGCGATTGCTACCAGCTATATTCGGTGCTGCCTCCATTCCGTGTGTTTACGTATTTGGCAAGGTAGCGTTTCGTTCGCGATTGGTGGGACACTTAACTGCTGCGATGATGGCAGTATCACCCTACGGTGTATTCTTAGCACAAGAAGCGCGTCATTACACTTTGGCAAGCTTATGGGTAATTGGTTCCCTCACCTGCTTAGTAATTGCCACACGTCATATTCAAAACCGCACACCTTTACCTATATGGGTAGCACTTTTATGGGTAGGAATTAATGCTTTAGGTATTGCTACTCATTTTTTCTTCACCCTCACTCTTTGCACAGAAGTCATAGTTTTGATTTTTCTTGCTTGGCTTCAATTACAAACTAGCAGCAAATTTTCTCTTTTCTTCTCTTTTGTCTGGCGACGTATTTATGCCGTTGTTATAGGTACTTGTGTAGCGGGTTTAATTTGGATACCAACCTTGTTAGAGAATAAAAATCGTGATAATTTAACCGAGTGGATTCGAGGTTCGCGTGTTGGACTAGATTGGTTCAGCCCAATTTTTCAAGCTTTAGGAACATTGATTGCAATGATTTCCTTATTACCAGTTGAATCTTCACAGCTATTGGTTGTGATTGCTTCTGGATTGGTGATGTTGACTTTCTTTATTTGGGCAGTACCAATTTTGCTGCGTGGGATTAAAATTCAACTACAGCACCCAGAAAACCGGATTATGATTCAGGTGCTTGCTGGAGTAGTTATCAGTGCGATCGCTTTATTCTTTATATTTACGTACTTTTTGGGTATTGACCTCACCAGGGGTGCTAGATATAACTTTATTTACTTTCCTGCGATCGTTGTTTTACTAGGCGCAAGTCTCGCAGTTTGTTGGCATCCTCCCCAGGAATGGATGGAAACAGAGCCAGGGAAAAATGGGATAACAAGCATAGGTAAATGGGGAATAAACGGGAAAAAAGCCGTAATATTAATTTGGTTAATGGGATTTTTCAGTGCAGTTACAGTAATTTGCAATCTCGGCTATCAAAAATATTATCGTCCTGACCTGTTTGTGCAACTAATTCAACAAACATCCCCAACACCAGTACTGATTGCCACTACCCACAAAACTTATGTACACACTGGAGAAATGATGGGAATTGCGAGGGAGATTAAACTTGCAAATTCACTTCAAAATCCTCTGTTTCTCCTTGCTCATCAAGATCGAGATCCGAATGCTTCCACCATTGCTCTAGAAAATACTTTAAAGAAATTACCACGACCTTTTGACTTGTGGCTGGTAAACTTTCACGCACCCGTAGCAGAAACCGCGAACACATGCGTTATGTCTGATACTCAATCTTTGCCAAGCATAGATGGCTACGAATATGAACTTTATCATTGCCAGGAGAGTTAATTTTCTCATAAACAAACCTCAAACCCTTATTAGACCATCAGGAATCACGGTTCCCGATCTTAGGTTTGGGAATATGTTCATAAGCTATGCTGTCGGCTAAAAGTAAAGGCTTAGAAACTTTACAGATTTTATTTACCAGTTGTAGTAAATTAATGCTATGGGAGTTCTAAATGGTATGTGAAAAATTTTAAGTAGTGTAGGGTGGCTTTGACCGCCCTACGTATATTTCAAAAATCAAATAAGAGTCCTATATATTAGTCTAGTAAATCACTTATAAGTGTACAAATAATTTTTTTTGTATCCAAAAAGCAAAGGATGACATATTCAAAACATTTCCCACCAGATGACTGTCCTCCATCACAATCCGATATTGCATCAGGGCAGTTTTACAGGTTTATTAAAAAGGCTCATCTAAGACCGCACCCAAAAGATTTTCTATCTTGGCGGCAAGAATTTTCAGACAAGGAATGTCCTGCGGGTCTATCCGAGTGTCAAGCTTGTGGAGTATCTATTCATTCGTCATTGGATGATGCCAAAAATCTATCTCTTAGAATCCCACGTTTTAAGAATATGAAAATTGCAAAGGGTATGTTGAGTGGCAAACTGGGAAGGACAAAACATACTCCATCAAGGCATGAAAAATCTCACCATACTTGGTGGATACCAGAGGATAGCGAACCTTGTAAGGTTTTTGAACTGATTGATGCGAATAAAGAAGATTCTACTAAAACATAAACAGTTATAAACATGAGTTTTTTGCCGGAAAGGACAATACTAGGACAGCTTGAAATCATAGAAGTTTATGACTTTTCTGATAAGCCCGTATTGTTTTCCTGTAAAAATAAATCTGGATTAATTTTTACTGTACTTTGTGTAGATAGTTCAGATTCGGCGGAGATATGGTTATATGCTCCCATGTCTTCATCTAAATTTCAGAGAGTAGTCCAGGCCGGAGTTGAGCTTAGAGATATATTTATTGATACAGAAGATGCTTTTGTCTATCAGGTAGAAATTCCTTATGAAGATGATCTGAATGTTGTTGTTAAAACTGTTGATTGCAATGAAATACCAGATGGATATTTGCCAGGATTAGGGCAAGTAATTGAATCTCAAGAAAATTGTAATGATACTAATATAGAAAACCTCATCCCCTAACCCCTTCTCCCTTGGGAGAAGGGGAATTGAATGTCTAGCTCCCCTCTCTCTTGGGAGAGGGGCTGGGGGTGAGGGCAAAATGTTTTCACCAAGCGGGTTTAGCGTTAAGTTGACACCAATGTGGTTTTAGCCATTCCCCTAAATTTACCTTGAACTACTACCCTGCTCTAAAAACTCTATTTTTATGCGATCGCGCAAAGTCAGGACAACAGTACACTTGTATTCTAGGCTAGAACCCCTATTAAATCGTTCAGCTTTTTTCTAACTCAATTTAAAATGGGCGAACCGGGAGTAATTACAGAATCCCCGTGCGTTAACACTGGGGAGTGTCAACCGTAGATGCATCTTGTGGAAGTTCCTCAAATATCAATATCCATAGCAGACTAGATAAAGAAGAACAAAATATATCTGACACGTTTTCAAGTAGCAAAAGCTATAACTAGCTAAGGAGGATTTATGCGTGCAGTATTGATGGCAGGGGGTTCGGGAACGCGGCTTCGCCCGTTAACTTGCGATCTGCCGAAACCGATGGTGCCGATTCTAAATCGACCAATTGCCGAACATATTATCAATCTCCTCAAACGACATCAAATTACAGAAGTTATTGCAACATTGCATTATTTACCTGATGTCTTGCGAGACTATTTTCAAGATGGCAGCGATTTTGGCGTCCAGATGACCTATGCTGTCGAAGAAGATCAGCCTTTGGGTACAGCAGGCTGTGTGAAAAACATTGCCGAACTTCTTGATGAAACTTTTTTAGTTATTAGCGGTGATAGCATAACAGATTTTGACCTAACGGCAGCGATCGCATATCACAAACAAAAACAGTCAAAAGCTACTTTGATTTTAACCAGGGTTCCCAATCCGATTGAATTTGGAGTGGTGATTACCGATGAAGAGACACGGATTCGGCGATTTTTAGAAAAACCCTCTAGTAGTGAAATTTTTTCTGATACCGTCAACACTGGTACTTACATTCTCGAACCAGAAGTTTTGGAATATCTGCCAGCAAACGTTGAATCTGACTTTTCTAAAGACTTATTCCCCTTACTACTAGCAAAAGATGAGCCAATGTATGGTTACATTGCTCAAGGTTACTGGTGTGATGTCGGTCACTTAGATGCTTATCGCGAGGCTCAGTATGACGCATTAGATCGAAAAGTGCAACTAGATTTTGCCTACAAAGAAGTTTCTCATGAGTTATGGGTAGGCCAAAATACTTACATCGATCATACGGCTGTGATTGAAACTCCAGTAGTGATTGGTGATAATTGCCGCATCGGGGCAAGAGTACAAATTGAGGCAGGAACCGTAATTGGGGATAATGTCACTATTGGCGCTGATGCTAATCTCAAACGTCCCATAGTCTGGAATGGGGCATTCATTGGCGATGAAGCAGCTCTTTCTGCCTGTGTGATTTCCCGTGGCGCTCGTGTAGACCGCCGCGCTCAAGTATTAGAAGCTGCGGTTGTAGGTTCGCTTTCTACGGTGGGAGAAGAAGCCCAAATTAGCCCAGGCGTGCGTGTTTGGCCCAGTAAGAAGATTGAGTCAGGGGCAGTTTTAAACATTAACTTGATTTGGGGGAACACCGCTCAACGAAATTTATTTGGGCAACGTGGTGTCCAAGGATTAGCTAATATCGACATTACCCCAGAGTTCGCCGTGAAATTGGGATCTGCTTACGGTTCTACCTTGAAACCCGGTTCTAAAGTAACGGTTTCCCGCGACCAGCGTAATATCTCTCGGATGGTGACGCGATCGCTGATTGCTGGTTTAATGTCAGTAGGTGTTGACATTCAAAACCTCGATGCCACAGCTATCCCCATCGCCCGCACAGTTATACCCACAATGTTGGTAGCTGGTGGTATCCACGTCCGGGTACACCCCGATCGCCCTGACTACATTTTGATTGAATTCATGGATGCCAAGGGCATTAATATCTCCAAAGCTCTGGAAAAGAAAATTGAAGGGGCTTATTTTAAGGAGGATATGCGGCGGGCGCTAATTCATGAAATTGGCGATGTATCTTATCCCAGCCAAGTCATGGATCGCTACTGTACTGCTTTTGAGAAACTGTTGCATGTTCATACACTCCGCAACAGCCGCGCAAAAGTGGTGATTGATTATGTTTATGCGGTATCAGGGGCAGTTTTACCCCAAATGTTGGATAAATTTGGCGCTGATGCAGTGGTATTGAATGCCAGTGTCAATAAAACGGCGATGTCAATCACCGATCGCGAAGGATTGCTGACTCAGTTAGGCCATGTAGTGGAGGCATTAAAAGCTAACTTTGGGGTGCAAGTATCTGCTAATGGAGAACAGCTAATTTTAGTTGATGAATCAGGCTACCCAATTCGTGGGGAAATGTTAACAGCACTGATGGTAGACATGATATTAACCGCTAACCCCAGAGGAACAGTAGTTGTACCAGTTCATGCTTCCAGTGCTATTGAACAAGTCGCCCGTCGCCATGATGGCAGAGTGATTCGCACTAAAGCCAACCCTACAGCTTTAATGGAAGCTTGCCAGAAAAACCCGAATGTGGTGTTAGGAGGTAGTGGAGAGACTGGTTTTATTTTCCCGCAACTGCATCCGGGATTTGATTCCATGTTCTGCATTGCGAAGATAATTGAAATGTTGACTATCCAAGAGCGATCGCTTGCTGCTGCGCGGTCAGAATTGCCCCGTGTAATTCACAAAACTTATACAGTTCGTTGCCCCTGGACAGCCAAGGGTGCTTTGATGCGTTACTTGGTGGAAACTCACCCAGCGCAAAATCTAGAATTAATTGATGGAGTGAAAATTTGTCAACCCTATGATGACAGTTGGCTGTTAGTTTTACCAGATGCCAGCGAACCACTGGTGCATTTGTATGCAAATAGCAACGATCGCGAATGGGTAGATGAGACTGTGAGAAACTACCGCACCCGTGTCCAGTCGTTTGTGGAAAGACAACAAGAATATCAACCAGCCGAAGTTTAATTTGTAATGACGCTCTCTACGAGATGCTAAAAGCGTAGCTTGCAACTCTTACAGAGTACGCGGACTCGCTACCGCTACGCTAACGTAATTCGTAATTGAATTATTTAATTACGAATTACGAATTAGCAATTACGAATTATGTTGAGGGAGTTCTAAATTATTATCGAGAACATTCTGATAAATTTTTCTCAGCGTAATTGCAATCAAAATAAATTAAAGCTTCTCTAGTAGAATCGAATCCTGGAGTTGTCTTATATGGGCTACTTGTTGGACTTGCTTCATATAGCCAAATTTTCAAATAGTAATTACTATTATCATCGGTAGACCATAATTCATAACGGTAATTACCTCCTGACCCCTGACTATTTAAGTAATCAGCTAGTACTTTATTTGATGTAGACACAAAGCTCAATACAGTCAAAACCGGAATTACGGCTAGTTTTAATATTTGGATTAATTTCATAAATGCACAAAAAACTTACTCCCTCTAGCTTCCTTTACCGAAGTAATTTTTGAAACCAGTAATTATCAGGAATGTTTTGTGAGGATATCGTCAGGTACAGCGTTATCGATATTTTTAGCAGCGATCGCACTATTTATCAATCAATTTTCTTGATCATAACGGTTCTTGGTTGAGTGAGGTACACCCGTAAGGGCACGGCAGTGCCCATTGGTGTCAACTTAAGAAAAAATCTGCTTTGAGAGGACGTTTTGCCCTCATCCCCTAACCCCTTCTCCCAACTTGGGATTCGGGGAACTAGAGAATTTGCTCCCCTCTCCCAAAATTGGGAGAGGGGTTGGGGGTGAGGGTCAAACCTGGAAAGTTCGCCAAATCTAGCTTATACGTTAAGTTGACACCTATGGGCAGTGCCGTGCCCTTACACTTCGCGATTAATCTTGTACCAGCTATCTTCACAAGGGCCTCGGCTTAGAGTAACCCCATAGATAAATCTAGGGGATTGATCTTGGACGTATTATTTCTTGTTGCACTCTCCTCGAAATAAAATATTTATTTCTTTTTCCTTGGCTTAAAAGCCGTGGCTTCAGACATAAAGTGCTGAGTGCAATTATTACTTTTTTACTCAGCACTCAACACTGTTTTGGTCAGCTAGATACTTCTATTCGAGTAAGTGCAAGCTTTTTAACCAATTAAGGTACGAGAATTCTTGCTGCCTCGTCTAGTTTTCGGTTTTTTTCCTGAAATTCTTAACAAAAGTTTACTTAGTTAAATAAAAAAGACTCTCAATAAGTCTGGTAGTATATCTTCAGAGTTATTGAGACTGATACTCATTAAGTAAGTCATGTATTTCAGCTATTTGCAAACTTTCTGAAAAGATAACGCCATGACAAGCGTGGCAGTTCAAACACTGGAGTCGATGCCTTGATGGGCAGGGAACGCTGGATTAACCAACCTCTCAGGGCGACTTTTCTGCAGAGCACACAACTATTTATCAGGTGTCAATATGTCAAAAAAAATTGGTTTGTTTTACGGTACTCAAACTGGCAACACTGAATCTGATGCTGAAAAAATTCGGGATGAGTTTGGTGGTGATGTTGTAACATTACATCCCATTTACGAAACGGATACTAGCACTTTTGATGAGTATGACTTGCTGATTATTGGCTCTCCCACTTGGGATATTGGTCAGCTTCAGAGCGATTGGGAAGGCTTTTTCTCCGATCTGGATGAAATAGATTTTAGTGGTAAGCTAGTTGCCTATTTTGGTGATGGAGACCAATATGGCTATAGCGATAACTTCCAGGATGCAATTGGAATTCTGGAAGAAAAAATTTCCCAACGAGGCGGTAAAACTGTTGGTTACTGGTCAACTGAGGGATATGACTTTGAGAATTCTAGAGCCTTGAAAAATGGCAAGTTTGTCGGATTGGCACTTGATGAAGGTAGTCAATCTGAGCTAACAGATGAGCGAATTAAAACTTGGGTTGCTCAGTTGAAGACAGAATTTGGTTTGTAGAAATTTGGGGCGCACGGCTAGCTGTGCGCCTTTATTGAAATTGATAATTTGGAAGTTATAGGTATTTATGTCTGATTCATTTGATGTTTTATGGTTAAGTGCCAGTCCTGTTTTACAGCGTTTTGATAAACCATTACTTGAACATTTATCTAGTTATATAAATGTCGCCCAGTGGGAATACCAGCAAACCAAAGATGAAGCCAGTTGCATAGATCAAGCTGTGGATTTGCTGTATGAATTTTTAGAATGGCGCGATCGCCCCGTGCATTTAGCAGGACATGGGATGGGTGGTGCGATCGCTTTAACCTTTGCGCGGCGATTTCCTCAAAAAGTGCGATCGCTCACTCTGCTGGCTGTTGCAGCTCAACCTGCAAACAATTGGCAAGCTCACTATTACTTTCAACGGCAACTTTTTAGCATCAGCCGTGAGTTAGTTTTGGCAAGTAGCGTTCGCAGTCTTTTTGGAAATCAACCACCTCATACTACTAAGAAGTTAGTAGCTGCTTTAGATAAAGATTTAGAACAATCTCCATCATCACACTCTTTATTTAAGTTGGTTTATTTACCCAAGGGTGGAGTTTCTATGCCAATGATGGTATGTGGTAGCAAGAGCGATCCTGTAGTCAATCCACCTGCATTGCATGACTGGTTAAATTGGTTGAAGCCAGAAGATAAACTCTGGGAATGCCCACAAGGGTATCATTTTTTTCACTATTTCTATCCTCAACAGGTTGGCGAAGAAATTTTGAGTTTTTGGCAATGCCACCATCCGCATCTACTGGAAGCATCTGCACTATCTTTTAGCACTTCTACAAATTAGTAACTTTGAGAGTGCGATGTCTGACGACAAGCCTTACGGCTACGCACTTGTGAAATTTGGGATGTAATGAGGTGCGTTCGCCTTTGGTGTTGGCGCTGCGTAGGCGTAGCCCGTCGTAGACATCGCTAATCATTTTACCACTCATTATTGATGCTTCATCTTTTCAAGCTGGGTGTAATCATTCGGATAGGCGTTCTCGAAAATAAAGGCGATATAAATTACAAAGGCATTGAACTTCATTTTCTTTAAATTTAATTAAGCCCAGACTGCGTAATTTAAAAGTTTGTACAAAGTCTAACTTACAGCAGTTTTCATGTATTTGAACCACATCTGTCGTAAGGGCACAGCATTGCTGTGCCCCTACCGCATGGTCTATTTACCTGAAAATAGCTGTAACAGGAATATTACTCTCAATCACTTTTTTCATCGCTGCTTTTAACAATTTATCTTCTTCCAGTAGTGAAAGATAGGGATGTAAAAAGCCTCTAAATAAGCAGGAAGACTACCACCAAATTGATATTGATAGTCTTGGGTAACAGGCAAATTCATAGTTATATGCTACATGGGTAATACTCAGGTAATATGTCAATTAAGACACAAGATACGGCTTAAAGGCTGAAGTTTATCTCACAAGTTCATGAAAATTTTGATTTACCACAAGTCCTATTACCCCCCTTAATCCGCCCGATATATTGGGGGGAAACAGAAAAAATGTTGTTCCCTCCCCTTATAAAGGGGAGGGTTAGGGTGGGGTAAAACCGAGATTTATCAACTACTTGAGACTTGTGTATACACGGTACCTTACCAAGGGGGGACTACAGGGGGATTAAAACGATCTCAAATTCTCACGAATGATTTAGGACTGCTATATAAGCAACAGATACCTCGAAGTCATGTTGAAGTACTCCAAAGTCGTGTTGAGGTACTTCAAAGTCGTGTTGAGGTACTTCAAAGTCGTGTTGAAGTACTCCGAAGTCGTGTTGAAGTACTCCGAAGTCGTGTTGAGGTACTTGAAAGTCGTGTTGAGGTACTTGAAAGTCGTGTTGAAGTACTTCAAAGTCGTGTTGAGGTACTCCGAAGTCGTGTTGAGGTACTTGAAAGTCGTGTTGAGGTACTCCGAAGTCGTGTTGGAGTACTTCCAACTTTGTCGCACTGCGATCGCTTTCATAAATCTCCACAAACAAAGCGATGTCTACGACGGGCTACGCCTACGCTTGACTTTTAAAACAGTCGCTACAATTATCCTTAAGTGAAGATTAGCAATCAGTTAGCCTGGAAGGTGGTAAAAGTTCAATAATAAAAAAGATTGACACAACCATTTTTGGTTTCTCAATCCCATAACTTTACTCCCATTCTACAAAAATTATGCAAAATATCACTAGAATTACTCGTAATCCTGAAGTGATGGGCGGCAAACCCTGTATTCGAGGAATGCGTCTCACTGTTGGTACTATCGTCGGCTTAATGGCATCTGGACACAGTAATAGCGACATTCTCAAAGCATATCTCTACCTCGAAGAAGCCGACATCTATGAGGCCCTTGCCTACGCTGCATGGCGGGCTGAAGAGATTGAAGTCCCTCTCAAAAGTGCATGAAAATTTGGATTTACCAATTAGGCGCGGATAGTATTAGGGAAATATCGCTAACTCAGTTTCCGGGTCAAAAAAGTGAATTTTCTCTAGAGTTAGCGATAACCAAAGTTGCTCACCAGGTTGTACAAATCGGTCTGGTGGTATTCGCACTTGTAGGTAATTGGCTGTAGTAGCTCTTTGAGATCCCGGTTCGGCAATCTTAACAGCAAGAAAGGAATCGTTGCCGAGATTCTCTACCAAATCTACTTGCACGGGTAGATTTTTGGTGGCAGGCATACTCAAGTTCAAGTGTTCTGGGCGAATACCTAAAATTAGAGTTTTCCCATCATATTTTTGTAAAGCTTTTCCCCAGACTTCTGGCAGGGTGAAACGAAACTGGGAATGAGTAATCAATTGCGGGGCATGAAATTCCACAGAAATAAAATTCATCGGTGGTGAACCAATGAACTCTGCTACAAAAAGGTTGGCAGGGCGGTTGTAAAGTTCTAGGGGAGAAGCGACTTGCTGAATTTTACCCTCAGACATAATTGCAATGCGATCGCCCATTGTCATCGCTTCTGTTTGATCGTGGGTAACGTAAATTGTCGTTGTCCCCAATTGGCGCTGCAATTTGACTATTTGGGCGCGGGTTTCTGCCCGCAGTTTGGCATCTAAGTTAGAAAGCGGCTCATCCATTAAAAATACTTGAGGGTCACGCGCGATCGCTCGTCCCAATGCAACCCGTTGTCTTTGTCCCCCAGATAGCTGTTTAGGTAAGCGATTCAGCAATGTTTCGATTTGCAACAGTTGAGCAACACTACGCACCTGCTCATTTACCGCCCGTTCTTTGTCAGAAGTGTAGCGCAATCCTTTAGGTAACTTTCTTGTTGCTCCCACAAAAAGATTCTCCGCCCACGCCCGAAGATATGGAGATGAGGGAGTAATTTCTCCCCCTGCTTCCCCTGCTTCCCCTGCTTCCCCTGCTTCCCCTGCTCTCCCAAAACGGCGGCGTAACCCAAAGGCAATGTTGTCATACACCGTCATGTGAGGATAGAGGGCGTAATTTTGAAACACCATTGCGATGTCGCGTTCTTTAGGTGGTAAGTCATTGATTAAGCGATCGCCTACCCAAATATTCCCTCCAGTCATCACTTCCAAACCAGCGATTAACCGCAGCAGGGTGCTCTTACCACAACCAGAAGGGCCTACCAGCACCATAAATTCGCCATCTGCGATCGTCAGGTTAATCCGTCGCAAGACGTTAACACTTCCCGCCCGTTCTTGCACTGCATCATTTTTCTCCCCAGACGTAAGGGAAGATTGGTTTTCTGAGGTCACACCTTCCCCTTTTCGCGGGGAAAAACTTTTATAAACGTTTTCTAAAACAACTTGGGACACAATGACTAATGACTAATGACTAATGACCAATGACTAATGACCAATGACTAATGACTAATGACCAATGACTAATGACCAATGACCAATGACCAATGACTAATGACCAATGACAGTTTAGCGTTCATAATAATACACATTTAGGGTAAATACGAAAAGTTAAAAAAACAGCTTTTACCATAAAAAGCAAACTATTCTAAATTTTAGGGCTGTTAGGAGGTGTTGTTATGACTACCGATGTACCTAAAAATCTTTCCCAAGACCCAAGCATTAACCCTGTCCATGACATTGTAGACGTACAAACCACAGATTGTTGCATTGTGGGTGGGGGGCCAGCAGGAGCAGTATTGGCGCTGTTGTTAGCGCGTCAAGGCATTTCTGTGTTCCTGCTGGAAGCACACAAAGACTTGGATCGCGATTTTCGTGGTGATACAATTCATCCATCGGTGATGGAAATTATGGAAGAATTGGGACTTAGCGATCGCTTGCTAGAACTTCCCCATACCAAAATGCGCCAAATTAGTATTCAAACTCCTCAAGATACTGTCACATTCGCAGATTTTAGCCATCTGAAAACCCATTATCCCTACATTACAATGCTTCCCCAGGTGAAATTCCTGGAGTTCATCACCCAAGAAGCACAAAAATATCCTAGTTTCCATCTGGTGATGGGTGCGAATGTGCAGGAATTAATTGCCGAAAATGATGTAATTCAAGGTGTCCGCTATCGAGGAGGCGGTGGTTGGCATGAAATTCGGGCAATACTGACAGTGGGTGCAGACGGTCGCCACTCACGTTTACGCCATCTGGGTGAGTTTGAATCCATCGAAACTTCGCCGCCAATGGATGTCCTCTGGTTTCGCCTACCGCGTCAGCCAGAAGACTCAGAGGGGGGAATGGGGCGCTTTGGTCAAGGTAAGCTAATCGCCATGCTTGACCGTGGTGATGAGTGGCAACTTGCCTATGTTATTCCTAAAGGAGGCTATCAACAACTAAGGGCTGCGGGTTTGGAGGAATTGAAAAAATCTGTTGTGGAAGTAGTGCCAGAATTTCAGCAACGCATCCAAAATTTACATGATTGGTCACAAATAGCTTTTCTCTCAGTCGAGTCCAGCCGTGTCAAACGCTGGTATCGTCCGGGACTGTTACTCATCGGTGATGCAGCTCATATAATGTCCCCCGTTGGTGGAGTTGGCATTAATTACGCAATTCAAGATGCTGTAGTTGCGGCAAATGTACTCAGCAAACCGCTCAAAAACCGAGAAGTACAACTTAGCGACTTAGCAAAATTACAGCGTCAACGCGAGTTGCCTACACGTATCATTCAGGCGTTTCAAACTTTTATCCAAAAGCGGGTATTGGCCCCGGTTCTCACCTCAAATAGCACCTTTGTACCACCTGCGTTTTTGCGCTTACCCATCGTGCGCGACCTTCCAGCCAGGTTGATCGCCTTGGGTGTTTTTCCAGTTCACGTCAAGGCTTAATTTTTGCCAAGAATTTTTTCTATTTAATTAATAAATGGTACAATCATACTACTCTATGCAGAATTGAATGCTCAATTTAGTCAAGCGAAGGTGGCGAACAGTATACTCAATGCTGTTCAAAGCGATCGCTTGGCTTTTATGCTAGAAAGGATTAAAAACCCAAACATTATTAAAAAATGCAAACAATTAAACATATAGCAGGAGGCAGGAGGCAGAAGGCAGGAGGTAAAAGTATTACTATTCCTAGCTTTCATGCTTTCAAAATGTCCTAACCTGTGTGACTACGGCTATATATATAGGACTCATCTTTGATTTCTGAAATACACGTAGGGTGCGTTACGCCAAAGGCTAACGCACCAGTTAACGATTTAGGTGCGTTAGCCTACGCCATAACACAACGCCAGTCCGCTCAAGTCGGGAAACCCGCCCACGCGGCTGGCTCCCCTACAGATACTTAGATTTTTTCATAAATCAAATCGGATTCCTATAGATATTAATTGACACTACATAGAAAAACCCCCTCTTTTTGAACCAGCACTTTTTGCAGTCAGGAGTAATTTTAATGAACAGCTGCGTTTTGATGGCGGAAATTATTAACGAGCCGCAACTCCGCTATACAGCCGATAATCTGGGAGTCACGGAAATGCTGGTGCAGTTTCCCAATTCCCAGAAACCAGAAGATCCGCCAGCCACGCTGAAAGTTGTTGGCTGGGGTAATTTAGCGACAGAAATTCAGCAAAACTACCACCAAGGCGATCGCGTCATCCTGGTAGGACGTTTAACTATGAATACTGTTGAGCGTCAAGAAGGTTTTAAAGAAAAACGTGCTGAATTGACAGTACAACAAATTCAATCTGTTGGAGGTAGTTTTAATACCGATCCATTGCCCTCAGCAACCGTAACTCCATCATTCACTGAAACTGCTCCCCGACAACCATCTTCAGCATCTCGTCCTCCACAAAAAGACGTTCCCACTTACGAGTCACCACGTCCAGCGCCTACTCCAGCGACAAATCCTGTTGGTGTTGCTCCCCAAACAAAAACTTACGAACCCGTACCCCAACCCACAAATTATGAGCGAACCACTTATCCAGCAGTGAAAGAGGAAGAACCAGATCCAGATGATATTCCCTTCTAAAGTTGGTAGTTGAGCGTGTATTCAATTTGCTTACATATTTAGCAAAAAGCATTACGATTAGACGATTTTTACAAATAGCCATCCTTTAGAATGTGCTATTTTTTTTGTCTGCATTACCAGATTGAGGCTCTCGGAGTCAAAAAGCCAGCAGCAGGATTAGTTAATAGTTTGTACACGAAATTTTGGTTGAGTCACTCGCTACCACGGACTAAGGGACTTCCAAGTAAAAAAATATTCCATCGTTGTGTGGGCAGGGAGCAGGGAGCAGGGGGCAGGGAGCAGGGAGCAGGGGGCAGGGGGCACGGGGCAGTGAGCAGGGAGCAGGGAGCAGGGAGCAGGGGAGAAAAACAGTTGTGTTGAGTCCAGAAATTGGAATAATTTATTTTTTGGAGTTCCCTAATTTGTAGTTGTAGCGAACTACCTGATAAAATCATCAGCGAGAAATTTCAGTTTTGTATTTTTGATTACTAGCAAACTTTACATTAAACCATGCTTTATCTGCCTGAAATTATTCACTAGATAGAAGAATAAGTTTAGTAATAAAGAGTATCTTTTGAAAACAAGACTAAGAAATTTTTTTTTAAATGCCAAATAATTTATTTACACCAGTAGAAGAAAGAGAAAAAATCTTTTGCACAGAACTGGTTCAGTGCGGTGTGTTATATGAAAAAGCGGTTACTGCCGCTAAAATTTTAGCTTCTGGTCAGGCAGATGAGCTTTTGTCGTCTGAAGAAAGAAAAGTTGTCAAAGATGCCTGTAAAAAGTGGTTTGTACAGAATAAGCCCTATAAACGTTGAAGCTTATACACCCGTTTTGAGTTAGGCAACTCAGAATAATTAGAACGCTGAAGCTGGCGTAAGTTCGTAGATGCGTGTCAATCGCTCACGAGTAAATTTCTACCTCTGCCATGAGGTATTGGCTCTTGTAAAACCGCTTTCAATCGCCTATTACACGAATAAGCTCTAACGTGGAACTGTATATATTGATGTGATGATGTTTTGACTCAGCTTGCTCCCTAATTGTATGACAGTCTCTCTAGCTTTACCTGGATTTCAACCAGAAATGTTGAAATCCCGATGCTTTTGTTTTGCATTTTTTATCACTAGCAAATTTTAGATGAAACCATGCTTTATCTGCCTGAACTTGTTCACCAGGTTTAGTAATGAAGAGTATTCTTTTGAAAACAAGACTCAGCAATTTTTTTTCTATAGGACTCATATTTGATTTTTGAAATATACGTAGGGTGCGTTATGCCTCTGGCTAACGCACCATGCAAAGGCTTTGGTGCCGTACTCTCGGCGATAACACAACGCCAGTCCGCTCAAGTCGGGAAACCCGCCCACGCGGCTGGCTCCCCTACACATACTTAGATTTTTTCATAAATCAAATCGGATTCCTATAGTTGATTCAGAAAATACAGGCTTTTTTCTAACTTCAAGTAAATCATGAGTAAGATGAATCGAGAGAATTCTACTAAACATATTTTAGTTTGTGATGATATTGAACAAATGGTTCAAATGATGAAACTCGTCTTAGAATCAGAAGGTTATGAGGTGTCAACTGCAAATAGAGGTTCGGAGGCAATTGACAAAATTCAGATGAGAAAACCTCATTTACTAATTACAAATTTAATGATGCCAGATATGAGTGGTTTGGATGTAATTAATTATGTTCGGCAAAATTTAAAACTAAATACTCTGCCGATTTTGATTGTATCAGCCAATAATGAAGAAGATTTTCTCAATAATGAAGTAGCTGGATTTCTTTGCAAGCCAGTTAAACTTGATGTATTTGTCAAAAAAGTCAAATCAATTTTAGAAGTAAGTTAATTGATTTGAACCGGGCGTGAATAGCAAACTGGTATTGAGCCGAGGGCAACTAGATCGGGAGCTAATGCCGGAAGCTAGCGGACGATCGCAGGAAACTATTAACTAGCGATCGCGCTGTGCCAGTTGCGTAAGTCCTGATATTGTGGAAGTATGCAATGTCAGAAAAACTGCCAAAGAGTGTAAAAACCAAATTTATCAACACATACATCAAAACTCTTGTTAAAATCCAAATAATTTTCAGTTAAGATTCATACCCAACTCCTATGAGAGAAACTGTCCTAGAGGTTCGCAATCTACAAGTTGAATTTCCCGGTGATGGCAATAAGGTCAGAGCTTTGGATGGTATTTCCTTTGGGCTGCATCGAGGTGAAACTCTAGGAATAGTAGGAGAATCGGGGAGTGGTAAATCAGTGACAGCCCTGGCTGTGATGGGTTTGTTACAAACTCCCGGTATAGTTACTGGCGGTGAAATCTGGTTTCGTCCGCAGGAGAATGGCAACCCCATCGATTTGGTAAAATTGCCTCCTGAGCAAATGCAGTTACACCGGGGTGGCGACATCGCCATGATTTTTCAAGAACCGATGAGTTCGCTCAATCCGGTTTATAACATTGGGTTTCAGCTAACAGAAGCGATTATGCGGCATCAAAATGTGTCAGCAGCCCAAGCACGACAAATTGCGATCGCAGGTTTGCAAGAGGTTAAACTTCTACCTAGCGATGAGGAGATCCAGCAGCAGTATATCGAAACTTGGCATCAAACCAACAGCAATTCATCGAAACCAGAACCATCAAAGTTGATGCAGTTGGTTAAACAACACAAAGAAGCCATGCTGGAACGTTACCCCCATGAACTTTCTGGGGGTCAGTCGCAACGGGTAATGATTGCAATGGCAATTTCTTGCAACCCATTAATCTTGATTGCTGATGAACCAACCACAGCCTTAGATGTGACGGTGCAAGCGACTATTTTGGAGTTAATGCGAGAATTGCAGCAAAGCCGTGACATGGCAATGATTTTCATCACCCACGACTTGGGGCTAATTTCAGAAATTGCTGATCAAGTAGCGGTGATGTATAGAGGCAAAGTTGTCGAATCTGGTGCTTCTGAGCAAATTTTCAGCAATCCCCAGCATCCATATACTAAAGGCTTGATAGCTTGTCGCCCCACACTCAACCGCCGTCCCCAAAAATTACTCACCGTTTCCGACTACATGAGTGCAGAAGAGACGCCAACGGGACAAGTAGTAATTCAGCCAAAAGAACCCGCACAATCCACAGAAGTGACCACCGAAGAGATTGCTGCAAGATTGGCAAACTTCAATGAGAAGGAACCCCTGCTGCAAATCCGTAACCTGAAAGTTGGTTTTCCGGTGCGCGGGGTGTTTGGTGGTACAAAACGCTATAATATGGCAGTTAATGGCGTTTCTTTTGATGTTAAACCAGGAGAAACAGTAGGTTTGGTGGGAGAATCGGGTTGCGGCAAAACTACCCTTGGCAGAACCTTACTGCGATTAATTGAACCGATGAGTGGTCAGATTATCTTTGAGAAACAAGATATTACTACTCTCAAAGGAGAACGGTTGCAAAAACTGCGGCGGGAAATGCAAATAGTTTTCCAAAACCCTTTTAGTTCCCTCGATCCCCGAATGAAGGTTGGGGAGGCGGTAATGGAACCGTTGTTAATTCACGCTGTTGGGAAGACAAAACAACAACGACGCCAGCGAGTAGTCGAACTTTTAGAACGGGTGGGGTTGAGTGCAGATGCGATTAACCGCTATCCTCATCAGTTTTCTGGCGGTCAACGCCAACGGATTTGCATAGCTCGTTCTTTGGCATTGAATCCTAAGTTTATCATCTGCGATGAATCAGTTTCAGCGCTGGATGTTTCAGTACAGGCGCAGGTATTAAATCTTCTCAAAGAATTACAGTCAGACTTTCAGCTTACTTATATCTTTATTTCTCACGATTTAAGTGTGGTGAAATTTATGAGCGATCGCATTTTAGTCATGAATCGCGGTCAAATTGTTGAGGAAGGGACAGCCGAAAGCATTTACCAAGAACCCAAAGAGGAATACACGCAAAAATTAATTGCTGCGATTCCTACTGGTAGTGCTGAACGGGTGCGAAGTCGTCATCTACGGACTTTATAGTTAAAAGGGCGGTTAGGGATTTCCAAGAAATATAATTATCCAAATAAACGAACCACAGAGACGCAGAGAACACAGAGAGAGAAGAAATAGAGAGAATTTTTGCGTCAGTTTTGGGATATTTTTTTATTTGGAAGTCCCTTATACTATTTCTTTGTGAGGCTGCGCTAAACCTTTTTAACTTCTTCTTTTTTTGCGTCCTTTAAACCTCTCTCCAAACCTTTCTTCCTATGGGTGAGAGGCTTTGATGTTACCAAAAATACTTTTCAAACATCCTCTAACAAATATTTGTGCAAACAAAATTAATTACATCTGCAAGTCCAGACTGAGTTTTTAAATTAGTAAAAATAAAAGGTTTATCACCGCGCATTTTTTTAGCATCTCGTTCCATCACACTTAAATCTGCACCAACGTAGGGTGCTAGATCGGTTTTGTTAATCACTAACAAATCAGACTTGGTAATACCGGGGCCTCCTTTGCGGGGAATTTTATCACCAGCCGCAACATCAATGACGTAAATTGTTAAATCCACCAATTCGGGACTAAAGGTAGCAGCTAAATTATCGCCGCCACTTTCCAAAAATACCAAATCCAAATCGATAAAACGTTCTTCTAACTGTTCAATTGCCGCCAAATTCATCGAAGCATCTTCGCGGATGGCAGTATGAGGGCAACCACCAGTCTCTACACCCAAAATGCGATCGCTAGCCAACGCCTGAGAACGCACTAAAAACTGAGCATCCTCCTGAGTATAAATATCATTCGTCACCACCGCAATCTGATACTGCTCACGCAATCCCTTACATAAAGCATCCACCAAAGCCGTCTTCCCCGAACCCACTGGCCCAGCAACTCCCACTCTAAATGCGTTCATTTTTATTTGTCCTTTGTCATTTGTCCTTGGTACATGGTAGATGTTTATTAGTACTTAGTTTTTGACCAATGACCAATAACCAATGACCAATGACTAATGACCAATGACTAACTCCTAAATAACCTTGTATACTGCGTTTCATGCTGCATACTCGCCAGCGACAAACCCCAACTACAACAGGCGAGTTGATCGTCCTCCAACGTGAGAATTTCTAATACCGTAGCACTAAATAATGGTTGCAAATCTAGCAATAACTGCTGTCCTGCTGTTTGTCCAAGGGGGATAAGTTTTACGCCAGCAGTAATCAAATTACTTGCCCAACTATGCAGATATGCGAGTAATGCGGCTTTGATACTGATTTGCCAATGGGCAACGGCAATGCCAAAAGCGATCGCATAATTGCAAGGATTACCGACAGCATTGGCAATAGGTACAATCTGCGGTTCTAGTTTACCAAGTAATTGGATCAGCGATCGCCCCATTTGCCAACTAGAGGCGCGTAATTCTTCTGTTTCCCTAGCAGCCGATAACCACAAATTCCAACGGCATAGGGACTCAACATCACCTGTTTTTACAGCTTGCTGCGATCGTATCATTACCACCGCCTCTAACCGAATTGCCCCATAAAGCAACTCTGCTTTTAACCAATCTTTGAGATGTGTGTGGTTAGCGATCGTACCATTTTCCACCAGCATTTCCAAACCTTCAGAATAACTATATGCTCCCACAGGTAAAGCGGGGCTAGCCAACTGCAAAATACTCAAAAGATGGCTATCAGTGAGCATGATGGTGTTGTCCATAAGCTCCTAATTCTGGCTGAAACGGTAAAATTTCCTCTTTAACTTCTAACCCCAATTGTTCCAACATCAGGCGTAAAACCGAATCAGAGGACAAGCGTAAATAAGTCGGAGTAATTTCTACAGGTACATGGCGATTTCCCAGATGGTATGCTGCCCGTAATAATAAAAGTGGTGTTTGGGCAAAGGCAGTCACCACTAGTTCTGGTTTGGCAGTAATTCTGATTAAACAGCTATGGGTTTCTTCTTGCAAAATATCGCCATCATGTAAAACAGTTCCTCTGGGTAAATGTAAAAACACAACTTTACCATCTTCAGTTTCAAAGCGATGACGAGTGCGGGTACGTTCTTCTGCTGTCAGCGCTAGAGTAAAAGTGACTGTGGCATCAGGGTTAGGTGATTTCAGTTGGGTAAATGTCAGCATACATAATTTTGCCTGAACTTCCGCTTTGCATTCTGGTTCTAATTTACAGCTATTTTCAGGTAAATAGACCACGCGGTAGGGGCACAGCATTGCTGTGCCCTTACGACAGATGTGCTTCAAATACATGAAAACTGCTGTAACTCTAGTCAGCTATAGGCAATGTAAACCAGAAAGTTGCCCCTGCATTCAATGCACTGTTCACACCAATTTCGCCACCGTGAGCATTGATGATTTGCTTACACAGATACAACCCCAATCCCAAACTTACAGAATTGCCGATACTTGCACCCCGAAAGTAAAGGTCAAAAAGCCGATCGCTTTGTTGTTGACTAATTCCGACGCCGTTGTCACTAACAGTACAATAAATTTTGTCATCCTTACGGATAGCGTTGATTGTCAAGAGCAATCCAGGGGGATTATGTTTGAGAGCATTGACAATTAAGTTAGAAAAAACTCGCCATAGTTGCGTGGGATCGGCATTCAATAATGGCAAATCTGCGGATACTAGATTTGTCAGCTTGGCTTGATTTTGCTCTAGCAATGGCTCTAAATCGACGATCGCAGCTTCGACAACTGTCAGTAATTGTACGGTTTGACGCTGCAAAACAACACCTTGCACCTCGCCGACATAAGCTTCCATCAACGAATTAATTAAGTTCAGTTGGCGATCGCTACTTTGAATCATCCGCTCTAAAATTGAGCGGGAAATCGCAATATTTTCCTCTGAACGTGCAAGCAAATTCTTCAGCACCATTAAAGTACCTAGTACTGGGTTGCGTAAATCGTGGGAAACTGCATGGAAAAATACTCGTAGTTCTTCTTCAGTTTGCTTGCGCTGGGTAATGTCTTCAATCAAACCTTCGTAGTAAAGCAATTTTCCCTGTTCGTCGCGCACTGCGTAGGCTTTTTCTGAAATCCAGACAATACTCCCATCTTGGCGATAAATTTGGGACTCGAACTCGGAAACGCTGCCATACTTTTCCATCAGGCGCACAAATTCTGCCCGACGGTTCGGATCGACGTACAATTGTTCAATATCAGTGAAATTTGCTGTCACTTCCTGCGCTAAAGAGTAGCCATAAATCCTCGCTAAAGCAGGATTTGCCGTAATGTAATGTCCATCGGGACTGCTTTGAAAAATCCCTTCAACGGCGTTTTCAAAAATGCTGCGATATTTAGCTTCGGCAATCTTGAGTTTTTGGTAGGCAGATTCGAGTTCTTGACGGGCGAAAAATTCAGAACGTTGCAGGCGATCGTACAGATAAACACCGATGTCACATATAGTACAAAACCAGAAAATGTATAAAATGAACGTTACATTATATATTCCTGGGTGGTCGGGGATTGGTGTTTTTAGCCCAAGTGCTGTATTCACACCAAAATAGTAAATCAGCACACTCACTTGAGTTAGCAAGTGAAGAATCCAGCAGACGGGCATCAACACAGCTTGGCTTAAGAACAACAACGACCAACCAATGGTATCGGGTAGCGCGAAACCAGTAAGAGTTGCAAACAACTGCGATGCTAAACTAATTGACCAAGAAGACCCTAAAAATAATAAATCTGGACGATGACGACCTAATTTAGTTTTATGTAAGGCAAAGCAAATAATTATACTTGCAAGCATTGCAACATTAATTACCAGGCGCTGAGTTCTAAGCACTTCTGGCAGTTGCTGCAACTCTGCAAAAGGAAAAAACAGGCTGTAAATGTCTCGCAAAGTAAAAGACAACAGACAAATCAGCGCCAGCCATAACCATAAACGTAATCTCTGCCACAAAAAACGGTTACGCCAAGCTCTGTAAAGAGTAGTGATTTCATCTGTTATTGGTGTAGAAAAGGTTTTTCTCCACCAGCTTTGCACTGTTGTAAATGGAGTAGCCATTAGCATCCGAGCAACTTTGCCCATACCTTGAGGGTGTTTCCCTTACTCAACATTGCCATAAATAACACCCTCTCATTTTTTGGTGATTTATGGACGATTTGTTGCGGATGAATTCAGGAGTGCCTCGGCTTAGAGTAACCCCATAGATAAATCTAGGGGATTGAAGTAAAGACGTATTAAATATGCGCTACGCTCCTAGCGAAATAAATATTTATTTTTTCTTCCATACTGAAAAGCAGGGGCTTCAGACCTTCTGTGCTGAGTGCGATTATTACTTCATTCCTGGGCACTCATTACTTAGCACTCAGCACTTTTTCGGTAAACAGAGGTAGTGTAAACCAGAAAGTTAACCCACGCTTGCGGTTACTCATAACCCCGATTTCGCCGCCATGTGCCTTAATAACTTTCCGACAAAGATACATTTTTAAGCCAATGCTTGTAGAGCAGCAATCTTGAGGATCGCGGACATGGAGATCGAAGAGGCGATCGCACTCTACTTTACTCATTCCCACACCGTCATCTTGAATCTGAGTGCGAATCATTCCGCCCTCAACGGTGGCACTCAGAGTAAAATGTAATCCTGGTGGATTATTTTGCAAGCTATGTGCGATCAAATTTACCAAAACTTTCTGCAATCGAGTCCCATCTGCCATTACTAATGGTAAGTCTGCGGGAACCAAGTTCTTCAAAGTCGCTTGATTTTGTGTCAGTATGGGTTCCAACTGGGAGGAACATTCGCCCAGTAGGCTACTAAGTTGCACAGGTTCGAGTTTGATCTCAATACCCTGTTTTTCACAGGAATTAATTTCTAGCAATGAGTTAATCATTGTCAGTTGGCGATCGTTGCCCTGAATCATCCGCTCGATGATTGAGCGAGATATTGGAATTTGGGATTGGGAAGAGGCAGAGGGGCACTTAGCTGGGAGCAGAGGGGAAAGAGATAATTTTTTATTCTCCCCCTTGCCCCCTGCCCCCTGCTCACCTGCTTCCATACTCTCCACTCCCTGATTTAACAAATTCTTTAACACCATCAAGTTACCCATCACGGAAGTTCGTAAATCGTGGGCAACTGTGTGCAAAACAACATCTTTGACGCGATGCAATTTTTCAACTTCTTGCATTTTCTGCTGCAACTGTGCTGTTCGTTCTTGTACTTGGTGTTCTAAATTAGTGTTGAGTTCTGCTAGCTTTTGGCATATCTGACTTTGTTGAATCGCGATCGCTACCTGTTCTGACATCTGCTGTAACAAATCAATTTCTATTGGCTGCCAATGACGCAAACCTGAACATTGATTGGCAATTAACGCACCAAATAATTCATTACCTAGCATAATTGGTACAGTTAAAGTCGCCTTTGTTTGGAATTTTTGAAAGTGCGCTTTTACTTTGGGAGATAATGATATTTGTGTTACGTCTTCAACGACACGCACAAGATTATCTTTTAGTAAATTTCGTAATTCTTGTAAATAAGCTTCATCATTAGTAGACCAACCTGAAACTGATGGATATTTGGGATCTACTGATTCAGCAAGAGTTCTGACTCCTAAATTAGCATTATTTAAAGCAATGAAAACCCGATCTGCTTGTAGAAATTGCCTAACTTCCGTCACGGTGGTTTGAAGAATTTGCTCTAAATTAAGCGAAGACCGAATTCGCACTAGGGTTTCTGCCAACAAGCGATCGCGTTGGGCACAAAAGCGTAATTGTGCTTCTACTTGTTTGCGTTCTGTAATGTCGTGATGCACTGCTAAAATGGCAGGAACACCATCCAAATCAATGACTTCAGCTGAAAGCAACGTTGTAATTATCTCACCAGATTTTTGCCGAAATTCAATTTCCAAGTTACGAGCGACTCCCGTGCTTTGCAACTCTTGTACTAAGTTTAGGCGATCGCGATCGTCTACCCAAAGATTTAACTCAAAAGAAGTTTTACCAATTGCCTCATCTCGCCCATAACCGGAAAGATTCACAAAACTGTCGTTAACTTCGATAAAGCGTCCTTCTTGCAGCGTGCTAATCGTAATTGAATCGGGGCTGCAACTAAAAGCTTTGGCAAATTTTTGGGCAAGATTTTGTAAGGCGACTTCTCCTTGTTTGCGCTCTGTGATATCTCGGACGATTGCTAATACTTCATCTGCGCCACTCACTACCAACCGCGCCTCATAATCTCTGACACCCAAAGATGTTGGTAGTTGATATTCACAACTTTGTAAAGTTCCAGAATCTAAAGTTTTAGCGATCGCTACTTGGCTAATGGCTGCAACATCACTCGGCAATAACTCTTGCAAGTTTTTTCCAACTATTTCTTCTCTCGATAGAGTGATATTTGCGCCCTCACTTTTCAAATCTAGATACTCGCCATCACGGCTAAAGCGAAACATTAAATCGGGGATAGCATCCAAAATGGCTTTATACCGTGCCTCACTTCCTTGCAATTTTTCTTGGGCTTGTTTTCGGTCTGTAATATCCATAATCAAGCCATGCCAAAGAAAATCGCCTGCTTCTTGTAATTCGGGTTGTAAAGTACCTTGAATCCATTTAAGTCTGCCACTAGGCGTAACAATCCGACCTTCCCAATGCCAAGGTCTAAGAGTAGTAAGACAAACAGCAATAGATTCTGTAAAAGCTTTTATATCCTGTGGATGAATCAGTTTGTATAACACCTGAAAGTCTGCCTGTACAGCTTCTGGTTCTAATTCATACAAATATTTACAACCAGAACTAATATAAGGGATAAATACAGAACCATCCTGACGTTGCAGAATTTGGAAAATCATTCCCGGTAAATTGGCAGCAATTGTTTCCAACAGAGTGATTTTCTCTGGTGGAAAATCTGGTTTTTGCGGTGATTTTACAATTTCATCCACTCTTAGACCCTTTGATATATAAGCAATTGGTATAATATTCAAGGTAATCATAGCCATTGTAAAAGTTTTTAGCTCTTAGCGCGTAGGCGTAGCCCGTCGTAGACATCGCTAACAACAAAAAAAGTGGCTCTACTTTCAGAGTAGTTCTGGATGCTGCGATCGCATTCACCCAATCGGGTGAACCATTTGTCAAAGAGCGAATCAGTTCAGGAGTGCTGAGTGACTTTGAGACAAAAGTTTCAATCCTTTTCTGAACACTAAGTACAGTTTTGCATAAATTCGTAGCTTTTTTAAAGGCAGAGGAATGCAAAGAGAATGT
>NZ_JBALDJ010000120.1:0-43704 GCF_036917415.1 Nostoc sp. | reverse complement strand
GTAGGGTTTCGGCATATGTACAGCGATCGCGCTCCCAGCAAAAGGAAAGAAACTATTTCTAGTTTATGCCCAAACCGCCTTGGCGGTTGCTATATTACCTTGAAGGCTGCTACTGATATCTCCACTGCTAACTTATTCACTAATGGCTCAGGTAAAGTCAGCATTTTTTTAGATGAAAATGCGAACCTTGAAAATCAAAACAGTGGTGATGTCACCACTGGTAGCATCAATGCAAATCAATTAGCGATTCTTAGCTCTGGAGGTGTGAACAATAAGGGTGACATCAATACCCTTGGTGGTGTAATTATTGCGGCAGACGGTGATGTTACTACTCATAGCATCAAAACACGACATGGAATAGTTGGTCTGTTTAGCAACCAAGGTGCTGTTACTACTCAAGGAAATATCATCGCCAGCAGTTACACAATTGCACCACTAGAATCACTTGTTGGCAGCTATGATTTAGGTAATATTCAAATTATTGCTCTAGGTATTGATAAAGATAAATCATTATCAAACCTTGTCACTAAAAATTTTGATGCTTTAATCGAAAGTAATATCAAAGGAACACTAGAAGCGAGTAACCCTCCTGGAATTGGCCCTGGGCCTTTCAATCCACCTGGCAATCAGCCAATACCCTATTACCTGGGCATTGAAGCGCATAATGATATTGCAGCTTTCTACAAGGATCAACATAGAAACGACAAAGTATTCGTCAACTACTATCCCATAAGTACAATCTTAAATACATTTCAAGAAAGGGGAGAGAAACCCAATATAAATGCACTGTCTGAAAAAAAACAGCAGAAAAAACTTGACATTCTAAATGTAGATAAGCATGATCTTTATGAAATCAAGTCACAAAATCAGCAGAGCCTCGCTCTTCCTGTTGCCACGGGATATGCTGCTCTTTTCAAAAAAGCAGGTATAACAATTAATTTGGGTTCGAGTATTGAGCCAGGGACTTTCGGTGTTATTCCTGCTCCTGGGGGATATTATACCTTTGCATCACCCCAAGCTGGGACTATTATTTATAAGTATAACAGAGGGACTTTTTCAAATATACCTGAAAACCAAACACAACAAAAATCAAATCCGGCAGATCCTATAACGATAATAAGCGAGATTACAGGTTTAACTGGGGCAGCGCTCTTCGCCTACTTAATTGTTTCCGAGGCGTTGCGAATTCTTGTACCACCACGTAACTTTATACCTCTTCCATGACAAAAATACAGTGTTGCATTACGAAAACCTGTTATTTTTACAAAAATTGAGTATATCTGCCATGATATTTCATACTGGACGTGGATGAATTAGAAACTTTTATAGGGTGAAAAAAATAAAATTT
Source organism: Nostoc sp. (assembly GCF_036917415.1). Taxonomy (GTDB): domain Bacteria; phylum Cyanobacteriota; class Cyanobacteriia; order Cyanobacteriales; family Nostocaceae; genus Nostoc. Next base: position 42,356 of record NZ_JBALDJ010000120.1, on the reverse strand, counting down.
GGTTATGTTTTAGAAACCACGAAGGTCTTCTTCCCAGTTTACGTTTGTGCCTATCAGCTTAATGATTGCACCAAGGGTTTCCAAAAGTTTGGTAGGCTGTCCGTACAAGTTCATCAGTCGGTTACTGAGATATCGATATCGTGATGGCAAATACTTCCGGTAATGCTCGTACATCCAAAACCCTTCTTGAGTCTCGTTATTATAGTCACCAAATTTAGTCCAATATTGAAAATGTCGATTAACCATAGCTTCTTCTTCCACAGTCAACTGCAGACTTGGTACAGGAAGGTACATAAATGATGGCTGATCTGGTTCTGAACACCATTCATTGGGGATACACTGTGCAGAAGTTTGAATCTGACCTCGTTTAGAAAAATTGATGAACTCAGCACCTGGAAATCGTTTTTGAAGGTCTTTTTTACTCTGGTAGGTTAGATCAGCACAGCTCAACCAGGAAACGTGCTGTAAACCTAAGACTCCCGCAATCTTAGGCCCTATTTCTTCAACAACTAAATCGGTTGCTAGTTCTTGTAAACTAGATGCAGTAGATTCATTGATGATTGCTCGACTGAGCAAATTATCCAAAGGTGCTGCAAGTTTTTTGAACAACTGATTATCTCCTGCTTGATAGGAAAGGCAAGCTAGTTCTCTATCTTTGTCGAAGAAGTTGATCCAACAACCGTGGTCTTCAGCAAACGCATAGTGAATCAAAAGTTTAGTATTGTGCTGGACAAGTTGATCAATCGATCCACCTACCTCTTCTAGTCCCTCTAGAATAAAGGGAATGTATTTTGTTGAACTGGGAATAACCACTCCATAACGGTCTGACTGTCGAATTAAAAGCTTGACATCTTTTATATTTGAGGTTGACAGGTGATAACTGTCACTGAATTCACTCATAAATATTTTCGATTCAAAGGTTAAGCATAGTTTATGTATTTATAGCATCATAATAGCTATAAATTCATAGTACCTATCTCTCGCCCCAAAAACTGCGCGAGTCATAATCACAAACGCCAAATTCCTTGATATACTTCACTAATTCTCTGGTATGCCCCCCTTCAGAAATTCGCCCCAAATTCCCCACCAGGATAAACAGTTCTCGCGCTCTGCTGACAGCCACATTCAGTAAATTAGGTCGGCGATTCATAAACCAGAGGCTATCAGTTGATTGACATTGGCGCGTCGAGAAAATGATTACTGATTTCTGACACCTTGAAAAGTGTGAACTGTGCCAATGCTTTGTGATGGAAAGTCTGACCAACGAGATTGTAAGCGTTGAGCGTTGAGTTAGGGCATTGAATATTTCAAAACTGATATCAGCAAAAGAGTCATTTGTAATTAGCTGACTCAAGTTTTTGCGTTTCCCTGTATTTCAGCGATAAACCTGTCCAACACTTTGACTGCGCTTTTATATTGAGGAGCTGAGGGGGCAATTCTCCCCCGCCCTGTTGTGAATGATTTCAAAACGCGATCGCGCACAGCTTGATAATCTGGTCTAGTTTCTTGTCTATCTTCTGGGCTAATTTCGACTAATTCTTCTGGCGGCTGCTGTCTATGGTGATTATGGTGTAACTGCTCTAGCCAAACAGAACATTACTACCCAGGAAATTCAGTCTGCCAATGATGTAGTTCTTCTTAACTCCAGTCAGGGCGCAGTTACTGTCAATGGTGCAATTACGAGTAATAGTGATGTCTCTCTTGGGGCTTTTAAAGATGTAGTTACTCAAGGTATTACATCACTTGATGGTGCAGTTGCTTTGATTAGCAGCAGTGGTAATGTTAAAGCCCAAGGTACGATCTCTAGCGTTGATAATGTGACTCTTGGTGCTGCCAAGAATGTATTTGCTCAAGATATCACATCAGCATACGGTACAGTTGCTTTAGTAAGTAGCCAAAACAATGTCATTGCCTCTGGCGAAATTAATAGTGGTAGTCACGTAGCCATACAAGCTAATCAGAAAGTTACTACAGGTAAAATCAGTTCCGAGTGGGGCACAGTTACTTTAATTGCCAAACAGGGTACAGTTACTACACAAGGCGATATCACGACCAATAACGGTGATGTATATATCTCTTCTGTTGGCAATGTTGTTAGCCGAAATGTCATTTCAAACGGTGGAGCCATTACTATCGTCAGCTCCTCTGGAGGAGTTAGAACTGGGTATCTCCGGTCTGACGGCAATCTCACTGGTGGCAAAATTTACGTACAAGCTGATGGCTTGGTTAGAGTTACTGGTTCTGTCTCCATTAACGATGCTAAGTACAGCATCTACACTGGTGTCAATCAAGAAGGTTGGGTCAACATTGCCTACGAAAGCGGCACTCTTAAATCCAATAAGTCTACTAATTTCAGTATAGGAAATTCAAGGACTAACGGTACTGCTGCTGACATATATGGATCTTATATCTCAGAAGGCGATAAGTCACCTATCACAGATTTTGGAGCTATAATTCTGCGACTACTGTACGAAATTTTTGAAGGAAACGATAATCAACCTACAAAAAATCCATCACATATAGCTGATACAAATCCGATTACAAACAAGCCTTACAGTAATGATAAAGAACGTGAGCTAGTTGAGCAGCTAACCGAAGCACAGCGAAGAAAGTTGATTACGCTTATCAATGACCGAAACAATTCGGAGAGAATAACACAACAAGAAGTTTTCACTAAAGGTAAAGTAGAAACTGACGATGGATGCTTTAATCTTGAATTAGATAGGCATTTAGGTGGTTATAAACCACATGATGACTTTGCAGAATGGGTTACGGGTGCTAAAGGTGATTACCTTGTAATAGCAAATAATTCACTAGCGTCTTATTCTTTTTACGACGGCGAAGTTAAAGATAAAGGAAAAATTCATACACAAGAATCAGTACCTTTAAAAGCCCTAGCGGAAGTTAAAACATCTCAGCTTTTCTTAATCAAAGCAGCAAATGGTCAACAACTAAGTCCTAGAGAACAGTATAATAAAAAACTACTAGAACGAGAACTCTATTACAGAGATTTGGTAGCAAAATTGTGTGGACGTACATTTTTCCTTGCTTTTGATAATCAAAACGTTGCTATAGCCGCTGAGAGCTTGTACGCAACCAAGTATCCGAATTTCGATATTTATTATATAAAACCTGGTTCCCCTGCGGATCTATAATGCTCTTAATATCCGAATGTAGTCATTGCACTGTAAATCTAGTTCTATAAATAGAACATTAGAGTCACAGGAAGTCACTTCCTAATTGAAGCTTGCTGCCATCTCCTTTGAAAACTACCGCATTCCTTCCCTAGCTATTCCAACACAGACAATGCCAAGTTTTAAATTAAGCATAAGCTAGTAATGCGTGCGACCTTAATAACTTTAACGATTTAGGAGGTTGTCATTGTTTATCGAGTTCCGAAATTACACTACTTGTATCCAGTCAAATAATTTAGATTCAATCGAACTGGCTATAAGCCGTATCTTTGAGCTTGAAGGTTGCCGTCGCATTTCCCAACTACCTCAAACCTTATCAAATGAGGAATTGCGCCAAACTCCCTGGCTGCTATTACCCGACCTATGGATTGTCGGACTATTCGTTAGCACTCCGGGATGGACTATAGTGAAAACCGAACCGAATGAACTACTATGCCGTCGAGCTAGGGGTGCTTCTCGCCCTCGGCTATCAGAACTAGCTATGCAAATTGGTTGCAATGCTTTTCACTTCGGCGCATACGGTCACAATGGTATCCTTCTGGAAGCAGATGCTATGGGTCAGACGTTTATTTCTGGTAGCGTTGACCGTATAGAAGAAGAAGAAAACCAGTTTTATGACGAACAGATTAATGCAAATGGGTACTCACAATTCTTCTTACTAGATGTGCCAGAGGAAATACAGGCAGTTGTGAAAGCACCTTCCCCTGAACAGCAACAGGAGAAAGAAAGAAGGTTGTCAGAATTAGATATGTTGATAGGAACCGAGGAGGAGCCATTTGATGCCCAGTCAGAAATCGGAGAATTACTCAAGGGCCATTCTTGGCGAATAGATGAAGCTTTAGAGCCTCTGCTGGGGGGTTCCCCCTCTTATTGGCATCTCTGGAAGAATAATTTGTTTTATCTAGCTTACACCCAGCAACAGCAACTTGCTGCGGACGGGGCACGGTTGCTGTATTTCCAACCTGCCGAACATTATCGGCAACTTGATCCTCTGTACGAAATTGAAGTATATTATTAAGATTTCTGTGCTTGTTAGTTTGCAAATAGCCTCTCGCGCTCTGCTAACAGCAACACCCTCGTAATACCAATTCTCTAAGAAGCTGCATAGAATAAAGCTTCATGAAATAGAGCTTCGAGGATGAAATCATAACTAGTCAAAGACGAGATCAATTCAGAAGACATTTGAGCCAATTCCAATTGAACCCGGTAACGCAGCTGCTGCAAAGAAGAAAAATTTTCACCCTTCCATTGACGTTTAATACCAAATCCGGTTTCCATAAACCCCTAATAAATTAAATGACATTTAGCCAATGATAATTAGTTAGATTTCTAATTTCTTCTTTCATTTCACTGAGAATATTACAACGCTTTACTAAGACTTGTTCCATTTCATCAATTGTTTCAAAATATTCATTCACTAAAGGTTCATCTACTAAAGTCCATAGTCTTTCGGCAGGTTGCAATTCTGGGGAGTAAGGTGGTAAATAGTCTACTATTATTCCTTCATGAGTTTTTACTTTTTTACTTCGATGCCAGCCCGCATTATCTTCTACTAAGAAGACCTTTTTTTTTCAGAAATTGCAGCATCAATTGCAAAGCTTTCATCGACCAGATTTAACCATAAGGTATTGACTCTAGGAATTAAATATCATAAAGTTTCTCCAGTCTGAGGTTTCACAAATCCATAAACATACAACCATTCATAACGATGACTAACTATCGCCCTTGGTCTTTCCCCAATTTTTGCCCAAACTTTTCTTAAAATTGGTTTTAATCCGACTCGGTGCTCATCAAAAAACCATACATCAATCTCAGATTCTGGATATTGTTCTTGTAAGGTTTTAATCAATAGTTGAAACGTTTGAATAAATTCTGCTTGTTCTAAGGGATTTCCTTTTTTATGTTTGGGTCTGGGACTCTGACATGAATATCTCAGCTTTTTTAAGTAATCCCATCCCCTTTGATTCCAAACTTTTTCTAAACTATTTTCTTTTTCTATCCAACAAGCTACTTTTGGTCCAGTCCAGATACCCCCATCTGCCGGCCTCGATTCTAATTCTTTCCCTAATTTTTCTAGTTGTTCGTCACTTAAGAGGGATTTCTTCCCTCTTTTTGACCCATGATGTTGATTTTTAAGATTTTTGACTCCTTCTGCTCCTAATTCGTTATACTTTTTGAGGATTTTTTTAGCATAATCATAATTTATGCCTACGGCGATCGCACTATTTTTGAGAGTCCAATTCAAAGAGACTTTCCAAAGTAAATGCCATCGTCTTGATTCCACAGTATCTTGACTTTTGAGATACTTCTGCTTTAGTTCATCTGAATTAAAGTGGTTGGCTAAGTACGCTTTTTTAGGCATCTCATCTTTTGAGGTTATTTTTCCTTGATTATAAGTGGTTTATGATAACCGGATTTGGTATAATATGCTGCCACAATCGTTCAATAGGATTCAGTTGAGGGCTATGAGCAGGCTGAAATATTGGGATAAGATTATCAGGCCAGATTAACGCTAACGCTTGATGGGCAGAAGCCTGATCCATTTGAATCAGTGCCATATCGTTGCCCAGTTCTAATGAGAGGGCATCTAAAAACTTCTGAAAAGTTTCACCATTGAGATGATCATACTCCTGATAAAACTGCCAACCGGCAAATGGCTCAACTACTCCATATAGCCAGAATGCTTCACGTGGCCATTGTACTGATACTGTCGGTTTCACACCACGAGCCGTGATTACTCGCCCTGTTTCGGTTTTCAGACCAATTCGAGTTTCATCTTGGCATAAGTAACGCAATCGCTTACCGTTACCCAGCAAGTTTTCTAGAGCTAGTAAGGCAAAGGGAATGTTTTTTTAAACAGGCTCACTACCTGTTCATCCTGTTCCTTACTTACTGGTCGAGGCACTTTTAGTGTCGCCTTGAGTTCATAGCGTACCCAACGGTAAACCGTTTTATATTTGACTTGCATATTAAATTCCTTCTCTAGCCATTCAACGATCTGCCCATAGCTGCTAAATCCCTGCGGACATTGCAGTTTCTCCTTGAGCCGAGACAAGACCTCTCCTTGAATCTTTGGCATTGCTCCAGGTGCGACGTTGACCTCCAGTAACTTTGCCAATCCCCCTTGTCGATACTTTTGCAACCACCGTGTGACGGTTGAGCCATCTCTACCCAATATGCGGCTCAATTCCTTATGCTGTGTAACTTGTCCTGTTTTTAGCCACCAAATCATTTGTAAGCGTTCTTTCTCGATCGCAGTGCGAGCATTTTTCAGGCTTTTGGACAAATACTCTGTACTCTCGCTTATTTCTAGATTTAAGGGGCGTACCATCGTTTACCTCTAGCCTTGATTCTTTCCTGCTCTCTATTTTACGGTTCTATGCAGCCTCACATAGAATTGGTATGAGGTCGAGGTATTTTGAGTTTCGCCTGGAGTTGATAGTGTACCAAACGATATACCGTCTGATATTTGACTTCTAAATCAAATTCCTGCTTGAGCCACTCTACAATTTCCCCATAGCTGCTGAACCCTTCGGAACATTTGAGTTTCTCCTCCAACTGCGATCGCACTTCTCCTTGAATCTTCGGAGTTGCTCCAGGAGAAGCTTTGACCTCTAATAGTTTCGCTAATCCCCCTTGTCGATACTTTTGCAACCATCGTGTTACCGTTGAGCCATCTCTGCCCAACATGCGGCTTAGTTCCTGATGCTGTGTTGCTTGTCCTGTTTTTATCCACCACAGCATTTGCAACCGTTCTTTCTCAAAAGCAGTCCGAGCCTTCTTGAGACTTTTAGACAAATATTCAGCGCTCTCACTGATTTCTAAGTTAAAAGGGCGTCCCATTACTTGCCAAGCAGTGTTTAATTTTTACTATCACACTATTCTATAGTTCTATGCATCCTCATATAGAATTGGTATAACTCACCAAAAATTAGAATGCTTAGGCGTAGCCCAACCCAAGCATTGCCTATAATGCTGCTTTGGAAGTTTATACCTGCATTGCTTTTCTTTACAACCATGCCCAAACTTTATTGGCATAGGTTGGCTGATAACTAAGCGTATTATCCTAGAGATAAGAAGTAAATAGAGAAATGATGGAAATTTTGTAAAGATGCAATTATAGCAGTTTGCAGTTGAGTCTAATACAGAATTAATCCCTTCCCTTGTAGAGAAGAAGAGAAGATTCAAAACCTTTCTCCTTTTAAGAGAGAGGTTTGGAGTGAGGTCAAAATATATTGCATACAAACGAGTATAGACGCAAAGCGGCTTGTCTTAAAACATCGCTATAATTGCATTACCAACTAATAATAAATTCTTATGGCAAACACTATTTCAATTACCGATTCTCTAGTTCCTAATCCTGTCCCGAAATTAACAATTATTCGTTTGGAGGATATCTTTAAAATATATGGCAGTGGCGAAACTGAAGTCAAAGCACTTAACAATGTGAATTTGACTATTCACGAAGGCGAATATTGTTCAATTATGGGGCCATCTGGTTCAGGTAAATCCACAGCTATGAATATTATTGGCTGTCTAGACCGACCCACAGGCGGACATTATTACTTAGATAATATTGATGTGGCGCAAATGGATGATAAATCTTTAGCACATATCCGTAATAAAAAGCTGGGTTTTGTCTTCCAACAATTTCATTTATTACCCCAACTTACAGCATTAGAAAATGTGATGCTACCAATGGTTTATGCTAGTGTGAGTCCGAAAGAAAGAAGCGATCGCGCAACAGAAGCCTTGACGCGAGTAGGTTTAGCAAATCGCCTCAACAACAAACCAACTCAACTATCTGGTGGACAACAACAAAGAGTAGCGATCGCCCGCGCGATCGTCAATCGTCCCGTAGTACTCCTCGCCGATGAACCCACAGGCGCACTTGATTCGCGTACAACCCAAGAAGTCTTAGATATTTTTGGCGAACTTAATGCCAGTGGAATTACAGTTGTGATGGTAACTCATGAACCAGAAGTCGCTCGTCAAACTCATCGCATCGTTTGGTTCCGTGATGGTCAAGTAGTCCATTCCAACCTCACCCCAGCCGACTTGAGTCAGTTAGCTGTCTCGTAGGTTCTTCAAGTCCGCCTACGCGGACTTTAGTTTGTGTAGCCACGACTTCTAGTCGCCAAGACTGATTACAAACTTGACGTTTTCCCAGTTTCAGCTTGCGTTGCGATCGGCTTGACATCGGTGTAACCCAATTCACCAGATATTGTGCGGAACACCGAAATTTGCTCTTCAAATTCTAATCCTTCAATTTGCGAAAGCAAATCATTAATTTCTTTAGTTGGCTGGTAGGTGCTTGGTAAATCAACCACCGTATCTCCCATAGCTACCGCCCAAGCATACCAAACCAACAGTTGATTGTTTTCTTTTATTGCCCCATAAGCACGGGAATGCTCTGTATCTTTGCGGTTGACTATATCTCGCATAATTGCCAGTTGCTCCTCATCTGACAATTTAAAATAGTCTTCTGATAAAATTGGTGATAGTTCTGGTTCAGCAGCAGCTGGAGCGGCTGGAGTCACAGAGTCACCCATTTTTTTATAAACCAAATAGAACCAGGCTAATTTTGCATCGGTGTCTAAGGCGTTAAACGCATCTACCAAGTTTTGAGTTTCATTGCTCTGGGCTTGAGAAATATTTTTATCGTAACTTGCAGTCATAAATTTGTTTCCAAAGAAATTTTACAGGCCAAACTAAGGCTTACCAAAATTTAAGCATCAGATTCTACTACCCATAGAAAGAGTTAAATTAATTGAAAATTGCAGCTTTAATCTACCTTTTAATAGAGGTAAAAATCTCCCCCAGGAAGCAATAAAGCAGCACATTACTTTGCTACAATTGATTGCAGCAATAAAAAATTTACCTAAGGTTTTAATTATGCCTGATGAAGAAGTGAAGCCCAATTTAAACGAAGCTTCCACCCAGGATGCCCAATTAGCTGCCGATAGCATAGCTAGTGGTGAAGAAAAAGCGCCAACGGTGGATTTTGATGCTGATTATGCAGCTGCACAACAATTCAGTGTGAGTGAAGTTGACCGCACAGGTAAAGGTGCAGCATCAGCTGAAGCAGCCACTGCACCTAACCAGAAAACCTCTCAGCCACAAAAGACAAAAACTCAAACTCAGTCAACTGGTAATCCTAATGATTTTCTAGAGTCAGCAAAGGAAGTTGGGAATTCTCCGGCTGAGGGTGTAGATAATGTTAGTGATGATTTAGTAAAAGAAGCTTTGGAAAAGGGTGAACGGAAAAATTAGTTTTTCGTAATATCTTGCTATTTTGTAAGATCGTGTCCGGTTAATTAGTTATAATTCCCGTAATCTATGCAGAAACCGGAAAACCCTCTTTCCCCCTGCTCCCTGCCCCCTGCGGTCTTAGTGATAAGTCTTTCACCGGACATGATATAAGATGGGCAATGTCACAAAATAAGAGAATTGAAATTATCGGCATTGGTAGATATTGCCCACTCTATTGTTTGCTCAATCGTCAATTGTTAAAATTATCACTATCGACTTTTGACTATTAATTAACGACTATTCATAACTTCTAGTAGTTCGCTAGGTTGTTGAATTAAATAATCTGGATTTTGCTTGGCTAGTACTTCCGGTGAGTTAAAGCCCCAAGTGACTGCAATCACTTGGATATTTGCTTTTTTTGATGCTTCTATATCTCTGGTTTCATCTCCAACATAAATAACTTCTTGAGGTTTGAGTTGCTTTTGCCTCAAGACATTATTTATAATAGTTGTTTTGCCAAAAATTGTAATTCCTGAGTAGATAAAATCAAATAGGTGATTTAAATCATTGATTGTGAGAAATTGTGTAACGTTTTCTTTAGAATTAGAAGTGATAATACCCAGTTTATATCCTTGATTTTGGAGTTCTGTTAATGCTTCCTTAATTCCCGGAATTGGCTTTAATTCTGGGATTTTGTTTTTTAATTCCCCTTTAACTTTCTTAACTAGAAAAGGTATTTTAAATAAAGAAACTCCTGAGTACTTAATGATTTCCCTAGATGTTAAGTTCTTGAGGAAGGCTAATTGTTCTGGGCTTATTTGTCTATAACCAAAGTCTCCAGCTAAACGATTAGCAATACTTACAAGGGCATCTACTGTATCAGCAATTGTGCCATCAAAATCAAAAATAATTACTTTCTGGGTCATTCTTGTGCCTGGATGCGTCAAGATTAGCTAGGGCGTTGCGTCGTAACATTTCTGGCTTAATCCGCCGCAAGGCAGATGCTGGAAATCGTTTATTCCACTCCCGATCTGAGATTTGGGCTAATTCTAACAGGTGGGGAGCAATATTCCCAGGATAAGGCTGAAACTCTGCAATATCAGTTGTTTGGGCAAAACGTTGATTCCAAGGACAAACATCTTGGCAAATATCGCAACCAGCAACCCAGCCTTGCAAATGAGGTGCGATCGCCTCTGGCAATTCTTTGTCCCGATTTTCAATTGTATGATAAGCAATGCAACGATTAGCATCGACAACAAAAGGCTGAGTAATTGCACCTGTGGGACAAGCCTGAAGACAACGAGTACAGCTACCGCAGTGTTCTGTGTGTGGGCGATCGCTCTCTAATTCTAAATTAGTCAACACTTCTCCCAAAAATACCCAAGAGCCATATTCCCGTGTAATCACATTACCATTCTTGGCAATCCAACCAATTCCGGCAAGTTGAGCCAACACTTTATCTTGCACTGGGCCAGTATCTGCATAATAAAGAGCTAATACGCTTGCATCAAGTGATTTTAGCCATATAGATAGCTGCTTGAGTTTTCTATGCATTATCTTGTGATAATCCCTTCCCCAACCATAACGGGAAATTTTGGCGTATTCCTCACTTTCAGGACGTTGATGTGGTGTGTAGTAATTCAGGGCTACACACACTAGCGATCGCACCTCTGGCATCACAAAGCGGATATCCTGACGCTTTGGATTAGCCATCCATTTCATCTCAGCGTGATAACCCAGTTCAATCCATGCTTGCAACCTCTGCGCTTCTGTGGCATTTACCCGATCTACAGCAGTAATTCCAACTTTGTGAAAGCCCAACTCGCTGGCTTTTTCTTTCACCAGACTGCTGCTCGTTACGGAATACTGATTCATTTTTTTATTTGAATTCTGCCTAAATAAAGGCGCTCCAATTGTACATTATGTAGCTAATATCTTTAATTAAGATTTGTTAATTAACCGATATATAGCCTGTCTTAAGTTGCGTAGCAGCTCAAGACTTCCATCGTCAGGAAGATTTATTAATATGTAGCAATCTATCTCAACAGCAGCTTTTTTTTTACTTATTTTTGTATTGAAATTAATATTCAGACACCATAATACAGGTAATTTTATGACCTCTGCTGAATTTATATCGCCAGCGCAGTTTAAAGAAGAATTCCAGATTGAGGGAATTACAGAACCAAGCGTACTGGGTTATTTTGAAACCTTAAATGCAGGAGAATTTGAGGCAACTGCTGCCTTGTTTGCGATAGATGGTGTGATGCGTCCGCCATTTGAATCTGATATTGTGGGGACAGATGCGATCGCAGCCTACTTAAAACAAGAAGGTCAAAACATCAAAGCTTACCCAAACACCGGAATAGCCGAGACTTTAGAAAATGGTGATATCCAAGTCCAGGTAACAGGCAAAGCACAAACTTCGTGGTGTAGTGTCAATGTATTGTGGCTATTTATCCTCAACCAACAACGGCAAATTCTGTATACTAGAATCAAACTTTTAGCTTCCCCCAAAGAGTTACTTTCTTTACGTCGTGAAAAGTAAGTAGCAAATAACTGCAAAGGGCAAAGTTTTAAACCAATATTTATCACCGAATCACACAGGATTCATGCCTTTTTACTGACTTCTGAGTTCTGAGTTCTTCCTCATAAATAGCATGACTTGAAAAATAGTAATACCAATTTAAAAAAAGAATGCGACAGATACATACTCCCAAACCTTTGTTATGTCTAGCTTTCTTAATTTTGAATTTTGAATTTTGAATTTTGAATTGGTATAACTTTTGTCTATTGGGCTAATTCGGGTAAAGTAGCTTCTAACTTCAGACAGTTGGCACCATTCACTTGCAACTTGTAATCTACTTTATCCATGAGACGATTCATAATCAGCCAACCATAACCACCTTCTTGCTTTTCCATCGGATTTGGAGCGTAGTAGTTAGACATATCAAAGCCTTCGCCGTAGTCCCAAATTTCTAGGGCAAAATCCCGGTCTTTCACTTCTAAACGTAGTAATATGGGTAAATTTGGTTGATCCTTGTGGGCATGACGGACTGCATTAGAGTAGGCTTCCACTAAAGCCAGTCTCAAACGACTTGATTGCCGCGACCAATCTACAGATTCCCCTAGCTGAATTTTCAAACATCCCAACAACCAGTTTTCAACAATATTCAGAAAATTCAAGTCGCTTGGTACATGAAGCTCACTTTTCATGACTTACAAAATCTCCAGTGAAAGTATAGTTTGATCGTCTTCTTGAACGTGATTATCTGCCTGGATGCGAGCTAGTAAATGGTTAAGAGAAAGTGGTTGTTGCTCTTGTTGTAAGAGTTGCCAAAGACCATCTTGATTCAGCATCGAACGGTTCACTGGCTCAACCCCAGCCTCAGTTTTTACTGTTGAATCATGATTACTTGATACCATTGCTTCTGTAATTCCATCACTGGCTAGTAACAATGTGTCTCCAGCAGCGAGAACCAATCGACCAGACTGTGCCTGCCACTTAGGCAAAATCCCCAAAGGAACGCTGCGAACTTTCAGGTAATTGGGATTTTCGGCTAAAGCACCTTGGCGTGACCATAATATTGGGTAAATATGACCGGCATTAGTGTAGACCAGTTCCTTAGTGCTAGGGGTATAACAAGCTAACACAAGAGTGACAAAATAATTGTTGCTAATCAAATCTTCACTGAGAGCGTGGTTGAGATTTTGCATGACCACATTCGGCTCTGCTGGTGTCTCTTGAGATAATTCTCGGCGCAAAACTGAAATAATACTAGCCATAAATAAAGCTGCTGGGACGCCCTTGCCAGAAACATCACCCACTGCCAACCACAAATCGCCTTTGGGATGGACAAAAACTTCAAAAAAATCGCCTCCTACTTCTCGCGCCGGATAGCAGCAAGCTTGTACCTTCACACCTTTGATGTCAGGTAAACTTTGGCGTAGCAGGTTGTATTGAATTTGGCGAGCCACCTCTAACTCAGTGTGAATCTGCTGTTGCTTTTCTTGGAGGCGTTGGTAGAGTTTTGCTTGCGAGAGGGCTAAGGCTGCTTGTTCGGCAACACCTGCAATTAGTTGGATGTCTTCGTCTTCCCAAGGGCGATCGCGTCCCCATTGGTGCAGGGTTAGCACAGCCAACAGATGCTGATGGTAGCTAAGTGGCACAACTAGGTGATGACCAGGATTACCGTTATATATATCTTGAGCAAGTTGATAATGACGGGTTTCCAGCACCTTTTGTATTAAAACACTTGAGTCGAAGAAGCAATCTAATAGATCAGATTTCGGATCGCGGTAGAAAAACTCGTCTTGTGTAAGGCGATCGCCCTCTACTGGTTTGAGCAAGCAACTGGTAGCTTCAAATGTTTCTCCAATAGTTGCGACAATCTTTTGCAGCATACTATCGTAGTCTAAAGATTCCCGAATTGCTGTTGTTACCGCATTAAACAAAGATTCTCGCCGTAGGGCCCGACGTAACTCTTGGGTGCGCTTCTTTACTAGACGATATGTATCAGTGGCTTGCTCAACTAAGCCTCTGAGCCGTTCTGGATTCCAGGGTTTGGTAATGTACTTGAATACCTGACCGGAGTTAATCGCATCTACCAAATCTTCGACATCAGTAAAACCAGTTAACAAAATCCGAATCGTGTCTGGAAAGCGTTCTACAGTGCGACTAAAAAATTCAGTCCCATTCATTTCTGGCATTCTTTGGTCAGAAATAATTACCGCCATTTCGCCAAATTGATCCAATATCTCCAGAGCACCAAAGGCATGATTGGCTTTATATACTTGAAAATCTCGCCTAAAAGTGCGGTAGAGTAAATCTAGGTTATCTGGCTCATCATCTACCACCATGAGTTTAAGTTTGTCCGTACCAATCTCAGCCATATTTGACTTTTGTTTTTATATATTTGAATGGCGAGATAATATGATGTTTATCCCACCTAATAAATAAGAGAAAATCAGAGAAGCCATTCACTTTGAAAATATAACTTTTCAAAGTTGTGAGTTTCCCTTGATTATCCTCAATCGATCCACACCAAAATTAAATTTATCCAACTAACCCAGAACGCAAGGCGCGGACTGCTGCTTGGGTACGGTCATCGGCACATAGCTTATTCAAAATATTGCGAACGTGAGTTTTAACAGTGCCAACTGTGATGTAAAGTCTTTCCGCAATTACTGCATTACTACAACCTTCGACAATCAACTGTAACACTTCCAATTCCCTTTCTGTCAGGGTGTAAGGTGGAATTTCTGACAAATTCTCAAAAGAATCTGGGTTAGGAGCAATAGTCTTAGAATCGACCAAAGCCGATTCCAACTTTTGAGGATTTTGTTGCGCTTGTTGTAATACAATCCGAGCGATCGCTGGATCGATCCAGGCGTTGCCATTGTAAGTTACTCGTACTGCTTCCAGCAAATTATCGAATTTGATATCTTTCATACAGTAAGAGTCTGCACCAGCAGCAAAAGCTGCCAACACCGCTTCTTTGTTATCCCGCAGCGTCAAAATTAACACCTTTGTGAGTAGCTGCTGTGCATTAGTAGTAGATTTTACCTCCCGTGTTAACTCAATGCCATCCTTATCTGGTAAACCAATATCTACAATGGCAATATCTGGTTGTAGCATTTTTAACATTTTTAGACCCTCAACAGCATTAGCAGCTTCACCTACAACTTCAATTTCATCTTTTTGCTGTAGTGCTGTGCGAATACCCACACGAGTTAGGTCATGATCTTCAATCAGAGCGATACGAATTTTACTCATAGCCAACTTCAGCCCGTTACACTATAACCATAAAGTCGAGTTTCGTGACATATTCCCACACTAACTGCAAGCAGTATAGTGGAGCTTCTATTCCCGGAACCAGAGTTGCGAGTTGAGCGTTTTATACTAAGTGAATACGACACTGTAACAATAAAAGTTGGACTGGTTCAGCCCAAGTACAAGCGCCCAAGATTAATAGACATAGGAGTGAAATTAATTATGTATTACTTAAAACCCTTGTATATACTTAGGAGTGCTACGTATATACATTCTTGTTCACTCTTATGTCTATTTAGTTTAATTATGCTTTCTCTCGTTGCCGGGCATAAGGGAATCTCTTTTGCCTAAGTTCTAATATAAAAAAATTTGATAAACTTAACATTCATGCAAAATCTGGTGTGAGTATTACTTAAGAATAGGCTATGTCTAACGGCAATCAAGCATTTTCAGTGTTGGGAATACCAGTTCATGTGATGGCTGACTATCCAGGCTGGTTGTTAGAATGCCTGCACACAGGCAGAGGAACTCATGTAGTAACGCTCAATGCAGAAATGACTATGCAGGCAGAGCGAAATCAATTATTAGCTCAGGTGATTAGAAATGCTGAACTCGTGATTCCAGATGGAGCCGGGGTTGTTTTGTATTTACGGTGGCTGTTATGGCAAAAAGTGCAACGTTTTCCAGGGATTGAATTAGCAGAAAAACTTTTGCAAGCCCTTGGGCAACAAAAGACAGGGACAAAGATATTTTTCTATGGAGGAGCGCCCGGAGTGGCTGCAAAAACGGCAGATTTTTGGCAGCAGCAAATTCCAGATTTGAATATAGTCGGCACTCACTCAGGCTACCATTCTCCAGAAGAAGAAGCACAATTGCGACAAACTCTTGCTCAATTGCAGCCACAAGTGATTTTTGTCGGTTTGGGGGTGCCACGTCAAGAGTTATGGATTGCCGAAAACCGCCATTTGTGTCCCCAAGCAATTTGGATTGGTGTTGGTGGCAGTTTTGATATTTGGTCGGGAACTAAAACTCGCGCTCCCGCCTGGTTAGGAAATAATAATTTGGAATGGTTGTATCGCCTTTATCAAGAACCTTGGCGCTGGCGACGGATGTTGGCTTTGCCAGCATTTGCGGTGAAAGCGTTTGTTTATCGTTTGACAGCAAGGGGTGCAATTAGTTAAGAGTGCTGAGTGCTCAGTGCTGAGTTCAGAGTTCTGAATTCCGAGTGTTATTACTTGGTTAGTATTAAAATATTGAAAAAATTTTAAATTTTCTTTGTTAAATTTTAAATTCTCAGGCAAAACCTGGGAATCCTTATTTTGGGGAGAATGTCACATCTAAGCAGTCAAAATGTTTGGTTGTGGGTATGAGGAAAATTTAACAATGCCAGTATTAACAACTCAAGTTAAGAAAGACTTTTCCGTTCATGGAGAGGACAGTAAAACTCAACAGCACGGTAGCAATACTACTACAAAGGTACAATTGCAATCTGTAACCAAGACTTATGCTAACGGCACTCACGCCTTATTGAATGCAAACCTTGAGGTAAAAAAGGGAGAATTTCTGTTTATCACGGGGCCAAGTGGTTCTGGTAAATCAACGCTCTTGAAACTGCTGTATGGCCAGGAGTTGCCTACACAGGGAAAAGTGGTTGTTGATGAATGTAATGTAGCGGATTTGCGGGGCGATCGCTTGTCATTATTGCGGCGACGGATTGGTATTGTGTTTCAAGACTATAAACTCATTACCCAACGAACAGTAGCAGAAAATGTCACTTTTGTGCTGCAAGCTCAAGGGTATACCCGTAAAGAAATTCAACGACGTTTAGAACCAACCTTAAAGCTGGTAGGTTTGCTGAGTAAAGCTGACTGTTTTCCAGATCAACTGTCTGGAGGAGAACAGCAACGGGTGAGTATTGCCCGTGCGATCGTTGGTACACCACCCTTGTTGTTGGCAGATGAGCCGACTGGAAATCTCGATCCAGATAATTCCTGGCAAGTGATCCAGATTCTCCAGAAGTTAAATTCTTTTGGAGCTACGGTAATTGTCACCACCCACGATGAACAATTGGTACGGCGGTGCAATCATCCAGTAGTGCAAGTTCGTAATGGAAGGTTGTCTCAAAAATAGTTATTAGTCATTAGTCATTAGTCATTGGTCATTAGTTATTAGTCATTGGTCATTGGTCATTTGCAAAGGACAAAGGACAAATGACAAATAACTAATAAACGTGGTGTTTGACTTTTGCTGATATGGGTGTGAAAGTTGTTGCTGTTTTGGGGGGTAGCACTTGTAGGCGATCGCAGACTTGTAAACTCTTAAAAGCTGCCTCTCGCACTACAACTTCTTCTTCTCGACTGAGTAGGAGTTGCAAGCATTGGACAATATCTTGCTGCACTGAAGAATCAACTCGCTTACGGCTGATCAATTTAGTTAGTTGACCTAGAGCAATCAACCGCTTCAATGGATCTTTTTCTGTTAAATTCATCAACAAGCGATCGAGGTGGTTTTCTTCTCGATTTTCATAGAAGTTGACAATTTGCCATACCAATAAAATTAAAGTTAACAGGGTTCCTACACCTTGTACAATCGCACCAGTAGCAATCCAGTGACTGTGAGAGTCAACCCATATTGCCGCTGCCATGTAAGTGCTGACAGTAGCAATACCACCACTGATAACTGCTAAAACTAACCGACGATTTGAACTATTTAAGAACTTACGTATTTTAGACCAGCGCAATTGCCAGTCCCACTCCTGCATTGAGTAAACCAATACCATTACTCCAATGCCGATTAAGAGAGCCAATAGCAGTTTCCAGTTCCATAACAACATGGCAATGATAATTGTCAGGAACCCAAGAAAGCCCCCAGGGCCAGAGAAACGTTTAAATGTTTGCTGCTTTATGGCTCCCTTTGTCTTGAATTTTGGAAGCGACCAGTTCCAGTTGGGGATTTGGTTGATCAATTGCTGCCAAGAAGACGAAGCCTGTGCCACAGTGTTTACCTACTTGATTACGAAATTACCTATTGTATAAGTTTTACTATGGATGAAGAAAGGATCGAGGCTCAAATCACAAAATACTTGATTTTATAGACGAATAGTAGACTAATACAGCAGAGCGCAAATTAAGATACCATTTTCAATCGCTCAGAGCAAGGGCATTTTGTACGTAAGTCTTAGTTAAAGACAAAAACGAAAGTTATAAAGGGTGAATTGACCATCAAAAGTAGAGAAGGTAACGCTGTAAATGTTATTCACATTTATAGATAATAAGGTATTGGGGGAAATTGGCGAGTTGGAATTGGCAAGATTAGAGCCTGGTAGTGCAGTTTGAGCGAGTAGTTGCCGATCGCGATCGTAGGCGGAAAGCACTAGCCGTTGCGAACTAGTGACAAAGGCGCTAACTGAGTTAACTGGACGCAAAAAAGTAGCTTCTAAAAATCCGCTTTTGGGCGCTCCCATTAAGACTATTAGCCCTGAATAGGTTGGAAATGCTGGGTTTGATGGCTGTATTGCTAGAGAATTGTGAAAAATGACTCCCCAACGTTCATATTGGCGCTCTACTGCTTCAAAACACTTCAAGTCTTCTAAGTCTAAACAAATAGAAGTAGGTGCAGTAAGTCTGGTAGCATCAAGAACTGGCTCGACCTGACCCCGCCTAGCTGAAGCTTTAATTTCGTTTTCTATATTAAAGTTGTCAAGCGCAAATTTAGTGTCTTCAATCGTTGGTAGCTTATTTGATTGAAGAGTAGCCTGCTCTACCATGACATCCCGCCTTACCATTACTTAGATAATAATCAGATTAGTTATACATCAAAAGCTATTGTTTCTACATATATTAAGTAGAATTAACAGCTTATTAAAATAAGCGTTTTAACTATTGTTGACGTGTTGACGCTCAAAATTATTTATGGGTTTTTTGATAGACTACCATAAAAACTTATGTTGGATTGACGCTGGAGCGATCCTCCCTACCATGAAAAACCCTTATAAAACAGTAATTTCAACGTTCAGTTACTTTATTTTTATGAAAAAAAGCACCAAATCTTTACAAGTAATCCAGTAATTTTATATCTACTTAATCTGACGCTAGCGAGAAGTCTTAGAGTGATTGGTTCGCTGATAATAACAATCAGTCGGGAGTTTGAACTAGACATATGAAGAGTGCTGAGTTAAAAGACTGCCTAAAAGGGACGTTGCTCTGACTAAGTACGCAAGTATTAAGTGCTTGTTCATTTACTCAGTACTGACTGCGGTAAACATTTAGGGTAACTAAAGGGGAGGCAGATAAATTATCAAATCTTCTCTTCGTGTGCTTGCGTCCCAGGTATTTTGTCTTACTTATGCCAACGAATCACTACAGTCAACAAAAAATACTTATGTTTCAACCACTAGGATTTGAACAACGCTCTATAGATACCTCACTAGGTAGAATGGTATATTATACTGCTGCTGGAGCACCTTGGCAGGACGATGTGACTGCCAAAGGCGATCGGGAAACTTTGGTATTCCTGCACGGCTTTGGTGGTGGGTCTTCTGCTTATGAGTGGTCGAAAGTTTATCCGGCTTTTGCGGCTGAATATCGGGTTATTGCGCCAGATTTGCTCGGTTGGGGTAGGTCTGAACATCCAGCACGGAGTTATAAGATTGAGGATTATTTGACCACAATTCGGGAGTTTTTCGAGCAGACTTGTACTGGGCCAGTAACAGCGATCGCTTCTTCATTGACCGCAGCATTTACAATTCGGGTAGCAGCAGATCGTCCTGATTTATTCAAGTCTTTAATTCTTACCACCCCCGCCGGACTTTCCGACTTTGGCGAAGACTATTCCCGTAGTTTTTTTGCTCAGTTAGTTAGCGTTCCCATTGTCGATCGTTTACTTTACAGCACTGGAGTTGCTACTAGTAGTGGTATTCGCGGCTTCTTACAACAACGGCAATTTGCTCAATCCAATCGAGTCTACGAAGAAATTGTAGATGCTTATCTACAATCCGCCCAACAGCCTAATGCTGAGTATGCAGCACTGTCCTTTGTTCGTGGCGATTTGTGCTTTGATTTATCCCTTTACATTCAAAAATTAACCACTCCCACCGCCATTATTTGGGGACAAAAGTCAGAATTTACAGGCCCCTCAATTGGTCGCCGCCTTGCCGAAATCAATCCCCAAGCAATCCGATTTTTTCAACAGTTGGAAGATGTCGGATTAACACCACAGTTAGAATTGCCAGCAGTGACAATCGGGTTAATTCGCAAATTTTTGCCTTTGCTTAATTAACATGAGTAGTAGAGACGCAAAATTGGACTGGGCCTCTCTACGAGACGCTATCGCGAACG
The DNA here is from genome assembly GCF_036917415.1 of Nostoc sp. Lineage (GTDB taxonomy): Bacteria > Cyanobacteriota > Cyanobacteriia > Cyanobacteriales > Nostocaceae > Nostoc. The sequence goes on along the minus strand of NZ_JBALDJ010000120.1, from coordinate 21,804 downwards.
CCCCGCTCTGCTAACGCGTCTCTACATTCTTTTTCACCAGATGTTTAATAAGATTGCTAGAGAAAATATTATCAATAAAAGTGATAATACTATTTGTCTTTCAATCTGATATCAATGACAGTTGCATTGAAGTTATAGTTAAAGCCTTCTAACTCAAATGGCATCCCAATTTTCACTTTACTATTACCCAAAACTGGCCCACTTTCAGTAACTTGGGCTTTCCCATCTAAAGTCAAAAGAAAATCTGCACTATAATTGTTTCTTTTTGGATCGGGCAGTTCTTTAACAGTACCATCCGGTTGGAATACATTGATTGTTCTAGGTAGCTGTTGAATAGATTTAATTTCAATCTGTCCGTATGGTTGATTGCGGATAATTACATTAGTTTTTTCACCCTTTTTTAAACCATTGTCGATTAATTTTTCCGGGTCACGTACATTCAAACCACGAACTACTAAGTCTACTTCTATAGGTACTGTTTTCGCACCGACTTGGGCAACAGAACCAGAAGTGCCAGGAAAAACAAAGATGCCAAAGATAACTAGTAGAATTACCAGCGCAGCACCTAAATCTAGAAGATTGATTTTGCCAAACAAGCGACCTTTTGAATCTAAAATAGCCATAAAAAGTTTTCCGATGTAATAGCGAAGTAATGGATTGTAACAAGAAAGTTTTCGATGGTAACGGCAATTTTCCCTATTTGGTAATAACTCAAAGTCTTCGGGGTTGCGATTATGCGACAGTTTATCACGAGATCGTAATTTCCGAGGAACGGCAGCTAACCCTCAAACTTTTACCAGTTAATACTGAAGCACCTAGAAAGTAAAATCTAGTGTTTAAGCCTATCTCTGGAGAGAATCCCTAGCCTTCCACAATTCGGTAGATTTGCGTCAAGATTATCTGTATGACAACTCCTTTGGTCTTGAGTTAAGAATGCAACTTAGAATACTCTAAATCCGTCTCATAATTTGTCCCCTCATTTTATGTTCTTCCGAAATAATCTTCAAAGCGTATTATGTTCAATTGGAAAGGTTTTGCTGCAAATTACCGTGTATGGCGGCGTCGCTGGTTTTATCCCCTAATTTCAGTGGTAGTCGCCCTGAGTCTGTGCCTGAGTACACCCTTGCCTGGAAGAACTTTAGATTTCTTGCCTCTTCTACTCCAAGGAGTTCAGGCATTTCAGCTTTCTAATATATCTCCTAATCAAGAAGTTGATCTTGGTAAGCAGATTAATCAGGAATTGGTCGGCAGTCAAGTCCGACTTTACCGCAATTCCGAAGTGAATCGTTATGTAGAACAAGTTGGTCGGCGTTTAGCAGCGAATAGCGATCGCCCCGATCTCCCCTATACTTTCCAGATAGTTGAAGATAACACTATTAACGCCTTTGCGACCTTGGGCGGCTATGTATATGTCCACACAGGTTTGCTGAAAACCGCAGACAATGAAGCAGAACTGGCAAGTGTACTCGCCCATGAAATTGGTCACATTGGCGGAAAACACGTAGTCAAGCAGATGCAGCAAAAAGCCCTCGAAAGTGGTCTATTAACAGCAGCTGGCTTAGATCGAAATTCCGCAGTGCAAATTGGTGTACAGTTAGCGCGAGACTTACCACGCAGTCGTAAAAACGAATTTGAAGCCGATCAAAGAGGACTACGAACTTTGACACGTACTGGTTATGCCCAGTCAGCAATGGTCTCTTTTATGCAAAAGCTGCTGAAAAAGGGTGGTTCTACTCCAACATTTTTGAGTACACACCCCGGAACTAGCGATCGCATTGATGCCCTCAGACAGGCAATTAACTCTCAACCTAGTAATGGAAAATATGGCTTGGATAAAGCTAGTTATAAAGCTAATATTCGACCATTAGTAAGGTCTTGAGGAAATTGGGCATTGGGAATTGGCTTATAGGAGGCAGGAGGCAGAGGTTCTTTAATTTTTAATTTTGTTAGCGCAGCGTAAAGCCTTCGGCATCGCTTCGCTTAGAGCGAGTCCGCGAGCGTCATTTTGAATTTTGAATTTTGAATTAATTTCTCCCCACTTCCCCTCATTTCAAATATTGCTCAATTCTTATTGCGGCGAACGACTTTAATTTTGGTTGGATCGACCGTACTTACAACCTCTTCTAAAGGCAACATACGGATATAATTTTTAAAAATGTTAACTTGATAAACCAACTGATTTGTGACATCTAGTCCAGTCAACCAGCCACTCCGGGGATGATAAGCGCCAGTATCTATGTCTAGCCATCCCTTTCCTTGTGCCAGTTTACCAGGAGAAACACCCGGCAGGGTAAAGGTAATGGTGTGACCAATGATAATTTGTTTATCTGGAAAGTAGGGTTTTTCAATGCTGTGAAATTCCTCTCGTATCCAGCACAGTTCATCGGCAGTTTGTTCTGTCACCGACTTGGAAGGGTCAACACCAGCATGAGTTAACCAAATATCTCCCAAGTCAAGGTATGTAGGCAAAGCTTTTAACCAATCCAGATGGTCATCAGGAATTGGAGCCTCTTGGTAACTGGCCACGGTAGCTTGCCCTCCACCAAACAGCCATGCTTGCATCGTCGAGGAGGAAGTCCTTTCATTGGTCAGAATGCTTAGTAACATCTGCTCATGATTTCCCAACAAACATGAGTAGTTATTTTGCTTGACAAAATTAACTACTTGTGCACTATGAGGGCCGCGATCGATTAAGTCTCCCAGAAAATAGACTCGATCTTCTGACGTGGGGGCGATCGCCTCCAACAATGTCATTAAACCTTCATAGTGTCCATGCACATCCCCAATTACAATTCGTCTGGGGCTAGTTTCGCTCATTGTCTCTTAGCTGCAATAATTTTGGCTAATACTTCTGCTACAGTTTACGCTGTCTGCTTTCCGCAATGAAAGGTAAAAATACTGGATAATGGTTATTTTAATTTAATTTTTGTACGAGTATAGGACTTACGCAAAAAAACCTCAAACTCTTATTCCTCCGTGTCCTCTGCGTCCTCTGTGGTTTGATTTTTCGTTACCTGTGCGTAAGTCCTGGAGTAATAAACTGAACTTATCAAATATATACAACGGCAATTGTTTTTCAGATATAAATTATAATAATGATGGCGTCAGACTAGCTTTTTCTGCTAATTTGAACTACTTAGCCGATAATTTAGGCTCTTGCCATATTCATCACTTTTAAATTCACAATGTCTAATGGTTTTTCTGCTGAAATTAGTTCGCGTATCTGCAAGCACATGAATGACGATCATGCTGATGCTGTAGCTATTTATGCTAAAGCTTTTGGTGGTGTCACTGATGCGATCGCAGCCAAAATGCTGTCAATTGATTCACAGGGTATGGATTTAACAGCGCAAGTAAATGGGGAAGCTGTACCAGTTCGCATTCAATTCGATCGTGTTTTAGTAGATGCGGAAGATGCCCATCAAACTTTGATTACAATGGTGAAGCAGGCGCGGGTGAAGGCTAAATAGGAAATGACAAAGTAATTGACACTAAATGTGCGATACATTTAATCACATATTTTTGTACATATTGCAATACTGAATCATTTGTGAAATATTTTTGGAGTTGGCTGTCATTAGTCATTAGCCCCGCAAGTGGAAAGGGGTGTAATATCATGTCCGGGTAAAGACTTATCATTTAGACCGCAGGGGGCAGGGGGAAAGAGGCTTTTGGGATTTTTGCACAGATGCGGTAATCATAAGTGATTAACCGGACTTGGTGTAATAATTAGGGGAATCATAACTAATACCAATTCAATTAATGATTGCAACACATCTTTTGGTAAAGACGCGATTCATCGCGTCTCTACAAATGGTCTATTTGTCGCATTCTTTTTTCAAATTGGTATAATTATGCGGACATGATATTATGTCGTAATTACTGTAAATACTCACCCCGCCAGCCGATACATAATCACTTTTCCTTTCCAATTTTCTTCCACAAATACCAGATGTTCACCATTGGAACGCCGAAAAGCGCGAATACCGTAGGGTATATCAATCCAGCCACTTTCGCCGCCAACTTCTGGGCCTGGTTTTAACTTTTGTACTTGCGCCCCCGTCTTGCCATTGTAGACATATACCTCTGCGGTTTTGACTGTCACAGCAAATACATAGTCTCCCGCCACACTGATTGCTGCTGTTGACACTTCACGCTTACCGGTGCTGTCGTAGGGAATTACAATCCGCCATTTGGGAGTACGATTTCCTTTACTCCAATTGTCAAAACGGGCAATCTCAGATCCAGCAACTCCAGCATCGTCACTAAATGCAGGGTGATCTACCGTAAAGCCTGACAAATACATACTATCTGTTTCAGGGAAATATTCGATCCGCCGCAAGTCGTTAAATATTTTGGGAGTAGTTTGCTTTTCCATTGAACTATAGCTGTAGATGGGGTTGCCTTTAGGATCTATTCCCTGTAAAGGATAATGTCGAATGCCATCTTCTGTTCGCAAAGCTTTCCAAACATCCCCTTTGCTGTCTACCCACCAACCGCCGAGATAAGGATAATCTTTACTGCGATCGTATTCGTTCTTTTCAAATTTGCCATTACCGTTGCGATCGCGCCAGATCCATTCCCCTTGTTCTGGTTGATGCGGTGGCCAATTTCCGGTGATAAATGGTTTATCTGCGCTATTAGTACCGACAAACATTCCGGCGGGTATGGCGACTTTACCATCTGTGGCGGAATTAAAACGATATATTTGCAGAAAGCTGTTATACATATCTGTGAGGAACAAAAATGGCTTCCCTTGGATACGGCGAACAAAGGTTCCATCTGGGGATGTATGCAGACGTGGATCTTGAGGATATTTGAAAGCATTTAAGGTGTAGGCTTTGTAAGTCCATTGCTTACCAGCAGCCTGACTGTAATCGATCAGATAGTGTTCTTGTTTGGTGAATAAATCTACACCATCGGTTTTAGGATCGGCATCTGCATTATCGACAAATATCAATCCCAGCGATCGCCACATTAGTTTTCCCGATGGCGAAAATTTCCGCAAATCTGTTCCTGATTTGTTGAAACCATTACTATTTATATAGATATTGCCTGAAGCATCTGTACCAACTCCGGTAAGTCCGTAAAGTTTCAAATCTCGAACTTCACCAGGAACTCCTGCATAGATACCGCCTTTAGAACCAAAACTACCCACCTGCACTGGCCGATCTTTGATCTCATAAGTCAACATTTGCTGACGCGGGCCATTTTCTGCTACTAACAGCTTACCTTGATGATTAATAGCGATCGCTGTTGGTTCGACGATATCTGCAATCTGTTGAGGCAATTGTTTTCCATTTTGGGAATAATGTAAAATTTTTGCAGGCTTACTACCATTTTTACTTTGAATAATCCACAGATTTTTTTGTGGCTCGATAGTTATTGCTCCTGGATTGGCAACAGTAAAGCTGCGGAGTTCCTTCATCGTATCAGTATCATAAACACGAATCTGGTTAGCAGCAAAATCACTCACATACAACTCGCTTCCTACAGTTGCTAATCCAGTGACTTCACTTTTAGTGCTGGTAATCAACATACTTTTATCCCAGCCACGCCCATTTGGAAATGGTGCAGGTTTTCCTGACAAATCATAGCGTCTAACGCTATACCAAGTTGTCCCTTCTGGTGGGTAATCTTCTTTTATATTGCCCCTCGCACCTTGAGTCATGGCAATATAAACATATTTACTATTTGCTGTTACAGCTTTGCCACCGCCACGACTCCAGCCATGAGTATCCCCAAGGGCAGCAATAACCTTACCATCTTTATATATTCCTGCCTCCATTGCTGCTTCATCCCAATGGCTGTTGGTATAAACTGTGCCATCAGGGGCAACATACATTGCCTCAATATTGTTTTGTATCCGCAGATTTCCACTGCCAATAGTATTACCTATCCACGATGTTTTGTAGTTAAGCTTGGGTGTTTCAGTATTGTTTTGTACCCGCAAATTTGCACTGTCAATAGTATTACTTATCGACGATGCTTTGTATGTAATTGTCGGTGTTTCTGTTGTTGCCCAGTCTGTTGTAATTCCGATGCTAGTAACAATGACTCCAACAGTCAGGCTGAGTAAAAAGTTGAAAGTTTTACTTCTGTGTAAATATCTAGCTTTAGATAATTTTTTGATATGCTGATTAAGCTGGTGACGGAGTTTTTTTAACTGCGTCAGTAATTTATTTATCATATAATTTTTCAGATTTTAATTATTTATATACAATCATTATTTATGAAATCCGTAAAAAAATATAACTATTTTTAACTGAGTAAGATATAGGTTGTGTGGGGACACTATATCTACAATCTTTCGATCAATCATTAATATTGATTTTACGTATTATTTGTTACTTATTTTCAAGTAAAAATAGTAATATTTAATACAAAACTATTTGAAAATAAGTGATTTTTAATGATTTTTCCTCACTTTATCTACCTTTAAACTTTCTTGATTTGCAGGTATAATATATGTCTTATTCAGTATTCTATAGTTAATAAAAACACAAAATTTAATTCATTGTTGACGTTAGCATATAAATAGTTTATAAATTAGTCTTCTATAAAAAATATTATCGGTAATAGATATTCGTAAATTATCGTAATTGATATTTTGATCAAATATGCTATAAAGAAACATATCAATCTTTCTTTGTGGATTTAAAGCATGAGATTTTTATACTGTTATTTAAAAATGCTCAATAAATTATAGGGCACACATTAGTGGAAAATAAAAAAGAGAATTTTGATTCAGCATCTGCATCTATTCTCACCCTTGGATTAGGCTGGTTTCCCAAAAGTCCCGGAGGACTAGAAAGGTATATTTATGAACTAACTCATAAATTAGCCGCAAATCAAGATCGGATTGAATTATGCGGAGTCGGTTTACCAGAGGCTGAATTAAATTCGCCGATTAAGCTGACTAACTTGGCTTCTCCCGATAGTGCTATTTGGCAAAGATTATGGTCGATTCGTAATAATTTTCAGAAAACAAGAACCAGTAAACCAGATGCTATTAATTTACACTTTGCATTATACAGCTTTCCTATTTTAGATATTTTGCCAAAGGGAGTACCAGTTACTTTTAACTTTCATGGCCCTTGGGCTTCTGAAAGTCAGCAAGAGGTAGTTAATAAAAACCTCAGTCTTTTAATCAAGCATTGGCTAATAGAACAAAACACTTATAATCACTGCGATCGCTTCATTGTTTTGAGCAAAGCTTTTGGGAAAATTTTGCACGATCAATATCAAGTACCGTGGAGCAAAATTAATGTTATTCCCGGTGGAGTTGATATTAATTGGTTTCAACCAAATTTATCACCCCAAGAGGCTTGTGCAAAGCTAGGCTGGCCTAATAATCGCCGGATTATATTTACATCACGCCGCTTAGTACATCGAACGGGAGTTGACAAATTATTGCAAGCTCTGGCGATAATTAAGCCTAGAATACCAGATGTTTGGCTAGCGATCGCAGGTCGTGGTCACATCCAAGCCGCACTGCAACAACAGGCTACAGAATTAGGGCTAGATAATAACGTTAAATTTTTAGGTTTTCTCCCTGATGAGCAATTACCCATAGCTTACCAAGCTGCTGAATTAACCATCATGCCTAGTCAATCCTTTGAAGGGTTTGGATTAGTAATAATCGAGTCTCTAGCCTGTGGTACTCCTGTTTTATGTACTCCAGTTGGGGGAATGCCAGAAATTTTATCAGAATTTTCACCCGATTTAATTACGACTTCAACAGAAGCCTCATCCATTGCTGAAAAACTAGAACAAGCACTATTGGGAAATATCCCCATACCATCAAGATCAGCCTGTCGTCATTATGCCAGCACACACTATGATTGGAATCAAATTGCCCAACAAGTACGGCATATTTTATTAAATTAAACAAGTGATTGTAATAGATAGTAAGGGTGCTACGTGAGTCAAATTAGATAAAATAGAGGTTTAATGAGAATTTTTTTTCTAGACCAAAGCGGTAAACCAGGCGGTGCGGAATTATGTTTAATAGATATTGCTAAACCTTATGGCGATCGCGCTTTAGTAGGTTTATTTGTAGATGGATCGTTCAAACATTTATTACAACAAAATCATATCCCAGTAGAAGTCCTCGCAACTCAAGCCATCCAAGTTCGCAAAGAAAGCAGTTTGGTACAAGGATTCAAGAGTCTTGGTCAACTTGCACCTTTGATTAGTAAGGTAGTGAAAAAAGCACGTGAATACGATTTAATCTACGCCAACACTCAAAAAGCATTAGTTGTCGGAGCATTGGCAAGTTTTTTCAGTCGTCGTCCTTTAGTTTATCATTTGCATGATATTCTTTCCAAAGAACATTTTAGCCAAATTAATCTTCGGATTGCTATTAACTTAGCTAATCGTTTTGCATCATTAGTAATTGCTAATTCTCAAGCTAGCCAGACAGCATTTATGCAAGCAGGAGGACGCTCAGATATCATCGAAGTTGTTTATAACGGCTTTAATCCAAAAATTTATCAAACTGATGAGTCTGACATTCAGAAATTACAGCAAAAGTTAGGATTAGAAGGAAAATTTGTGGTTGGACACTTTAGCCGTCTTGCACCTTGGAAAGGCCAGCATATTTTAATTGATGCCCTTGCTAAATGTCCGCATAATGTGATAGCAATTTTAGTGGGTGATGCACTGTTTGGTGAACAAGATTATGTCCAAAAGTTACACCAACAAGTTAAGGAACTGGGATTAGAAAACCGCGTCAAATTTTTAGGATTTCGTTCTGATATTCCCCAGTTAATGGCAGCTTGTGATTTGGTGGCACATACCTCTACTTCGCCAGAACCCTTTGGTAGAGTGATTGTAGAGGCGATGTTATGTGAAAAACCTGTAGTTGCAGTAAAAGCCGGGGGTGTAATGGAATTAGTAGAACATGGACTTAATGGTTTTCTAGTCACACCAGGAGAACCCCTAGAACTTGCACAAGTAATTAGCACTTGTTTACAGGAGGCGGAAATAACTGCAACTATAGCCAAGAATGCCAGGATTAGTGCTAGTGGGCGTTTTGATATGACAGTAATTAATGATTACATTGCTAAATTATTAGTAAGTAAATTTAATAGTAATTAGTTAAGAACTTCATGAATATATAATCTAGACTCCAAAGTTTAAGTGTTATGAGTCGCTCGTGAGATAATCCAATTCGTTAGGTGGCAAGGATAAGTGACTCATGAAAACCGATAGGCTTACAATTAACCAGCTTTCACCCAATACCTACGAGTGGTATCTCACCTACTTGCAGGCTATTGATACTAAAAATATAGAAGTTTACGGCACATTTCTGGCAGATGATTGTGTTATGCAATCTAACAATAATCCTCCTATCCAGGGTAAGGCTGCCATTTTACAAAGTCTTTCTGAGTACTGGATTACCTTCGATACCTTGACTCACGACTTACTGAATATTTACGGCACCGAATCGTCTTTTGTCCTTGAAGCCTTAAATCATTACAAACGCAACGATCAAAAGGTCATGACAGTTAGGGCGGTAGCTATCACCGATCGCCACCAAACAGGCTTAGTAACTTCGGTTAGACTCTATACTGATACAACACCCCTGTATACATAACTGCAACCTAATACTATGACTTAGCCTCGGAGTTGATTCCGAGGCAGGATAGTTACCAAGCAAGAGATTTGACAGATGTGTGTAAAGATCAGGAGTTGAATTTAGAGGTTGATGGGTGTGACTATAAACCAACTAATTCACGAGATTCAAAATCAGAGAGTTGTTGAGCGATCGCTAATCTTGCTTCCAACTTAGCTACACTAAATTGGTTACGCAGATATTCCAAATGAGCGATGGCATTTGCTTTATCGACAGTTAATCGAATCTGGGTGTCTATTGCCTTTTGATATTCCTGATTCACAAGCAGCACCTCAAAGCGACGAGCCTTGCGTTGAGCGTCATTTTTCAAATCCATCTCAAAGGCGGCTGTGCGGTCTGCATTCCCTTCAAATCGGTTAACTTGGTGCTGCACTGCCATCAACTGAGAGTCTATTTCATTAGCCCGTTGGGCAGCTTGTGCGATCGCAGCTGGATAATGACTCAGTTGCATCATTTAATAATTTTCCTCTAAGGTCAATAATGTAGTATTTAAGTATAAGACCAACCCTTGAATCCATTTACCAAAAGGCTGTCACAGAGCAGTTTTACACTTAACTCAGCTTGGTGGAAGCTATATATATATTATAGTCCAAATATACTGAATTAGGGGAAAAAAAGTGATGTCTGAAGTGCAGGTATGGCAATTATTTTACCCTAATTGTTTATAGTCATTTTCCTAAATTTTAGCGGAAATCAAATTCAAATCAACTCTCAAAAAATTTTAAACTTAAACCTCATTCATCATATATATTCTGTATAGCCAATTTTTTAAGCTTTTCAAATTAGCTTTGGACATAAGAGTGAAAATGAATGTAGATCGTCATTAATTTCTGGAGATGTCTTTTGAATAACACCATTAATTTTATCTTTTAAGATTAAGTCCGCCCATATACCCATGACTTATTTAGCCGTCAGACTGAAGTCTGCGGGTAACAAAAACAAAGTAAGCCTGCATAAGCAGGCTTATTATTTTCTGCTAAATTCTGCACTGTAGCTCAAGCTGCTTCCCGCAGTTGTGGTTGTGAGGGCACACTCACCTCTGGAAATGAAAGCGAGAGTTGTTCGGCTTGAGGTACTGCCGCTTCCTGCAAAACTTGAACTTCAATATTCACGCTGACCAAATAACTACCTGTATCAGCACCAACCGCTTCGGCAATGAGTTTAGCAATGTCTGGGCGTTTGGCAGTCAGCGGGTCACGTAAAATACACCGATCCCATTCATGCTTGGCAGTCGGATTGAGGTTGAGAATATAATGCTTCATCATCGAACTAACCCTTGAATCCATCTTCCAGAAGGTTTTCACAGAGCCATTATGCATTTAGCTAGGCTTTGTGAACGCTATACCTATTATAGTATATTTGTACTAAATTAGGCGATATCTGAGTCAGAAAGTAGGAAATATATCATGTCTGGTAATTAGCTATATTCCCGAATCTATGCAGAAAGCCCAAAAATCACTCTCCTCTACGGTCTTATATCAAGTTCGGGTTATTACTTGTAATAAAATCTATCAATGTAGGTTGGGGAGCTACTGCGTTGGACGGGTTCCCCGGCTTGAAGCAAGTGGCGTTTGAACACCAGTGAAACTCAACATAAACAAGGATCAAATGTTGGGTTTCGTTCCTCAACCCAACCTACAGATATTATAAGTGTTTAACCGAACATGATATTAATCATAAGTCTTTAACCGGACACGATTAAGCTGTTCCACATTTAAGTTGCATAATTAGCGTAGGCTTTTCGGCCTACGCCACAAGAGTTATATAAATTTTGGATATGCAAACTAGATGTCGTTTAGCTTATAAACGATTCGTAAAAGCGTATAGGTGTGTCTGAGCGATATTTCTGTGCCATATTCGATTAGTTAAAAGACTTCTAATAAATAATCAAAGGGCAATTTCTACGATGGGCAAAGCCAAGGCCAAATTTATCTATTCCTTTCTTCTTCAATTTGGTGGTGCCTCTAAATTCTAATCCCAGAAAATCTGCCCATAGGTAAATTCTAATACAAAGCTATTGCAACTAAGCTTACAGAGCAACACCTTATATTTATGTAAATCGCTATATGGTAGATATCTATATTATTGACCTATTTGTGATTGGTCTACTTTTGCTGATGGTAACTTTAGGGTCAGGTTGGATTACTCGCTTACCCCTTTCTTTTGCGATTATCTACCTACTGGTTGGTATTTTTCTAGGCCCTTATGGCTTAGGGCTAATTCAATTACGTCGAGATGACATTTTTAACTCCGAACTGCTGGAGAAAATAACAGAACTTGTCGTAATTATTTCTGTATTTAGCTGCGGCTTAAGAATTGTTCGTCCTCTAAAGTTGGGTGTTTGGGATATTACAGTGCGATTGATTGTATTTCTGATGCCAATTTCAATTTTTGCTCTGGCTGCTGTGGGTAAATTGTTTTTAGGGATGAATTGGGAAGAAGCAATTTTATTAGGAGCAATTCTCGCACCTACCGATCCAGTATTAGCATCAGAAGTACAACTGACCAGTATAAATGACCAAGATGAGTTGAGATTTGGTTTAACTTCTGAAGGTGGGTTAAATGATGCTTTAGCTTTTCCCTTCGTTTATTTTGGCATTCATGCCTTAGAAGATGATAACTGGGGTAACTGGTTTCAACAGTGGATTACAGTTGATTTAATATGGGCGATCGCAGTAGGCATTATTATGGGAATTGTTGTTGCCAAATCTATAGTTTGGATTGAACAAAAAATCCAAAAACGCCGTCCTGCCGATGAGTTAATGGAAGACTTTATTGCTATCAGCACAATTCTAATAACTTATTCATTAACAGAAATGGTTAATGGCTATGGGTTTTTGGCGGTATTTGTTGCTGGCTTAGTTGTCCAACGCAGTTACAGAAATTCTGAAAAACCGCTAGCAGAATTAGAATTTGTTGAGCAAGTCGAAAAACTGCTAGAAGTTGGGACAATTTTACTATTGGGTTCAATATTATTATTGAAACCAATGCTTAATTATGCTATGCAATCTGTGTTAGTGATAATTTTGTTATTCTTAATAATCAGACCTGTAGGAGTTTGGATTAGTACAATAGGTAAACGTCCTCTAGATTCACACCGCCGAACCTTACACCCAGGAACTCGGTTATTATTTGGATGGTTTGGTATTCGCGGAGTTGGTTCTTTATATTATCTAGCCTATGCCTTTGGTCATGGCTTGAAAGGTGAAGCAGCCGAACAAATTGCTTGGATAACTTACACTACTATTGTAGCCTCAGTAATTGTGCATGGCATTAGTGCAACTCCATTAATGAAGTGGTATGAGCGCAATTTTGCTAATAAGAAAAATACTACTTCTCCCACCACAATAGATGAATTTGAGTAAAAACATTTTTTTTGTATTATGTAGCGACTGTCTTGAAAGCCGCTACAATTTAATTTTTTGAACTTGCTCCAAACCTGAGAGGCGCTTTAAGTTCTAAATTCCCCTTTCTTTGTAGGAAAGGGGTTTGGTTAGGTCTATATTCCCTATTTACCTGTCACTTTTTCAATAACTTCTTTCGCTTTTTCACCAAAACTTTCTGGGGGATTTTGTTCTTGTTCAGCCTTCAAATTTCTTTCGTAAGTCTTCTCTATAGTATTAAGATTCTTTGAATCTTTTATTGCTTGCTCATAAGCTTGTTGTCTGTCTTCTTCTTGAATGCCAACACCTGGATCGTATTCGTTAGCACGATTAATTCTTTCTTCAGAATTTGGTTTATACTCTGGAGGTATTAGTTTTAATTCTTCAAGAGTAGTTGCATAACTATTTTGCTGAACAAAAATGAAGGAACCTGTCAAGCTGATGAAAACCATCAAGCTAACAACCAAAAAGCTTGAACTAAATGCTTGTTTTAAAGTTAATAGAATTTTTTGCATGAAAAAAACCTCCTAGTCTTTTGTTATGAGCCTTTTTAGGTATTAAGATAGATTAAATCTCTTAGGCTCACAGGCATCCTAAGTGTTTAGGTACAGTTCTTTCTTCTACCTCAAGGTATATTAATTTTTAGTTATAGTAATCTTAATTCACAAGACTAAAATCCTCGACTTCTTAGAGAAGTCGGGGATCTCGTTGTTCACAAATGATTTAGTAGTAGCACTAAATTATGTAATCTTACCCGTGTACCTCTTTAAAATGAGAATCGCTATAGCCCCAAATTGTTGTGCTTACTAAGAGGTTGTTTGAAAAGTCATGATTGATCTATCAAATATTTTTTACCCCACCCTAACCCTCCCCATTACAAGGGGAGGGAACCGGATTTTTCTTGTTTATCCCCATTACAAGGGGAAATTAAGGGGGGTAATAATGTGATTAAAATTACAGCTAACTACTTTTAAAACAACCTCTAACATACTGTCCAGAAATCAAGTTCTGGACTAATAGCTCAAGTCTACTCAAGTAGACTGATATTTTACTTTCTTATCGGATAGACACTTATGACCAACTGTGATTAATTTTAATTCCTCGGCTTTGCATTACCTCTTCAAATAAATTTGTTGTTAATGCTTCTTCTACAGGAAAAACTCCGGGTTTTTTGAGCTTACCTTCTAGCAATAATTGGGCAATACTACCTGTGCCACAACCAGAAACCACAGCTGTATTTTCATGCACTACAGTTGAACAATAAACGGCTGTTTCACCATTTTTCTGCCCTGTAACCTCAGAACGAACTGCTACTCCAATTCCACTAAAATTATTAGTTACATCTGTCATTGAATGGCTGACATGAGACAGAAATTCAATCATGTAACGACGCTGCATTAACCACTTGGGAAAAACGTGCGCCGCAATCCAAGTTAGATGATTATAAAAATCTGGAACAGAGCCAAACTTAGTAATTACAGTTTTCACTGATGGGAATGCATGGGGCAGTGTAAAGGTTTCTGGCATATCAAACCAGTAAACTCCGCTGTGTCTATATGGAGATGGAAACTCAACTACTTCCCTTTCACTGTAAGGCTTGACTATTTCCCATTTTCCATCTATCCAAGCCTCAAAAGGATACTGCAACCCTAGAAAAGTTGTCCGCATCACTGTAATCCCAGCACCGCCAGAACCCGAAACCAAATAACTTAAATGGATCTTTTCTGGTCGCTCAAATTGTTCAACTCCCTGGCGTACCATACTGTTAGAAATACCAGGAAAAATACCAGTATTAATAATTGCTGTCACGCCAGCAGCAGCAGCTTTTTCATGATAATTAAGAGCTTTGCTAGTATAGGAACGATGATCGCTGACATCTAAATAATTAACGCCTTCAGCAATACAGGTTTCGAGAACATTAGTATCTCGATAGTGAAATGGTCCAGCACAATGGATGACTAAGTTAGAGTTTGCGATCGCATCTCGCAACTTGTCAACTTCTGCCAAGTCTAAGATCAAAAACTGCACTTGTCCCCCCGAAGACAAGTTCACAGCCTTCCCAAACTCCGCAGAACGTCCAGTAATCGTAATTTGTGCTTGCGTATGGGTAGCTAGATCCTCGGCAACACTGCTACCAACCCGCCCTCGTCCTCCAAGAATTAAAACGCTGTCTGTCATTACTCCAGATTTGCAACACTAACTTTATTTCATCAGTTTTGCGTCCTGTTTACAATCGGTTATAAGTATGATTTATAATATTTAATAAAATTTCTGCTCTATCTAAATAGTTGTAAACAAGTTTGTAGTAAGGACTAAAGTCCTTATCAAAACTAACTTGAGTCAATACTACATTTGCGCTTCAATTTGCCTAACTACCGTTAGCGCCGAATAACTCACCCCAGCAGTACCTTCCCCTGGATGGGTGGAGTCACCAACTAACCACAAATTCTGGATTGGTGTACGATTAGCGAACCCAAAGGGGCCAAAGGTAGGAATTCTTTGACCAATACCACCAACTATACCGCGATCGCGAGCTGTGAAATGGGCAAAGGTGCGCGGTGTTGCGGCTTCTTGATAAATAATCGTTTCTGGTTTGAGATAAAAGTATTGAGCAAGATGAGCGATCGCTTGCAGGGTAAACTTTTGTTTTAGTCCTTCATAATCTTCAGTCTGCCACCACTGTGCAGGATCGACAAATGAAGAAGCGATAATTGTCGCTTTCCCCTCCGGGGCGCGACCATCTCCAGGATGACTGACGGAAACAAATAGGGAATTATTCTCGCCAATAGGGCCATCAGCATCGTACAGAAATTGTAAATGGGGAGGACATTCAGGCGGAATCGCGCTGGCATCTACACCCAAATACACCACAAAAGCACCCGATGCTTGGGGCAGTTTTTCCACCCGGTTTTTATATCCAGATGGCGCTTCTTCTCCCAATAACTCCACCAAATTTTGCACGGTGACGTTGCTAATTATGTGGTCGGCTGCTTCTGTCCAAACTTCGCCAGTTTTCTGATTTCTAATGACAACAGCACTGGCTTTGCCGTTTTCTACTTTGATTTGTTCTACAGTGTGGCGCATCAATAGTTTGCCGCCATCTCTCTCTAGGGATTGTACCAAGCGATCGCTTAATACTTGCATACTTCCCTGGAGGTGAAACAATCCTTGGGGCAGTTGGGATACACTCAACGCTGTGGCTGCATAAAGTAATGCTGTCTCGTCTGCATCTACCTGAGAGTATAGTTTCAGCTGCAAATCCAAAAAAGTTCTCAGTCGCTGGTTATTTCCCAGCCCACATAACCGTAAAGCATCTCCTACCGTAAACAAGGTGAAGGGTACGGTAATTAATGTACTTGGACGCACCGCCTGAGTTAGCTGCCACAAATCCCATAAATTACGCGGCGGTAGTACCGGGTCGCGTCCTTGAAATTCCCAGCTAGCATTAAATAAAGTTGCCATCAACTGCCAAAACGGTTCACTATCAGGAAACTGTTTTTGTCGTTCCTCTTGCCATTTTTCTTGGTCGCGCCAAACGTTGATGGGTGTAGTTTCCCCTGGTAAATACACCGCACAAGCAGGATCGCAAGGCGTTGCTTGTGGCAAATCTATTGACAATTCTGAGAAAATCCGGTGGTGAATTCCCCCTGGTTCCAACCCCGCCACCTGAGTTGCTCCCACATCAAAGGTAAATCCCTGGCGTTTAAAAGTGGAAGCACAGCCTCCTGGTACGAGGGCTTGATCCAAAATTAAGACACTGTAACCTCTATGAGCTAATAATGCTCCAGCAGTCAGTCCACCTATGCCCGCACCGATAATCACGACATGAGAGTTACTTTTGTCAAGAGAAATGCTGGACATTGATTATTTTGTTTAAAATTCTTAATACTTTTACTTATAATTTTAGCTTCTCTGCGGCCTCTGTGCCTATAAAGATGTGGGTAATGGATAGCCTATAAGGGAAGGGGAGTAAGATTCAAAGCCTCTCTCCTTTTAGGCTGCGGTGTACACACAAGTCGAATTACCCCCCTTAATCCCCCCTTAGAAAGCAGGGTGGTTTCATACGAAAAAAGAAAAATACATAAGTCTTGATTTCTCGTGAAAGTGGCATGGCTTTTTCCCTCACTTCCATTCCTCTCCCCCACGGGGGGAGAGGCTTTGAAACCCAGTTTTAATTTTTCTTTGCTTGTATGAAACCACCCTGCTTAATCCCCCCTTTCTAAGGGGGGAAACTAGAAATACAGTTTCCTCCCCTTGGAAAGGGAAGGGTTAGGGAGGGGTAAAACTTAGGCTTAAACCAGATGATTAAACTGTTTCAGACTTGTATGTACACCGTAGCCTAAGAGGAGAGAGGAATGGAAGTGAGGTAAAAGTGAATCACGGGTGGATTACCCTAAACCCAAAAAATTTGAAATCAACGGCAATAGATTGCTGCATTGTTCAACCAACTTTGTAGCACTGGGTAAACTAGAAATTGTCCCTTTTAAAATCTTTATAGCCGTTTTCGCCGCCTTTTGCATCGCCCCCTCTTGAGGGCTTTTCCCGGCTTCTGCTAAAGCTTTCACTTGTTCTAATGCCTCAGCTTTATCTTCTTGAGCTAAGTTTGTATCAGCCTCAATTGCTGCTTGCAATTGCGTCAACAATTCCTTAATTCCCGGTTTATCAGGTTCGGGAGACGCTGCTAATTCATTGATGGTATTTGTTACCTTACCGCTAATATCACCCAAATTCAAAGCTTGTCCACTGGCATTAAAGTCTCTGCCAACACTGCCAATTTCAATTTTGCGGCTGGCATCATTACTCCTAGTCATATTTTTATTCTCAACTTTGTTGTCAACTTGAACATTAATTGGCTTATTGGCTAGTAATTTTACAATCTCTGCCATCTCTCCACTTTGTTGGCGATAGATAACTATTTCATTATCTTTAGCTTGTAATTGTGCTTTATATTTTTCTTCTACAGCTTGCAGTGCCAGTTGATAATTTTGGGTAAAGTCGCTATGAATCTTTTTTTTATCGGTATCAACAAGTACACCGACCTTAACGACTACTACGCCATCACCTTTATTTTCAATACTCTGTAGAGCTAATTCTGTGTCTTCATTTTGGTCTTGCACTGTTTGGAAGGCTTGAACAAAAGCTTTCCAGTCAATGCCATTACGGAAAATTAAATCAACAGTATTTAAAACCTCTTCAAACAGCTTAGTAAATTCTCCTGGTTGAAATTTGCCACTACTGGGACGACGTTCTCGGTCATCAGTTCCAAGTTTGGAGTTTTCTAAAAGATAAACAAAGCGACAATCTACATTATTTAACAGAGTTGTACTTTCAATATTCCATGCTTCCACAGAAACACCAGTCATGTGAGCGTTAGTAAAATTAGTGCCAACAGCTTGAGTTAGAGTTAGGTTTGCCCACTCTAAACAAGCTTGTTGGAAGGTGGCTTGACTGATATCAGCATTTTTTAAATTTGCTTGTGTTAAATTAACACCGTTGAGGTTAGCACCTTTAAAGTTAGCACCAATATAAGACTTTTCCCTACCATTGCCCGTGACCAGTAACTTAAGAACATCTGGATTAGTTAATATAGTATTGTCAAGTCTGGCAAAGTCAAGTTTTTTGACTTTGGAAAAACAAGTGCGTGTCAAGTTTGCTTCTCTGAAATCTGTATTTTTGAGAGTTGCACCAGTAAAATCAGCGTTTGTTAAATTGGCATTATAAAAGCTGGTTCCACCTGTAGCTGCAAAGGCTATTGCTATTTTATGAATCAAGTCATATCTTTCATCTCCTTTCATTGCATTCCATGCGATATAAATACTTAATGACATAAGAAAGGCGATCGTTATGCCAGTTACGGTACGAAAAGACAAAATATCAATTTTATCTCTTGTTTCACTTACGACATTGGAACTACAGAAAGCAGCAAAACCGACAATAAAAGCAACTCTAACAAAATTATAAATATTGACTTTATTCATACCAACAATAATGATAGCGCCATCAATAACGCCAGCATCAACAATAGCAGCAGCAACAGCACCAGCAAATGAAACACCATTGCTCATGTTGTTACCATGAAGATGTACAGTGGTGCTAATAGTAGCGGTGACAACGGAACTAGCGATCGCACTAACAAAGATTGATATGTTTAGAGATATATCTAAACCTTTATAAATAGTCAGATAAAAGAAAAATACAAGTACTACTAAAGTAGCGATACTAGCCGTTCTTGTATAAGGTTGACTAGGGTCAATCAAGCAATACAGTCCGTATATAACGTACTCCGAAGCAAATCCTGATAATGCTGATAATAAGAGTAATATTATTAGCAATCTAATTACCCAATGTATCTGTAGGCCAGCTTTAGCACCCGTGAAGTTAGCATCTTTGAGAATAGCCTGGGTAAAGTTTGCTCCTCGAATATCTGCCTTGCTAAAGTTGACTCCAGTCAAATCTTGACCTGTAAAAGAGCGACCTCGAAGATTTTGACCGGAGTAGTCTGGCGGCATAATTGTGTACTAATTCGTAATTAAGAAAGTCAGATTAAATCTGGGTTTGGGGGTTTGAATTTGGTGACAGATTTTAGAGAATTGGTATCACTGAGATTTTATACAAGTTTGCTGTGCAATATTTCGGATTTTGGCGAAATAAAGAAAATACAAAAATTTTGGATGCAATACGCGGTATAAGAGCATAACTGTGCACCCTTACGCCTTACGTTTGAAAGCTTAAATCATCAGCAATATTTAAGTTGCTGTCACTATACTTAAGCTGTAGTTATCAATATTGCAACTGTAGCGGTTCCACAACTTACGGGAGCGGTTCCCAAACTTACGGGAGCAGCTCCTGAACTTATGGAAGCAGCTCCCAAACTTACCGGAGCAGCTCCCAAACTTATGGGAGCGGTTTCACAACTTACGGGAGCAGGTCCCGAACTTATGGAAGCTGCTCCTGAACTTATGGGAGTAGCTCCCGAATTTACCGGAGCAGCTCCTGAACTTATAGGAGCGGTTTCACAACTTACAGGAGAGTTAAATTAAAGATATGCTTTTCTAGGCGAAGCAAAGTATGCGCTATCAAGTTGTACTTGCCAACTTAATGTTTTGACCGAATTCAGCCGAATCACTCACTGGTTCTGAATACAAAGTAAACAACTCACTCAAAACTTCTTCCCCTGCAATTTCTCCAAGGCTGGTAAATCGTTCTAGCTGTACAATATTACATCACGATGTATAGGGGCACAGCAGTGCCCATTGGTGTCAACTTAACACTAAACCCGCTTGGTGAAAACATTTTGCCCTCACCCCCAGCCCCTCTCCCAAGAGAGAGGGGAGCTAGACATTCAATTCCCCTTCTCCCTTGGGAGAAGGGGTTAGGGGATGAGGGCGTGAGGGATTTACAAAACGCCTGTCTGATATAGTTTTCGGCTTAAGTTGCACGTGTGAGCAGTGACCATTGGTATCAACTTAACGTTACGATCAGGCGCTGCATTGCTTACATTCATACCACGTCATCGCTGTCTTTATTCCCCTATATAGTATACAAAGACTACTATCCACTTCTCTACTTACCAATTAGATACATTGAGCGACAATGCACAGATTATACGTTTGACGCTCAAAGAATTGGATCGAGTTGCACCGAATTCAATCGTACTTATCGTTAGCAAGAAGAGTGGATGTACTTACGCGGATTATTGCGTAGGCGTAGCCCGTTGTAGACATCGCTACTTCCACCACAGAAAACCTAATTTTCGGTTTGGGAACTGTTCTTGATACTGCCAGACTGAAATATCAACTTGGAAAGCGACTGAATGTTGCCAAACAAGACGTTCATGCTTATGTGATTGGAGAACATGGAGACAGTGAATTTGTCGTTTGGTCTAGTGCATTTATTGGGGGAATTAATATTATTTCTCATGAAGTAGGTCATACGCTGGGGCTTGAGCATGATGGACAAATAACCCCCGCTGAAGAATACTACTATGGACATGGTAGTGGAGAGACTGGCTGGAGACCGATCATGGGATTGGGGTATTACGACGAGCTAGTCCAGTGGAGTAAAGGCGAGTATGCTTCTGCTAACAATACTGAGAATGATTTGCAAATTATTACGACCCAAAATGGGTTTACCTACCGAGCCGATGATTGTGGTGATACAATTGCGACAGCAAAGCCACTAACCATTTCTGGTACGTCTATCAGTGATAGTGGCATCATTGAGCGCAATACAGATATAGATTTTTATAGTTTTGTCACAGATACTGGTCTGATTAGCTTGACAGTGAATCCTTTTAGTCGAGGGCCAAACTTAGACATTTTGGCAGAGCTATACAATTCTGCTGGTACCTTAATTGCATCGTCCAATCCAACAGATTTACTATCTGCAAGTATTACAACAAATGTCGTTGCTGGAAATTATTACCTCAAAATTGATGGTATAGGAAAAGAAAATCCTCTTTCAACTGGCTACACGGATTACGGCAGTTTGGGGCAGTACTTTATCAGTGGTACTCTAAACTTTCCTAATATCCAGCGCTGGGCAACTGGCCAAGGTGGGTTTTGGGATACTCAAAAATGGCTAGTCGGCGATTTTAACGCAGATGGGAAAGATGATTTAGTCAACGTCTTCAATGATGGCGGTCTAGCTAGTATCGATACTCATTTATCTAATGGTGAGAGTTTTGATATCCAGCGCTGGGCAACTGGCCAAGGTGGGTTTTGGGATACTCAAAAATGGCTAGTCGGCGATTTTAACGCAGATGGGAAAGATGATTTAGTC
>NZ_JBALDJ010000119.1:0-92924 GCF_036917415.1 Nostoc sp. | reverse complement strand
TTTTTGATTGGCTAACTTTTAATCGTCACGTATTTGCTGCTTATAAAGCCAGTTTGGGCTACATTTGGGCTTGATTTTTGTTTAAGTCCCGTTAGAACCGTTATGAATGTGTGTGTGTATGCTTCTTCTGTTAGGGCACGGATGACTCTGAAATTTAACCATAGACAGCTTCAGGGCGGACGATCAAATCGCCACTAGGACGGCGATCGATTACGTAAGCAGAGAGGCGATCGCTATTCACATCTAAATGCCGAGCAACGCGCTCCTTCACTGCCACATCATTCATCCCTGCTGCAATTCCCAATTGTGTTTTTGGCACATCAACAGAACGTCCTTCAAATCGAATATGAACCATTGCAATCACCTCTTGTTTTAATTACGAATTGATATTAGTGGATCTGATCGGGATTGAACCGATACCCTCCCTGTGAGAGTTACACTCACACCTCGTGCGAGTCGAAAAAGCTGTGGTAACACACGCAGTAATCGCACCTGCAACTTATCGTTTTAGAGACGATAGCTCTACTATTGAGCTAGTATGTAAGCTTTTTCTGTTAGGGCACAAGTGACATCTGGGAACTCTACCGTTAGAGCTACAGACCCAAGGAAAGCATAATTGCAATGTTCTAATTGAGGTTATTGCAACCTTCAATAGAAGTCAAAGCAAATGGAGCCGTTGGGAATTGAACCCGAATCCTGCAACCGTCCGCTTGTTGGCTTCGGAGCAGTCGAACGCCAATCGCGGCCCCAAAAGTGGCATCTATGCAATTGTCAAGGTTCCAAGGGGTTTTAGTTTTGCCTTTTGAGGAGGCTTTTATTTTTATACTACAAATATACTACAAAACTTACATCATGTCAAGTGTCGAGATCGATCGGGCAATTGTCCTTAATAAGGAACTGTTGGGCTTCCCAAGAGCCAAAGGCATGGCGTGATGACTACCTGGAACTACCAATGCTAAAGTCACGGCGTAAAGGTGGTGGAATGCCGCTGTCTCTAAGTGGAGGTACGATGTGCGTAATCGACTGGTTGCTGATGTGTTTTATGATAATGGATAAAAATTCATCCAATTTACCAACGGCAAAGAAATACTGGTAGAGACAGCTTGGCGCTCGGAGTGGAAAGGAATATTGGAATACGCTGCTATCCTAACTCCTGCCTTTTTGTAATGCAAATCCAAGGGTCTACTTTTCTTATTTCAGTAAATTCACTGCAACAGTATTTCTCTAAAAAGGTACATAAAAGTATAAGTTAACTTCCAGGAAAATTACGATGAATTTTACAGAATCTCTCAAAAATGAGCTAATTTATTCAGGTATAATTGACCAAACTTTAAAGGTAGGAGATATTATTCCTAATTTCATTCTACCTAATGCTTTGAATCAACCAGTAGAATTACAAAAACTACTATTTAATGGCCCTGTAGTTATTTCCTTTTTTCGAGGTTATTGGTGTCCTTTCTGTAACTTGGAACTAGCAGGACTCCAGCAAGCATTACCTGCAATTAAAACATTAGGAGCATCAATAATTGCTATTTCACCTCAAAATAATCGTCATACCATATCAACTGTAGAAAAACATGAGCTAACTTATGAAGTATTGAGCGATCGCAGCAACATGATTGCTCGTCAATTTGGGATTGTGTTTCAAATCCCGGAGTATCTAAGACCTATATTAGAAGAAAAAGGTCATGTATTACCTAGATACAATGAAGATGAGTCTTTTGAACTACCTATTCCAGCTACATTTGTAGTCGATCGAGACGGAAAAATCGTTTATGCTTTTGTTGATGCAGATTATAGTAAACGCTTAGACCCAATTGAAATAGTGAGTATTCTAAGAAATATTCTCTAGTTAGCAAAAGCTAGTATATTAATTTTAGATTTGCACCATCTTTTTCAAGTTTGAGCTAATACTCAGCCTTATATCATACTCATATCAGGATAATCTGTCAATGTAATAATTAAAATAAATCAGGCAATATTTGGAAAATATTTCATTTTCAAGTATCTGTCTAATTTGATGAGTTTCATTTAAAATGATTGCAAAAGAGTTGTCAAAGATATGCAAAACACTAATCTACAAAAAGCGACATTTGGAGCAGGCTGTTTTTGGGGAGTTGAAGCAGCATTTCGTCAAGTAAAGGGAGTAACTTCTACAGCAGTTGGTTACAGTGGCGGACACTTTGAGAATCCAACCTACGAAGATGTCTGTAGAGGCAAAACTGGACACGCGGAGGCAGTGGAAGTGGAATACGATCCAGCAATAGTATCTTATGATGAACTGCTAAATGTGTTTTGGAATAAGCACAATCCCACAGTATCAAACCACCAGGAGCCAGATATTGGTTATCAATATCGGTCAGTGATATTTTTCCACACTCCAGAGCAGGAATTATTAGCAAGAGCCTCCAAGGAGCAGCTTGAAAATAGTTCTCGCTATCACAAAAATTCAATTGTGACGGAAATTATACCTACATCGCAATTCTACAGAGCGGAAGAGTATCATCAGCAATATCTGGAAAAGCAGAGACGAGCATCTTAGAGGTTGTTTGAAAAGTATTTCGCTGTGACTTTAGGCACTTTTAGATCCCCCCTAACCCCCCTTTTTAAGGGGGGAACCGGAATCAAAGTCTCCCTTTTTAAGGGGAGCCACTGCGTTGGGCGGCGAGCCACTCTTGTTGCACGTGGCGTAGATTTAGAGGGATCTAAAACTTTTGATACCGACAAGAGAACTTTTCAAACATCCTCTTACAGGATAGGCTAATCTTTCACTGGTTCAGGGGGATGTTAAAAGCCGAATGCTGTAAATCCCCTTACTTGCTATACATATCAGGGAACTTTGCTTGAAGTTTAGCCAGTTTCGGCAAGTCATTCACTACCACATAGCGATCGCTCGGATGATGTACTATGTAATTCTGATGGTATGCCGCAGCCTGATAAAAACCTTTCAAAGGAGCTAATTCTGTCACAATCTGCTTGTCGAAGATTCGCAATTTGTTGAGTTGAGCGATATATTCGTGTGCGACTCGCTTCTGCTCATCGTTACCAAAAAAGATGACCGAACGATATTGCTTACCTGAGTCGGGGCCTTGTCGATTCAGCTGTGTTGGGTCATGCGCTACCAAAAAGTAGACCTTCAGAAGCTGGCTATATGATATTTGTGATGGATCGTAAGTGATTTTCACTGATTCAGCATGATTAGTTAATCCAGCACTAACAATCGCGTAGTCTGCGGTTTTTGCATCACCCCCAGAAAAGCCAGAAACGACATCAGAAACACCTTTGAGATGCTCAAAAACTGCTTCCATTCCCCAGTAGCACCCACCACCGAAAACTGCTACTTGCTTTCCCTTCGGTGCAGCAGTCGAAATATCGGTGGCGGGAGCAGGAAGTATCACACGAGATACACCGTATAGGAGTACAACAGTCAGCGAAATGATCGACAAGTTGCGTAATAACTGCCTAGAGAGAGTAAAGTTATAAATTGACATGAGATTGTGAACTCCTTTATTTAATAGACGAAGCTAGGGTTTATTCAGCTATTTTGTCATTAGATTGCGATCGCAATCTTCAAACCCAACTCGGCGATAAAAACTTTCAGCAGAAGTATTTTTTTGCTTATATAGGACTCCTGTTTGATTTTTGAACAAATTAAGTACCAATCAAAAAGGCTTATTCCCTACTCCCTACTCCCTACTCCCTATTCCCTACTCCCAGCCTACGCAAGTCAGTTCAATAATCAAAGCGGATCACTATAGATGTTCATGAGTTGTAGACTGACGTTGGCATAATATTAAACCGAACCAACCTTGAGGATCTGACCATATTTGTAATGGCTGGAGTGCATGATTCTCTAAAACAGAAACTAAAGTTGGTAGATGAAACTTACGAGAAATTTCGGTACGAATTGTTTCCCCGGACTGGAGAGAAACCTGATAATCCAAAGCTTCTAGTACTGCGGTTTGATTTGTGAGACTTCGTAGATGCATTTCAATTTGGTGAGCTACTGGGTTGTAGAAAGCCCAATGTTCAAATTGGTTGACTTCAAAATTACCTTGAAAACGTCGATTGAGATGGTGCAAAATATTTAAATTAAAAGCTGCTGTTATAGATTGGGAATCATTATAAGCTGCCTCAAGAATTTCTATTGGCTTTTGCAAATCCACGCCAAATAAAAAGAATTCTCCAGGTTTCAATGCTCGTTCAATTTGAGTGAGAAAGTCGCTGCATTCTTGCTCATTCAAATTCCCTAGCGTACTCCCTAAAAAAATTAACATCCGATTCTCGAATTCAGCTGGTGGAAGCTGTGCTAGCGCTTGTTCGTAAGTTCCTGCTAAACCACAAAGTTTTAATTTCGGGTACTGATAAAGCAAATCCAAAGCAGTAGTTTGAAGAATTCCAGCACTAACATCAATGGGGAAATATTGCAGTTCTTGTTGAAATTGACTGTACGCATCTAATAACAGGCGAGTTTTGCGAGAACTACCACTACCCAGTTCTATCAAGGTACACAAACCTGTCATTTGGGCAATTTCTAGGGCAGATATTTCTAAAATTGCTTGCTCCGTGCGAGTTGGATAGTATTCTGGCAGTTCACAAATTTGCTCAAATATTTCTGAGCCTTGGTCATCGTATAAGTAGCGGCATGGTAAAGTTTTAGGTTGATTGTTTAGTCCTTGAATAATATCTGTATCTTCCTGAATTGATAGCTGAGATGAATCTAAATTAATCCAGCGAAAGCGAGAATCTTCTTTTTGTTTAATCCTCAATTTATTGCTCTCCTTCAGTTATTTTTGGATTGAGATAATGATCAACACGAGAACAAGCCTGATCTGGGTGACAATCGTCCCAGGCTGTACCGTTAGGACTGTATTCGCGCACCGTTCCCCATTAGCGATCGCTTAAATATGGCCCCATCTGCGCCAATGTGCTATATGATTTTGTGCTTCTGCTAATCTGATTTCTTCTTGGGTTGAAGTTGTCATCATCTCACCCTGGGCATATCTGCATTTTTTTTTAATTAATTTGCTATATCGAGTATCACGTTTTTATCAAAAATTGATATTAAGCCTGATAGATAACAGGCTTGATATTACTTGATTATCAGAAGAATTTCTTAAATATCCAACACCAATTTTGCAGTTCCAGGTTGAGAAATACAAATCAACACCGAACCCTTATCAGTTGTTGCAGTTGGTTCTTCTTGGTAAGCAACTGCACCTTCGCTGATTTTACACATACAAGTACCGCAAACACCTACACGACAACTAAAAGGTGGGTTAATATCATTGGCTTCGGCAAATTCTAGAATAGTGCCATCACTAGGTTGCCATGTCAAAGTTTTGCCGGATTTGGCAAAGACAATTTCTGCAAATTTTTCATCTCCAGTTACATTAGGAGTTTGTTTTTCAAACTGACTTTTCATCGGTTTACCGAAAGACTCAAAGAATACTCTACTGTCAGGTACTCCCGATTCCTTTAATCCTGGCATTATGGATTGCATAAAAGATGGAGAACCACACAGAAAATACTCAGCTTCTCGTCGTACTAACTCTTGAATAAGAGCAGCATCAATATAACCAACACTGTGGTATTTACCTCTATCTTCAGGTGTAGGACGACTATAGCGAAAATGCACATTCATATTAGGATTTTGTCGATTAATTTCTCTCACTTCATCCCGAAAAGCATGAAAATTTCCGTTTCTAGCACCATGTACAAACCAAATAGGACGAGTAGGATTAAGAAGAGTACAAGCTTTCGCCATACTAATCATTGGCGTAATTCCCACACCATTGCTAATCAACACTGCGGGGATAGACTTCTGCACATCCAAAACAAATTTACCGTTTGGTGGTTTTGCTGGAATTACTGAACCTTCTTGAATGCGATCGTGCATAAAATTAGATGCTATACCAGCCATGACATCTAATCCGTTCGGTGCAGGTTCCCGCTTAATTGAGAGACGATAGTATTCACAGTTTTCAGGATAATCTGAAAGCGAGTAAGTACGAATTACAGGCTTATCCTGTCCAGGTATATCAAGTTTGATGGTTAAAAATTGACCTGGTTGAAAGTTTAGATTTTCCCCTTTATCTTCAGGTTGCAAATAAAAAGAGGTAATTTCTTCACTCTCCTTCACCTTACGAACAACAACAAAATTTCGCCAATCTTTCCAAACATGACTATCTGATGCTTTGAGGTCTGGAGTAGATTTGTTTCCACTTGCTTTGCTTGTATAAACTAAACCAAAGATTGCACCACTAGCTGTTCCAAACAGTGAGGAATAGACACCAAATTGATAGGCAGATTTATCTTTGGCATTGGTTACTCCAATTACAACAGCAGCAGATAAGGTGATTACCGAACCAACTGTAGCTGCTGCGGCTATACTTTTGACTAATGGATTCTTAATTCTTCCCAGACTTTCTAGCATCGTTGTTTCCTATCTAATACTTTTAGTGATGTTGGGCTATACCTGCGAAGATTCAGCAGGTGGAAGAATAATTTCAATACCATAGCTTGGAGCCGCAGCCAAAACTTTTTCGATGTCTGCGGGACTGACAGTAGGTGATGAAATCCTCATTAATAAATGTCTTAATTTCATAATTTCAATTCCTCAATGCATCAATCAGCGATATAGATAGCTCTTGACTTGAACTTTAAACTGATTGTTACTTAAATAATTAATCTAAAAATTATAGATATATAAGGATTGATATCTAAAAAACTAATATTTTCCTTAGAAACTCCTTACAGATTTCTCAGCAAAATTTAAATTTTTAGGTTATAGGTGATTTAATGTAAAAAAAGATACGGTAACTTTTCCTTAACTACCCTGATTTTTGCTTGCTATTTGTTGTGTAAATTTACATTGATTTAAGTAAAATTTCACACTTATTCTGCATAAATAGCACATTTATCTAGTAAAATTTCCCCATCAAAATTATTAGGATATCCAGAGTTAATACCTGGAAAATCCAATATTTAATATTTGATTTTTTTAACTTATATCAAGTCCGGTTAATTACTTATGATTACCGCATCTGTGCAAAAATCCCAAAAGCCTCTTTCCCCCTGCTCCCTGCTCCCTGCCCTCTGCGGTCTAAATGATAAGTCTTTACCCGGACATGATATTATTTTGCTAAACCATGCAACAAGCATCCATGAGCAAAGCCAATGATGAAGAAATGTTGTTGCAACAACCTTGGCAGCGCGAACGGCAGATAATAGCACGTTTGTCCTCTTTGAATTATCGCACTGGTGAAATAGGTAGCTATTTACACAACATCGCCTGTGGAGTCAGCGAACTGATTGGAGTTGATTGGACGGTTGTTACCTTTTGCCAAGAAGGGTTTGAAACTATTCTAGCGAGTAGTCTGGAAATGTCCGAAGATACACCTCGTGTTTATGCACTGCATGGTAGATTGATTGCTACAGTTTTGCAAATTGGGCGCACATTAGCTGTTGAGGATGCTGTGGCTAATCCAGAATATGGTAAACCTGCGCCAGGTTATCGAGCATATTTAGGGATACCCTTGCAAACTACTGAAGGTCAAGTCTTCGGTACTGTTTGCTCTTTTCATCGGCAAGCAAGGGAATTTACAAAAGAAGAAATCCAAATTGTGGAATTGTTCGCCGAGCGTGCTGCTACTGCGATTGACCATTACCATCTTTACCAGCAGCAGTGCCAATTTAATCATATCCTGGAGGCTGAGGTAGAAAAACGCACCGCAGAACTACGAGCAGCGCAAGCCAAGCTTTTAGAACAAGAACGGCTGGCAGCTATTGGCGAATTTACGGCGATGATTGTGCATGAAATTCGCAATCCATTAACAACAATGATTATGGGATTGAAGTATTTTAAGAAAACCATTTTGACTGAAGCTGCTCAAGAGCGATTATCGCTTGCACTTAGTGAGGCTAGTCGGCTAGAAAATCTGCTGAGTGAAATTTTGCTTTATGCCAAACCCCAGGTGTTGGAGCTGTGTGAATTGGATGTGAATGAATTTATTTGTGAATTACTTATGCCAATGTGCGAGATGCCAGAAGCACTCTCACGGCAAATCGAATTTATCCCGGCGTTACCTACAGTCAAAATCTTAGGAGATAAAGATAAGCTAAAACAAGTGTTTATTAATATTGTCCGCAATGCTTGTGAGGCAGTCTCAGCAGGAGATGCAATCAAATGCGAAGTGGATAGTTCGTCTTTAGATAAAATCTGCATTAATGTCTGCAATGGTGGTGAGCCAATTCCTTCAGAGGTTTTGTCAAAGCTAACGCAGCCGTTCTTTTCTACAAAACCAAGCGGTACTGGGTTGGGACTTGCCATTACCAAACGTATCGTCAATGCTCATGGTGGAGAATTATCGATTGAGTCTGACATCGTGACAGGTACTAAAGTGAGCGTTCAATTACCTGTGGTTATTCTTGGGAGCCTTTAATATCATGTCCGGTGAAAGACTTATCATTAAGACCGCAGGGGGCAGGGAGCAGGGGGCAGGGAGCAGGGGGCAGGGGGCAGGGTGAAAGAGGGTTTTCCGGTTTCTGCATAGATTACGGGAATTATAACTAATTAACCGGACATGATATAAAGGGATGGTATTTTTGACAGCTAGAGCAAATTAAGACAAAAACTAAAGAGTTTACAATCTTATTAAGTTGCGATCGCTTATTATGCAGTATAGACTTATTCCTTCCCATCCGCTCTGTGATAAGTTGTTTGTAAAAAAGGTGACAGTTATTTCTTTAACTTACCTGCACGGACAAACTCAGCGTAGGCATCAGCTTCAATTGCCAAATCAAGCGGACATGATATAAGTCATATATAACGTGCCCCCAGAAGCTATAAACTATAATTTATGGCATCTACTATTCAAGCTCTACCAACAGAAGTCGTATATCTCATTACAGCTGGAGAGGTAATCGACTCTTTAGCTTCTGTGGTGCGGGAATTGGTAGAAAATTCCCTAGACGCAGGTGCAACGCGAATTGTGGTTTCTTTGTGGCCGCAGCAATGGCGAATCCGTGTGGCAGATAATGGCTGTGGAATGAACCTAGATGATTTGCAACAAGCAGCCAGAGCCCACAGCACTAGTAAAATTCGCTCTAGTGCCGATTTGTGGAAAATTAACAGTTTGGGGTTTCGTGGTGAGGCGTTGCACAGTTTAACGACTCTGGCAGATTTGGAAATTTTGAGTCGTCCTCTGGACGGAAAATTAGGATGGCGGATAATTTATGGCGATGGTGGGAAAGTTGTACAAGTTGAAGTAACTGCGATCGCACCTGGTACAGTGGTTACAGTTTCCCATCTTTTTGGTAATTGCTCATCTCGTCGTCAGGGATTACCCACAACAGCACAGCAAATGAAAGCTGTGCAAGCTACAATTTACCAAATCGCCCTCTGTCA
This sequence comes from Nostoc sp., assembly GCF_036917415.1. Classification (GTDB taxonomy): domain Bacteria; phylum Cyanobacteriota; class Cyanobacteriia; order Cyanobacteriales; family Nostocaceae; genus Nostoc. The sequence goes on along the minus strand of NZ_JBALDJ010000119.1, from coordinate 83,515 downwards.
TCCCCATGTCACCTGGCAGATTTGGCAAAATGACCGTCAATGGTTCACCATTTGTCCTGCTGCCACAATTGGGCAGTTGCTACCGCAGATTTTACCGCAAGTGCGACAAGGTGACTTGCAAGAAGTGAAACTCGAAATACCCAACCCACTAAACTCAGAAGACAAAACTCAGAATTCAGCACTCAGCACTCCTAACTCTGCACTCAGCACTCAGCACTCAGCACTAAATTTAGTGGTAGGATTACCCGATCGCTGTCATCGTCATCGTCCAGATTGGGTACGTGTAGCCATTAACGGCAGGATGGTTAAGACGCCAGAACTAGAGCAAACGATATTATCAGCATTTCATAGAACATTACCACGCGATCGCTATCCAATTTGTTTCTTACATCTTGCTATTTCCCCCGATCAAATTAACTGGAATCGTAATCCAGCAAAAACAGAAATTTACCTCAACGAAATCATTTATTGGCAAGAGCAAATTACCCAAGCAATTAACCAAGCACTCAGCATCTCTTCTAACAATCTCAAAGAAGCTGTTCACACGACACGAGTTAGTAAATTACTCAAAGCCGCAGAAGCCAAAGGCGGTTACAATTTCAATCCTCAAAATCCCAACCCTTGTACAGACGCGATTAATCGCATTTCTCCAAACTCTTTAAAAGCTGTCGCTCAAGTTAGCAACACTTATATTGTGGCGGAACATTCAGGTGGTATGTGGTTATTAGAACAGCACATTGCCCATGAGCGAGTTTTGTATGAGCAATTATGCGATGATTGGCAACTTGTACCCGTCGAACCTGCAATCATTCTTTATCAATTGTCGCCAGCGCAAGTATCGCAACTGCAACGCATCGGTTTAGAAATAGAACCCTTTGGCGAACAACTTTGGGCAATTCGTAATATCCCCGCACCTTTGCAGCAGCGAGACGACTGTGCAGAAGCAATTTTAGAACTTAGTTGGGGAGGCGATTTACAAACAGCCCAAGTAGCCGTCGCCTGTCGCAGTGCTATTCGTAACGGTACACCGATGAATCAACAAGAAATGCAGACACTTTTAGATAATTGGCAACGCACTCGCAACCCCCGCACCTGTCCCCACGGACGCCCAATTTATCTATCTTTAGAAGAATCAGCTTTAGCTCGGTTTTTCCGGCGTAATTGGGTAATTGGTAAAAGTCATGGAATTTGAAAAATGCATGAATTATCCCGACATCAAACATGAATTTTTGGGATATCTACGGTATAATTCCGAATTAGATTGGTATGAAAGCCAAGTTGTATTCTATGAAACACAACTTACTATTAGTATTTCAACAGACGATAATAATAAGGTCGAATCAGCATTATACAGAGTTAATAGTGTTGTACGAGAGTTGAAACATCATGCTAAAAGTGCAAAAGAATATGCTGTTGAACAATTGCTAAAGCTTAAGAATGAGACATGGCTTGATGAAGGTGAGACATTAACATCTGAGGAGTTCAAAAACCGAATGACGCTTGAAGGATTGGTCTTTTTTCCAGATGGTGAAGCAGAGTTATACTATAACGATGGAAACCTATTTTTGAGACACTGTATCCTTATTAAAATGGATAAACATGATTGCTTTGTAGATGCTAGTATCCGTGGTTAATTGAAGAGGCAAGTTTTAGTAACTAACACTTTCAGATTTTACGCCATAAAAAACCCCACTAACTTATAGAAAGTGGAGTAATCAAAGTTACAAATTTAGGAGTCGATCATCTATAAAATTGCTATTTGCACCAAACAAGCAAAATTATTCTAAAGCTTTCTTCAGTTCGTCTTTAATATTTTCTACGGTGTGACCAACTTGGGCTTCAGCTTGCTTTGCTTGTCCTTCAGTTTTATCTTGTGGATTACCTGTGACTTCACCCACAACCTCTTGAATTTTTCCTTCAATATTTTTTGCAGTCGCTTCTATTCTCTTTTCGGCACTCATGGTTTTTATCTCCAGCTTCCAGCTTGTAGTTGATTCAGGGAACTCCAAAAATAAGTTACTACTACTTGCAAAGTGGGTCGAAAAGCCCGCCCATTTCACACGACGGGTAAGACGCTCATCCTACAACTAATAAAATATTGTGAGTTATTTTATTACTTGGAAGTCCCTACGCTATTAAATAATTTAACAGTTGTGTATTGTTTTTTACTTCTATCAACCGAGAGAATATTTTGGGAAATTATATTAACTTAAGATAGATGCCGTTCGGCATAGTAGCAGATAATACAAAATATGAAAATCTGATAAATAAAATTTATATATATTAAAAAAATAACTTTTTCCCCAATAAATGAACTATAAGTTAAAGCAAAATTTAAATAAAAGGAAAATAAAGGAGTGCCAACAAAAAGTCAAAAAAATATCTGGAAGAATGAGATTAATGACATCATTCGAGGTGCTTGTGGAGGTTTTTTGTTTGGCATACCCTTGCTGTACACAATGGAGGTTTGGTGGATTGGATCGCTGGCAAAACCACAACTAATAATGATGGCGATCGCATTAATGTTTATTGTGGTTTACTTGCTCAATCAGATAGAAGGCTTTCGCAAACGCAGATATAGCTGGCTAGCTGCTCAAACCGCAATGGATACGGTAGAAGCGATCGCGATCGGGCTAGCTTGTTCTACCTTTGTGTTGTTACTATTGCGAGAATTGACACCAGAAACCTCCTTAAAAGAGTCTTTAGGTAAAATCATCTTTGAAAGTGTGCCCTTTGCTCTCGGTGTAGCATTAGCGAATCAGTTGTTGGGAGATACTGAAAACAGTAATGGAAAAGGACAAGGAAGCGATCGGGAAAATAGCACAACCAAGAACAAAAAGGATGAGTTACACACCACCTTTACTGATGTGGGTGGAACCCTGATTGGTGCAACCATAATTGCATTTAACATCGCTCCCACTGATGAAATTCCCATGCTTGCAGCCGCAACCTCGCCACCTTGGGAGTTAGCAATGATCGCCGCATCTTTGCTGATTTCTTATGGCATTGTATTTCAGGCAGGTTTTTCTAACCAGCAAAAACGCAGACAGCAAAAGGGAATTTTTCAACGGCCATCAAGCGAAACCATTATGTCTTACCTGGTATCATTGCTAGCAGGTGCTTTTATGCTGTGGTTTTTTCAAAAGTTAACTCTTAGCGACCCCTGGACAATGTGGTTAGATCATACATTGATACTGGGTTTACCTGCAACTATTGGTGGTGCAGCCGGAAGGTTAGCAATATGACTAAAACAGAACAACAACCAAAGCGCTCAATAGCTGAGTGGATAACATTCAGCATCGCCTCATTCATCCTAGCAATCATTGTGAGTCTAGTAGGCTACACTTGGCTGAACGAAAAAAATCAACCTCCGATCCTTTCTGTCACTAAAAAACAAACAATTCGAGAAATTAATGGTCAGTTTTATGTCCCTTTTGAAGTTGTCAATAGTGGAGGAGACACAGCTGAGTCAGTTCAGATTATGGCTGAGTTACTGATTAACGGCATTACAGAAACAGGAGAGCAACAGATCGACTTTTTATCTAGTGGGGAAAGCGAAGAAGGCGCATTTATATTCAGCCATAACCCGCGCCAAGGTCAGTTAACTCTGCGTATTGGCAGCTATAAATTGCCATAAGGGACTGACAAATAAAAAAAATACCCCACAATATTGCATAATCTATTTGTTAGAAGTATACCCGAACTCAACCCTCACCCCACTTGCTTTTATAGTGGGAACGCTAAGAGCGAACAAGTCGGGCATTACCTGCCTAATACAGTGCGCTAAGAGTTGAGTTCGGGTGCGTGCGATCGCGCCGGTGGGGTATTTCTGTACCTGACGTTGACGTAGCCTCTGTCTTGCACACGCTGTTCGCGTTCGTAGAGAAGTTGAAATCTGCTGTATAAGTCCTATATTTTATTGCTTGCCCATATTTTCAACACAATAGCACCCGCATTTTTGATAACCTTAAAGAAATTAAATAATTTAAAAAAATAAATAATTGTATTTTTCTCTTGCCAGAGATATAAAATAGGATTAACTGTTTTGAGGCATATTTCATCAGAAATTTATAATTTTGATATTTGTACTATGTCAGTATTACAAATATCAAATGCATTTGATATAGTAATCCTAAATCATTTGTGAAATATTTTTATATTGGCTGTCATTAGTCATTCGTCCTTTGTAATCACAAATGACTCTTGATCAATGACCAAGGACAACCATAACAAAAATTTTCACAATCTCATTTAGGATTACTATATACAAAACTATCAAGGAATATTTTATATTTATTATTATGGTATTCCTAATGATGATTTATTGCTGTGTACTAATAATGACGATCGGATTTTTTCTTGTGGAGGCAATGAAAATATCTCTGCTAGTCTTGGAAATAATCTAATTGATGCTGGAGAGAGGACAATAACAAGTTAACTGGTAACGATCGCCAATGAAACATTTAAGCTAAGTCGGCGCGATCGCAGCAATTGCTTTAACTCTCTCGATCTGAGCAAGGCATTGTCTCATCATGAATATTTAACTGTTGCATTTTGATGATATTATTCTAAAAAATTAAGGAGTAAACCTTGTGGAAGTTACGAACGATCGATTATTTAAGTTATCTGTAAAATATTTTTCAGCAATCACAGCCATAATAACGGTTCTCCCATTACCAGTTAAAGCTGCTACATTTTTAGTAACTGAGCGCGCTAGTTTAGGAGGCAACGATCGAGTTAATTGGGAAAGTTTAGGTAAAGTATTTAATCCCTCTGCCCCTGATTTTTCTGCTTTTCTACCTAACTCTTTTTCAGCAACATCGCAACGTGGTTTAAGCTTGGATATAAATATAACTCCAACTAATAAGCCTCAAATTACTCCACCATTTGTCTTTCAAACTTTACCTCCACCTGGCATTCAGAGTAACTTCGGTCTAGGTGATTTTATTCTCTTTGGAGGTATAGACCCAACAGGTTTTATCCCTCTTCCTCCTGGTACTCCCGATCCTGGAACTCAGGGGAACGGCGGACCTTTTTCGATTAGTTTTGCCCAGCCAGTTTTTGGCGCTGGAACTCAGATAGCTGTAGACGCTAGTAAATTGAAAATTGAAAATTCGATCGCCGCTTTTGATAATGCTAATAACCTATTGGGTACTTTCTCAGTTCCAAATATTTCTTCCTTAGCATTAGATAATTCGGCAGTATTCTTGGGGATTCGTAGTGACACTCCAAACATCTCACGACTTGTTTTTAGCAGTTCTGCTCCACAATACGGCTTGGCTATTAATCAGGTAAGCATTCTTGCAGTTCCCGAACCAACTTATACCTTGGCGATATTAGCTTTTGGTGTTTCAGGTGCTGTTTTGAAACGACGCAAACATACTTAACACTCCCACAGTATCGAAATAGTTTTCATTTAATAAGTTAGAGATTTGGGACATACTTAAACTTATGTAAGTATGTATGTAACGTAAGTTCCAGATAATTTTTGTCTTTAACCAAATTCAACTCAATGTTATACAAAGAATTAGAAAGCATCATAGACGCTAAGATACAAAAAGCCATACGGAAGCACGAAATTATAGTTGCTTTCATTAGTAGTATTATTGGCTTGATTTTTATCATGGGTTTGTTCCATGCTATTTTGCTCAACCACACTGCAATTCAAACATTTTGCTTGTACTAATTCCTGTTTGTAATCAATAGCTCTTTACAATCAAGCATTCCCCGATCTCCTTACAACTAATCCAAGTTACACATCTTTTTTATAAAATGGAATTGCACAGATGGAGAGTAAAAATAATAGCAGGGCTATATTCGTCTTATTTTTGACTGTATTTATAGACTTGCTCGGCTTCGGAATTATTCTGCCGATACTGCCTTTGTATGCCGAACAATTTGGTGCAAAACCTAATGAAGCGACTCTACTTGTAGCTATTTATTCTTTAATGCAGTTCTTATTTGCACCATTATGGGGCAGATTTAGCGATGCCTGCGGCGGGCTGCGCCAACGTGGGCAGGAGTTAGTTTTATGAAATTTGGGAGTTTTGCTCCTTTTTTGAGTGGAACTTTAGTAATGGTAGTAGCTTTGATTCTTAGTTTGCGAGTAACTAAAAGTACATCTGAATCAAAAACAGAACGTGTCGCCTGAAAATCTAGGTCTGAATTAAGAATTACGAATTAATATGACAGGTCGCCGAGTATTATTTTTAGGCATATTTGTAAGCATCCTCCTCACCTACGCAATTTGGATCGGTGGGAGCATTCCTGCAAGTATCCCCAAACTTCCTGACCAAGAATTAAACTGGTACTACTGGAAGCTTCCCCAACCAACCTTTTGGAGTCGAGCGACGGCTTGGGGTATGTACCTTGGGCATCAGTTTAGCATCTGGGCGTGTATCTTGTGGGCGCAGCGATCGCAGTTGAAATACAAATCAGCGTTGCACCCGATAAATTACGTCATGCTTGCTATTAATGTTGCATTCATCGCTTTACACTTTCTCCAAACATATATTTGGTATGATGCTTTAGCTCAGGATACTTCAATTTGGGCTTCTCAAGGTGCAGTTGTATTCCTACTAGTCTTCGTACTGATTTTAGAAACACCTCGACGCGGTTTGTTTTTCGGCAATTCTGTGCCATTCCACCAACAGTTTTTGCAAATTATCAAGCTGTACCACGGCTATTTTTTCTCCTTCGCCGCTATCTACACCTTCTGGTATCACCCAATGGAAGCGACTTTGGAACACTTAATTGGTTTTCTCTATATGTTCTTGCTGCTGCTCCAATCATCGTTGATATTTAACCGCACCCATGTAAACCGTTGGTGGACATTTACTTTGGAAATTACGGTGCTTTTACATAGTGTCGTTGTGTCGTTGATGCTAGGACAAAGCAAGTGGCCTACATTCCTCTTTGGTTTTCTTGGTATTCTCGTGCTTACTCAACTTCACGGTTTACCTGTGGGTATCTGGACTAAACGTACTATCTACGGTGCTTTTTTAGTGAGTGTACTGGCTGTTTATGGACTGACAGAACGCGGCTTGGGCAGAATTTACGAAGTAACCTATATTCCTCTGATTGAGTTTGGATTAGTTGGTGCAATTTACTTAATCTTCCTGCTCATCTTATGGACAATTTCTCGTTTACCTGTCAAGACTTAATGTCATGTTAGCGTTGTAACTCGTTGAACTCTAGCAGGCTATTGAATACCTATGGTTTCCCTCGATAAAACGATTGGTAAGAGGCTATTTATAAAGTAAATCTAAAGGTGGCTAATAAAATAAAATGATAACGATAAAATACTTTTGAGGCAGTGTATTTACGTAGCGTTCAATGACTCGAAAGACTTATTCTACTGACCTGAGTGACGCCCAAATGTAGTCCAAACTGGCTTTATAAGAAGCAAACAGGTCACGATTGAGAGTCAACCAATCAAAAAATCGGAAGGATATAGCTGTTCTAAAGTTTTAAAATCAGTTTCATTTCTCAAAAGCATAAATAGCCAGAGCAATCATATCTACAAGCGCCCTTTGAAAAGCGAAGGCTTGCTCCTAGTCAATGATTTAGGATTAGAAACACTATCTTACTATTTATACATATTTTTTAAAAAAAATTTACTTAATTATTTGCAAATATACCTGTATCCTTTTATTATTACTTACACTCAAAAACATTATGAGGCACGTTTTTCTTAACTCTTTATTTGTTTTATCGTCTATTTTAGGAATCACATTTAGAGCTTCTGCTGAACAGCTAGTAACTGCTGCGATTGACACAGATAATGAAATAATCTACCAAGTAGATTTGGATAACCGCAGTGAATACCAAACAGATTCTGGATGGAGGCATGTAATATTCTACCTTTCTACTAAAGGAGACGCTAGAAAACATCCTTCAATTGCAGCTTGTTCACCTTATGATATCAAATCAGAATATTATGGTTTTAACTGGGAATCTAATGGTGGTGGATTCCCAAAAGGAACAATTGCCGGAAATATTGCAAGGGTTGCTTGTGACTTATAACTTTTTTATTTAACTAAATGTAACAATACAACAAACCAGCCCAGAACTAGAAACTAGAGAAATCGGGATATTGAAGATTATCTCTACCGAACCATAGCCACTGCCAACCAAAGATTACATTTTATAACCTCTAATCCTTCTTAAAATCCCACTAAGAAGGATTTATCGTTTCTATTTCAATTATTTAACACAACGAACCACAGAGGACGCAGAGAAGCCAGTGCGTTGGGCGGGTTCCCCGACTTGAAGCAACTGGCGCGTCACGGAGAAATGAGAGTTTGAGAGGGTTTTTGCGTAAGTCCTATGATTTATCAAATACCAAATTTATTACCTAGTAGTTTCGCAGTTGTTTGGAATATAAATGTGTCAAAATCATTCATTCATGAAAAACCTAACAAAGAATAAGGAAGTGAGCGCAACTGGACTACAAGGTGCAAATTTAGATAAATTTTACTGTTAAAATTTTGAATTTCATCTTCAATAGCACTTTTACATAAATATTTGTCAGGTATACTACTATAGTCCAGCTTGTCACCATATTTACGTCGAATTGCCCCTTACAGTATTTACGAGGCAAGGGACAATCACGCTTGATGCTTGAAATGCTGGGTTCGTTCCTTAACCCAGACTACCGAGAATCTGCGATCGCATTGCCGCTCACCTGGACATCACAACCTAAAGATGACCTCTCGCTACGCCCCTATCGACAGATTGAAGGCTAACGAGACACAAGATCAGCGATGGCACATGGCTGCAAGGTGGACGAACACACTGTACCAAAGCCACGCACCGCAGCAGGGCGCGGTTCGCTGCATCGCCTGGTTAGAAGCTTTGGGGCGGTAGTATGGAGACTTTCTTGAAAACCGAGTGGTTTGGGTTTACAACTGAATGAATTCGAGGAGATCGGCATTGATCTGGTCTGCATTTGTCGTCGGCATACCGTGCGGGAAACCCTTGTAGGTTTTCAATATCGCGCCCTTGACCAACTTAGCGCTCAGTGGGGCGGAGTCGGCATAGGGAACTATCTGATCATCATCGCCGTGCATTACCAAAGTTGGCACAGAGAACTTCTTAAGATCCTCGGTAAAGTCGGTCTGAGAGAAGGCCACGATGCCATCATAATGCGCCTTGATACCGCCCATCATGCCCTGGCGCCACCAATTCTCAATCACGCCTTGCGACACTTTCGCGCCCGGTCGGTTGTAACCGTAAAAGGGTTCGCTCGGCAGATCCCAATAAAATTGCGCCCGGTTGGTGGCAACCTGCGCCTGAAAGCCGTCAAATACCTCTTTAGGTAGACCGCCGGGATTCTCTGGGGTCTTCACCATTAATGGTGGCACGGCGCTAATGAGAACGGCCTTGGCAACGCGGCTTTCGCCGTGGCGCGCAATGTAGCGTGTCACCTCACCGCCGCCAGTCGAGTGTCCAACATGGATGGCATTCTTTAAATCGAGATGCGCGGTAAGCGCAGCGAGATCATCGGCGTAATGATCCATATCGTGTCCGTCGCCGCCTTGGCTTGAGCGTCCATGCCCTCGCCGGTCATGGGCGATAACGCGATAGCCGTGATTTAAGAAAAACATCATTTGGTTGTCCCAGTCGTCGGCCGATAGAGGCCAACCATGCGAGAAAACGATGGGCTGACCGCTGCCCCAATCCTTGTAGTAAATCTCTATGCCGTCTTTCACTGCGATCGTGTTCATGTGTTTTTCTCCAGTAGGCTGACTCACATTCTGCAGGTAAGTGAAGAGATTGATGATATTTTTGATAAATGACATCATCAGCATCAAAAATAAGAGTACAAGATATTGACCACTGCGGGATAGTGGCAGGAATAATTGACCAAATGTGTTTGGTAGAAGAAATCAACTAATATCAATTCAAAATTCAAAATTAAGAAAGCCAGACAGAACAAAGGTTTGGGAGTATGTATCTGTCGCATTCTTTTTTAAAATTAGTATAAATACTAGGTGTAGCAAACTGCAAACATAAATACTTAAAACCGCAAACAAGGCAATTTTGAAACCACATTATTTGCAAATAAAAGGGGTCTCAAAATAGAACTGCGGAATGTTGGACATAATTTTTTGAAATGCCTATTAAAAAACTAACAATTTTACTCACCACTACTAATATTTTTTTGTTCTTGATAACGCTGTTTGAACTGCTGTTGCTGTATTTTATGATCCACAATTGGGTCAGGATAGCCAACAGCATGACGTTCTAAAGGTGGAATTTTACCAGTAACTAAATATTCTGTATCTACAGACCGCAATTCTGACACCCATTGCCGAATATATTCCCCCTCTGGATCGAATTTTTGTGTTTGACTGGCTGGGTTGAAAATCCGCACAGGTTTGGGGTCCATGCCGCTAGAAGCACTCCATTGCCAACCGCCATTATTAGCAGATAAATCACCATCAATCAGGTGCTGCATAAAATATTTTTCTCCCAATTGGGGATTAATTAGCAAGTCTTTGGTGAGGAAACTAGCAACAATCATTCGACAACGGTTGTGCATCCAGCCACTTTCATTCATTTGGCGCATTGCTGCATCCACAATGGGATAGCCAGTTCTCCCTTCACACCAAGCTTGGAAATGTTCTTCATTTGTTTGCCAAGGAAAATTCTTAAAGGTGTCGCGGAAAGCACCATCAGCTAATTCGGGAAAGTTATACATTGCGTGTTGATAAAACTCCCGCCAAGCTAATTCCTGTTGCCATGTGCGGATATTAACTGCTGTTTCCTCACTGCGGCTGTTTTCTAATGCTTCTATCGTGGCTTGCCAAACGGTGCGAATGCCAATTACCCCAAATTTTAAAGCTGCACTCAGTTGTGATGTTCCGTCCACTGCGGGAAAATTGCGCTGTTCTTGATATTCAGTAATGGCTTTATTAGTAAATTCTTCTAATCGTTCTTGTGCCGCCGCCTCTCCTGGTGAAATAATCAATTCTCCATCCCAAATAAATCCTAAATCTTTTGCTGAAGGTAGTGCGATCGCTCCTGCAAGTTTGGCACTTTCCTGTTCAGCTTCCGTTAATCCCTCAACATTTTGCAATGTTTCTACTGGTTGACTCTTTGGTTTAGTAAGCCAATTTTTCCAGAAGGGGGTGTAAACCGTGTAAGGACTGTTACTACCCGTGCGTAACTCCTCTGGGGAGTTGAGGATTTGATCCCAGTTTTGGTTAAGAAACTCAATACCTTTTTCTTTGAGGGCATTTATAATGGTGCGATCGCGTTCTTGTGAATAAGGTTCTACATCCCAATTCCAAAAAACAGCTTTGGCATTTATTGCTTCGGCTAAGGCTGGTATCGCTTGTACAGGATCGGCGTGGAGTATTAACAACTGGCTACCAACTTGAGCATATCGCTCTTGGAGTTTCTGCAAACAGCCAATCATATAAGTTACTCTCACAGGAGCAACATCATCCCGTTCTAGAATATGCGGATCGAGGCAAAACACGCCCACCACCTTCGGACTCTGCTCTTTTGCCGCAGCCAGTCCCGTATTGTCAGAAATGCGTAAATCGCGCCGATGCCAAAACAGAATTAAGTCAGACATTCCATGCTGGATATAGTTCACCCGTACTAGCTTAGATGCTAGTGGTACCAATAAGCATCATTCTGGCGATAAATTTATTCTTTTAATGGGTATTTAAGAGTTTAACTATAGCAGTTTGCAATTGCATGGTGTAGGGTCGCAGTTGTGCGCCCCTTACGAATTCAAATGAAAATTGCGATCGCACGATGTCAATAGTAAACTAAACCCCGGTTTGTCAATCGGGAATAGTGGTTTTTTAGAGCGAAATTGAGTATACTCTTCTTAACAGTTAATTAGTCTTTTTGTCATGGCTAACCTACTACTTGACGACGGTACGATTGAGAGCGATTTAGGCGAAATAGCTCGCGAACTTGCGCCTCTTGGAATTAAACTCAAACATTACGACCCAGGAACATCGCTACTCTTCCCTAATTTGATACACCAGGACGTTTTAACTGAGGCCGAGAAACGTTATTGCGTAGAACTCCATAACAGCGTCTTTGAATTTCTTCAGCAAGAAAATGGCGCTCTCTGGTGTGACTTACTAAATGTGCATCCAGGTTCGTTCAATCTTCACCACCTAATCGCAACCTACGGTCGTTACCATACTCATCCTGCGGCTGAACCCCTCTATGTGTTGTCAGGAGAAATGATTTATGGCTTCGTGCGACTTGATGGCAGTCAGGTACAGCTTTTAGTTCAGGCACAAGACTATCTCTACATCCCGGCTGGTGTTGAGCATTGGTGCAGCCCAACTGCTTCGTTGAATTTCAAAGGAGTACGCTATTTTGCGATGCCTGCGGCGGGTTGCGACAATGCAGAAGGTTGGGTTCCCAATTATACAGGGACTCAAGTGAGTGATTCGATCTAAAAGCCGCGTTAAAGCTCATTTATGCACGTCCTTTGGGCGACCTCACGAAATCGCGTTGCTCCCCCCTAAGCCTTGTGAAATGCGCTGTCTTTGAGTATATCCTGTAGTCTTTAAAGCAACAGTCTCAATTCGACTGTAAAGGGACTGGGGCAAAAGCCTAAGGAAATAGGCAGCTGCCAGGGTCAAAAGTGTACGGCGTGGTTCTTTAGAGAGAATATGCCAATTGGTTGCTAATGCTTGATTCACTAACTTCACAGCCATTGCACCATCTTGCAGGCTGACTGCTCTCCGGGCTAAGTACCGCAACTGGTAAGCTCTAGCCAGTGTTTCCCATTGATTAACTATTTCTGGGGCGTATAAACGTGCCCTAGAGATTGCCAATTCCCAAGAATCTAACTGCTTGAGCAAGTTCGCTGATAGTCCCCCTGAATTTACCCTATATAAAGTCAAAGCTTCAGGAATACCCTCTATTTGCAGATCGCTCTTAACAGACATCCGAAACCAACATTCAACATCTGTTGAGTCACCATTAATATGACGCGATCGCTCATCGAAATAAAAATTTTCAACTGTACCGTAAAGACTGTCTTGGAATTCAATAGCCTCAAAAACTTCTCTTTTAATTACTGCTACCGAACCATTGCTAATTGGATTGCGGCAAAGGATAATCGCTGGAGTTATTCCTTGCATTTGAGGCATTTGATAAATACCTAAAGGGTTCCCATTATCATCAATAAAAGCAGAGCGGCTAAAGCTTACACCGACATTAGGCGAATTATCTAAATGCTTAACGTGTTTTTCTAATTTTTCTGGCAACCATAAGTCATCAGCATCTAAAAGAGTTAAATATTCTCCCTGTGCATGGCGAATACCAGTGTTTCTTGCCCCAGGTAGACCCCGATTATTTTGACGAATAATTTTAATTCTAGAGTCTGTAAATTGCTGACAAATTTCTATACTCTTATCAGGAGTACCATCATCAATAATTAAAATCTCGAAGTTCTCGTAAGTTTGTTCAAGAGCCGATTGCAGCGTAGCAGCTATATATTTTTCTGCTTTGTAAACCGGAATAATGATAGAAACTTTCTTCATTGTTGACTATTCCTATTGATTTTATTTAATTAATATTTAATTAAATTTACTATGCACTATGCACTATGCAAAAAATCTAATTATGCTTTAGGCATAGAAAGTTCTTAATTATTTATAGAAAAGTTCTTAATTATTTCTAGATATCTTCTTGAAGAATCTGACGTTTTTGGTTAGCCCCTATATTATTTGAAACCATAGCTTCAAATTTATTGAAAACATTTTGAGGTAAGAATAAAAGTAAATAGGCTGCTACCAGTGTCAAAAGTGTACTTTTTGGATTTTCAAGAAGAATATGCCAATTAGTTATTAACGCTCGATTAATTAATTTTACAGCCATTGAACCTTCTCGTAGTCGTACGGCATTACGAGCTAAATACTGCAACTGGTAAGCTCTAGCTAGTGTTTCCCCTTGAGTAAATATTTCTGGAGCGTAGGAGCGTGTCTTTTCAATTAGCTTTTCCCAAAAATCTAACTGCTTGAGCATATTTGCTGAAAGCCCTTTTGAATTAACCCGATACAAGGTCAAAGGTTCTGGAATGCCTTCTATTTGCCAATTGCTTTTAATGGAAATACGAATCCAAAATTCGTTATCTTCTGATTGGAGTAAGCGTTCATCAAAATAACAATCTTCATTAGTACCGTAAAGATTATCTTGGAATTTAATCGCTTCCAAAACTTCTCTGCGAATTACCGCAGCCGAGCCATTACCAACCGGATTGCAACTGAGTAAATAGGATGGCGTGATTTCTTTCAGCTTGGGCATCTGATACGTACCTAAAGCTTGTCCAGCTTCATCAATAAAAGCAGAACGACTGAAGCTAACACCGACTGCTGGTGAATTTTCTAAGTGAGCAATCTGTTTTTCTAATTTTTCTGGCAACCAAAGGTCATCTCCATCTAAAAAAGCTAAATATTCTCCTTGAGCATGACGAATACCAGTATTTCTAGCTCCAGATACTCCTCGATTTGCCTGGTGAATAATTTTAATTCTGGGGTCAGTAAATTGCTGACAAATATTTATACTCCTGTCCAAAGAAGCATCATCGACAATTAAAAGCTCGAAATTTGTATAGATTTGCTCAAGAACGGATTGTACAGTAGCAGCTATATATTTCTCGACTCCATAAACCGGAATAATTACAGAAACTTTTTTCATTTTCCAGACTGACTTTAGTTTCAGTTTTGATTTCAGGTTTTACTGATATTACAGTAATCTTTGATATAGCAATGGGAATACTACCTGATGGATAGGATCGCACCTTCTAGTGATAGCATCTAAAAAAGTGAGATATTTATCCACCTGGCTATCCGTCTAGTCAGAGGACGAACCCCACCTCCTAACTTTTCACCGGATAATGTAAAATCTTTCCGTCTGGTATTCATTACTTAAAGCAAGTAAACGTGTCTCAAAATACATCCAATTTTCTACGTGTGGATAGTCTGATTGAAATTCTTAGCAACCAATCTCTCCACCATTATTCAGAATAAGACTGAGTAACTATCCATTGAGTTACCAAGTGGCAAATACTACAACTTACCTCAACCGATTCTTTATTCATGAATATTTAATTTTTGAACATGAGTAACGCGAATTTTACTAATAATCTGGAGCAAGTACCCGGAAATATTCTCTACAAGTATTTTTTTCAACAACAATTTAATAATTAGCTTTTGAGTTTCCTTTTCCAGGAGAATTTTTGGATATAGCTGAATTGCCTTCCCCAATTTTTTAATTGCTTTTTCAACTCCTTCATTACCTGGAATTCTTGTTAGGCAGAGCCTACAAGAATATCGGTAAACATAAGCTAAACTATAATTTTTCAAGATTTGAATTTCTGGCGATCCTGATTGAAAAGCTCGCTCCAATACTTTGAACTGACAGTCTTCCATAAATTCAATTTTAGATGACATTGAATTTGAAGATTGACGATAAAAAATCTGCGGTTTGGTAACTACAACAAACGACCATTTTGCAGCTAAACGCAGCCAATAATCCCAATCTGCTGCTCCTGATACTGAAGGTTCAAACTCTCCTACAGATTCAATCGCTTGCTTACGGATTAAGGGATTTGAACCACTAGCAATAAAGTTCCAGGTTAATAAATTAGCTAAAACATTACCTTGGAAAAAGATCGGCTGATTGATATGGCAATTTCCAGTTTGTTCATCCATAAAATAAGTCCAGCTATAAGCAACACCTGCCTCTGGATTTTTATGTAAAGCTTCTAACTGAAGTTCTAGCTTATCGGCTGTCCATAAATCGTCAGCATCAAGAAAGGCTATAAAATTTCCTTTGGCATGAGATATACCACGGTTACGAGCTACTGATAAACCTCCATTCTCATAGGAAAAGACTTTTAGACGACTATCTTTTAGCTCATCCAGTAGCTTAAGAGTTCCGTCTGTTGAACCATCATTGATAACAATTATCTCAAAATCAGAAAAAGTTTGTTGTTGTACTGAGACAATTGTATCAACAATTGTGCGCTCAGAATTATAAGCAGGAATAATGACAGATATAGTTGGCATATTTCAATAAGTTGCTAAATTCTACTAGCGAATTAGGATCAAAAAGTTGCTTTATAATAACAGCCTTTATTGCAGTCTTGGAACCGCAACAGACCTAGCCAAAGAAAAAGGTCGAGTCAAGTACTTAGCAATTCGAGGAGAAAAGACTTGCATTACCAGCCATTTCATTAAATAACGCTGAGTTACTCTTTCTAGTAAAATCTGAGGATATAAAGAAATCATCTTCCATAATTTACGACCAGCTTGGTTGACTTGTTCTCTATTAATCACATGAGCCAGTTCCATACCCGTTAAATATTGATAGATATTTGCTAGGCTTCTATTTTTAAGATTTTGTAACTCTGGTGGTGCTGCTTGAAAGCCTCTCTCCAAGACAATAAGCAAATATTTCTCCATCTTTTCAACTTTAGTTGACATAGATTTTGAAGAATGACGATAGAGAATTTGAGGTTTGGGAACTACAGCAAAATCCCAGTGTTCTGCTACACGAAACCAATAATCCCAATCTTCCACAGAAGAAAGTGTTGGATCGAATTCTCCAGCAGATTCAATTGCTTGTTTACGAATTAAAGGATTGGAACCATTGGAAATAAAGTTATTGAGTAATAATTTGTCATACACATTACCTTCATAGACTACATTATGACCAGGGTGAAAAATCTCTGCTGTTTCACTCATGTTCAGAGTCCAGCTATAAGCAAGTCCTGCCTCTGGATGTTTTTGCAATGCTGCTAGTTGTAGCTGTAATTTATCAGGTGTCCATAAGTCATCGGCATCGAGAAATGCAATAAACTCTCCAGTGGCATGAGAAATACCACGATTACGAGCTACTGATAAACCAGCATTGCTGTATGAAAAAATCTTGATACGAAAGTCTTCAACAGTCTTCACTAGTTCTAAAGTTTTATCGGTTGAGCCATCATTGATAACAATTAGCTCAAAATCAGAAAAGGTTTGTTGAAGAACGGATTTTATCGTTTCTAAAATAGTGTGTTCAGCATTGTAAGCAGGAATAATAACGGATATAGTTGTCATAGAGTTTAACCAGATGGAAAGCAGAAGGATTTTTGTAATTCCTAGTGTAGGCACAGAAACCAGTTAGTTTGGAAATAGTTCCAAGAGTTCTTGTGCAGCCACCTGAATTTGTGAAGGTTCTTTTACAAATCTGCAAAAGGGAATTGAGTAAGTCCAAGCTTTATAAAATGCCTCATTTTTATGGTAAGCATTAGGTAGAAAGACATGAGGAATACCCATAAGAATGCAGAGAATATGTCCATGCAAGCGGTTTGTAATAATTAGACGATGTTGCTTGAATTGATACATCCCATGATGCATATAACTTAAGGATTTAAGATGCATTGAGGAGTTATATAAGCTATTGAATCCAAAGGAATAATTATGGAAGTATTTCCAGAGATGTCGGTATATCCACTCACCAGGAATCACTGTACCTTTTTGCAAACCTTCCCGAATTCGCTCCATGCGTTCAGTTGTGTCATATTTGAAAGAAGTCCAATCTTCTACAACTAAATTAGGGAGATCAATAGAAGTTTGAGAATCACTTGGATTCAACTCTTTGTCATTTCTATAGTGATACAAAATAGAGCTGCTGCGGTTAGACCTCGATAATAGACCAGGTAAGTTGACCATTTGAAAAGCCATATCAGGTGCTTTAATTACCTGACAGTTGTAGAAATATTTTAGAGCAAGTTCATAGCTGTATTCGTCACGGACAAACAAAGTCAAATTAGGATGTGAGTTGAAGACATTTGCTGCTTTCATTAAGTTGGTTGGTTCAACAAAATAAATACTTTGTGGTAGGATAATTATTGGTCTATCCCGGTATTTGGAAATAATCTGTTCGCGGAATTTTTGATGAGCAGTCCAAAGATCGCCTAAATTACCTCCTCCTTGCAGGAAAATAGCAGATTTTCCAATTCTTTCTTCCATGACTTTGCTAGAAAAGTTATTAGGACTTGCAGTATATTTAATTTTTGTTTTTTGCACATTGATTAAATAAAGTACAGTACCTAACCCTATAAGGTGGTCGCCAATATTAGGATAGTCAGGATAGTCCAGTAATGCACACTCTTGAAATGTCTCTAATTTCCCTAGTGATTTATGCAGAAATTCTTTCAGCTGTTCCAGTTGGGGGGTAGCCATTAATTTTAGTTCCTCATTATTATTCGTTATTTTTCAATGAATGAGTGTAGTTAGAAGAAACTATTTTTATAAAAAGCAAAATTTTGACTTAGCTTTAATTAAATGCTGAGAGCTATTTAATTTTTATTTTGCAATTGATAAAGATTGAGTTCTAGCTAAAACATATTTACTAGCCCAAATGCTGTAAAGAGGTAATGCTAATATATGAGCCATGAACACCGCAACAGCTACCCAAAAAATTCCCCATTTCACAGCTACTAGTAATGAAATTGTAAAAATCACAGTAAAAATTAGGTTCCAGTAAAGATTAATATGACTTTTATCTACAGAGTTAAGTAACATAGAAGCGCCATCAGCAAATGGGCGTGGTAGGGCTGATAAGCAGATAACTATCAATACTGGAATTGCTGTTACCCACTTTTGCCCAAAAACAATTGGTACATAAAATGGAGCTAGACTTGACTGTAACAAAACCAATGGAAAGACAATTAAGGCAAATGTTTTGAGGCTACTAAAATAACGTTCTTGAAACTGCTTAACGTTTCCCCGAGCAGCACAAAGATGGGGGTATAAAGACCAAGTCATTGTATTTATGACATTCATGCTGATTCCTAAGCCAGCATTGAAAGCGAAATAGTAAATTCCTAGCGCCTGGACTCCTAAAAAACGTCCAATTATCAGGTAATCAAGATTAGCTCTTAGCTTATTTAGTAACTCAACGCCAAGAATATTTCTAGCATAACTAACAACTTCCTGCCACTTGTTAAAACTAAAGGACATGGTAGGCCGCCAAGGATGATTCATAAGATTGATAACAATCCATACTGGAGTTGTAATAACAATAGGTACAACAACAGCCCACATTCCCATCCCTAATAGGGCTAAACCTATAGTGAGAATATTGATTAGGAAAGACTGAGTAGCATTGCATAATGCTATAATTTTTAGGCGGTTCTCTCGCTGGATTAATGCAGACTGAACTGCAAAGATTGGCAGCATTAAGTAGACTAATGCCATAATGCAGATAGGTAAGATAATTTGGTTATTACTATAAAACCAGGCAACTGGTAAAGCGGCAGTACACTGAATAATAAACATTACTCCACATAAGATCCAATTAAGGCAGTAAGATGTCTGACAAATAATTTTCAGATCCTTCTCTGATGCCTGAATAATCTTAGATCCAATTCCAGCTCTTAAGGTAAAAACAGTTGCAAATTCATTGGTAGTCAAAACGATTGCTATCAATCCATAATCGTAGGGATTTAACAGGTGAGATAAAGTAACTGTTGTTCCCAATCGGAACACACGATTCACTAACTCTGCTCCCCCCATCCAACCAATATTACGCACATATTGGCTAGATACTTTTTGCCTTAGCTTTTCGATTAACATGAGGGCATCCTTAAGAGACAATTCTATATTTTTTATCAATTTAGAATTTAAATATAAGCAGCTTCAGGCTTCTTATTAAGAGAATATTTAGGAGGCTGAACTTCTTCTTTAAATGCAATTCCCATGATGATTAAACCGGGATAGTATAGGTAAGCTAAAGCCTCTTGGCTATCATTAAATGTAAAAAGTAATAGAGTTATAAGAAAATACAATGCTACTCTGGCAGTTGTGCTTTTCTGTGCTTTAATCAGCAAAACTATAAAACTCAATAAAATTGGTACTAAAAAAGCGGTGAAGCCAACTATCCCTTTAACAAACAAGAGACCAAACCAAGTATGGTGAGAGCCAATAGGCATTTCTGCTAATGCTTTAGGCCCTGGTGCTTCTCGAAAGCCATGACCCCATATAGGAGCTTCTTTCCATTTCTCCAAGGCAATCATACCTAAGGCTTCATGCACTCGTGAAGAGTCCGGTCTAGCATTATAAAATGCTTCTTTAGCATCCCTAATAGTACCAACAAGTGCCGTGCTAAAAATACCTGCTAAAAAGCTAACAAACCCGATCGCAATTTGTGTAGTAGGTTTAGTAATTTTTGTAAGCAACAAAACTAATATAAAAACTATTGGTAAAGCTATAAAAGATAAGCGAGAAACAGATACTATACTCATAGCTAAAGAGCCGACTATACCAATCCAGCGCCACTTGTTGTTACGTTCTTCAAGAGCAAGGAAGAAGTAGATGTTTCCAATAAGACCTAGCGCAGGTGCCCAAGGTGCAAATAGAAATAGACGGATATCATTCGTACCGTAATCACTACCATAAAGATTTACATTATAAAAAAGCTCACCATTCTGTATTAATCTTTCAATTGGAGAAGAATATAGTTGTGCAGGCAAATGTAATATCCAAGCTAGATAAAAAAAGGGAATTAAAATCAAACTTTGAAGGCATAAGATACAGACTGCTCTATAGATTAGTTGTGGTCTAATATTGAGACAGCCGCTTAATGGAAATAGTGCTAGCAAAGCCCAATCTGTAAACCAATTAATTAATGACCTAAGAGTTTGATTTGTACCTACATCATAATTTATACAGCCTACAATTGTAGCGATCGCTATAACCAGAATAGAGACAATCCAAACCCAATGTATCCAATAAACTTTAATTATTTTGTCAATACTAGTGTGCGTTGTTTGGTTCCAAAGCCGCTTACATAGGTAAAAAAACAGTATCCAGGCTAATACAAAATTTATAGGATATAAAATACCAATAAAATAAAATCCATAGGTACTAATTATCCAATACCAAACAAGACTTTCTTCAAAGTTTTGAGGTTTCATTGTTCCATTCTCTTCCTCTCTGTACTCACAGCCTTATTAGATATTAAATTTTTACGTTCGCGCCACCAAAGTAACACCAGTCCAAGGGATACGAAAAGGGAGCCGAAAGTTGAACCTAGTAAAACCAATTTCTCATTTGGGGAAGTTGGGTTCTCAGGTAATGTAGGCTGTATAACAAGTTGAATCAGTGGATAAGAGCCAAAAGTATTCGACTTGCCAATATCCAGTCTGGTCAAATTGGAGGAAAAGACCGCTCCAGCAATTTGCGTATTTCGCTTCAGTGAATCTAAGGTGCTTTCCAACTGTGTTAAATTCTTGAGCCTACTCTCAAGCTGGGTAATCTGTTGTTCTATTGCTTGAGCTTGAGCGGTGAATCCCTTTTGGTCTGCCTGAGCTATAACTAGTTCTTGGGAAAGAGTATCTCGAGGAGCGCTGTTACCAGAGTTATTGCTACTAAGGCTTAACTGCTTTAAAACTGCCAAAGTGATTTTTCGCCCTAAAAGAGACTCACCTCGAGCTAGCAGGGCTTGTTGAGCAGCGTCTCTTTTCGCTTTCTCTGTAATTAATGTCGGATGGTTAGGCAGAAATCTGGATTCCAAAACAACTACAGAAGCGCTAGCATCACTATAATTTTTTAAGTTCTGTTGAAATATCTGGTCTGTTTGAAGGGTAAAACCATCTGTAGCTTGTCCGGCAGATAGTTTTAAATTATTCGATAATTGTGCCAGACGAGTAGTAGCCTGTTGCTGTTGACCGATTATTTCAGCTCGTTGTCTGCGGAGCTGTTCAATGTTGGTTGTCAAATCCTTAATTTGATCTTCAGAGTTCAAACCCGAACGTGCTTTGTAATCAGCAAGGCGCTTATGAGCATCTGCTAATTTTTTTTGCGAAGAAATCAGGGACGTTTGGTAACCTATATCTCTTTGAACAGCTTCTTGATTTCGTAGCTTGTTGAGTCTTGCTTGCAAGGCTTTGTAAAAAGCTAAAGATTTATTTTGAGCTTCCTGGGGACTCGCGCCTTCAAAGTCAACGCTCATCATGGAAGTATTAATTATTAGCTTGAGCCGAGGTTTGCCAAACTCTTCTAAAGACATATTAAGTTGATCTGCTGCCGCTTTTAATATAGGGTCGCTTTCAGCAATAAATTTATAAATTTCTCTTGGATCTTGAGAAGAAAGAGCAGCGTATGGAGACACATTTTCATAATTAGCATAGCCAATGTCTGGTAAATTAATATTGGCATTTGACCATGCTCCTGGCAGATTAACAGCTGAAGAACTAGTGTAGGTCGGTGGTGTAAGCTTTATATAAAGGAAAGTTGAAGTCCAGAATGCTATGTTGGTTGCTACACCTAGAAGTAAGTAACGCTGCCAACATCCTTTTCTGGCTACTAATTTTCTCAAACTGCTAGGGTAACCCGCAGAGATTTCTGTATGATTGGCCATTAAAAATCCTCTAAAGTCGGGAACTGGCTGCGGAATTACAAAGTCTAGGTGGGGTTTTGCGATTCGCCTAAGTAAACGTTACAGGATCGTACTACATCTTGCTTAAAAATTTATTAATAATTCTTAGTAAAGTTTGCTTCTTAAACAGCAATGACAAAACTGCCTGATGGTCAATATTGCATCAATGCAGACAGCATCCTCTAGGGTTCAATAAAATTATCCAACCAGATATCCACTTAGCTTTACCTGATTTACTTTATTTTAATTTACTTCCTGTAACGTAAATTAAAGTAAATACGTGCAAATATCATGAAAATAGCAATGAGCGATCGCCGTTTCTGGAGGCTGCTAGGGAAAACAATTTGTATTGCTATAGTTGCGCTGGCTATTGTCGTCAAATTTACACCCCTCAAGTCTAGTTGGAGTACTACATCAAGCTATCACTGGACTAATGTCTCTATCGGAGGAGGTGGCTATGTTACAGGCATTTATTTGCATCCACAAGAGCGAAATCTAGCCTACATCAGAACTGATATGGGTGGTTTTTATCGTTGGAATTCAAAAAACTACAAATGGATTCCGCTAACAGATATATTTAGCTTGCAAGACAGCAATTACTATGGGGGAGAAGCCTTAGCACTTGACCCAAATAACCCAGATATTGTATACATAGCAGCAGGTAAATACACCACTAGTTGGGGTAGATTAGGAACAATTTTTAAATCGAGCGATCGCGGTCGAACCTGGAATAAGCTGAAAATAGATTTGCCAATGGGCGGGAATGAAACTAAACGTTGGCTAGGAGAGAGGCTAGCAGTTAATCCTTTTAATTCCAATGTTATTTTATTTGGCTCGCGGTTGAATGGGCTATGGAAGTCTTCAGATGGTGGCACAACATGGGGCAAGGTTAGTTCCTTTCCCGAAAAGTCGGAAGCAAAAATTGGAATTGCAGGTATTGTATTTAACAAAAATGTGTCTGGATTAGTCTATGCCAATGACTATGGAAATGGCATATATGAATCCACTGATGCGGGTGTTACCTGGAGCAAAATACCAGAAAGCCCATCAAAAGTGAATCGAATGGCTCTCGCAAAGGACAAAGTTCTGTATGTAACGCATAAGTCAGGTGTCAGCAAATATGCAAACAGTATTTGGAGCAATATCACACCAAGTAATGCGAAAACTACATTTAATGCCATTGCTGTAGATCCAAACAATCCCAATCACCTTTTAATTGTTTATGACCAGTATGTTTCCACAACAAACGATCGTGTAATATTTCAATCTACTAATGGTGGAGCTACATGGCAACAGAAAAAGCATACCTTGAAACCTCAAGTGCCCTGGTGGCCTAAGTGGTATTTTGCCTCCTCAACCTCAGCTATTGAGTTTGACCCAAAAACTCCTGGACGGTTATGGTTAACAGACTGGTATGGAACATGGCGGACAGATAACATCAACGCCGAGTCATCTGTTTGGTCGAACTATGAAAAAGGACACGAGCAGCTAGTTAGTTTCGCCCTAGCCTCGCCTCGAAGTGGCTCTAAATTGTTGAGCGGTGTTGCTGATACGGATGGGTTTGACCACAGCAATGGGCTAGATGTCTACCCATGTACGCAGTTTGGCGGCAAAAATAGTCCTCGGTTCCAGGATACCTATAGCCTTGCTTATAGCGAAAGCAATCCTTCACAAATGGTACGTGTTGGTGGTAATCGATGGAACAATACTTATACGGGAGCAACTTCAAAAGATGGGGGACTGACATGGAAAAAATTTTCCTCGTTTCCGAAGAACACAATGCCGTTGCGTGTAGCCATGTCAGCAACAAATTCCAATCTATTTGTCGCAATTATTAATCAAGGACAGCCTATTCGCACAACCAATGGCGGATTTTCTTGGAGCAAAGTATCAGGATTACCCAAAGGCCCCAAAGGGCCGTGGTACTGGGGTCAACCATTAGTAGCTGACAAATTAGATAGCAACACTTTTTACTACTACAGTGGTGGCAAGTTATACCGCAGTAAGAATGGAGGCGCATCCTTTCGGATTGTAAACTCATTATTGCCTTCCGAAAGTTGGTCTATGCTCAAAACAGTTCCGGGGGTTAATGGCGAAGTCTGGCTCAGTCTTAACTCTCACGGACTTTATCGCTCAACAAATGGCGGTGTGAAATTTGCCCAGATTCCTAAAGTGAAAAAAGCTTATTTATTCGCCCTTGGTAAGGCACAAAAGGGAAGCAAAATTCCTGCACTGTATTTGTATGGGGAAATTGCTGGTATGGGCAAAGGAGTTTTTCGCTCTCTCGACAAAGGAAAAACATGGATAAATATCGCCTTTTTACACCAACCGATGGGCAATGAGCCTAATGTGATGGAGGCTAGCTGGCAGAAATTCGGACTAGTCTTTATTGGCACTAACGGTAGAGGAATCTACTATGGAACTCCGTAAAAAAACTTACTCTTATGTATTTATTTCATGCAACTGACATCAGTTGGAAGAAAACGACAAACCTAAAAGAGTATTAATTTTTATGTATTATGTTAATTTTTGTAAAAAAGGTAGTAGTATGATTTTTGCTACGTTATTTAATACAATTGGGTTGTTAGTATGAAGGATGTTGATATGTAATATATGCACAGTTAACGCTTTCTAATCACAGCTTAACACCAGCAAAGCTTTTGTAGTACTGGTGTATAGGGGTTTTAAGTAGTATTCTAGGTAACTTTAATTAAGGTGGTAGAGATATTAGGTAGTGATAGCTATTAGCTTGATACCTTTCTTAATTCATTCATCTAGGAAAGGTAATTTTTTAAACCCTCTGCATACTAGTATTTTACTGCTAGTGTTATTTTTATTTGGACAGCAAGTCTTCAACCTTTTGATAGCACAGCTAAATCATGAGGCATGTGAACAGGTAACTCATGCTTTATTCATAGGGCGAGAAGGAGAACGTCTACTCAATGCTGTGATCGATAATCAAGAAAAAGGTTTTATAGAATATTCCAGTCAGGGACGAACTAATCCTATAGATTATCGTCAGAAGAAGCCCACCTTCCACAAAAGCTTCAACCATCTGTACAATCTCGTACAAGACAACCCTGCTCAAATAAAGCAACTCAATAAAATTAAATATATCTATAACCAGTGGCAAAGGGAGTTGAAGCAAAAAGCGCTTTCTGGTTCTGTAAGGAATTCTGCTTTGACAAAAAGCACTTTATTTGATTCTTTGCACAACGAGATTGGGAAACTCATTCAGCACGAAGAGATGCTTTTGAGAGTTCGCAAAAATCGTATACAGCGGTTGAACAATATTAATACTGCGATAAATATTTTCAGTACATTAATCATTTTGTTAGTAGCAATTTTAAATCTCCAGTTGTTGCATTGGCGAGTCAAACTTCCATTAAACAAACTGACACAAGTTTGTAAACTTTGGCAAGCAGGACAAATGGAAGTGCAACTCTCCCATTCTTCTAAAGATGAGATCGGGCAACTAGCTGGAGTTCTTAACGCGATGGCTGATAAGACTCGTCACCGTCAACAAAGTATTGAGGTGCATAACCAACAGCTTGAAGACATGATATCTGCACTTTCCCACGACCTACGTATTCCTTTACTTGCCACTCGTAACACTTTAGACTGTATGCTCAGAGGAGCTTTTGGTTCAGTCAATGACACTTGGAAGGAAGTTTTTGAAGAGTACCATGAAGCTAATGAGGATCTGCTTAAGCTTGTAGAACTCCTCTTAGATATCTCCCGTTATGAAGCAGGCAGCGCTTGTTTAATGTGCGATCGCCTGAATTGGGAAAAGATTTTAATTAAAGTAATTGGTCAGATAAAAGCAACATCTACACGTGAGTTAGCCTTCGTTTGTAAAACTTCTCAATTGCTGCCAACTGTCTATGGTGATGAATTAGAAATTCAAAGGGTTTTACAAAATTTACTTGATAACGCTATGCGCGTAAGTAAGCTTAACGGCGAAATTCTGATTGAGATAACGCCTTATGCAGAGGAGCAAGTGCGGATTTCGGTGCGTGATTACGGTTCGGGAATTGCACCGCAAGCTCAGGAAAAGCTGTTCCACCGCTTTATTCAAGGACGAGGGCATCGTGGAAGAAGTGGGCTTGGTCTGTACTTATGTCGTCAAATTATTGAGGCTCACGGAGGAAACATTGGCGTTGAAAGTTCTCTTGGAGAGGGAAGTACTTTCTGGTTTACTCTCTCAAGTGCCATAAATAAAGTTGATAGCAACGATGAATAGAAATATAACCAGATGTAGCAATAATGATACCTAATATTGACAAAGATAAAACTGTGCGGGTTTTATTAGTTGACGATCACGCTTTAATCCGCCGAGGGATGAAAGGGCAATTTAGCCTAGAACCCGGTTTTAGTATAGTTGGAGAGGCATTGGACGGTGGAGAGGCTGTTGAATTAGCTAGCCAACTCCAACCAGATGTAGTTTTAATGGATATCGATCTACCAGTTATGGATGGGATTACAGCCACCCAGCACATAAAAAGTAACTGTTTGACTACTTGTGTTCTAGCCTTAAGTGCCTTCGACGATGATATCCAGGTCATGGGGATGCTTGCGGCTGGTGCTGATGGTTACTGTCTTAAAACCATTGAATGGGAACAGCTGATCGCCGTCATTCAATTGATACTTCAAGGTGGTGCTTATTTAGATCCTCTAATAGCTCAAAAAGTTGCTCGGATGCTTAGGTCAACCGCTGTCGCTCCCGATGTTCCTGTATCTCAGGTAATAGCGCAACCTATTCTCAGTAATCGCGAACGCGAGATTCTTAAACTTATTGCACAAGGGCGCTCAAACCAGCAGATTGCAAACCAACTTTACCTCTCACTTGGAACCGTCAAGTCTTATGTACGTATGGTTCTCAACAAACTTAGCGTTGACGATCGCGTTCAAGCAGCAGCTTTAGCCGTACGCCAAGGGTTGATATAAGCTTAAAAGAATTTATGTAAACAGGCAGATAATTCTGTAAAAGTGGTAGCTAGTGGTGAGATGTCATTCACGAGTTGTTCTGACCACAAAATGTAAGGCTGAAGTAGTTGATGCTGGAATTGCTCAGGTATGGGCAGACATAGCACCAATACATGAGGTTCAAACAAAGTTATCTCTTCAGGTGTGGGAATACAATAATATGGAAAAACTTCTGCATTTTGTTTTAGGCAATGACTGCTGACGCGCTGCACAGTCATGACATTGCTACCAATAACCATAATTCGGTGTCTTTTCATATATTTAGACTTATCTGCAAATGGGAAATTCCTACTAGACAATGGTTTTAGCGATCGCAAAGGAAGTGCGATGGCGTAACCGCCCAGCGTAGCTGATCGTCAGTGTTGAATGGACGTAACAATAAGGCTTTGGGCGAATAAGTTGAGCTAAATCATCAGTTAAGAGCAAAAAGATAGAAAGAAGAAAAATTTATTTTTTCCCAGAAAGGCTCAAGTCATTAACAGATAAAAAGCATAAGCAATAAAATTGCAATCTGACAAGTCCACAGACTGCCATTATTACCTGACTATAGCAATGACGAGATAAACAAAACTTCTCACTCGCTACTTAAAATATTTTCACTCAACATATCATCTGTTCAACATCAATTCTGCGTGGCAATCATTGTTTGTTATCTTATTTCTGTAGTTGTCAAATCTCTGATTTTTGTGGTTTTTTATGTGGTGTAGTCAGTCAATCGGCGTTAAAAAACCAAGCTATGTGAAGAAATGTAAATTCAACTAATAGCTTATAAATTGGTTACTCTACAGTTTTGAAAAAATAAAACATACGTTTGTTTTATCGTGCCAACTTATCTTATTATGAAATTTAGACTATCTGTACGCTACAGCCAAACGGATAGTTAGCTGGATAATTTTATTTCTCATTAGGATACTGTATAAAAAATAATTTAAGTAGCCATCAGATAGTATTTTATATCGGTATTTGCGTACGAAAGTATACGTAGGCTTCACTAGGTCTTTACTCAACCTTGTGAATAAACTCTCAATTCGGATCAAATCTTTTATGGTACTTACACATTAAAAAGTCAAGTATCTCAAAAGTCCTGACAGATCAAAGATTTCAGTTTTGTTGCAGGTAATACTCACCTACCAGCAGCCATAATTCTTTGTGTCGATTAATGTAAAACACTGTCAGTAAATTTCCGGCGAGCAGAAAATATGGGCAATGCTCTGAATCCTACTATTTTGCAACTCCAGATGGCGAGCATTAAATTATATGGCAGACCGAGTTAGTTTTCTAGATACTGATTTTGATCGTATGCCTTTATACGAAGCAATTGAACTATTACTAGTGCAGTTGCTAAAGCGGCAGGGTGGTCGCGTGTATTATGCCAACGCCCACACGATGGTAACTGCTGCCAAAAACCCAGCATTGGCAAAGGCGTTAGAGCAGAGTGATTTGTTGTTGGCAGATGGGAGCGGAGTTTGTTGGGGTAGCGCTTTCTTGGGTACACCATTGGTGCATAATCTAAATGGCACTGATTTAGTTCCGGCTTTGTGCAAAGAAGGGGCAGCAAAAGGTTTATCAGTCTATTTTCTAGGTGGTAAGCCGGGTGTAGCTGAAGAAGCGGCAGCTAACCTCAAGAAAGCATATTCTGGGTTGATAATTGCCGGAACTCAGCACGGCTATTTTCCTGAAACACAAACTCAGCAAGTATTAGAGGCTATTCGGATAGCCCGCCCTCACCTGCTGTTAGTGGCAATGGGCGTACCACTACAGGAAATTTGGATTAACCAATACGCTAGCCAATTGCCTCGTATCACTTGTATGGGTGTGGGGGGTCTGTTCGATTTTATGGCTGAACGTGTCACCCGTGCCCCTTATCCAATTCGCTCTGTTGGCATGGAGTGGCTGTGGCGACTGGCAATGGAACCGACTCGACTTTGGCAGCGTTATCTTCTAGGCAACTTTATCTTTTTACGTTTAGTACTAACCTATGCGTTTGCTCGACACCAAAGTGAAGAACAAAGTAGCCAAATCACATTAGCTGCACGAAATAAGTCTGGATTTGAAAATGATTTGAACTTTTAATTAACCATCAAGACTGATTAAAAGTACCTTGTAACACTACTCTTTGGGTGATTCATCTAGTCAAAGTAGATTTTATAGATAATTTAGGCTTAACCGCTTTACTTAAAGGGATTTCGTCTATACGTTCAAGTGCCTGTAGTTCGGTAATTTGCAATTTGCAAGCACTTGTTCGGATGATCTTTGAACTGACTCAGATGGATTCAGTGTTTGAAATTTATGAGAATTAAGATGCCGTCGTAACGATGTTGAATGCTTAAACATGAAGTATTGATCGCTACCGTCATTGCAAATATCTTAAAGAACAGATTGACTGGTGACATATTTACTTGCTTAACCTATTAGAAAATCTCATTCCTGCTTTTACAGGTTACTTAAGTAAATAAATATACGTAAAATTGAGTTCATAAATTTACCTAATGAAATTGCAATTACTATGTCTAATACCTTTACTTACCACCGTTTTAATATGCAAGTTTTAGATGATACCCATACTGTTCCTAAAGTTAAACTTCCAGTTCATCCCTCTGTAATCAGTAAAGCCAAGCGAATGATTGATATCTTGGGTGCTATTATCGGGCTATCGATTACAGTATTCGTAGCAATTCCTGTTGCGATCGCTATTAAGTTAGATAGCCCAGGTTCTATATTTTACAGTCAAATTCGCTGTGGTTTGAATGGGCGTCACTTCCGAATTTGGAAATTTCGTTCGATGTCAGTCGGAGCTGACCAACTTAAGCATCTAGTTAAGAATGAAGCTCAAAGCGATCGGATATTCAAAAATGAAAATGACCCCCGCATTACCTGTATAGGAAGGTTTCTTCGCCGCACTAGTATAGATGAACTTCCTCAGTTTTGGAACGTGCTGCTGGGGGAAATGAGTCTAGTAGGCACCCGCCCTCCCACTCCTAATGAAGTGATACACTACTCAAAGCACCACTGGGAACGGTTGAATGTCAAGCCGGGTATGACTGGTGAATGGCAGGCTCATGGTCGCTCCAGTATTAAAGACTTTGAAGATATTGTTTACATGGACTTAGACTACCAACGTAAGTGGTCTATCGTTTATGATATTAGTCTAATCTTCAAAACTTTAAAAGTTGTGTCAAATAAGAGCGGTGCTTGCTAACGTACAGTTAATAGAAAAAAGTTATAAGTTCACTCAAAAATAAGCTTGCAACAGTTGATCCAAAATTGTGTAGGCAAACGCGAGTGCATCTCATAGAGAAGCCCGTCCTAGACATCGCAGATTGAAGTATTGTCTCTGACTCAATTAGAGGATTTAAGAGGTTGTTTGAAAAGTGTTTTTTGTGACTTTAATCACTTTTAGATCCCCCTAAACCACCTTAAAAAGGTGCGAACTGGAATCAAATTCCTCCTTTTTAAAGGGAATTTAGAGGGACCTAAAACTTTTGATACCGACAATAAAACTTTTCAAACATTCTCTAAGCTCGACTTTATTTAAAAATAAGAATTTGCTTCTCTTTATAGAGCATTTTGTCAAAGTTATTTTTTTAACGAACCACAAAGAACGCATAGACACGAAGTGGCTTCCCGCAGGGTAGGACGCGAAGAAAGAGAAAAAAAAGAAGGAAGAAATACTTAACTGAACTGTATTGGGATAAAGTCGAGCTAAGTAAGTCGCTATTAGATTTATCGACAGCAGCGGATTCGATCGGCTGGTTCAATAGTGTTATAGAAAGCTGACCACTTTACTCAACTTCCTCACAATGAATTAACAGCTTTTCCATCGCTTCTGCTAGAGAAATCAATTCTGTCCAAGAGGAACCACTAACTAAATTTTGGGCGTGAGCTAATCGGTTTCGCAACTGTTCAGCAGACTTAAGAAAACGTTCGCCAAACCGTTTTGATTTTAATCCTAGTTGCTGGAGAAGTTCTGGTTGATTTAAAATCAACTCTCGCTTGTCACAGAATTGTAAATAATCTAACAAATCGGTGGCTTCGTTTCTTTCCTGACTCTCTCGCCATAGTCGTTGAGCAACTTCTAAGCGCTCAGGTTTAAGGACTTTTTGCCAAGAATCTTGGGGATAGTAAATCCGCACCAGCCGCAGCAAATTCATTTCTAGCAGCGTTACTAAGCCAAACAGTAACATTCGCACGGGTGCTTTCTGCAAATCACCACAGGTAACAATACCACTTACCTGATTGCAATCTAACACAAACAATCGGGGAGTATGTTGCAAAATGGGTAGCAACTTTATCAGTGGTGTGGAAATGGCAATCAGTTCTTTGGGATGAAATACCCGTTGATAGTCGCTACATTTACCTTTTTTGTCTGGGATCAAACTAGAGCGTTCTAAATAACCGCTAATAATATCTCCCGTCTCAACGCCGATAACATCAAAATTTTGTGCTTGCATCCAATGCAGCACTTCTTTCGCCTCCGCATCAGCTGGCATAGCTTTTAGGGGTTCTGCCACGTATTCAATGGTGATATTGTTCTCAAATAAACTCCGCAGGTCTTGAGAACGTGATTTTAGGTGTTTCATCCCCCGGCTGTGAACTCACGTTAAATAATCCTACGGCACTCACGCGATCGCCAGTGGAATTTTCTGCTAGATTACCCTTGCATAGGCATCGCTATCCCAACAAATACCATAAACTTCACCTTATACCATCTTAGTTGGTAATAATTTAGTGATGATTTAGACAATTTCAAGTAACAAAATATTTCGCATTTACAAAAAAATAAATATATATGTAGTTTACTATATGAGATTAATTGATTAATTTGCGATTAAAATGCCGAAAATCCTGACAAAAAAATTTTATTACTAAAACGACGTAACGAATTGATACTTGGTAGAATTTTACCAAGATAACCAAAATTGATAATAATATTCTTATGCCAAGAAAAGAACAAGGATGGGTTACATTTCAAACCTCAGAGGACGAACGGAAGATTTTAGAGGAGTTTTGCGAACAGTCTCAACGCACCAAGACTGAGATTCTGCGGGAACTTGTGCGTAGTCTCACTCAGCAAACCTTGACACCAATATCACCAGCAACACAGCAGGAACAACAGGAAGATATTAACTATGCTCAAAAGCCTGATATAGAAAGTAGTATTCAAAAGAAATCATTAAAAGTTAGCTCTCGCAATATTCTTAAAGGTGTAGTTAAACGAGTTGTTTATGGAGCAGTTAATAGTGAGGTTACTCTGGAAATTATTCACAAAGTAGAATTAACTTCGATTATCACCAGAGCTTCCGCAGAAGAGTTGGAATTATCTGAGGGAAAAGAAGCTTATGCAGTTATTAAATCTAACGATATTGTCATTGCTAGAGAATAAAAACACGTTGATTTTGGGTGTTAGATATTAAGAAAATAAGCTTTATTTACTAAGATTTTGAAGAATTGAGTATATATAGTTGATGCGATCGCTTATGTAATAGCTATTTTTGTGTAAATGTAATACAGCGTAAGATAGCATAGCTGTGCTGACCTACTGAAGTTGACACAGATAACAGATGTGCCATCCTACGCTTGCACCACAAAATCTAATGCACTGAGAGTTGACGCATCAGTCAGGGTTGCAAATAGACCGCCGTTGCCAAAACCAGCCGCACTACCATTTTGGTTGTAGAACAACTGTCCACTCACAGCGTCGTAGATAATTTTCGCCGTGCTAGCCGCCCCTGAAGAAGTGATTTTAAAATCATTGGCATTACTAAAACCTGTACCTGGAATTGAAGTAATAGCACTAAAAGTAGTTTTATCCAGGATAATCTTATCGCCTTGGGAATGTTTGAAATCAGCGATCGCATCAATACCCACAGCAACGCAACTACGGTATACACACAGGTGTCTTGACCTGCAATGGCATTGCATCGACTAACAATGGCATTGCATCGACTGACAATGCTATTTCTCTCGTTCCCATGCTATGTATGAGAATGAGTCAAGCCTTATCAAGCTAGATTTTTAGGACTTGTGTGTACACCTTAGCCTTTACCAAGGGGAGGATTGGGGAGGTAGGGCAAACGCATAATTACTCTTAACCTTTTTGAATCGCTGCTTGATAACGACCTAGCGCGATTAAAGGAAAGTATTGTTGATACAGATGATACTTGAGATAAAAATGGCAAGGGAAGCCAGTACCTGTAAAGTCCGCCTCAAACCAAGTACCATCTGGCTTTTGAGTTGCCACTAGATAGTAAATTCCTCGCTCGATCGCATCAAGAGCTAATTTACCTGTTGCTTCACCTGCTGCTATTAACCCAATTAAAGCCCAAGCAGTTTGAGATGCAGTACTATTTCCTTTTCCTTTGAGACTGGGATCGTTGTAGCTGCGGCAAGTCTCGCCCCAACCACCATCTGGATTTTGACATCCAACTAACCAAGCTGCTCCCCGTTCTATACTGAGTTTATGTCTTTGAGGATCGATTAACGCCAAAGCTGATAAAACGCCACTGGTGCCGTAGATGTAATTTACACCCCAACGACCAAACCAACAGCCTTCAGTTTCTTGTTCGTGCAAAAGATAAGTAAGCGATCGCTCCAAATTATCACTATCAATTGACAAATCACAAGCACCCAGCATTTCTAGTACTCTGGCGGTAACATCTGCGGTGTTTGGATCGATCATCGCTTTCAAGTCGCCATAAGGAATCGAGTTGAGCCAATCTCGATCGTTATCCAAATCAAAAGCAGCCCAACCGCCTGGTTTACATTGCATAGATGCAATCCAGTTTAAGGCACGAGCGATCGCAGCCTGCTTGATTTTTTCATTGGGGAGTTTCGCCAAATGTAGAGCCATCACCACCACCGCCGAGTCGTCTACATCGGGATAAAAGCGATTGTCAAACTCAAACGCCCAAGCCCCTGGTTTTCCTTGACGATTTTTGACAGCCCAATCTCCGTAATCCAAAATTTGTTTTTGCAACAACCATTCTCCAGCTTGCACCACGGCGGGATGATCTGCTGCAAAACCAGATTCTATCAAAGCACGCATCGCCCAAGCTGTATCCCAGACAGGTGAAACACAAGGCTGTACCCGATAGCTATCCTCTGTTTCAATAACAAAGTTATCAATTGCTTGCAAACCTCGTTCGACAATGGGATCGCTTGGGTGATAATCCAGACACCGCAAAGCTAACATTGAATTCAACATCGCCGGAATAATGCCGCCCCAGTCGCCTGTAGCTTCTTGGCGTTCTAAAATCCACTTTTCGGCGGCTTTGATGCCTTCTTGGCGGAAGGGTACTAAATTAAGGCTTTCTGCCAACTTGAAACCTCGATCGAGAGTGAGGAATAAATCTGTCCAATCGCCACTTTGGGGTAATTCCCACCGGACTCGATCGATACCTTCAGCGTAGAGTTCATCTAAGTTGATAGTTGAATCGGTGAGAAAAACAGGTTTGCGATCGCATACAATCAGTAATGGTACGGTGCTGGAACGTGCCCAGCTAGACATCTCGTAGATATTCACAGGGAAAGCATTTGGCAACAGCATTATCCAAGGTGGTAGTGAGGGAATACCGCGCCAGTTGTAGCAGCCAATTAAGGCTAAGTGTAACTTGGTAAAAATCCGAGTTTTGCTGATTCCACCTCGTTGGAGAATAAAGGCTTGCGCCCGAATCATCGCCGGATCGGTTGCTGGTACACCTAGCAGTCTTAGCGCCATATAGGCTTCAACCGAAGTGCTAAGTTCTCCGCCATCACCATAGTAAAGTTCCCAGCCGCCATGCTGCCGTTGCTCTTGACGCAAATATGCTTCAACTTTGTGCAAAGGTCTGGCTTGGTCTGTTCCCCAAATTTTATGCAGGAGGACGACTTCAGCAGTGATGGTGACATTAGATTCTAACTCTGCCCACCAGTAACCTGCGGGATTTTGAATCGAAAGCAGATATTCTTGACTAGCTGCGATCGCATCTGCGACTTGATTGACTTTTACCCTGTCTTGTGTTTGCATCAAATACTATTTAACCTCAACACTCAACCTAGTTATGAACACGGTATTACAGCGAAAAATTTTTTTTGCTGTATCAATAGACATAGTATTCTGTCTGAGTCATTGATAATTTGCAATAGGTCATGGATGTAATTGTATTAGGATTGATGCTCTTATCCTTGACAATTTGGTTAGGATTACTATGTTTTTGGGGACAGTTTTGGCGGACAGACCAGCAATTAGAGTTTACAGAAACTCAGCTAGAATCGTTACCTGTGGTTTGTGCTGTAGTTCCAGCCCGTAACGAAGCCCAATTGCTACCAACTACACTGCGATCGCTCCTACTCCAAGACTATCCTGGTTCTTTCAACGTGTTTTTGGTAGACGATCGCAGCACAGACGGTACAGCAAATTTTGCTGAAGGGGTTGCACACGCTGTAGGTAAACCCCAGCAATTACATATTATCTCAGGCGAATCACTGCCTTCTGGTTGGTCAGGGAAACTTTGGGCAGTTGAGCAAGGCATAAAAAGCGCGAGTTTATTCGCACCTGACTATTTTTTACTGACTGATGCAGATATCGAACACGATCCTGGTAATCTTCGTCGGCTCGTTGCGAAAGCTGTGCAAGAAGATTTAGACATGGTTTCGGTAATGGTGCGACTCAGGTGTGAGAGCTTTTGGGAAAAACTTTTGATTCCAGCTTTCGTCTTTTTCTTCCAAAAACTCTATCCCTTCCGTTGGGTGAATAATCCTAACAATCCCACAGCAGGAGCCGCCGGGGGATCTATTTTGATCGCCCGTGAAGCTTTAGAGCGAATCGGAGGTATTCAAGTCATTCGCCAAACTTTAATTGACGATTGCGCCTTGGCTCAGGCTGTTAAGAGAGGGACTGGGGACTGGGGACTGGGGACTGGGGACAAGGAGACAAGGAGACAACTTGTTGCAAAAAGTCTTTCCCGTCTTCCCCAATCCCTAATACCCAATCCCAAATACCCAATCCCCAGTCAAGGTCGTATCTGGCTAGGATTGAGTACCTTGACTCGCAGTTTACGTCCCTATGACTCACTGGCGACGATTTGGGATATGGTTGCTCGTACTGCCTATACCCAACTGAATTATTCTCCATTAATACTATTGGGAACTTTGGTGGGAATGCCTCTGATTTATTTAGTTTCACCTGTGTGTGTGATTCTGGGTGTAGTTTGGAGCAATTGGGCGATCGCATTTACTGGTTTATTAGGATGGCTGTTAATGGTCTTGGCTTATTACCCGACAATCCGCTTTTATAAATGTTCTGTCTGGTTCGCGTTGAGCTTACCTGCGATCGCTTTTCTATATACCCTAATGACTCTAGACTCAGCACTACGTCACTGGCAAGGGCGCGGCGGCGCTTGGAAAGGAAGAGTCTACCCAAACCCAGATAATTTATAGTTAGAATAAAATTAGATTTAAAAATTTGAATCAAGAAGCAAAAGACCTTATTCAAAATAAGATAGTTTTAGAGGATGTTTGAAAAGTCCTCAAGCGTGTGTTTCACTACCCTGACTACCAAGAAACTGCTACGAGAGAATCAGAGTTTTGGGATTTGAGATCGCGCCCCTGAGTCATACTTGAGGCTCAAGCCAACCCTTTTCAAACAACCTCTTACATATTAATAATAAAAACAAACCTATTGATTCACCTCCTAAATCATCTTTACTAGCTGAAACTTCAATGACTGATAATCTGGTAGATTCAGGGATTTCTGTAGTATAGACCTTGGATGATCTCACCATCTGGAAACGAGGTTTTCAAGAACAGAGCGCCTCTGCTACTGGGGAAAAGCATTCCAGTTTGTTCCAAGGGTGGAATACCCAGTTTCTTGGCTCCCCGGAAATCAGTATTGGTCAGGATAGTCCAATCCAAATTAATCCCAGCGAACTCAACATCAGTCAAAGTAGCACTGTCCAAAACAGCCCCCGTAAAATCCGCATTGGTCAGGTTAGCGCCATTCAAGGAGGAGCAAGCCAAATTAGCACATCTCAGGTTAGCGCTGGTCAAGTTGGCATTACACAAAATTGCTCCTCTCAAATCGACACCTCGCAAATTGGTGTAACTCAAATTGGCACGCATTAACCTAGCATCCTCAAGATTGGCACCGATCAAGTCAGCCTCTTCCAAGTTGGCATCCTCCAGAAAAATATATGCCAAATTAGCTTCTCTCAAACTAGCTCTAGCCAAATTAGCTCCCCTCAACTTTGCTTCACTCAAATTAGCTCTAACCAAGTTAGCTCCTTCCAAGTCAACCCCACTAAAATCTCTCTCCCCAGCAGCATATTGCTGGAGCAACTCCTCAGCAGTTATCCTCATCTATACACCTCCGCAATAAATTCTGGAATGAACTATATTTGGATTCCAGTAATATTAACATCTCTTAAGTTTACTAAATTCCGTATTACTCTGGGAGCAAAATTCAACTTAATCTTATATCTACGGGTATTGTCCTTGACTTATCAACACTTGTCGAGAAATCACCCGATTGGGAACATTAAATTGAAGTAACTTTGCAGTCCCTTGACCAATCTGAGTTTTTCCTTCTATTCTGGCCTTCTCAAGATAAAAATGTTCATCCCAAACCAGGCGGCGGGGATTAAACAATGGGACAATTTCTTCAGTAAACTGGTCTATAGTAGCAAAATCAGAGCCTTTATGACGGTTACAGGATAAATATGAAAGTGCCAAATTCTCAGCAGTAGTTTCACCCCCATGTTTAACGGCAATAATATGGTCTATTTCATGGGTATAAATAGAAAAGTTTTGATGGATTCGGCAATATTCGCAACGTGCTGAAGCTCTCTGAATAACTAACCTACGGAGTTCCACAGAAATCGAATTAGAAGTCATGTTAGCTGATTGCAGAATAAGCTCGTGCTTTTAATAAAATCATGATCTGCTCTAGTTGCTCGTAAACATCTAATTCTGCTAATTCCATTTGACTAAGTGTTGCAGAGCGATTTTTTTCTAGTAGTTCTTGTAGGCGTGTTTGAGATTGAAATGAAACTTTAAAATTAATAATTTCTTCTGGTTTTGGTTCCTTAATTAAAAAATCAATAATTTCTTGATAAACTGCTGGAACATTTATGGTCTCATGCTTGACTGTTGGCTGAATGGTTATTGGTATATTAACAACGTCTAGTAATCGCCAAAGCAATTCAGGTAAACGATTTTGCAGAGGTTCTAAACGTTCAGCTAGTTCATCGGGAATTTGAATAGTGAATTCTGCCATTGGTGCTTTTGTTGGGATTTTGCACTTTTAATAATATGCATTGTATCCTAATTATAGCTTTCAAACCTACCTCTGCATCAGATGCCATTGCTTTGATACAGACATTACACTCTAATAGTTAGCGGCACGTAGATTTTTTTGGATTGCCCACCTTATATTTCGTCACTGATTTGTCCTTATCAACTACAGTGACCAAATATAAGGCGCGAAAGCTAAAATTAAAGTAAGCTGGAAGTGATTGATTCAAAAAATTATGACAACAGCAATACCAACAAATAATCCTGTTATTGTCCCTAAAAAGCTGCCTTTTTTGGAATCAATTTGTTGGCAGACAGCCGATGTCTATCGCTTTACTCCAGAACAAATGCTGAGTCGCTACGAGCGTGGTTGGCAATATCACAACCTATTTAATAATCTTGAGGGTGAAGAACTCAATTTTCTTCAGGAACTCGCCAGACGCTATAAATCCTGGTTGCAAGTTTGTTTATGACCTTCAGGTTTGAACACCATGATAAAATTCTCACAGTTCTTGAATGCTTAGATTCGGACATACTTAGGAAGGGTTCTGCTTACTTCGGTGGCGGAACCCTTCTGGCATTTGAGTTTGAAGAATATCGCCGGAGTAAGGATGTTGATTTTCTCGCTTCTGTTGGTACAGAAGGCTACAAATACCTGCGGACAGTGGTATTTGAGGGTGGGCATGAAGCATTATTTCGTGATTTAAGTAAAATCCAAGTTGGACGTAGCACAACTGACCAATATGGAATTCGGATGATAGTTATTGTAGATAATGTGCTTATTAAAACAGAAATTATTGCCGAAACTCGTTTTCAACTAGACGTACCAAGATATCCAAAGTGGTCAGTCGTTCCTTG
Organism: Nostoc sp.; assembly: GCF_036917415.1. Classification (GTDB taxonomy): domain Bacteria; phylum Cyanobacteriota; class Cyanobacteriia; order Cyanobacteriales; family Nostocaceae; genus Nostoc. The sequence continues at coordinate 43,984 of NZ_JBALDJ010000119.1, read as the reverse complement.
CTTAAGCTTCAATGACTGTTTTACCTCTAAGCTGCTGTCAAATTCTGACCGTTACGCCGATGACAGCGTTGAGGCAAGAGATTTAATCGATTTAGCAGTTCTCAGACTGCAATCTCCAATACCTCAAGCATCAATTGAGAAGGCTGAAAAAGCATATCAGGTTATGCGCCCTTTGAAAAGAGCGATCGCACTCTTTCAAGAAAGACCAGATTACAGGGAGAAATGCTTTCTTGGTCTGCAAGTGGATCGAACTCAGATACCCAAAATTATCGACGGTATTGATTTGCTATCTACAGATTTAGGTTTATCTGACACTCCAAGGACTTTTCAAGAACAACATGATATCTTTGGTGATTTATAAACACAAATTGAAAAACGAGCAGATTCTTAAACAGATTGTGCCCAATGCCCCTAAATCCTTGAGGCTGTTTGTTTAGTACTGGCAGGTTCAACAGGTAATGGTTGAGCGGCTTTCAATACCACATCCAACAACCCTGGAAACAGCATCTCTAAATCTTCACGCCGCAGGATGTTAATGTGCTGTGTCCCTTCTTTACGTGTAAAGACTATCCCCGACTCCCGCAAAATCTTGAAGTGGTTGGACATAGTGGACTTAGCGATCGCAAAATCAAATTTGGCACAGCATTGTTCCCCCTCAGTCGCCAGCAGGCGCACAATCTCTAGCCGTACCGGATCGCCCAATGCATACAACACGCCCGGTAAAAAAATATTTTTTCGATCTGGATGATAAAGGAATCTCATAGTTGCATTATCTCATCAAGTGGCATATATTTTTATTATTCGATATTATCGAATTATAGAATTAAGTAGGAAGGCAATTTATGTCATCCATTACAAACGTCACAGAAGCCACATTCAAGCAAGAAGTTTTGGAAAGTGAAATTCCGGTATTAGTGGACTTTTGGGCACCGTGGTGCGGCCCTTGCCGGATGGTGGGCCCAGTCGTCGATGAAGTTGCTGCTGAATACGAAGGACAGGTGAAATTTGTGAAGTTGAACACAGATCAAAATCCTACTGTTGCCAGCCATTATGGAATTCGCAGCATTCCGACATTGATGGTTTTTAAGGGAGGTCGGCAGGTTGATACTGTCGTCGGGGCAGTCCCAAAAACTACCTTGAATAAGACCTTAGCACAGCATCTTTAATCTAAGTCAAGGGGACTGGGGATTGGGGACTGGGGATTGGGGACTGGGGATTAGGGGCTGGGGGTTGGGGACTGGGGAGAGACTTCTTGAATATTCTTTGTCCCCCTTGTCCTTCTAAAGTTCTGAGCGCCGACTTCCGGTTCTTAGACCTTTCTCCTTGTCCCCCTCCCATTCTCCCTAGTCCCCAGTACCCAGTACCCAATCCCCAATCCCAGATCATTCTGTTTCAACTAACGGGGAAAGAGCAAAATGGACTTGAAATTGCATGGTAAATCCGCCCTAGTGAGTGGCTCAACCGCAGGTATTGGTTTGGCGATCGCTCTTGGGTTAGCTCAAGAGGGTGCATCAGTGATTGTCAACGGTCGATCTGAAGAACGAGTAGCTCAAGCGATCGCCAAAATTCAGCATTCTACACCTGAAGCGAAAGTTTCTGGTGTTGTTGCTGACGCAGCCACTGCATCAGGGGTAGAACAACTCCTTCAAAAAGTTCCTCACGTTGATATACTCATAAACAATGTGGGTATTTATGAGCCAAAAACCTTCTTTGATATTACTGATGAAGACTGGTTAAAGATATTTGAGGTTAACGTCCTCAGTGGAGTCCGTTTGAGTCGGCAATATCTGCAAAAGCAGCTAGAGCAAAACTGGGGGCGGATAATTTTTATCTCCAGCGAATCTGCTATTCAGATCCCAGTGGAAATGATTCACTACGGCACAACTAAGACAGCGCAACTAGCCATTGCACGGGGTCTAGCAGAAATGACTATCGGAACTGGAGTCACAGTAAACTCCGTCCTACCAGGGCCAACCCGCTCAGAAGGAGTTGAGGGCTTTATTTCTCAGCTAGGACAGGAACGCGGTATTAGTCCAGCGGAAGTTGAGGCTGAATTTTTTCAAAATGTGCGTCCAAGTTCCTTAATCAAACGCTTTGCAACGAATGAAGAAGTAGCAGCGATCGTAGTTTATCTTTCTAGTGCCGTAGCTTCAGCAACTAATGGTGCAGCTTTGCGCGTAGATGGTGGCGTTATTCGGTCGATTGTTTAGTTATTAATACCCTTTGAGTGCAGCTGGGGAATGGGGACTGGGAGGAGCAGGGGAGGCAGGGGAGGCAGGGGAGCAGGGGGAGCAGAGGAGGCAGGGGGAGCAGGGGAGGCAGGGGAGGCAGGGGAGGCAGGGGAGGCAGGGGAGCAGGGGAGCAGGGGAGCAGGGGAGGCAGGGGAGGCAGGGGAGGCAGGGGAGGCAGGGGAGGCAGGGGAGGCAGGGGAGCAGGGGAGGCAGGGGAGGCAGGAGGCAGGGGAGGCAGGGGAGCAGGGGGAGCAGGGGAGGCAGGGGAGGCAGGGGAGCAGGGGGAGCAGGGGAGGCAGGGGAGGCAGGGGAGCAGGGGGAGCAGGGGAGGCAGGGGAGCAGGGGGAGGCAGGGGAGGCAGGGGAGGCAGGGGAGGCAGGGGAGCAGGGGGAGCAGAGGAGGGAGAAGAATTAATAACTAATGACTAATGACTAATGACTAATGACTAATGACTAATGACCAATGACCAATGACCAATGACCAATGACCAATGACTAATTTGGAGATAAAACCAATGACTACTGATCTCAACTTATTCTCTCCTTACCAATTAGGGAATCTAAAACTACCTAACCGGATAGTAATGGCACCCTTAACCCGAAACAGGGCAAGTCAGGGAAACGTACCACACCAGCTGAATGCTACTTACTATGCCCAACGTGCTTCCGCCGGACTGATTATTTCCGAAGCAACACAGGTAACTCCTGAAGGACAGGGCTATCCTGCTACACCAGGAATTCATTCACCAGAACAAGTGGAGGGATGGAAGTTAGTAACCGATGCTGTGCATCAGCACGGAGGGCGAATTTTTCTGCAACTATGGCACGTAGGCAGGATTTCTCACCCTGACTTACAACCGAATGGAGTTTTACCTGTGGCACCTTCTGCGATTGCTCCTAAAGGTGATGCTACAACTTATGAAGGGCCAAAACCCTTTGTAACTCCCCGTGCTTTAGAAACTTCGGAAATACCGCAGATAGTGGAACAGTACCGTCAGGGAGCGGCAAATGCCCTAGCGGCTGGGTTTGATGGGGTGGAAATTCACGGAGCTAATGGTTATTTGATAGATCAGTTTCTCCGCGATCGCACCAATCAACGTACAGATAAATATGGAGGTGACATTGAAAATCGTGCCCGATTCCTGTTAGAGTTGACAGAGGCGGTAACGAGTGTGTGGGATTCTAACCGAGTAGGGGTACGTTTATCTCCCAGCGGGTCTTATAACGATATAGGTGACTCGAATCCTCTAGAGACATTCGGTTATGCAGCTCAAGCGTTGAACCGATTTAATTTGGCATATCTGCATATTTTTGAGGCCACAGAGGCAGATATCAGACATGGCGGGATAATTGTACCCACTAGTCATATCCGCGATCGCTTTACAGGTACTCTCATCGTCAATGGCGGTTATACTCGTGAAAAAGGCGATGCAGTACTGGCAAATAAAGCAGCAAATTTAGTTGCCTTTGGCACATTATTTATATCAAATCCCGACTTACCGCGACGCTTGGCTTTGAATGCACCATTAAATCAACCAAATCAAGCAAGCTTTTATGGTGGCGGTGAAAAAGGATATACAGACTATCCATTTTGGTCGCCTGCTAACGAGCCAGTAGCTAATGCGTAATTCGTAATTGTCCCTTGCGGTATTGTAGACAAGTTGTTTGTTCGGAAATAAGAAATAATTTTTGTTTTTGTTTCATGAATAAATCAATTCGCTTGTATGCTAACTACGAATTATTTGGTCATAATCCAACTATCAGGAGAATCTCATGAGTTCCATCATCCAAACCCAACCTTTAGATGTACCCAGTGCGATCGCTAAACGTCGTTCTATCAAAACTTTTCAAACAGACCCCATCGCCCCAGAACTGCTCAAGCAATTGGTAGAGTTAACCGTAGCAGCACCCAGCAGCTTTAATATTCAGGACTGGCAAATTATTCTCGTGCAAGATGAGGCACAAAAGACAGCCTTATCAGCAGCAGCTTGGAATCAACAGCAAATTGTCCAAGCACCAGTTACCTTTGTTTTTGCTGCCGATGCGAGTGCATCTGAAAAAAACTTGAACCCGATAATTGAACAGGCTCTTGCAAGTGGGGCATGGAATGAAAGCACAGCTAATTATTTTAAAACTGCTATTCCGCAATTTCAAGAGACGCTAGGAGACAAACAACGGGAGTATGCGATCAAAGATGCGATTATCGCTGCTACCCATTTAGTATTAGCAGCTGAAAGTCTGGGTTTATCTACCTGTTTTATGAATGGTTGGCTTGAAGACAAGGTAAAAGAAGTGATTGGGGCTGGGGATAATCCAGATTTAGCGATCGCTGTTTTAGTTCCTGTTGGCTATGCAGCCGAACCACGCTTAAATCCAGGTCGTTTGCCATTTTCCTCCAATGTCTCTGTAGACAGAATTGGTAATCCTTATGCAGGGTAGTTCTCTCTAAATTGGGAATGGGACATTGGCCAAACAGGGCATTGAGAAGAGACAAGGTAGACAAGGAAGAGGGGGGACATATAGGCTAAAACCCTTTTATCTCCTGCCCCCTGCCCCCTGCCCCCTGCCCCCTGCCCCCTGCCTTATCCCAACGACAAATTTTTACGCCAACCTACTTACAACCCAATCTACATCGATAGATTTTATTATCAGTAATCAAGCGGACATGATATATATTGCGGACTTTTCAGCCAATCCTCAAGAGAAGAACTAACGTCGTTCTTCCATACCGAAGACACGCCGGAAAACTGACTGCATCAAACCAGGAGACAAGTGATAAACTGCTTTCCAAAGGTTAGTTGTGCCTACCATGACATCCGAACGTCGATCCTTTACTGCTTCCCAAATTGATTTTGCTACATCTTCAGGCTTTTCTAGTACAGGAGTTTGAATTGCTTTATCTACCAACTCAGAACGCGCCTGAGCAGTTTCCTCATTTTTCCCACGAAAAATTGCCCGTTCCATAAGTTGAGTACTGATAAAACTGGGATAAATTCCACTAACGTGAATGCCTTTAGGCGATAACTCTGCGTGTAGCGATTTTGTCAACCCAGTTATGGCGTATTTACTGGTTGTGTAAGGAATTTGGTAAGGAATCGGTTCTATACCACCAATAGAACTAACATTAACGATTGTTCCTTTGCCACGTTCTAAAAAATGGGGCAGGATGGCATTAATAGTATGGATATAGCCCCACAAATTGGTATCAATTATCTGATGCCAATCATCTAAGCTAAAATCCTCGACGGGACCTAAGCAAAAAATACCTGCATTATTAATTAATACGTCTATGTTACCAAAATAATTTATTGCCTTTTGAATCAGGTTGTTTACTTGTAAAGGATCTTTCACATCGCAAGAAATAGCGATCGCTTCTCGGCCAAGTTCCCGTATCTGTGCGGTAGTAGCTTCTAAACGGTCCATTTGACGAGCTGCCAACACAATATTATAGTTGTGACGGGCAAATAATAATGCTGTAGCTTTGCCAATTCCTTGAGATGCGCCTGTAATAGTTACTGTATTTGTCATAATTTTAGTTGCTTTCTATTGCGAATCTTAGAGGTTGTTTTAAAAATGCTACTTGAGGTATCCAAAAGGTTAGATCCTCCTAAATCCTCCTTAAGAAGGAGGACTTTAAAAAGCTTATTCCCCCTTTTTAATCAACAACGCCAATTATTGCTGCGTTTTAATTTCCTTGAGTAACGCTTCATCAGAGTATTCTTCTTCCCATTTGCCTTTTAACTTCAGCCGTACAGACTGTGCGCCGCCACTAGGAGTGCAGACAACCCAGTAAGTATTCGGTTCTCCTTCAACCTCAGCTGCATCTTGAGCTTTTGAGATATCAGAAAGACCGGAAAATGCTTGAATACAAGTCCATGTAATTCCATCTGAATCTTGAATTTTTCTTTCCATGTCTGTTTTTAGTTAAGGGATTTCCAAGGAATAAATTATCTCAATAAACTAACCACTCCAGACGCAGAGAACACAGAGAGAGGAGAATTTGAGAGGATTTTTGCTTCAGTTTTGGGATATTTTTATATGGAAGTCCCTAACGTGAACTGGGAAGAATTTCTGGCTGATCGTCCAAACTCAGGAGGAATTGAATTAAATCTGTCTGTTCTTGAGTGGTAAAGCCAGCTTTTGCATCTACCCAATAAGCGTGTCCTCTGCCGTCTACATTCGATTTTTGCAAATCTGGATTAGCTTGGTTAGCTGCAACCATTGCCTCACGAAGTTTACGATCGACTAGCAATCGTAAACTTGCTTCTGGATCGGGTAAAATATTTTGCATTAATGTCCCAGCCATACCAAGTTGCTCAGGATTTGCCACCACAAATTGTCCGTCCTGTTGATTTTGCTTTAATGCTGAAGCACTAGCAGCCACGCCACCATCATGTAAATAAGGCGCAGTTAGATACAACCCAATCAAGCTTGTTACTTTATAACCACCGGCTGGGTTGTTCATCCCAAAAGCTAACTGTTGTGCTTGTTGTGGCGTAATATTTGTAGGAACTTCTAACACTGGAGGATTAGACGGCAAGGGAACAGAGATACTGTTGGGGTAGGTTTGGGGTGTAGTGAAGTTCTTAGCGAATGGCGCTAATGTAGAGGCGCGTGATAGTTGAGTTCCAATCTCGTTTTGAGCAATGACATCATGATTAGTAAAGTAGCGTCCACTATGACAGTCTATGCAGCCAGCATTAGTAAATACAGCCGCCCCTTTTTCTAGAGAAGCAACATCAAACGTAGACTCGCTGACACTCTGCTATCGATTTCAGTCGGGTTTTAAATCCCCGTCTGTTCGGATAGTTTTTAATTTTTAATAGGACTTACGCAAAAACCCTTTCAAACTCTCATTTCTCCGTGACCTCTGCGTCCTCTGTGGTTCGTTTTCCGTTACCTGTGCGTAAGTCCTATTTAATTGTTAACAGGTGTTGGTTGAGTAAACCACTCCATAGCTGCTTGAGCGATCGCAGTCGGAACTGTATGGAACCCGTTGAACTCGCGGTACTCTACGTCATAGCCTGCTTGTTTTAACTGCGGCACAATTCGGTGGCTGCACCGTTCAATCGGCAACACTTTATCCGACTTTCCATGAGAGATGAATATACGCGGTTTCCCGGATTGTCTAGCAGGAGGCATGAATCCGGGTGAAAAGGCAATAATGTGATTAAACAGGTCGCCATTGGTAATGCCAACCGAAAGGGCGTAGGAAGCACCATCCGAGAAACCAGCGATCGCTACCTGGTTCGGAGCGATCGCGTAATGACTGAAAGTTTGTGCTAATGCCCGCTCGATAAAGGCAATATCAGGACCATAGCCACCCCGAAGAATGTCCCAAGTTTTTTGGCGTGAATCTACTGCCAACAGAATTGTCCCAAAGCGAATTGCCAGATGATAGAGGATTTTTAGCGCTCCCTCTGCATTGCCCCCTGCTCCATGCAATATCAACACCAGCGGAGCAGGCCGATCTGCCCGATAGGTTTCAGGTACATAGACAAAACCATTTCGCTGCCCATCTAGCCCTAGTGGGTGTAACCCAGTTAAAGCGGTTGTTGTGGGGTGATTTGGACGAGACAACAACTGTCCTTGAGTCGCTTTAGAATCAACCTGCTTTGAAGTTTCCATGACTAATAAGTTCCGCTTTTGGCAATTGGATAGTTTAGAGGCAGCGAGGGGAAAATCATCACTGATAGCCCGAACCGGAGTACTTGCCGTCGTTTCCAGTCAGGAGGATTCACAGCAAACCTGATTGGATACAAGAAGAGGTTAAACGTTTTCCGATACATTAACACCCGCGACTTTAGCTGCGTTGATATTTTCCATTGCAGTCAATTCTTATAATTTTGTTAGTACTGAGATATCTAAGGTTTTAACTCAAAAAAAGTATTTTCTTATCTATCAGAAGTTTCAGCATTAAATTTAGTTTTATACATCTAAAGTGATAGCTAAAATAGTTTGATTTTAAAATTTTTAGGACTTATTAATCAAATACATAATGTAGGGGCAATTCGTGAATTGCCCCTACAGAATACCAAAACTTTTATAAAATAGAATTCAAGAGTCAGGAGCGGAGCCAGAGGCGGATAAATATTGGGTTAAAACCTTGCCCATCGTGGGCGAAATAAAGTGTAAACACTATTCCTTATTAAAAGCTATCCCTTTATAGGTAGAGGATTCTGAATTCTGAATTCTGAATTCTGACTACTTTTTATAAGTTCATTGAAACGATTGTTTTAGTTGTTCCTCTGTCAAAGAATTAATTAAACTTAACGGTAGTGGTTGCTGACTAATGTTATTAACATAATCTGCACTCAAATAGGAAAGGTAACTTGGCTCTCCGGCGATATAACTTTCAAAAAAAGGAACACTCAAAGCTTTAACATAACGACGTGCCAAAGCTGGACTAGAACCAATTACTTGTGTAGGAACAGGCACAACTGCATTCGGAGATTCTGCAATAGTAGAAAAGTGTGTGCCGCCATTGATAAGTGCTAAATATTTATTTTGAGTTGTTAACCAAATAAAAGGCTGAATTTGCTCTGGTAAAGCAGGACTAACAGTATCAGCGCTGCCAGATACAATCATCACCGGAATTTTTATTTGGCTGAGGCTAGCTTGACCAAAAATACTACTATCAACTGGATTAATTGCAATTACTGCTTTTATCCTTGGATCGGATAAGTTATAGCTACGATTTGGTAAATTGATAGCCAAACATTGAAGTAATAGCGAAATATTTAATGTATCTTCAAAAGATGGACAATTGGCTTGTAGTTGTTCAAAATTAATCTTTGCGCCTGCCAATGCTAATGCTGTATATCCACCAAATGATTGTCCTACTACACCAACTTGTTCTAAATTTAAACGCCCTCTAAATGTTGGGTTAGACTTTGATAAACGAGTAAGTTCATCTAATAAGTATTTTATATCCAAAGGTCTATCAATAAGTTCTCTAGGATCGGTAACTTTATCAACTGTACCTGCTAATAACGCTTCTAGTTGTTTTGAATTACTGCCAGGATGCTCTGGAACAGCAACTACAAAACCATAAGAAGCAAGATGTTCAGCTAGATATGCAAAACTTGTTCTGTCAGAACCCAGTCCATGCGAAATGATAATTATAGAACGAGGAGTTTTAGCAATGGGAAGGTAAATATCGGCTGGAAAAGTTCTGTTACGCGTGAAGTCATTGAGAATGATAGTTTGCTTAGAAAAACGAAAACTTCCGCTTTTTACTAAGTCTATCGATGGAACCGTATTAAGTGTAGAAGCCGTGCTTATTTTTGGTTGCGATTGCTGGTTAATAAGTGCTACTGCATCTTGGGTTTGATTGGCTAAGTTCTGTAATGCATTTACAATTTCTAAACTCTGACTTAAATTAATTGAAATTGCACTACTAGGAAATTTATTTAAGACATTTAAAAGGGTAAGAACTGAAGTTGGGGAATGTTACATCTGGGTATAAAATTGCTCAGAAAGCTCTCAATCAGTTCAGTTTAGCTGTTTGGGGGATTTGCCAACGGTATCCGTATCCCGGCTCAAACTAGAGTACTAAGTAAGTGGGCAGAATAAAACCGAACTGTGTGAAGAAAAGTAAATAAGGCTCAAACCCTTTTTCCCCCTGCTCCCAGCAAGAACTGCCTTATCCTAACGATAATTATTTACGCCCACCTACTTAGCTCTTACCGCTACTTTTGATCTCGTTGACAAAAGTTTGTGGTTGATTGACTTTTTTGGTTGATTACTTTGTCCTGATGTCACAGACTCAATTGTGAGATTGATGGTATTTTATGTTTGCACAAACTCCTTTATCCCAATCGCGATACAAGCTATGACACTCAATTTATATTTACTGCGACATGGAGAAACTACTTTTAGTCAAAGTGGTAATTTCTGCGGTGAAACTGATGCGGAGTTGACAACAGAGGGGATGCAGATGGCAGAGAGTTTTGCCGATGTTTATCAAAGCTTGTTGTGGGAGGCTGTTTATGTTAGCCCGATGAAGCGCACAATTGCAACTGCCAAGCCATTTTGTGATGCTATTGGTATGGATATGCAGTTGCGTGACGGACTTAGAGAAGGTAGTTACGGCTCTTGGGAAACTTTGAGTAAATCGTTTGTCAAAGAGAATTATGCAGAAAACTATGTAAAATGGTTGACAGAACCCGCTTGGAATGCGCCACTAGGTGGAGAAACTGCGGTAGATATTGCTAACCGTTCTATGCCTGTGATTGCTGAAATTCAAGAAAAACATCTTCAAGGTAATGTTTTAGTAGTTTCCCATAAAGCCACGATTCGGATTCTGATTTGCAGTTTACTGGGAATTGATTTGGGACGCTATCGCTATCGGGTGAATATTTTGGTCGCGTCGGTAAGTATGGTTAAATTTGACGTTAATGGCCCCTTATTAGAAATATTAGGCGATCGCCATCATATACCCGATCGTATTCGCTCTCGTCCGGGAACATAATAGGCATTTTTCAATTAGTTCTGTGAGTCAAGATTGGGTGGGCTGGGCGATCGCTTAGGGTTTCCTCTCTACGAGACGCTACTCGCGTTCGCTTGTAAAAGTCGAAGTTCAAAGGTTTTGGCAATTTGGCATCACTTGTCTTTGAATTGCCGTTTAAATGAGATATCAACAGAACAGCTACCGCCAGTTGTTGACCCAACGCTGTAGAAGAACTTAGCAGCAAACCCACAGCCCTCGGTCATCGCTTCTCTACGAGACGCTGCGTGAACGCCACAACTGGCTAGGAATGTACTAGAAATCACATAGTAAATCTGTAATCGCTCTCTCGTTTTCCTCTTTGAATGGGGAGCGTAAGCGTAGCCCCCCAAATCGTCGGTTTCAGTCATGGTGGGGGAGGTGGGGGCGATCTATTTTCAAACGTGATTGGTAATAAATTGTACTTGAGCAACTATGTTACCTTTTTCACCTGTAGAAGCTCTACCCATTGAGCGACAACTAGCAGAGGATTCATAATTTACAATGCAGCCAGGATTTAACTATCAATTAGTTAAATCCTAGCTGCTTCATAAAACTTCTATAGGACTCATATTTGATTTTTGAAATACAGCAGTTTGCAACAAGCGTGAGGTACAAAACCGAGGACTCAAAAATTAAATTATTCTTCTCCCTCCTGCCTCCTGCCTCAAAACTAGTGACTTTGTACTTCATCCAAACGAAAACTGCTGTATATGTAGGGTGCGTTATGCCTCTGGCTAACGCACCATGCGAAGGCTTTGGTGCGTTACGCTACGCGATGGCATGAGCTTGGCATTTTGCCTATTTTATCTTTTATTTCCTACTGTTATTGGTGATGATATGGCTCGTCGCCGTTTCCCTAATGCCGAGGTATTTTTAGCAGTGGTGTTTGTTCCCTTACTCGGTTCTCTTGCTTATCTTTGCTTGCGCCCGCCACTAATGTCATCAACTATTCGTGAAGAACCATTAAGAGTTAATCAGTAACAATACTTATGATAACCAGCAACTTGGGTTACTAACTTCTTTCTTCCAAGTACCGGGAAATTGCACTGTCAAGGTGTGGCATTAATTCACCTCGATTACTACCAAGAACACTGTAAGCTGGGCGGGGAGCAATTAAACCAAGTTCTTGTGTCGGACGAGCAATTAGACTGTTGACACTTACACCTGCTTTTTTCGCCGCTAGTCGTGCCAAGTCAGCCCAAGCAACAGCACTTTTGTTAGCCAAGTGCCATAAACCGTTCTCGCCATCAATCAATAAATCAAGGCTGGCATGGACAAGATCGGGTACATAAGTAGGTGAAACGATCGCATCTTCTGCTGCGACAAAAGTATTACCAGCAGCTAATTGCCGTAGAGCGATCGTGACAAAGTTATAATCATCCCACGGGCCGAAAAATGCGCTGGTGCGAATCACTAACGATGCCGGATGAGCCTGTAATACTAGCTTTTCTGCCAAAACTTTGCTGCATCCATATATATTGAGGGGCGCAACGGTATCAGTTTCGACATAAGGATTAGACTCAGCACCATCGAATACCAAATCTGAAGAGAAAGTTACCAGCGCCACCTTATGTTGAGCGCAAGCAGCAGCTAAAATCGCTGCCCCTTCAGCGTTTACCTTTAAACAAATATCGGGTTCGTGTTCGGCATCGTCCACCCGCACATATCCCGCAGCGTTCACAACCGCCCACGGTTGCAACTCGGCAAGTACTTTATTGACGGAAGCAGGATTGGCAATGTCCATATCTTGTCGTCTTAACAGGCAATATGAAATTCCTCGCACTTGACACAATCGAGCAAAAGCCTTGCCTAGAGTTCCTGTGGCTCCAACGATCGCCAGGGGACGATTGGCAGCAGGGGAGGAAAGCGGGGGAGATGGGGAAGATACGCGACAACTGACGGCTGGGTATAATAGGCGCTCTTGTCGATGCCACCATCCTGGTGTATCAAGTAATGGATGATTGGGTTTATGTCCAGTGGCTAAATCTCGCACCATTTTAGCGATCGCTGTTTGTCTGGGACGTGGAGAACGCAAATCGAATACGCCTGGTTCGTAGTATCCTGCGGAGCGAGTCACTAAACTATTCCAATCGTAGCTGCCGAGAAGTGACCAAGCAGTTACAGCACGAACATCTGCACCTTGGTTTCGTAATTCTTGCGCTGCATTCCACACTTCATTGAACCAGCGTAGCTGCTCCTCACGGGTACAACTCAGGTGAACTTCAGTGACAGCAAGGGGCAGTTTATAGCGTTCCCATGTTTCTTTGAGCAATGTCCGCGGCCCTGCTAAACCCTCAGCACAAACTCGCACTGCCTCTACATCTGCATACTTGTCCCGACCATTATCACCATGCGTCCAAGCTGGATAGTTTTCTAGGTTTTCATCTAAGAAGCGATCGCTCGTCAGGTAATGGTTAATGCCAATAATGTCAGGTGGACAGATATATTGTAAAAATTCTTCAAGTTCAGACTCACTTACACCACAGTCGCGCAAGTAACCCCAGATAGAATGAGTTGGGTTGATTCGACCGCATAATAAATCAAAACTCAACCAGCGACGTTCGTTTTCAAATTCTGCTTGATAAGCCAGTTTTGGTGTACTGTAAATCTTACCCAAATCCTCAGTTTGTACGAGTTGGGCATTGGGGTTGACTTCCCGGATTGTTTGCATCGAAAGAGCGATCGCTTTACACTCTCCTAACAAAGCATGGGCGAAAGTTAAATCGTCCTTTCCGTGAGGATACCAGTGACCGTACATCCCACTAAATCGTGCTGTTGTCAGTGGCTCGTTGATGGGTGTGTAATGTGTAACCCAAGGATAGCGTTCTGCAACCGCACGAGCAAACACCGCTAGTTTTTTAGGAAATTCTGGATCTACCAAGCTGGTATCACGCGGGCCACTGCCATGATGCACTAATCCTACAATCGGACAGATGCCGAGTTCGCGCAAACGCCCCAACCGTTCATCCGCCCACGACCAATCAGCATTCTCTAAACCATTCGGCGCTATCCTTTCCCAAAGCACTGGATAACGGATGGCGTGTATGCCAAGTTCAGCGAATAAATCTAGGTCATCCAAGCGGGTTGCATGACCATTGCGTTCTAACTGATCAAAATACTCTTCACCCACACGATTAACCGTACACTCTACACCAGCCCAAACTTCTAGAGGGAGTTGTGCTTTGTTAATGTTGAGTGTCGAGTTGAAAGCAGAAGCCATAATTTACAACTCAAGCTGATATTTTATTTGATGGGTTATTTTCGAGTTTTGTAGGGTGTGTTATGCCAGAGGCTAACGCACCATCCTAGATTTTCACTGCGTTACAGACATGAGCACCCTACTAAATACAGAGCAGCCCTAATTACAAATTACGAATTAACGCGATGTGCAACTTATTCTTAGAACCCCTCTCCAAACCTCTCTCCCTGTGGGGGCTACGGTGTACACACAAGTCTTCTAGAGTTGCCCCACAGCTTTTTGATCCCCCCAACCTGCCTTAAAAAGGGGGGCAAAAACCTCTCAAAGTCCCCCTTAAAAAGGGGGATTTAGGAGGATCTACACGATTTTGGCTTGGTACAGAGATGTGTGTACACCGTAGTCCCCACAGGAAGAGAGGCTTTGATTCTTGCTCCCCTTCCCTACAAGGGAAGGGGCTGGGGGTTAGGTTTGAAAGAAAGTTGCACCCGGCGTGAATTACGAATTATTTAAGCCTTGACCGCAATTTGTTTGTACACAGACAGAGCCTGAGCAACACATTGATCCATGTTGTAGTACTTGTAGGTTGCTAATCGTCCTACAAAATAGATCCCTGGAGTTTCATCAGCCAGCACCTTATATTTCTTGTAAATTTCCTGATTTTCAGAACGCGGTACAGGATAATAAGGGTCTCCTTCAGCTTTGGGAAACTCATAAACAATACTAGTTTTAGAGTGTTCCTGACCAGTTAAGTATTTAAACTCTGTCACACGAGTATAAAGCTGTTCATTGGGATAGTTGATGACTGGTGCTGCTTGAAACACACTGGTGTTGTGCGTCTCATGCTTGAAATCAAGCGAGCGATAGGGTAGTTTGCCGTAGCGATAATCAAAGTATTCGTCAACAGGCCCGGAGTAAACCATCTCGCGGCAAGGTATCGCCTTTTGAATTTCCTGATAATCTGTGTTAAGCATTACCTTGATGTTCGGATGATTAAGCATATTCTCGAACATTCGGGTAAAGCCGTGCAGTGGCATTGCTTGGTAAGTATCGGTAAAATAGCGATCGTCACGATTAGTCCGTGTGGGAATTCTGGCAATTACTGATTTATCAAGTTCTGAAGGGTCAAGTCCCCATTGCTTGCGCGTATAATTTCGGAAAAACTTTTCATACAGTTCTCGACCAACTTTGCTTACCACTACATCTTCACTAGTGCGGATGTATTCCATTGGTTCAGCAAGTGATTCGTAAAATTCCTTCACCTCAAATGAATTGAGATTCATGCCATACAGCTTGTTGATGGTGTTGAGGTTGATCGGAATAGGAACAAGTTGCCCGTCTACACTTGCAAGAACGCGATGCTCGTAAGACCGCCACTTAGTAAACCGCGAGAGGTATTCAAAAACTTCGCGGGAGTTAGTGTGAAAAATGTGGGGGCCATATTTGTGTACGAGAACGCCATGATCGTCATAACGATCGTAGGCATTGCCACCGATGTGGTTGCGCTTATCTACAACCAGCACTTTTTTACCAGACTCAGTTGCCAAACGTTCAGCAATGACGCTACCAGAAAAACCAGCACCGACAACCAAGTAATCGAAGACAAAATCTCTGGTAATGATATTTGGTGCTTGTTTACCAACCGCACCTGTGGAGTTAGCTTTGTCTTCACCATCACGGGCTGCAATCGCAGAGTCAATCAGCTTCATCATTGATGCCCAAGTACGATCCCAAGAAATCTTTTCTAAAAAGACATCTACTCGACTCAACCATTCTGAGGCTGGGGTGTCTTCTTGCATTGCAAGTTCTGCGGCGGTGACGAACTCAGAAACTGTGTCTGCAATTCGCACCAGTTTAGACTCTCCGTAAGGACGCACTATATCTCGAATTGAGGTAGATACTACAGGTCTACCTGCGGCAAGATATTCTGGAGTTTTGGTGGGGCTAATAAAGCGTGTTGACTCGTTACGCGCAAACGGCAACATCGCTAAGTCCCAGCCTGCTAAATAAGCAGGTAGTTGTTTATAATTTCTGCCACCGAGATAATGGATATTTTCATGCTGTGGCAGAGTTGCTAGATCGATTTTGACAACTGGCCCAATAATTACTAAATGCCAGTCGGGACGTGCTTCGGCAATACCTGCAAGCAGTTCAATATCCATCCGTTCATCAATTACACCAAAGAATCCAAGGCGAGGATGGGGAATATGAGCTTGATCTTCTGATTCTTGAAGATTTCTCGCCTGACCAAAGTGGGAGACATCTACACTGCTGGGAAAGGCATAAACGTTGGGGTGCTGGTTCACTTTACTTTCGTAAAGGCTTTGTCCCCCTGTAAATACTAAGTCTGCACGGCGAAATAGTTCGGCTTCGTAATTCTTTAAAGTGGGTGATGCTCCCTGGAATGCAGACAATTCATCCATGCAATCGTACACCACGGCTTGGGGTTGTAAGTGGCGGGTAAACGCGATCGCCATTGGTGTGTAATACCAACAAATGTATTTGTTGATGTTATGTTCTGCAAACAAACTATTAATTAGTACTTGTAACTCTGCGTTTATTGCTTCTTCACTTAAACCTTGGGGTAGGTGTGGCACGACCACAACTACTCCATTAGAATCTTCGTTTACATCTAACCTTGCCAAGGGTTCTTCAGAGAAAACTGCCTCTTCAATAAAAAACACTCGCTTTCCTTGAGCGCAGCGACTAAGAAGATGTTGTGGTCTTTGATAGACGAAATTCCAACGTAAATGAGATAAGCAAACTATATCAGGTGTGTCTTTAAAAGTTTCTGTTGATTGAACTTTTTTATTAGACGAAGTTAAATTCAACAGTGACGGACTCGATGATTGCGTTTCAACCAGCTGCGATCGCTTTGTTTTACGCTGCTGCTTCGGCGAAATAATATTGCTGACACTGTTGTTTTTGACTTGAGATTTTTCACTTGTCATAGTTCGTCTCATTATTTAAATTATTAATTCTGACTAGCCAAACGCTAATACACTTTCTTTGTAAGGCAGCACCAAGCTAGCTTTTAGGCAAAAGCTTGCAACATATTTTGCTGTTTTTCAATCTCAAATCAGTATAATCAATACTTGGTTGCATTAATCATAAAATACTGTTTTATATCTAATTTTTTCATCTACCCAAATAAATATAAAATTAATAAAATTACTTTCTTAAGTCCTAAGCACTATATATTTAAATTATCAATATCTAAAATATAAAACTAAGCATTAATTTATGTAACGTATTTTTATTTATAAACCTATGCAAATATACTTATCTTTGTTTGTTCGGTTTCGTACACAACATCATTAAAATAATCATCTCTAATATTAAAGTTAATAAATTCAGGTTATTTATTAACTTGCTTTGTTATTCATATTAAATATTTTACCCTAATAGTATATAGCGGTTCTCGGTTGAGTGAGGTACACCCGTAGGGGCACGGCAGTGCCCATTGGTGTTAACTTAACGCTAAACCCGCTTGGTGAAGACATTTTGCCCTCACCCCCAGCCTCTCTCCCAAGAGAGAGGGGAGCTAGACATTCAATTCCCCTTCTCCCTTGGGAGAAGGGGTTAGGGGATGAGGGCGTGAGGGATTTACAAAACGCCTGTCTGATATAGTTTTCGGCTGAAGTTGACACGTATGGGCAGTGCCGTGCCCTTACACTTCGCGATTAATCTTGTACCGCATCTGAATGGGAACCGCTATATATAAATTGGCTATTTTTTAAGCATTAAAAGAATATTATTTTGTTACCTTGAATACACATTGTTGTAACCATTATTTGATAAACCCTAGTAAATGAAGTAATTTCTTTTACTGTTGGTTCTTGGAAATAAGTATTATAAATTTCACCCTGATGATATATATATTCTCTCAGCCTTGGTTAGGTTAAACGTTTTTTGACTGTGTGTACAATTGCTCGTAATTCAATTCATAAACCTCACGCGATCGCTTCTAATGATGCAAATCCGTGAAGCGATCGCTTTTCTCTCAATATTTCTCAAATAAAATAGGTAGTCCAGTAAATGTCAGCATTGATGTTTAAAAGTCCTAATGTTGCTTTGTAGTGGTAGCTAGCCTTAAAAAGTGGAAATTTTCTGGATTTAGGAATTGTTCACTTCTTAATGAAGTCATTTTTTCTAATTAAAATTCTGACTTTAGATGTAAAAACTCAAACTCAATCTTAAAACTACTGACAGACAATACATTGAAACCTGTGACAGATAATTGCAAGCTCCATATTAGCTACAACCTTAATTATCACTCCATTAGTCTGAGGAATTGCGAGTAATGAATACAAGTGTTTTATCAGCACCTAAGTTCCGTATCAGCTAGCGGTTACTATTTCGTAAACATCTACACACTTACCAAGAAAAAAATGGAAAACATTAACCAGGCAAAAATGATCGAGCGTTACATTGCTTTGGCTATCGGAATCATTTATTTACTTTTAGGTTTAGCTGGATTTATACCAGCTTTGGTTTCATTACCAGGAACGAGTGAATCTTTTGTTCCACTTGATGAATCTGCTGGTGCTTATTCTGCGGGCTTTGGTTATATCTTTGGTGCAATTCCCACCAACTTTTTGCATAACATTGTACGTTCCGCCGTAGGATTGTTAGGAATTACTTCTTACAACAATACTACCACTGCGCGTCTATTCAATCGTGGTTTTGCAGTTTCTTATGCTTTGTTGGCGATCGTTGGATTGTTGCCTTTTGGTAAGACATTTTTCGGCTTAATGCCATTGTTCGGCGCTAATGTTTTGCTGAATGCATTAGCAGCGATCGCAGCTGGCTACTACAGTGTTGTTATACCAGCCAAAGTGAGCGGTGTTAATGTATCGCAAAATCTTCAATAGTTACTGATAGTCTGCGGTGTCCAGGTAGGGCCATTGCAAGATGGCCCTTCTGGTTTCCAGATCAGCATATCTAAGCAAATTTGCCGCTTCTCCATGTTTTCCGTCCAAGCATGGTAGACAACATACTCAGTCTTACCATCTGGCCCAATAACGATAGAGTTATGTCCTGGCCCTCTAACAAAATTAGGAACAGACTTTAGCACCCGTGGCCCGGTTTCATTACCTGCATCAGAGTAAGGCCCCATCACGTTGTCAGCAACGCCATAATCTACACCGTAGTTCTCAGTTTCCCAGCGTCCACCACTATAAAAGCAGTAGTATTTACCTTCATGCTTACGAACGCAGGGGCCTTCTAAAGTATGCCAATCATAGATTTCACCGTACATCAAACGGTTGGCTAAAAACCGTTGCCAATCGGATCGCGCCCGTAAAACCACTTTCCCTTCACCAGCAAGCTTAGTCATGGTTTGGAGTTTCTCTACAAACAACGCTGTACCAGCACGTACTCCATCCGATGTATCTAGAAAGTCACGGGCGTAAAACAAATACCACTGTCCATCATCATCACAGAATGGGTGCGGATCGATCGCAAAAGGACAAGATTTTGGATCTACAAGTGGTTCACCAACATCTTGATAAGGGCCTAAGGGAGTATCGCTTGTAGCCACACGTAACTGATGATTCTTGTCTTCATGTCCCACAGAATAGTAGAGATAAAACTGGCGATCGCAGTAAGCAACTTCGGGGGCCCAAAAATTATCGCCAAGGGCTCGATCTGGCCGTTGTAGCGCGTTACCAACAAAATCCCAATTCACAAAATCGAAAGAGCGTAACAGAGGAAAGACACGCGATTTGTTATTGGCGTTAATATTTGGTGCATCCGCTATTTCATCTACCGTTCCTTCTGCTTCTGCTGCGCCAGTACCGATCGCATAATATACCCCTTCATGTTGCCAAACAAAGGGATCGGCAAAATAACCTTTGTAGACTGGATTAGTATAGGTTTGCATCTTAATTATCTATGGAATGACAAAAATCCTTCTTCCACTAGTAGTCCGTCAAGTTAAGTTTGCTGGGTTTGTAGTGAGGGCTTTAACGCTTAAATCAAGGATTAAAGTCCTGACTACAAACTTATTTACCAAGCATTGTTGCCTTGAAAAACTACTAGTATTTGAAATTCACGTAAGTTTCGACTTTATTCTTAGGTAAGCTTTCTACTAGCTGACACCGTAGCATCTGCTTTAGCTTTTCTGGAAGGCTTTCATAATAGTCTTGTGGGAGAGTCAAATCTACCTTTGGTGTGTGCAACCAATGCATGGCATAGCCCATGACTACCATCGGTCTTGGCTGGTTTGTCCGATTTGGGGAACCCCGATGCAGTGCTAAAGGCGATCGCACCATCACGTCACCAGGCTGCATATAAAAAGATTCGATCGGAATTTCACCACTAGCAACCTTATTTAATCCCTCTTCACGCGGTATAACATGGGTTCCACGCGCCATTTGAAACGGCCCGTTTTCTGCGGTTACTTCCACAAGGGGAAAGTTGACTGCTAGGGCGTAAAGTGGTGTAACTATGCGATCGCTAAACAATGGGCGAAAATCTCGATGAATTTCCTGATAATCTGAACCCTGGAATGGGACATCAACCCCTAACTGAACCATCACGTATTCTTGGAAAAATACGCGCTCTAGGACACCCATAATCACTGGGTTGGCAAAAACTAATTCATTAGCGAATGGATAAATCCAAGGCAAGGTTAGATAGTAGCGGGAAATTTCACGAGGAGCCAACCCACCTGGTTGATTCTGACGCTCGTGAAATAATTTTTCAAAAGCTTGTGTCCACTCGTCAATTAATTTTTGCTCAAAAACACCAGGAATGACACAAATTCCGTCTTTATTTAGTTCTTGAGCAAATCGGTCTAGGTCGGTAGCTGAATATTTCGCTATACCGCCTATACTTTGAACCATCTTTTTTATCCTCTCCAACTTAGAACTAGAGTCGTATTAATATCAGACTTCTAGGGGATTTTTTAATTGCTTGTCGATAGTAGCGCACTATTTTTAAAATTAGTGGCTGATACTAATTCTCTGTAACAATTGATTAAAATTAATTATGACGAATTACTTAACAAACTAAACTCTTTGACACTCCAGGCAATGCAGCACTATCGCCTGGTTTGAAGGCCATCTGACAGTCAAAATAGTGCAGTCAGACTCAGCAAACCAGCAATGGACACACCTGCATACCTCAGCACATCGGCAGCTTCACGGGTAAAGGCAAGTGCGACTGTCCGCCCAATTCTAGAGTTACCAATCGTGAGGATGGCGGTTTTGCCTTGCAGTTTTCCAGAAACGCGATCGGAATTTTTGCTATAGCTGTTAGTCCTTGTCAAAAAACTGTTGTCATAAATTTTTTTGATCTGTACTTGAGTGAATAGCTTTGTTCAAATCCCGCAGTAATTCTTCTTCTGCATCCCGCTCTTGCTTGAGTTCTCGAATCATTTCTTGACTATAACCAATCACAAAGCCAGCAATTGCACCAACGATCGCATATTTTTGCTCTAAATCTTTATACATTTGACTTGTGTAAGGGCAAGGGAGTAAATTAGCAGTAATAAAACCAATTCCTGCACCTACAAATGCTGTCACCAAGGCAGAAAAAGCGATTAATTTAGCGTTCATTTGCCTCGCTCCAATACTTATAACTTTGCTAAATTCTCAGGAGATACTCTACATTTTCTCAGCGCCTCTCAAAGTTAGAACTTAATCTTTATCTCTTGTAATAGAAGATAGAAGGGAAAGACAAGGAGGATGAGGGACTTCCAGCAAAAAACATTGCATCCCTGCGGGACGCTCCTCGAACGTAGGGGCGCAAGGTCTTGCATTCCTACAATGTACAAATAATTTGGGATAATTTATTTTTTGTCAATCCCTAACTCTCTATTCCTTTTTTCAATGACTCGAATCATTGGATCTGTTATCATCAACATTTTGTCTGACAATTACAGATGAATGTTGATGAGCGTTCGCTCTTGATTGTCCATCTTGATTTCCATCTGGGGATGGCGGTTGGGAGCGATTAACAGGTTTTTTCTTCAAGAAGCGTTCTTCCAAATTCTTGATGATTACGTACAGCACTGGAACAATCAACAAACTCAAAATGGTTGCTACGAGTAACCCGCCAAATAAGGCTGTTCCTAAAGACCAACGCGACGCAGAACCGGCTCCGGTGGCGATTACGAGGGGAAAAATCCCAGCAAGGAGGCGCGTCCACTACTGTAGCCCGACGCTTCTCTACCTTGTAAATCGATCGCACGGAAGCCGTTGTAATGAGAAATCACAGATGGCCCTGTAGTGGGTGTAATTTTTGCAACCTCACTCAATGGCACCATTTGGTTATTTGCCGAGCGCACATAAAGCCGCCGAATATCATCAGGCGATCGCCGATAGTTGGCATCTGCTTGAACATATACGCGGTAGCTACGCTGTCCCAAGGTAAAATCGTTAACATACTGGGAGCCAATTGCAGTTCCAAGTGTGGTGACAGCTTGTTGAAAATCGATGTTGAGTGCTTCTAAACGAGTGCGATCAAAATCAATTTGAAACTGTGGTGTACTAGCAGTAAACTGTGTAAAAACGCCAATCAATTGCTGGGTGGTGGGATCGATTAACTGAACGGGTAAGTTCGTTCGTAATTGACGCAATCGATTTGAGGGTATAGAAAGATTGAGATCCAGTGAATCGTTTTGTGTGAGGGTGGTGATTGTTTGTCCGATGTTGACATAATCTCCAACCTTGACCGGAAATTCACCGACTACGCCAGTAATGGGTGCTACCACTTGCTTGAAATTGAGGCTGACTCGCGCCGCAGCTGTGCTTGCTTGAGCTTGGCGGATATTTGCCTGTGCTTGGCGGACGGCTGCCCTAGCTGCTGCGACTTGCTTTTCGGCTGTTTGCAGGTCTGCGATCGCAGTTTGTAAATTATTTCTAGCAATGTCTGACTCTTGCCTAGCTACGGCTCCTTCGGTGACTAACTGTTGGGTACGATTGAATTGTGTCCGTTGCAGTTGAACATTTGCAGCTGCTTTGGTGCGTTGGGCTTCGGCTTGTTGTTGCTCTGCTTGAGCAGTACCCAATGCTGCTTGCACCGAACTAGCAGCCGCGATCGAACTGGTGACATTGGCTTGAGCCTGATCTAAACTCAAAGATGCGATCGGCGTACCCTGCTGCACTCGCTGACCACTCGAAACGAGAATTGATTCGATTCGACCTTGAATTTGTGGTTGTAGTGTGACTTTTTGTTGCGCCTCCAACGAGCCGACAAACTCGGAACTTTCTTCAATTGTGCCTGTGCCAATTTGCTGAAGTTTCACTGGTAATAGTGGCGGACTTTGAGCATTTGCTGCCGGATCGTTTTTTTGACAACCACTCGTCAAGGTCGTAAGCATTAGTACGATAACTAATACTGGATTTGCGAGTAATAGGCTTAAGTATTTAAGTAGATAATCAGGTTTTAGCATGAAACAAAATGCTGATTAGTTAAATCTATACACTGTATAATTTTTACGTCTCAATCGAAGGGATTAAGAAAGCCTAATGACTCTACCTTTGCCACAATAAATTTTCTATCTATATGTCTAGATATTTTGTCGATCGCACTAGATGCTTTCATCAGAATCACGGCTTTACGTCAAACAAACTCATCTCCAAAAAATCTCTGGATTCATACTACGTGAGTTCGACGGATTAAAAAAATACCAAAGATAGAGATAATTAAGTTTGTAGGGTAGATATCAAAGATTTTTGAAAATGATAAGTAAATCGGCATAATAAAAGCAACTTGTGTAAACAAAAGTAAACAAGGCTCAAACTATTTTTTCTTATGCTTCTGACCGATCGCAACGATAATTATTTAAGCCAATCTACTCAAGTCCCTGACTTTGTATCTTAAATCTGATGTTAAGAAGCAAAGTAGTCCTGACAAATGAGGGAGCATCGAACCTAATTAAAATTAATTATGCTCAATTACTTAGCAAACTAACTCTTTGACACTCCAGGCAATGCAATACTATCACCCGGCTTTGAAGACCATCTGACAGTCAAAATAGTGCAGTCGGACTTAGCAACCCACCAATGGGATACACCTGCACACCAAAGAACATAATCACCACGAGATAATAAAATTTCTCTATCTTCAAATTGCAGGCGAAATTGTCAGTGAATGAAAATTGAAAGCGTCGCAGCTTGGTTATTTACTGCCCAATCAGTTCTACTTTCACCTGCTTTGTGAACAGCCCATTTTACTTCTAGCATTTCCGTGGAACGCGGATCGTCTTCAGGGGTGATAAAGTGACCCATGAACCATCCCCAATGATTTACACCTTCAACGGCTGCGTTTCCATAAACAACTTTAGGCTGCATCACTTAACTCCAAAGAAGGAACCAAAATTTGTCCGGTGTAACCTGCTTGCTTGTATTGTTCAAGAACATGAGTTGCAATATCTTTGCTCTGGCCTGATTTAACCAAAGCTACACAAGCACCACCAAAACCTGCCCCCGTAAGTCTTGCACCATACACTCCCGGAGTTTTTTGCAGCAGTTCTACTAAAGTATCCAGTGCAGGTACGGACACTTCATAATCGTCTCTCAAACTAGCGTGGGATGCATTCATCAATTCGCCAAAGCGTTCAGATGATACTCCCTGCAATACTTCTAAGACGCGGTTATCTTCTGTAACCACATGACGGGCACGCCGCCGTAGAGGTTCGGGTAGTGTTTCTGTTACTTCGGCATCAGTAATATCTCGCAGTGCCTTAACTCCTAGCGATCGCGCCGCCTCCTCACACTCAGCCCGACGCTGGTTATAACCACTACTTGCAAGGGTACGGGGTACACCGCTATCAATAACCAAAATCTCCGCTTTCTCAGGCAAAGGCATCACGCGGCGTTCTAAAGTCCGAGTATCTAAAAACAAGATATGTTCAGTATCAGCCAAGCTAGAAGCCATCTGATCCATGATGCCGCACTGCACGCCAGCATAATGAATTTCTGCTTGCTGGGCAAATTGGGCAATTTCAACATCATCAATGGCAAGGTTCAGAAGTTGGCGTACTGCCCGCAGGGTTGCCACTTCTAAAGCCGCGCTGCTAGATAAACCCGAACCCATAGGAACCGATGATCTGACGTACACAGAAAGTGATGGTATTGTGTATCCTGCTTTTTGCAAAACCTCAATGCAGCCAAAAATATAACTGGCGAATCCAGACGGGGTATGATTGGTATCTAAAATACTCACTTGCTCGTTGAAATTTTCCGAGTAAAAGTGATGTTGGCGTAGGCGTAGCCCGCCGCCGGCATCGCTACTAAAACCCAGCTGTACCGTTGTGCATTGAGGAATCGCAGTTGGCAGAACGAAGCCATCGTTATAGTCGGTATGTTCGCCTAGTAAATTTACTCTTCCAGGCGCACTTGCTTGAGTTTCAGGTGGTTTTCCGAATAATTGTTGAAAATCCATAATTTTTAATTGTACAAAGGTACAGGTCGTAACCTTCCTTCTACCTCAACATTAGGAAAATTTGGATCAAAAGTCAGATTTTCCAATTTTCCATCCTTAAGAATCACAAAAGTATCTTCAACCTTTGCCCCTGTTAAACTGGGATTCCAAGCGACAGCAATACCTTCTGTCAAAGTATCAGTAGTAGTTGGATTGGCGACGATTTCTCGCGCTAAATATCCAGTGGTTCCTCCTTGATGATGTTCGCGGATGGCATTGGGAAATCCATGCTGCTCATAAGCCTGAGCTAGCGCGTGATAAACTGCATCGAGTGTGGTTCCGGGTTGGCACAAATTCAAAACTACTGCTTCTATTTCGCGTACATGGGAATGTAACTCGGCTCGTTCGTTTGAAAGCGCACCAAAAGAAACAAACCGAGTTAGATTTGCATACAAACCATAACCTCTAGCGCAAAACACCAGCATCGCTTGCCGTCCAATCTGTTCTCCAGTGGCTGTAGCATGACGGTATAACGGTAAACGCCTCTCACCTGCTACTAGTGTCAGCGCTGGATGCAAGCCTTTCGCCCATAACGCCTCTGCACCTGCACCCGCTAACTGATATTCTGTCCAAGTTGGCTTGGCGGCTTTGAGTACCTCTGTCATTGCAACGCTAGCTTTTTGCCCGATTTGGCGATATCGCTCTAATTCATTTGATATCATTACCCGTTTATGCATTTGTAGAGATGGGGGTAACGGCTTTTCTAAATTGGAGATGGGGCGATCGCTGATTACTTTTCCTTTGCCAGTTGCATCACGAACAAAAGACTCACGGGCAGCAGCATCAGCCCAAGGGTTGATATGCACTTTAAAATTAGCTGGTAGTTCTTCATCAATAAGTCGCTGCGCTTCAATTTCATCTGTCAATATCCAAGCATCTTCAGTAGTTACTAATACTTCTGCTACGCCAGTTTCAGCAGTAAGCAGCACGGTGCTAGAAGCGCCACCTGTTGCCCAGGCAAACCAGTCTGTACCGCGCAAACGCACACCTTGCATTTCGGTTTCACGCAAGGTTTCCCTGATTAACTCTAGTTTTTTGGAGACTTCCTCATTCATAGGAAAAACACTGATAGATACAGATAATTATCAAATTTATTTACGTCTGTCTGCGTCTGTCTGAGGTTGGTATTCAAAATGGTACAATTAATCTATGTCTACTTTTCTAACCAGTTCTCTAATTGTAAGTTAGGAATATTAGTAAAATCTTTGATGTTATTAGTCACGAGAATATCATTGCGAGAACGAACAACAGCA
Organism: Nostoc sp.; assembly: GCF_036917415.1. Lineage (GTDB taxonomy): Bacteria > Cyanobacteriota > Cyanobacteriia > Cyanobacteriales > Nostocaceae > Nostoc. Next base: position 17,381 of record NZ_JBALDJ010000119.1, on the reverse strand, counting down.
GCAATTAACGCATCTAATTCTCCAGTTGGTTTACCAATTTTTTTGAGTTCGCTTTGAATCTTGCCAAATTCAATAGCTGCTTCTAAGTCAAATGGTTTTATGGGTAATAGATCAGTAAATTGCTGCAAACTTTCCAGGTTATTGGACACCTGTTGAGAAAAGTAAACGCCTTTATAAAGTTCCGCAACTATAATTGTTGATAGATAACATTGGCTAAAGTAGCGATTAATTTTTTTCAATGCTTCGGGGTTTTCTTTGAGAAGTGCAATGCAAATGTTAGTGTCTAACAGATACATTAGCCGTTATCCTGATTATCAATTAAGTTTATGCTTCTACCTTGGTAAGTATGACGTTGTTGGTCAATTTCTCCAAATATTTCTGTTAAATCTGGTTGATTTTTCCATACCCCAAATAATTTATTTAATTTAGCTAATCTCTCTTCTTCTGTTAAATGTAGTTTTGGTTTGGGTATTTGCTTTTCAATAAATTCTAAGTCTATAATTATTTCTGTTCCATCGGGAATGTTATTTAGTTGCTCTAATATTTCTATATTTTGACCGCGTTTTATTCCTCGAATTTTCATGTCATTTTATCCTTTATCTTTCGATGTATCAATAAATATTAGTAGAATTTATTAGAAAAGGGTAGTTAGATTACACGTCTTCTAATACAACTTACAAATAAAATCACAACTTCATATCATGATGACGCTGTTGTACTATTACCTATCAGATTGTCTAGTTTACCTAAAACTTTCTCTTGCCATGCTTTTTCAATCTGACTGTTTAACAAGTCGTGTAAATGCCGTTGTTCAGCAGCATTAAACCATACTTGAAACGCATATATTACATCATTACGAAATCCTGAACCTTTAATAAACATACACTTATCCCAAATAGGAGACTTGATGAGTGTAGGTCTGAAAACTTGTTCACTAATTTGCTCTGAATAAGTAAGAAATTCCTGATGCCATTCATCCCAGTTTGCTAATATTTGAGTTATAAAACCTTCTGCATATTCTTTGACTAGAGAATCACCACTCAAATTTTTAAGTATTCCTTTCAATTCGTGGAAAATCCCCATAGTAGCGTTCCATGCAACAGACTTAGAACCATTACCCAGCAGAAAATACACATCAAACTTGTCTAAGGTTCCATTACGACGTATAGTTGCCCGTAGTGTGCCTGAACGAGTCTTTCGCATTTCTGGTATTAGTAGCCTCTGATGAATACTACCAAAAGATAGAGTTTTTTTATGGTAATCATTCAAGAAAATTTCTAGTGATTTACTAACTTTTTCGTATGCTTCCCCCGCATTTTTTTCTTTTTGGTTTCTAATCAGAATGTTTATCGCCTCAACTGAACTAGAAAGGCGCTGAACGTAGGTGGAACGTAATTTATCCAGTTTCTCAATTAGCATCCTGGCGACATCTGAAGGATTATCTTCTTCTGGTATAGCGTTAAAGAACAGAATTGGTATATCTTTGACATTCATTTGTTTAAGCAGTGGTTTGAGTGACCTCTTCACTTCTTCACGCTTTAGGCTATATGCCTCCTCTTTTGAATCTACTGGCTCTCCAGTTTCATTATTTCCCTTATAAGCGTCATCATTTTTCGGTAGCACAAGAATGATGACGCGCTCTTTTAACAATTTTTCAGAACCAGTTTGAATCAAGTTAGCAATCAGGTCATATATCTCACTACTTGGTGCATCCTCAAAGCTGGAACACAAAACAGTCAAAGTTCGTTGGTCGTTTAAACAGTCCATTAAATCGCGTCGAACCGCCGTACCATCCTTATCTAAACCCTTGGTATCAATAACCTGTAATTCATAGGGAGATGACTGAAATAACTCACCAGGAACAATAATATCTATTCTTTGTGGAACTGAAAACTCCTTATGGAGACCATAGTTGATTTGCTTAAAGGTTTCTTTGAGCCATTCAATTTCTGTCTGATTAGAAGTTTCCTCAAACCATATTTCTTCTCGCGTCCTTTCTGGAAGCTTTAGCATTTCCGAAACATTTAAACGCAGAGTATCTGAGTTTGAATGCTGGTTTGCTAACTCTGCAAAACTTTCCCCTTTCAATCCAGCTATATTAAATATCAGGCGCTGGACTTCTTGAGAAACTGTTTCTATAGTGATTTATGCAAGTTAATAAATTAATTTATGCATATATTTTATAATTTGACAAGGCTGATTAGCATATATGCTAAAATTATCCTGCAATACCACAAACAGTAATATGCAAAAAATCTAATTTTAGTAGTTTTTTATACTTTAACTGAATATTGGATAGAGACTAAATTAAGAAAAGACAAGAGGTTTTCGCCCCCTCCTTGCTTTCTGTTGGCATTAAATACGAAGCACTCTGGAGTACAAGCAGCAAAAAAGTCTTTAGCTGTTTTAGTGCCATTCCCCTTTATGCCGAAATCGGTTCTTCAATATTCACCACCACAGCTTGTAGTTCCTTCGCTTTCTCCTCTGGTAAAGCATCATTGGCAAACATCCCTGCTGCAAGTTCAGTGCCCGCCAGATACTTTAGCCTTTCGCTTGTCCGATATGGTGGAAAAAACTCGGCGTGTAAATGCGCTTCGGGATGCGCTAAACCGTCAGTTGGCGCTTGGAACCAAGCCATCAAGTAAGGAAACGGACGATTCCACAAACCGTCATACTTGAGAGTGACAGTTTTTAACGCTTTGGCGAGTCCCCAACGTTGTTCAGGGGTAAGATCCATAAAAGTGCTAACTGACTCTTTGGGTGCAATCCAGACTTCATAGGGGTAACGAGCGCATACCGGGACAAATGCGATCGCATATTCATCTTGATAAATAATCCGTCGATCGTCTGCAATCTCCTTCTGAATCAAGTCTTGCAGTAAACCCCGCCGATGTTTTTCATAATACTCCTGCTGCATTGACAGCATTCGCGCCGGAACAGGAGGTATAAAAGGATAGGCGTAAATTTGCCCGTGGGGATGGTGCAATGTTACACCCACCTCTACACCTTTATTTTCAAAGGGCAACACGTATTGAATTTGGGGATTTAGCCCTAGTTCGCGGGTGCGATCGCCCCACACTTCTAAGAGCAAATCTAGATGTTCCAACTCTAAGGAACTCAAGGAGGCGCTAGCATCTTGAGTAAAAACCACTACCTCACAGGCCCCATTAGCTGGTAACGTTTCCACGATGGTATCGGGTGGATTGTTGGCTGTCGGACTCATTGAGGGAAAGCGGTTATCAAACACTGCCACGTCATACTTACCTTGGGGTAGTTCCGTTGGGAACTCAGGGTTGGTAGTAGGTGCGAGGGGATTATATTCTGGGGGCGGCATGAATGTCCGCCCTTGACGGTGACTAGCATAAGCTACCCATTCGCCCCGCAAGGGGTGCCAGCGCAGGTGAGGATTAGCTTGCACTGGCTCATTACTAGGGCTAGTGGCTTCTAACTGAGTAGTAATTGGGTAGCGACTGTATAACTTGAGTTTGCGTCCGTCGGGCTTTAACAGCTTGTGGGAGTACATAATCCTTGTCCTGAAAGAGTTGCAGCGCGAATCGCCTCAATAGGAAATTTCGGGGTGCGATCGCCGTACAATAAACCGTTAGCTTCTTGAAAGGTATCAGTTAATTGTGTGTAACAGAATCCGCTAAATAGCTCAATGTTATTGACGGTTTCGAGCAGAGCAGCGTATTTCATTTCTAATTCGGAGATATTCGAGCAGTTTTCATATCCCCAAGCTTGATCGGCATTAGGTTGGTCAAGAGGGGCATAGGCGATGCCACCAAACTCGGTTAACATCACTGGTTGTCCTTGATGGGGATAGTTATCCAAGGTGAGGATACGTCCTCCAGGGCGGCTACGCTCAAATAAATCTGATATTTGAATATCCGGTCTGTAGCGATGGGCTAATCGTTCAGGCTGGCGTTCATAGTCGTGAATAGCGAGGATGTCGGTATCGGTACTTTCCCAACCATCGTTACCAATTACTGGGCGAGTCGGATCGAGAGTCTTGGTCAGATGATACATTGCTAATACGTAGTTACGATGAGCTGCCGTTTCAACCAAATTTGGCACACCCCAGGATTCATTAAACGGCACCCACGCCACAATACAAGGATGGCTAACATCTCGCTTGATAATTTCTGTCCATTCACGGGTCATACGTTCCACGGCTTTCGGCGTGAAGCGGTAAGCGCTAGGCATCTCCTCCCATACTAACAACCCTAAAACGTCTGCCCAATATAAAAAGCGGGGATCTTCAATTTTTTGGTGTTTGCGTACTCCGTTAAAACCCATAGCTTTGACGAGTTCTACATCACGTTGTAATGCTTCGTCATTGGGTGGAGTCATTAATGTATCAGGCCAATAGCCTTGGTCGAGAACTAGCCGGAGATAGTAAGGGCGACCGTTGAGCATAAAGCGATTGCGCTGGACGCTGACAGTCCGCATCGCTGTATAAGATTGCACTTCATCTAAAAGACGATCTTTATGCCATAGCTGAATTCCAGCATCTATCAGCGTCGGCTTTTCTGGACTCCACAATAATTCATTACGGCAATCGTCAATACCCGGATCGCTTAGAACAATGCGGCGGCTAATTTCCCCATTGAATACTTCATAAGTATCGCTTGCTAACACGCGATCGCCAGCGCTGAGTTTAATTTTAATTTGTACACCCGAAGTAGGTAAATTACCGGCCAGCCCAACTTCAAACCCAATTTCCCACCTTTCGCAGTCGGGAATCCAACGAAGATTACCGATATAAGTCTGACCGACGCGCTCCAGCCAAACTGTCTGCCAAATACCACTCGTGCGAGGATACCAAATACCATGAGGTTTCAAGTGCCAATCTTGTTTACCACGAGGTTTGGCGAGGTCGTGCGGATCGTCTTGCGCCCACACTGTTACCTTGGTTGTACCACTGTCATTTAAGGCATGGGTAATATCGAGACTGAAAGAGGTGTGTCCGCCTTCATGCTCGGCTATATATTTATCGTTTACCCACACACGAGCGCGATAGTCCACAGCGCCAAAATGTAACAGTAATCTGCCGTCTCCTGGTGGTGTTTCAAATTCCCGCTCGTACCAGCAGTTTGGATGAAAACCGCGATCGCTAATCCCACTTTTGGTAGATTCGGGCGCATAAGGAACTTCTATATGATGAGACCATTCGACAAAATCGCTAGGTTCGATACATTTTCCCTCGTCATCAAATGCGAATTTCCACAGCCCATTTAAAGTTTGCCAGTGTGAGCGCTTTAACAATGGTCGGGGGTGTGCTGCTGTTAAGTCCACAAAATTACTATCAGTTTTAGAGGCTAGTTTAACCTCAGGATTCTCCAAATCTAACAACAATTTCATCAAATTTCCTCCCTATCCATAACTCAATCAACCCCTGCTATAGATTAAATCCGAACCAAAATATTGGATTCCGGTATATAGCATGAGTTTTGACCCGATCGATGAAGGATCGGTTCGAGCTAGTAGCATTATATTTTTTTGTAGCCAATACTGATACCTTCCCCACTTACGTGTTGAAGTATAGCAATAAGTTTATATACCCCTAGCTCGTGACATTATGGCATATACATTACTAATCTTTGCCAAGTTAGGGACTTCCAGAAAATAAAATATATAGTTAATAATAATGATAATCATTGTTATAGGGTAGGAGAGGCTGCCGTTGGCAGCCTTTCCTACCCCAAGTTGTAGTAAATTCAATGATGATTCGATTTTGGGATGTTTGAGATGTCACTACAACTAATTCATTGAAAAAATTGTTGAAGGAAACTGCCGAGCAATTACTCATGTGCGGCCAAGCGTAAATTTATAGCACAAACAGTTGCGGCATTAGGACATGGAGGACAGTCTGTAGCAGAACAAGAGTTAGAGATGGAATCGCGTAACTATTGCAATACCTCTGCCAAATTAAGAGGGTTCTCTTCCAATCCAAAAAACTGCTTCGCATCACCAAAGTTAAACTCGATTTGAAAGCACAGTTTGTAGTAATCGATTATTTTTTCGTGTGACAACTTTAGGTCACTAGAAAATAGGATTGCATGACTATAGGAATCCGATTTGATTTATGAAAAAATCTAAGTATCTGTAGGGAAGCCAGCCGCGTGGGCGGGTTTCCCGACTTGAGCGGACTGGTGTTGTGTTATGGGGTAGCCTAACGCACCTAAATCGTTAACTGGTGCGTTAGCCTTTGGCGTAACGCACCCTACGTGTATTTCAGAAATCAAATATGAGTCCTATATGAGCATTAGTTTTAAGGTAAGGATTCAGGTGTAGTCTTTTCAAGGTGACTCGTAAAATAAGATTGTTTTTTCTCAGTACTCTCTCTCTGTACCTCTGCGGTTAAAAAGTAATTTATTTAACCACAGAGGCGCAGAGAACACAGAGTAAATAGCTTAAAGAAGAATTTATTGACTAAAATTTTACTCACCTTGAAAGGGCTAGTCCTAGACTTATAGAAAATGTCAAAAACTTGAAAGAATTTAAAGCCTTAAAACGTCAACTTAACGCCAAGTCTAATTTCCACACCACCTTAAAAACCAGCCTAACTGCGTCAAACACAATCAATTGCCCCCAATACCTACACAATCCCAAATTACACCCCGTAGCACTCCCGTATGACAAAGCTGAAGTAATTAGTAACGTTCAGGCAATTGTCAAAAGATTCACTTAAATACCTAAATAATCATTTTTAAAAGCGCGACATTTCCAGGAATTATTCATTTCACAATAATTCAAAATATTCTCTTTGCTCCCAGTTAGTCACCTGCTTTAAATAGTCTTCTGGTGGCCGATCGGCGACGGACTGCAAAAAGCGATTAATTTCACTCTGTTTCATCTTAATGATGAAGTTGATGAACTGCTGCCCCATTTTTTGAGAAAAAAGTTCGCTTTGGCTCAAATATGAAATCGCCTCTGGCAAACTTTTGGGTAAGGTCGGACTTTCTGTAGCGTAAGGTGACTCCGTTGGGGAGCCAGGGTCAAGTTTACGATCTACACCATCTAACCCAGAAATCAATTGCGATGCCATATACAGGTAGGGATTGGCTGCTGGTTCTCCAACTCGGTTTTCAATGTGGGTGGTGGGGTCATCATAACGGCCTTGTAATCTAATCATTGCCCCTCGGTTTTCCAATCCCCATCCGGCACGGTCAGGAGCTAGGGAATAAGGCTTAAATCTTTTGTAGCCGTTAATTGTCGGGGTTGTGAACACAGAAGCGGCATTGGCGTGTTTAAGAAGACCACCAACAAAATGTTTACCTAAATCTGACATTAGCGATTCGGAGTTTGCAGACATGAAAGCGTTCTCGCCTGTGGTTCGGTCTACAAGGGATTGGTGCAAATGCCAGCCATTGGAAGAAGAACCTTGCAATCCTGGACGACACATAAATGAGGCGATGTAACCTTGTTGACGGCAGATTTGCTTGGTCGCCATTCGGAATATCATCATTGTATCCGCAGCTTGCAATGCTGGAATCGGGTCAAAGGTAAATTCAAATTGACCGACACCTCCTTCGTTTTCTACACTTCTTAAAGGCAATCCCATTTCAACCAAGTTTTCTGCCAGAACACATAGCAAATCGTGAATCTCTGGATTGTGGGATTCTAAAAGGTATTGGAAGCTATGCTCTACAGCACTAACTTTGGCAGGTTCACCAGGTTTTCCAGAAGTACCAACATTAGCGATCGCTAACATCGGATCTTCTAACTTTGCCAGATACCACTCAACTTCTAAGCCGATAATATGCTCTAACCCTCTTTGATGTAACTCTACCAATGATTGGCGCAAAATACCGCGACTGGAAAAGGGCATTGCCTGACCATTTTGAAAGTACTCGTCACAGAGAATAAAGCCAGTACGTTTTGCCCAAGGCAGAATTTTGAAGGTATCAGGGTCAGGAACAGCTACAAGATTTGGCGCACCTGTCATCAAAGGCATATCTAAACTACCGCCAGGAACAAACGGGTTAAATACTATTGCACCACCAGTATCAAACAGGAATGTCCCTGTGCTGATTTGCATACCGTTTTCTAAGGCGCTTAAAAACGTTTGAGGTAAGAGCGACTTGCTGCGAACAATGCCATGCTGGTCTGACCAAGCAGTACGAATCAACAGTAGATCCTGTTCTTTAACAACAGCCTCGATCTTTTCAGATGCTGATTTTTGGATTTCTGTCCACAAGTGATGACGCTCAATAAATCCAGGTCTTTTCATTGCACACGAAAGAAAATATTTTAATGTTACTAATTATTCGGCTAGTACGCGATCGCTACCTAACAAAATGGACAATACTTATAGTGGGAATAAAAGTAAAACGAGTGAGGTACAACACTAGGGCTAAGTCTGTGATGTACTTCATCCATATCGAAACCTAATTATTAGTTTTTCAATTTTTTGGAGGAGAGAAAAATGAAGAAGTTCGCCAGTTTAATGATTGTCGGGGCAGTATTGTCGATTACTGCGCCAGCCTTTGCTGAAAATCGTGCGGTTAATATCAGTATTGGCAGTATTGGTGGTCCCTTAGATAATGCCGCTTTGCAAGCAATTCGCCAAGTTATCGGGTTTGCAGTCGGTACAAGCACCGTCGATAAATTCATTGTATATAGTCCCAGGGCAGGATCTATTCCCATCGAAGGAGGTTTATCTGCTTGTGCTGAAGCTGGCTTCGGCATAAGCAATACAAGATTTAATGCTTTTATTCAGGAATTGCGTTCAATTAATCCCAAATCAGGGACTTTCTACAATCTAGAACTTACCGCAAGCTGCAAACAAAAATAAGACGTTTGCACTCAAGCGCGGTAGGATGGGCTGAGGTACGAAGCCCATCCATTGAGTTATATATACAATAGTCTAAGTACTTCCCGCTTAGTCACCCAGTAAAGACATAACCTCCTCTAGTTTCTGTTTCGCCTTGTACAGGTTGATAAGCTTCTCCTGTTTCCATCTAGCGGGTGACTGCATTCTCCTACCTTCCAGGGAGATTTTAATCAGTGCTGCTTGCTCATCAGTGGGTGAATTCATCTCATCTATAGCGTTACTCAGTGCTTGCATAAAAGCAAAAGCAGGAGGTTTTAATCCTTTACCTGCCTCAAACTGGGATAACGCCATTTGAGGGAATACCATCAATGATGTAATCCACGAAGTCTTGTACCCTTTATTCCCGGTTGGTTTGATGCCGTAGCGTAAGCATAAGTCATGAAGTTCTTTGATGGTTTTGATTTCGAGTTCTGAACGTGTGAACATAGAGTTACCATTTCCAAAAAAGTGGTATCGGTGGTGAACTGTTTTGCTGACTGGTATCGCCACCGATTAAAACTCTATTTCGATGCTTGCTCCGAAACAAGCTATATTTACATATCTCAACAATGTCTAACCGTAAAGGTAATCCTCAAAATTTTGACAACCAACCAAGTAGAGATTTGACTGAGAATGTTACTTTCAGGGCTACCAAGGAAATGAAGGAAGAGATACAGAAGCAAGACAATCCAGCACAATTCTGTAGGGATGCCGTGCAAAAGGCACTAGATGAGAAGAAATAGAATCGGTAGGTTGGTACAATTGCATGGAATTACACATACTTTACTCATTAAGTGAGCATTTTAAGGAGAGTAATGACTAAAAAGGCTATTACTGCGTGCAAAATGCTTACCTCTAAGAAAGCCTGTATTAGCTCCAGGACAAATATACTGGAGAGTTTCTGGTGTAAAACGTTCTAATAATAATCGAAGGCTCTGAATTTGCCTTGGCCAGTGAAAGGTTTTAGCTGTCCGTAATGGTACTGCTTGACCATGCTGGTTAGGGAGTAAATGGCGACCAGAAAACAATATACCCCCAAGTTCGCTGTAGTAGAGACAAGATGAGCCGGGAGAATGACCTGGTGTCCAAATTACTTGTGTTGTAGCATCAAGAGTAAATTCTTGCCTAAAGGTAGTTACGGTTAAGCCTGGTAATAAATACACTTCTTGCTCTTGAATTAGCACCTCGCAGCCAAAGGCTTGCTGAAATTCAGCAGTCTTGCCAATGGCGCCGCGATGGGTGATAAATAAGCAACGCACGCCTCCATGCGATCGCAAAAAATCTTGATTTGTTTTTTCTAGTGCAGGGCAATCTATGAGGATATTGCCTTCATTTCTTACAATAAAATAAGAGGTTCCCCCTAATGTGTCCCGATTGGGTGGAAAGGCAAAAATGCTCTCTTGTGCGAAGTTCGATTGCAGAGAACCTGTGCTGAGAACTTCGTCAGGGAAGACAGCCCGTGGCGGCTTAGTTGTATGACTTGGCTGTTGAGGTAAAGGGCACATAATCAAAGAACCGAAACTGAGGAGTTGTGGACAATTTGATTACAGTGCGGAAATTCTCAAGAATTGAAACTTGAGCGTTAACCAGCACTGTTAACCGTTGTGAAAAAAATTGGGATTTGAGGTCTGCCTTGTAGTTAATGCTATGGTGCTGAAGCTACTGGTGGGGCGTTTTGTCAAAATTACTGAAGATAATATGGCATTTTGGTTTCTGTTTATCCTCCTGCTGGGGCTAGCTACTTATCTCATGGTGCAGCGCAGCGTTGCTCACATCACCCGAACACCAGTATGGTTGTTGTGGCTGGTTTTAATGACACCAGCATTCCTGTTGAGTGGATGGACGCTAATCTACGGAGCGAAACAATCTCCACCGCCAGAGTTGATCCTCTGGTCAGTATTTGTCTGCACAGTCTTATACTGGGTATTGTTTCAATGGGGACGTCAAATACCAAGAGATACACAGACCGAAGCCCAAACCCAACCCTCAGAATCACAACCAACTATCCAGCCTACCCCAGAACCAATAGTGCGTCCCATTGAACCAACGGAAGAAACCCAACTGCGAAATTGTTTTCCTTGGTCTGTATACTACATTCAAAATATTGAGTATCGACCACAATCTGTGATTTGTCGGGGGCAGTTGCGAACTAAAGCTAGCAACGCTTACCAGCAGATTAAAACTAATATTGAAGCACAATTTGGCGATCGCTTCTTGCTGATTTTTCAAGAAGGCTTCAATGGCAAACCTTTCTTTGTGCTGGTTCCTAACACTCAAGCAGCTAAACAGACAAATACACCACGACGCAACCAGGAACAATTAACTCGACCAGGATTAGCGCTGATGCTGCTAGCAGCTACTTTGATCACTACTACCTTGGTGGGAGTGCAAAATGCTGGTGTTTCTCTGCCGCCTATCTGGCAAATTGGATCTTTGTTCAAACTTCTATCTAACCCAGATGTTCTATTCAAAGGATTGCCTTATGCTTTAGGACTGATGACTATTTTAGGCATTCACGAACTTGGGCATTATTTGACAGCTAGATTCTATAAGATTCGCTCGACGTTGCCTTACTTTATTCCTGTACCTTTCTTTTTGGGAACTTTTGGTGCATTTATTCAGATGCGTAGTCCCATTCCTAACCGCAAAGCTTTATTTGATATTAGTATCGCTGGGCCACTTGCAGGTTTTGTTGTTACTTTGCCATTACTAATATGGGGTTTGGCTCATTCTGATATAGTTTCCCTGACTGAAAAAACCCAACTTTTAAATCCTGATGCCCTCAATCCCAAGTATTCAATTTTACTGGCTATACTCTCGAAGTTAGCTTTGGGAAGTCAGTTAACAGCAAAATCAGCCCTTGACTTGCATCCAGTTGCAGTAGCAGGTTTTTTAGGACTAGTTGTCACGGCATTAAATTTGATGCCTGTGGGACAACTAGATGGAGGTCATATTGTCCATGCGATGTTTGGACAACGAACTGCGATCGTAATTGGTCAAATTGCTCGCGTGTTGTTGCTGTTACTTTCTTTAGTACGAGAAGAATTTTTGGTGTGGGCGATTATCTTATTATTTATGCCATTGATTGATGAACCTGCACTGAATGATGTCACTGAATTGGATAACAAACGTGACGTTTGTGGGTTACTGGCAATGGCTTTGTTGATTGTAATTATTCTGCCATTACCGCAGGCGATCGCTAACTTTTTGCAAATTTAAAAAGTAAAGATATCAACGATCGCATTCTCAAGCTTTATCGTTTTGCTAATTCTGGAGTCCGCCCCTTTAAGCCAATCATCAATTTCAGCATAAATACTTTTAATACAGGCACTCGCTGCAAAAACCATAAACCCAAACGACGAACCACCACCACAGGGAAGAAATTATTAGAGAACATCCGATCTAACAAATCGGTGAAACCTAAAATTGTCAAATTCTCTAGCTGGCGCCAGCGTTCATAACCTTTGAGAATCTGAATATCACCAATATCTTTACCTGCCTTATGCGCGGCTTGAATTACTTGCGCCAAAGCTGCGGCATCCCGAATACCCAAATTTAAACCTTGTCCGCCGACGGGATGGCAATTGTGTGCCGCGTCACCAATTAATGCTAGTCGGGGGAGAACGTAGCGATCGCTTTGCATGAGTTGCACTTGAAAAACAAAGCGATCGCCTAGTAATTCTAATTTCCCCATCTGATCGCCATAGCGGCGGCTGAGTTCTGCCAAAAATTGCTCGTCATTTAAAGCACACAAAGCTTTTGCTTCTTCATGGGGCGCTGTCCAGACAATACGGCAACGGTTCCCTGGTAAAGGTAAAATCGCAAAGGGGCCGCTAGACCAAAATCTTTCGTAAGCAGTGTTATCGTGGGGTTTTTCTGGTTTGACAAATGCCACGATGCAAGATTGCCAATATTTCCAGCCAGAGGTTTTGATTCCAGCCGCTTGCCGAATTGGCGATCGCGATCCATCTGCTGCTACAACTAATTTGCTCTTGACTGTCTTTAGTTGATCGGCAATTTTAATATCAATGGCGACTATATGCTGCTGGTATTGCGTATTTACCACTTCCGCCGGACACAAATAAGTCACGTTGGGGCAATCTTGGACAAAATCTTGCAACGGCTGCAACAGCGCTTGGTGTTCTGCGACATAACCCAACTCTGGGGTATTTATATCATCTGTGGTAAATTCCACCACATCGGGATAATCGGCATCAGAAAGACGAACTCGGCAATACTTGGCGATTTGCGGCAACATTTTGTCCCAAACGCCAATTCCTTGATAAATTAGCGACGAAAGCTGATGAACTGCATAAGCTTGTCCCTTCGCTACCGCCACTGATGCGACTTTCGCCTCAATTAGCAAAATACTCAAACCAGAATCTTTTAAAGCAGAGGCTAGAGTTAACCCAATAATCCCACCGCCGACAATTACCAAATCATATTCATATCCCCGCTCATTTGACGGTGTTGGTTGAGGGGAAAGAGTTTGCTCAAGCTGCGTTGGGGTCATTATTAAGTTAGGTTACAGCGTCTAACTCTTATTTTGACGCGATCGCGCCTCCTAGAGCAAGTTAACAATTTAAAATTATATCCAGAACCCTTATAGAGACGCGAATTTTCGCGTCTCTGCAAATTTTCGCGTCTCTACAAATTATTTGCTGACTCGATAGATTGGTCTAACCTGACGATAAGTATTAAGTAAGCTCAAAAATTTCTGACCATCAAAATTTATTGGGTCAACTTTTTTACCAGAACGGTCTACTAAATGATGCGTAGTGATGCGATGATCTGGAACTTGACTTTGAGCAATTAACCAAGCAAGAGAATGATATTGAGTTTCCGTGTAGCCGCTATGGGTTTGTTGGCTGCTAGCATCATAACTATCTGGCGGTGTTTCCAAAGAGACGTGATAAGCAAAATTATTCACAGACGCCGGCAAATTCGGATTAGTCTGCACAGTTTCCACTCCCTCGGAATTCTCAAATACTGAGTTAGCCGCACCGAAAGCCCGCTTTTCTGGCGGTACTAAATAAACCACTGTTCCGTCTAACTTGACTAAAGCGTGGTAACTTGCTTGCACACTTTCATCAGTATGAGCTACTTGAAAAAAATTAACTGCGCTAGAAGCTGAATAACCAGTTTCATGGAGGACGATAATTGGTTGATTGTGGAGAGTTACGCCGTTAACATCTTGAACATACCGTTCTCCATAGTTACTTGGATCAACCGAAGCAACTTGATAATTAGGTCTGTACTGTGCAAAAGCTTGAGTAGTTATATACCTTGCTACAGTTTTGTTAGTCTTGACTGGAGACTTGATAACATTTTGAAATTTCTTCTCTGGCTCTTTCGCTGATTGAAATTGCGCCTGGGGATATTGACTGAAAGCTGTAACCTGTGGATTGGATGTACGGGATATTGTCGGATTGTTGTGTAATTTTGTTGCTCGTCCAATTAGCAGCACTACTATTAGAGTGGCGAACATCAGCCAGATTAGTAGCACCCTAGTCACCCAGTCTGTAAACTTCATTTTTCTAATACCCGTAAAACCGTAGATATTAATTTATAGCTAAACTGGCGTGTCAGTTGTAGAGGCGCACTTCTGTAAACCCCTACCGCTTATGGTATCCAAATAGTAATCGCTATAATACCTTAATTCTAGTCAAATATACCCTATTAATATATATAAGAATCCTAAGTAATTGTTTTAAATGCTTCCTCTGTCATGGAGCTATTTAAATACTCTCAAAACTATTGCTGCTGGTTTAGGGAATAGTTGATGAATTGTTTCTCTACAATTCAATATCGCAATCTCAAATCTGATTGATATGGTTAGCGTTTATACTCTGCTGCGTGATGTTCGCATAGCCAGAGGTAATGTCCCTCTGGAGTCAAGACTTTCTTTAATCCACCCCAGTGCTGCTGGGGATCTTTTTCTTCTAAAAGTTGACGCAAGGCACGCAAAGCTGCACCATCAGCGCGTTCTGGATCTAAATCTTCACCTCTAGCAATGTCTGCTAATTCTAAATCTTCAGATTGTTTGAGTTCAGGTAATTTTGCTGCTACTTCTTTAAATAGTTCTAAGTCATTTTTAAATAGCGTTTCATATTCTTTGGGATCTATAACACCCAGCCAAGGGCCAATTATCGGGGCGGCATATTTCAAGACTTTGAATAAGTTACCAATATAAGGTGCAGTTACTCTCAGCCATTTGGCAGGTTCATTTATTTCATATAAACCGCCTTCTTGGGTGGGATGCCAACAGCCTGGTGCTTGGCAATAGAGTTGTAAATCTAATTTCTGTCCGGTGAGATTTTTTTGCCAAACTTTAGTGCCATGAGGACGCAGCATAAAAACATTGGGACAATGAGCATCTATCATTGCTTGTTCGCGGCGGAATGCATTGGTAAATCCCCGTTGCGTCAGTTCTAGGAGATTTTTGAATTCACCGAGAATTACTGCTTGTCCGTCAACAACTTTTGTTTCCAACTGGTCAATGCGTTCTAGGACTGCATTTTGGGTATTCCAGTTTAAGCCATATAAGAGTTCTGGCACTGATACATCTTCCATAGCTTCTGGACATTCAATTGTTCCTTTCTTTTTTTCCCAGCGTTGCGATAGTTGTTTATAGTCAAATTCGTGGGTACATGGTTGACCATTATGACCAAGACAGGGAATTGTGCGTTTAATATCTAATCCGGGAAACCTGGCGAGAGTGACTTCGATGCCATCTCGAAGCAGGACAAAGAAATTTAGCGGGTTAGGGCCTCGCACTATTAATTTAATATAGCGATCGCTTTTAACAGCTTCCACTAATGCTAAATGTTCTTGCTCATAAGCAAATAAAACACCGTTACGCCAATGGATGCCAGTTGTGAAGCGGTGTTGACGCGCAATAAACCAAGTGGGAATCCCCGCAGGAATGGTATTGAGTTGGAATTTCATCGAAATTTCATGGCACTCACTTGTTTGTTTAATTTGCTGCCATTTCTGTTCATAATTAGGCGCGTCGAGGGGCAAACGTTCCACCACCAGACTGAGATCCCGGTTTTCTTGAGTGCGGTAGGAAAGGTCAAAACGCTCCATGAGGCGCAAAAAGTGATCTTGCATGGATGGCTCTAAGTCGCGCCAAAGTTGAGCCATTTCTTGACGGGTGAAAATGCCCTTGCGGTTAATTACGTCTTCGCTTTCCAGCACTTTGCTGATATATTCAGTTACCCACTGGGGCTTGAGAATAACGGTATCGTTAAGTTCTTCGTTGTCTTGGAAGTAAAGAATTTCACCTAATTCATGCAGCCATCGTGCCAGCACTTCCTTACTGATCTCAGCAACTTGGGAATCAGCCATGATGTCCCACAATTGCTGCGGTGTGATTTGTTTTTTCGGCTGGGTGCGGATGGCATTGGCAGCATTTAGCCAGGTGGTAGGCCAGATTTCCCCCATTAAAGGTAACTTAGCGGCTGCTTCAGCAATTGCTTGCCGCAGTTCTTCAACTCCTCGGATGAATTTAGAGCTAATTTTACAGTGTTTGATAATCTGGGGGTACTTGTCGCATAATTCTTTGAGGGGAAGGTCTGCATCTCGTTCATCGATGTGGGTGGCGACAAGTAAAATTGGGGATTCTGGGGCTAAGGCTTTGATAGTATCCAGCCAGTAATAGAGTTTACCTTGCTCAAATCCTAGTCGAGCATTCCAGGCGAGTAAAAATAGGGAGCGGTTGGTGAGAAAGAATTGATGGGTAGCATGATAGATTTCCTGTCCGCCGAAATCCCAGGTTTTCAGATGCATTGTAGTACCTGCTTTTCCGGGATGGGTTAAATCGAGCCATTTAATTTCAATACCATGAGTAGTGGATTCCTGCGTGTCGAACTCTTCACCGCGTAATGCTCTTAACAAGGATGTTTTACCCACTCCTCCTTCACCGACAACTAGCAGTTTAGAAACCCACTGCCGTAGGCTACCCTCTAACCTTTCTCGAAGATAAGTGAAAATTGCCTGCATTCCTTGCTCGACAATCTCAGGCGGTGGCGAGGTTAATGGATTGTTATCGAGGACTAGCCTTCTCAAGTTGGAGAGTTGGCTGAATTCTGGCGGCAGGCTGCTGAGTTGATTGTTATCGAGGTATAGCCTTGTCAAGTTGGAGAGTTGGCTGAATTCTGGCGGCAGGCTGCTGAGTTGATTGTTATTGAGGTATAGCTCAGTTAAGTTGGAGAGTTGGCTGAATTCTGGCGGCAGGCTGCTGAGTTGATTGTTATCGAGGTCTAGCCTTGTCAAGTTGGAGAGTTGGCTGAATTCTGACGGCAGGCTGCTGAGTTGATTGTTATCGAGGGATAGCCTTGTCAAGTTGGAGAGTTGGCTGAATTCTGGCGGCAGGCTGCTGAGTTGATTGTTATCGAGGTATAGCGTTGTCAAGTTGGAGAGTTGGCTGAATTCTGGCGGCAGGCTGCTGAGTTGATTGTTATCGAGGGATAGCGTTGTCAAGTTGGAGAGTTGGCTGAATTCTGGCGGCAGGCTGCTGAGTTGATTGTTATCGAGGGATAGCGTTGTCAAGTTGGAGAGTTGG
>NZ_JBALDJ010000118.1:0-2480 GCF_036917415.1 Nostoc sp. | reverse complement strand
GATTTTTGTAAGCCTTAACGTATGTAGGATCAATCTGTAGAGCTTGGTTGAAATCCTCAAGAGCTTGCTGCTGATTTCCCGTCATGCAGTAAAGCAAACCCCGGTTGTTGTAAGCATCAACATAATCGGGATTAAGCTGCAAAGCTTGATTGAAGTCTTCTAACGCTTCATGCTGATTTCCCTGAGTAAGAAAAATAAAACCTCGACTGTTATAAAGTTCGGCATCGTCAGGAGCAAGGCGCAAAGCTTGATTAAAATCCTCAAGTACCCCCGAAGTTTCTCCTGTTGCCAGACGGAGAATAGCCCGTAGTTTATATGCTTTTACATTGTTAGAATTTAATTGCAAACTTTGGTTGAGGTCGTCGATTGCTGCCTGGGTATTTTCAAGTGCAAAATAAACCATACTTCGCGTATCATATATTTCTGCATCATTGGGATTTAACTTAAGTGTTTGGTTAAAATCTTCTAGCGCCCTTTGATGATTAGCAAGTGCAAGGTAAGCAGCACCACGTTGCTTGTATACTTCAATTTTATTTGAATCGAGCCGCAGAGCTTGGTTAAAGTCTTCGATAGCTCCTTGATAATCTTTTTGTTGAGCTTTTTCTATCCCCTGGTTATAAAAATTTTCACTATTCATTTGAGTCATATTTCAGAGAAAAATCTAGAAGCTTATGTTTAGGTAGTTTATTCAAAAATACAAAAATAAAGGATTTAAAAATTTATATTAGAATACAAACTTTCAATTTAGCACTTTCCCCTATATTCAGTATTGGTATTCTATTTTTCTCCTTACTAAAGTAATATGTCACACTCAAGCACTATAAATAACAAAGTACTTGAGTGTGACAGTTACCTAAACTCTACTAGGCAATAACAAAAATGTCATTACTACCAATCGTTGGTTTATTAGATAGCGTTGCAATCTGCACCGCACCAAACCCAGTTTGATTGCCATCAGCATCAAAGAACACCGCACCAGTAGAAGTGTTGTAAATAAACCTTTGACTAGCACTAGTCGCCGCAACTGCACCGCTACCGATGAAGATTTGGTCTGTTGTTATAAAATTGCCAGCAGTCAACCCACCGCCAAAACCCGCAGCAGAAACATGAAGTGTATCATCAACACTTGAGAAGTCCGTAATTCTATCAACACCCTGGTTAGGACTGTTGAGAACAAAGATATCAGCACCAGTACTTCCTGTGAGTACGTCATTGCCAAAATTGCCAATCAGCACATCATTACCCGACCCGCCAAGCATTGTATCATCGCCAGTACCGCCATCAAGTAAATCATCCCCGTTATTTCCACTCAAACTGTCATTCCCCTCATTACCGAATAGGTTGTTAGCACCACTATTGCCTGCTATCGTGTTGTTGAGGATATTACCAATACCGTCAATAGCGCTTGTACCCGTCAAGGTCAAGTTCTCTAAATTATTTCCTAACGTCCAACCTATAGAGGCATTTACGCTATCGATGCCAGCATTAGTGTCTTCAAAAATACTGTCTGAAGCACTGTCAATAAAGTAGGTATCAGTACCCAGTCCCCCATTCATCACATCGTCGCCAGTACCACCGTTGAGGGTATCGTTGCCATCTCCACCGTTGAGGGTATCATTACCCGCTTCACCATACAGGTAATCGTTGCCAGCACCGCCATCGAGATAGTCATCACCGATACCACCATAAAGGTAGTCGTTACCAGCAGCACCATTGAGGGTGTCATTACCCTCTTCACCATACAGGTAATCGTTGCCAGCACCTGTAGTGATGGCATCCTGTCCTTCTCCACCATGAATATTGCTGTCAACAGCCGCACTGAGATTAATCGTGTCGTTACCACTACCTGTAGTTAAAATGATGCTTTCAATCTCACTAAATGTTGTGCCATTTGAGACTGTACCTGCATTCAAGTTGGTGTAGTTAACCACGATATCACCAGTAACTGAGGACAGGTTCAAAGAGAGATCGTCATTGCCCAAACCACCCACGACATTATCGACACCTGTGCCTGGGTCAAAATAATCATTGCCATCTCCACCGTTGAGAGTATCGTTACCCGCTTCACCATACAGGGAGTCATTGCCAACTCCACCGTTGAGGGTATCGTTACCATCTCCACCATACAAGTAGTCATTGCTATCTCCACCGTTGAGGGTATCGTTGCCCGCTTCACCGTTGAGCCGATCGCTGCCAGCACCGCCATCAAGATAGTCATCGCCGATATCACCATAAAGGTATTCGTTGCCATCTCCACCGTAAAGGGTGTCGTTACCTGCACCGCCATCAAGGGAGTCATTGCCAGCACCACCGTCTAAAATATTATTGAGGTCGTTCCCGTACAGATAATTGTTTAGAGAGTTACCAGTACCGAAGATTGCATTATTAAGCTGTTGTGCTTTTAATTTGCACAAACAGCATTTCCCTTATTTTTTATTTTTCTTCCCCATTTAATAATAAGCTCTCCATCATTTAAGAGT
>NZ_JBALDJ010000117.1:0-108502 GCF_036917415.1 Nostoc sp. | reverse complement strand
ACGCCGAAATAACAAATGGGTACGCCGAAATAACAAATGGGTACGCCGAAATAACAAATGGGTACGCCGAAATAACAAATGGGTACGCCGAAATAGCAAATGCGTACGCTGAAATAACAAATGACCTAAGAGGATGTTTGAAAAGTCGTATTGTCGGTATAAAAAGTTCTAGATCCCCCTAAATCCCCCTTATAAAGGGGGACTTTGATTCCGGTTCCCACCTTTTTAAGGGGGGTTAGGGGGGATCTAAAAGTGCCTAAAATCACAGTGAAATATATACTTGTGCTTGTTATATGCTTTACTCTGGTAGGTGCGCGTTCATTTGGGCAAACAATTATGACATCAGTACCCCAACTGCTCACCGACCCATTTTTGCAATTGCCAACTGAAACTTCAGTACGAGTAGTTTGGTTTACTGAATTTGCTGGTGTTAATCACACAGTAACCTACGGCGAAAATCTCAAACAAACTGCTAAGGCAAGTACTACTAAGCTTAGTCGCACACGTGAAGACCAACACTCAAGAGTTGCAAACCAAACCAAAGACGGACAAGTTTATCAAAAACCCATCCAGCGAGATATTTGGCGACATGAGGCTGAGGTAACTGGCTTAACTCCTGATGTGCGGGTAAACTATCGTGTCACAAGTGTGCAAGAAGACGGCGAGAGTGTCGACAGTGATGTTTTTACCCTCACAGCTACTCCCAAATTAGATACAGCACTGAAAATTCTACTTACCTCAGATCATCAATTAAAGCCGATGACAGCAGCAAATCTGCAAAAGGTGGTAGAAACAGTTGGACGAGTTGATGGCGTGTGGTTTGCCGGTGATTTGGTCAATGTTAGCGATCGCGCCTCAGAATGGTTTGATGATAATATTGGTGGTGCGTTGTTTCCCGGTTTACAAGGTCGTGCTAAATATGAAATGACGCACAATGGTGTTAAGACAACCTACACTGGTGGACAAATAATTCAACACGCACCCATGTTTACTTGCATTGGCAATCATGAGGTGATGGGGCGTTTTGCCAGGATGGGAAGTTTAAATGATGAATTTGATGATACAATTCCCCGTGTCGTTGCTCAAAAAATCTACCCAGATAAATCTTTAATCGATAATTCTTTTAATACTAATACCTATGAAGAAATTTTCTCTTTACCAAAAAGTCAAGAGGGTGGAAAAAGGTATTATGCAGTCAGTTTTGGTGATGTGCGTTTGGTGGTACTGTACATTACGAGTATGTGGCGGACTCCCAGTTTAACCAGAAAGCATAAGGGTAGATATCTAGAAGCAGAAAAGGATTTAAATAATCCTGAAAATTGGGGCTATGGACAAGTTATTTATGAGCCAATTGCTAAAGGCAGCAAGCAGTACAATTGGCTAGAGGCAGAACTTAACAGCCCTAAGTTTCAACAAGCAAAATACAAAGTTGTGATGTTTCATCATCCGCCCCACACTCTGGGTGATAATATAGTTCCTGCTTATACAGAACCAGTTCAAATAATTGAACGGGATAGTGGCAATATCAAAGCAGTGCGTTATGAGTACCCCAAAGACGCAGATTATATTATTCACGATGTTGTGCCAATACTTGAAGCAGCTAATGTCCAATTGGTATTCTATGGACATTCCCATTTGTGGAATCGCTTTGTTAGTTCCAGTGGAATGCACTTTCTAGAAACATCTAATGTGGGTAATACTTACGGTGCTGCTTGGGGTGACAGAAAGCGAGAAGTACCAATTGGATATCAAGAGGATTATGTTAAGCTTGGCGATCCCAATGGTTTAGAACCGATAGTGCCAACAATTTCTCCCTCGCTGGGTGAAAATGGAAAGCCGATGCCTTATATTGCGAGTAATGATATTACAGTTTTCAGTATCTTTGATACGGGGGCAGGTACGATAAGTAGTTATCGTTTTGATACTCGCAAGCCTGATTCGGAAGTATTGAAGTTTGACGAATTTAAGTTGAAATAGTAAAGTAGCACATCTGTCATTAGTGTCAGACTGTATAAGTTTTGCCCTCACCCCCAGCCCCTCTCCCAATTTTGGGAGAGGGGAGCAAATTCTCCAGTTCCTCTTCTCCCAATTTGGGAGAAGGGGTTAGGGGATGAGGGCGACCCTATAACCCTTTCTCTTACCTCTAAGGAAGAAATAGGTATTCTTGCGATCCGATCGGAGTAGATTATAGACTAGCGATCGCATCGGCAACTAGTTTAGAAATAAAGGGCAAAATATCCTGATTCTTAGCCTGGGCTTTACCTTCAGTAAATACCACTAAAAGGTAAGGGCGTTGTTCTGGTAACTCAATATACGCGGCATCATGGCGAACTTGACTTGTCCAACCGGCTTTTGACCAAATTTGAGCATTTTCAGGCAATCCACCACCTAAAAAACCTGTCACCTGATTTTCCTCGGTGTTAGTGGACAAATCGTTGAGAGGACGTTTCAGTAAAGCCATCATGGCTTGCGATCGCGCACTTGAAACCGCCACCCCACCTACAATACTATGCACTAATCTAGCGATCGCATTTGTGGTCAACATATTACGATTTTCTAGCAACTCTCCCACAAACGCCCGTTCCCGTCCATAAGGGCCATCACCCCAAGTTTTTTGACAAACGTTAATTGTCTCCAATTCTTCCCAACTCAAAGATTGGTAATAGCGATTAACAATATTACGCTGATATTTCCAGGTTTCAAAGGGGCCGATTGGTAATTCTGGGCCTGATGTAGTGCCACTCAAAATATCGACAACCAAGCTGGTAGCATCATTACTAGAATCGACAATCATATCCCGCAAAGCTCGCTCCAACTCCTTGGAGGTTTGACTCATGCCTTTTTCTAGCCATTCGTTTACCGCCACCAGGTAAAATAGCTTGACTACACTGGCAGGATAAATCCGCTCAACACCGCGATAAGTGAAACCACGAACTGGGTGATCCCAAAAAGCTTTAGGAGTAAGCGCTCCACCAGTATTTACTCGCACCGGTGGATCGTAAACAACCCAAGTCAAGGCAATTTGGTTACGTGCTAAGGTTCCAAATGCTGCCCAAGTTGCATCTAAAATGCCTAACCCAAGATTTTCGAGTTGTTCGTCTTTATTAAAAAAAATCATTCTCTGATAATGTCCTTTAATCTAAAATCCAAAATCCAAAATCCAAAATCAGGGGAGTATCAGTGTTTAGCTGACCTGAATTTATATGATTCTCCTGAATGTACGCGTTTAGCAACTCAAGCTGCATCTGGGAGACATTTGTGGGTAACATCAAATCATCAAAATTCGGCGGTTGAGGTGTATTTATGTGAA
This sequence comes from Nostoc sp., assembly GCF_036917415.1. Lineage (GTDB taxonomy): Bacteria > Cyanobacteriota > Cyanobacteriia > Cyanobacteriales > Nostocaceae > Nostoc. Next base: position 105,192 of record NZ_JBALDJ010000117.1, on the reverse strand, counting down.
GATGACTATCCAGGATGGGTATCCATTTCAGAATTTGATTCATTACAATCTGCTACTGTACCTTATCAAGCTGCAACATTTTCTGAATCGGAGATTAAAAAACTTCTAGCAGAAATTATCGCCTTTACCCAAAAAGCGATGCAACAATCAAATTATTACCTTTGGGGTGGTACGGTTGGACCAAATTATGACTGTTCTGGGTTGATGCAGGCGGCGTTTGCTTCGGTGGGTATTTGGCTACCTAGAGATGCCTATCAACAGGAAGGATTCACTCAACCAATTACGATTGCAGAATTAGCAGCCGGGGATCTGGTATTTTTTGGAACTAGCCAAAAAGCCACCCATGTCGGGCTTTATTTGGCGGATGGTTATTATATCCATAGTTCTGGGAAAGAGCAGGGACGAAATGGGATCGGAATTGATATTCTCTCGGAACAGGGAGATGCAGTTAGTCAGTCGTACTATCAGCAGCTGCGAGGTGCTGGTAGAGTTTTTAAGAGTTACGAACCACAGAGACGCTGAGGACGCTGAGGCTTATGAGGAGTGGGTTGGTTGATCAAGGGGTGATTGGGGAAAATGGGGCGATTTCTGCAATTGTTCCAGATGTTTCGGTGGTAGTACCAATACATGATGAGGTGGAGAGTTTGCCACTTTTACTAGAAGCGATCGCCTCTACTTTATCCTCTAGTCAGATAAATTATGAAATCATTTGTGTAGATGATGGTTCTACAGATGGTTCTGGGGATTTTCTCAAGAAAGAGGCGCAAATCCGCACTGATTTAAAGGCGGTGATTTTGCGTCGCAACTACGGACAAACTGCGGCGATGGCTGCTGGATTCTATTATGCAGTCGGTAAAGCGATCGTTACTTTAGATGCCGATCTCCAGAACGATCCGGCTGATATTCCCATGTTATTAGCAAAGCTGGATGAGGGTTACGATTTGGTGAGTGGTTGGCGACAAAAACGCCAAGATGGGGCGGTAAATCGGTTACTTCCTTCCAAAATTGCCAATTGGCTAATTCGCCGCACCACTAGCGTGAATATTCATGACTATGGTTGTTCGCTGAAAGCCTATCGTTCAGAACTGTTAGCAGATATGAATCTCTACGGGGAATTACACAGATTTTTACCTGCTTTGGCGTACATCGAAGGAGCTAGAATTACTGAAATACCTGTACGTCATCACGCCCGCCGCTTTGGTCGTAGTAAATATGGAATTTGGCGGACATTCCGGGTATTGATGGATTTGTTAACCATTCTGTTTATGAAAAAATTCCTCACCCGTCCGATGCACGTTTTTGGGCTGTTGGGCTTGATTTCAATGTTTTCGGGCACTGCGATCGGAATTTACCTAACTTTCGTCAAATTAGCTTTAGGTGAAATGATTGGCAATCGCCCTTTGCTGATTTTAGCAGTTCTGCTGCTACTAACGGGAGTGCAGTTGTTTTGCTTCGGACTTTTAGCAGAATTGCTCATGCGTACATACCACGAATCCCAAGGACGGCCTATCTATCGCGTGCGAGAAGTAGTAGCAAAAAATGTTAAGTAGCGTAACAATAGTCATTAGTCATTAGTTATTAGTCATTAGTCATTAGTTACGAGCAATAAATGACAAAGGACAAATGACAAAGGACAAATGACAAAAAACCAATTAAATTGCATCTACCTTGAAAACATTTAATACCTTTGACGCCCAACTGCGGCGCAACCTGCTGATTTTATTTACAGCAGGTTTATTATTCTGGTCGAGCCTGTCTTCGCTCTTACCAACCCTACCGCTTTACATCAATGATGTGGGCGCAAGCAAGCAAGAAATTGGGATTGTGATGGGTAGTTTTGCTATTGGGTTATTGCTATCTCGCCCGATGCTGGGACGGTTAGCCGATGAACGTGGTCGCAAAATTGTCTTGTTGATTGGTACGATAGTAGCTGCGATCGCACCTTTTGGTTACTTGGCAACTAAATCAATTGGGTTATTGATCCTGGTGCGGATTTTTCACGGCATTAGTATTGCTGCTTTTACCACTGGCTACAGTACCTTAATCGTAGATTTAGCGCCCGCCGAGACTCGTGGTGAAATCATTGGTTACATGAGCCTAGCAACTCCTATTGGTTTAGCAATTGGCCCTGCCTTGGGTGGGTATTTAGAAGCTACAAGTGGTTACGGGATATTATTTCTGTTATCCGCCGAATTGGGTTTTGTCGCCCTGTTGGGGATTGTACAAGTTACGAATCCGCCAGTGCAAACGCAGGAGCAGACAGAGGCAGAGGATCGCAAATTTTGGCAAATTTTGGCCAGTCCACGGGTGAGAGTTCCAACTTTAGTTATGTTGCTGGTTGGTTTGTCCCTTGGTGCTGTACATACCTTTGTGTCCTTATTCCTCAAATCCACTCAGGTGGACTTCAATGGCGGACTGTTTTTTACAGCTGCGGCAATTTCTAGTTTTAGTATCAGGATATTTGTTGGTAAGGCAAGCGATCGCTTCGGGCGTGGTTTGTTTATTACCTTTGGTATTTTTTGCTACGTTTTGGCGTTAATACTGCTGTGGCAAGCTGACAGCGCGATCGTTTTCTTACTGGCTGCGATCGCTGAAGGTGCTGGTGGTGGTACACTGTTCTCGATGATGATTACGATGATGGCAGACCGTTCGCTGCCGCAAGAACGGGGGAAAATTTTTGCTATGTGCATAGCTGGACTTGACCTGGGAATTGCGATCGCTGCTCCTCTTCTGGGTATCATCGCCGAACGGGTAGGCTACCACGATATGTTTGGCTACGGTGGTGCGATCGTTTCTGTTGCACTTGTCCTTTTCCTCACTCAGTCGAGCAAAAACCTATCCAACTCCCTGCGCTTTGCACTAGGTCTAGCTCCAGATGTCTACGCATTGAAAAAATTAAAAGTTAGGAGTGATGAAATTTAACTCCTCACTCCTAACTTTCAACTCTTAACTTTTTAAAAACGGGCGAGGAGGGATTCGAACCCCCGACACCGTGGTCCGTAGCCACGTGCTCTAGTCCACTGAGCTACACGCCCTTACCGACAATCTATATTAACATGTTTTAACCAAATGGCACAAGATAATTTTCCAGCTAATTTTGCCAACTTAACCCATCTAGATCCCCAAGGACAGGCACAGATGGTAGATGTGTCTGATAAAGCACCCACCGTCCGCCAAGCAGTAGCCGCAGCCAATGTGCGGATGCTGTCAGCCACCTTCGCCGCCATTCAAGCCGGAAATGTCCCAAAAGGGGATGTGTTGGCAACTGCAAGATTGGCTGGGATTATGGCAGCCAAGCAAACAGCCACTTTAATTCCTCTGTGTCATCCCTTGCCTTTGCAAAAAATCGCAGTCGAAATCATACCCGATCCCCAACTACCGGGTTATCAAATTCAAGCCACAGTCAAAACCAAAGCTGAAACCGGTGTAGAGATGGAAGCCTTAACTGCCGTTTCTGTAGCTGGATTGACTTTATACGATATGGCAAAAGCTTTAGAAAAGTCGATTCAAATTGAATCAATTCGTTTAATAAGTAAGAGTGGCGGGAAATCAGGAGATTATTCCTCGCCAGAGCAATAAGCTGCACGATCGTTATTAGCAAATAGAATCTCTAAATTCTCTTTAATCAAGACAATCCAACGATATTGCTCTGTATTGTCTGCCATTGGTTTGCCGTCGCGATCTGGATAGAGGAGATCGGGGTCTATTTGCTCAAAGATCGTCATCGTATTTAACCCAGCGGCTCTTGACTTCCAATTCAATTATTACTGCTTCTAGAAGTCTAATCGCAACGACTGCCCCAAAAACCTTAGAATAAGTAGGGTGTATTTAAATCTGTAACAAATATTTATGCCTCCTCGTTGGCCTCGCAAACCCGATCGCAAAGACCCAGATTACCGCAAGATTGATGACCGGATGAATTTTGCCATGCATGTAGCGATCGCTGCTATGATTAATTCTGGCTTATGGTTTTTTCACATCTTGAAAAGCACTACCTGGGACTGGCTGCCGTTGTTGACTGCAAGTTGGACAGGAATAGTATTAGTGCATCTCATTTATATTAGTGCGATCGCTAATTACAGCGAAACTCCACCTAAATCCATCTGAAGATGGACTGCTGATGCTGGGGCGATTGTAACCTGTGATAGTAGAATTAGCCTATTAATTGAGCGATAATGTAAAAAAGCCTGAGATTTCGCACTCTTTCTTAACGTAGGGTTATTTTTATGGCAAAGACTAACACCACAGAATTACTGGAAGCCCTAGCAGCTGAAATTGGCGAAAATGTCTACATGGATATTGCCAAATGGCATCTTTATTTATCTAATGCCAAACTGCATACCCTTGTTGCTGAACAGTTGTATCCTTTAATTACTTCCAACAATGTAAGTGAAGATCGAGTTTTAAAAGTCTTGAAATCAATTACAGTAAAAATTGGCGGCGGTAGAAGCGAACTTCCTTTAAGTGATTTACTGCCACTGCAATGCCAAGTAACATTAGTTGATATTTTAGAAAAATATCAACGCGAAATCTAATCTCTACAACCAAGATTATTTGAATTAAACAATTTTCTCGGTCAGTATTCCCTAATTATATTTGAAATGCTGAATTGAGGATTAATTTGTTATATCAATTTTATAAAGATAAAAACCACCGAGACACATAGATAGATTTTGTGTAGTTTATGTGTTCATATCTGGTAAAAATGTCCTTTAACAATTAAGGAATCTCGACCTTCTAAATCGGTTGAGAGGTGAGTGAGTATATCTTGAGAATCACTCCCAACTTTCATGGAAACTTATTGAGGCAATTTCTATGCTTTTACAAGTCAAAGATACTGGCGAATTGGTAAAAATTGTTGAAATTCAGGAATTAATTGACCCGAATACTGATGTTGTTCAGGCAAAAGACCAAGAAGGTCAAGAAGAACAGCAACCTGAAACTTTTAAAAAACAAAATCTCGTTTTTCCTTCAGGTGAAGTTCTACCACGCTGCTGGATAGATGCTAACTATAGACACGGCAACGATTAATGATTTTAAAATCAGATAATTGGTAATGGAAGTAAACTATAGGACTCATATTTGATTTTTGAAATATACGTAGGGTGCGTTATGCCTCTGGCTAACGCACCATGCGAAGGCTTTGGTGCCGTACTCTCGGCGATAACACAACGCCAGTCCGCTCAAGTCGGGAACCCGCCCACGCGGCTGGCTCCCCTACCATACTTAGATAGATTTTTTCATAAATCAAATCGGATTCCTATATTAGCAATTATCAATAGTAGGGGCACACATCTGTCATAGGTGTCAACTTAACGTAAAACCCGCTTGGTGAAAACGTTTTGCCCTTACCCCCAGCCCCTTTCGCATCCGTGAGAGAGAAGCCTGAGATTTAATCCCCTTCTCCCTTGGGAGAAGAGGTTAGGGCATGAGGGCGTAAGGTGATGTGTAAAACACATACCCGATATAGCTTTCAGCTTAAGTTGACACCAATGCACATCTGTGACCCCTACTATGTGCTAGTTGATTACTTCTTGTTCTGCTAATGTCGCCTTTTCATTCTGCTGAAAGTTTGGGAAAAATCTCTTAGTAATCAAGGCAGTTAAAATGTGAGACAGTAATCCCAAAGGCCCAGCGAACAAAGATAAAGCTAGAGAGTGAATTGTCCAAACACCTGTTTTCTGTCCTTCCCAATAAATCCAGCGACCAACGAATAAATCCATCACTAAAAAATGAATCCAACCTGTTGCCGCAGCTGTTTCATCTGCAAAAAACCGTGCAATATCAGCTAATTGAGGATTCGATAAAGCTTGAGCATTTTCTGGGGTAATGCTGTTGATAAACAAATACAAATACGCCCCAGCTAGTAGCACAAAGGGTAAATAAGATGACATTATCTGTCGTGTAACTTTCCAGTTGGGCAATAAAATCATCAACGCCCAAAATGGCAACACGAAAAGGTTGGCAACGTTAAATAGTTGAGAAATCGTCATATCTTTGTAAAGTGAAGGGTGAGTTTAGAGTAAAAAATCGGAGCTTTTAGTTATTTAGTATTATTTTTTCTTTTGAATTTACTAATACATAATAGCAGTATAAATTTACCATTATAAGTTGCTCTAAGCCGCGTAATAACCGATAGACAAGGGCAAAATTTTCTTGTTAAAGGTAGGCAAACTTCCGCCACAATGTATTAGTTTTACTTAACTCTTAACTCCTAACTTATAAAGCTACAAGCTGTGATTCAGTTTTTGAAGACTTCAAATCACGTCCAATGAAAACTAAGCGCGTTTGCCTAGCTTATTCTGGTTTCCAGGGGCGATCGTAAAATTTATCAAATCGGGTTCCCACACCTTGCATCACTAAGCGCATAGATTTATTTGGCACTGCGACAAAGCCTTTAATTCGGTAAATTTCTTGTTGTACTAATGTTTGCAACTGCTGTTGGGTAGGAATTACCAAAATATTCAATTCACCAGTTTTTTGATGAATGGCAATAATCGGTAATATATCAGAGTCTTGAGAGCCAGAGCAAAAGCTTTTAATTCCGTTTAAACGAAAATAATCATTTTCCGGTGTCAGAGTAGCTCTTTTATCTAAAGGGTTGAGGGCATTGCACCAAAACCAATTATTGTGAATAGTTTCTGAGTAATATCGCTGTTTTTGCTCTGCCGATCCAAAGATATGCGGAATTACTACGCCTAAATGGTGGTAAGAAAAGACGTGAGCAATGGAACTATCAACCTTAGCAAACTCGCGGCTAATTTGCAGAACGGTAATCCAGCTTTGCCCTAAACCACCGTATTCTTTGGGTACGATCAGTTTCAGTAAGTTACTTTGGCGCAAGCGATCGCGTTCGTGCTTTGGCGTTCCCCCTTTAGCATCCCGCTCGACAGCAGTTTGGGCAAATTCCTCTGCTAAAGACTTAGCTAGATCGAGATATTTTTGAGACTCTTTCGTTTCGATTAATTGCATACCTTACCACTTCTCCTACTAACTTTATTGTGAGAAGTAACTATAATTTTCTCTGAAACTTTTTAATTTAAAATAATTTTATAAACCTATTTTGCTATAAACATAGTATTACATATACTAAGTAACAAAGCAAGCTAAAATAAAATAAGTTTTGCTAAATTATCTAAGTTGTTAATGCAACATAAAAAATATTTTATCGAGAATAAAGCCGATTCATAATTTGAAATATTTTTTCTACTCTACTTGTCTTTAGAGAAGATATATGCAATATTATTAATTTAAAGACAAAAAACTACTTAAACTTGATATTTATATAGGAGTTTGTGGTTGATTGCCAATATAATCTGATTATTCTGTAAAAAGATTGTGATTTTACAGATAGATATTCTCTTGGAAAATAGATTAGCTTGTGCAAGAAATCTATTTATGTGATAACAAGTTTTTTCTACACTGAAATATGCAGATACAAGTAGCATAAATTAACTGAAACATCTGGTTATATCTCGAAGTGTAGCAATCTTAGTTAAAAATTTCGAGTGTTAAATTAATTCAACATTATCAGGGCTAGTCATGATTTTTTAGCTTGACAAGTCACTGAAATGCGTGATGGCTTTCACTAAATTTTTCAAACAAAAAAAATATGAGGAGTGGTAGAAATGTTCAATCGTTCATTTAATAATTTATTCATAGAATCGATGGTTTTGGGGGCTACTTTGCTAACCAGTACATCAGCCCATGCTGAAGACAAGAATTTAGTGGCTAAGACTGAGACTCAAACAAATATACCAATTGCGATCGCGCAGCCCACTGCAAGCATAGCCAATTTTAGAAACAATTCTTCGGTAACAACCATAACACAAACGCCTAAAATTCCTGCAATCAATACTGATGCAATTGTCCAACAGACAAATAGTATGTCTCAGGTAACATCTGTATCTCAGTTTTCAGATGTACAACCAACTGATTGGGCGTTTCTTGCACTCCAGTCTTTAGTTGAGCGTTATGGATGTATTGCAGGGTATCCAAATAGTACTTATCGGGGAAACCGCGCCATCACTCGTTATGAATTTGCAGCAGGCTTAAATGCTTGTTTATCTCGGATCAACGAGCTAATTGCAACAGCTACATCTGACTTAGTTACCAAACAAGACTTAACTACCCTACAAAGATATTGTCAAAGAAGAACAAACTGGCGGCGGCGGCAATAATTGCTGTTTGTCCCCACAAGCCAACAGGTGTATCAGTGAGAATTGCTTTTGCAGAGATGATTTTCCAAATTTCTCAAGTTATGTAAACTAGCGCTAAAAGCACTACTAAATTCACTGTTCCTCGTCCAAATCGGGTAGAGGAAAAGCGAGAACCTGGATAGCCGTTGAGGGAAAAACCTAAATGCCACCACCAGACGAAGCATATCGTAATGTAAGTCAACTTTGTTCCCACATTCAGCTGAATAACTTGACCAAAGATGAGTTCAAAAATATAGCTAATGACAGCAATTACAGCAATAAGAAGGCGTTACCAAAGCGCTTACCTTGTAGAACCAAATCAAAGAAGAACTTCTTCTGCTCATTTGTACCATCTAACCGCACTGCTTCCACCATGTAGAGGTGGTTTTGGGGAATTTGACCGAGGCTAGAATCAGCTTCGGAGATGATTTTAATTACTTCTGCTAGAGTGGCATTTGATACAAAAGCACCGCCATACTCTTTTGGGACTGTAATTCCCCACAATCCACGTTGGGAATCCAGTAGGCGAACTTAATATCTACCATAATTGTGCGTTTGTAATTGAAATTGCTTGGTTATTTGTCTAAGTTTGCAAGTCAAGCAACAAAATCTAATTTGTCATCATTAACAAATCAGCTAAAACTTGATAGAGCAAAATTTTAGTCAAAATCGAAAGCTTGAGAGTGGTTGCAAACTACTTTGAGTTTACAAGTAGACAAATCTCTGATGGCAACAATATACTATAACTCGACTGTGCTACCGTAGTTTTTTAATGAATCAGACTTTATCACAACAATTTTTCTGATGTCGTGACTCGATATACTTAAATTCCATTTCCATATTCCATTTTGGAATACTGCCCAATTTTCCTGGGTATTTAATTATTTTTTATACCTGCTGGCTATTATCCTGATTCAGTCAGAACAATTAGGAATCAGGACTCGACAGAGTATCGATACTATTCCAGATCGTGATAAATATAGGACTTACGCAAAATATCTCTCAAACTCTGATTTCTTCGTGCCGCGCCAGTTGCTACAAGTCGGGGAACCCGCCCAACGCACTGGCTTCTCTGTGCCTCTGCGGTTCGTTATTCCGTAACTTGTGCGTAAGTCCTAAAATAAATGCTTCTCATCTGGTATCTGCCAATACGGTTCGGTTAACGTGTTTATTCCTCGAAGATCCCCCCAACCCACGCCAGTTGCTTCTCCCAAGGGGAGACGCTGCGCGAACAAGTCGGCAGAGCCGCCCAACGCACTGGCTCCCCTAAAAAAGGGGGGCTTTTTCTTCTAATACATTCCCGAACATTACTTAAATGCAGTTCACGAGCCTAACTATAATGTCGCTGACGCTTGGATTACAGCAGCTTTAGCAAGTTTGAACACCAAGAATATCAAGATTGTTGCGGCTGTACAACCTGGTTTTAAACTGCCTGCGGTAGTTGCCAAGCTGAGTGCAAACATTCAAAATCAACTTAGTAACGGCAGATTTGCTCTCAGTAATATTGCAGGTTGGTGGAAATTAGAAGTAGAAAGCTATGGAGATATCTGGCTACCTCACAGTGATCGCTACGCACGATTAGCAGAGTACATTGATGTAATCAAGGGGCTGTGGACAGTCGAAGGGTTTAATTATGTTGGCAAATACTACACTATTAAGGGTGGTATTCTCGCAGATCAGCCTACACCAACACCACCCATTTTCATTGCTGGTGAATCAGATCGGGCGATTGATCTAGCGGCTCGTCTGGGAGATTATTTATTTATCAATGCTGATGAACCAGAAAAAACGGCAGCATTGGTGCAGAAAGTGAAACGATTGGCTAGCGATCGCTACGGTCGTCAGATTAAAGTAGCAATGAGTGCCTTTGCGATCGTTGGCGAACATACAGCCCAAGCCGAAGCTAGATTAGAAGCAATTTATCGTTCTGCCGATTGGCAGCAAATCGAGTACTTTCAAGAGCAAATCGATCCTAACGTAGTTCCCCACAACAAACTAGATATCAGTCAAACCATTGAAGCCAATCTCGGTTTATCTGCTCAACTGGTTGGCGATCGCTATACCGTTATTAACCGCCTGAAAGAATACGAAGCCGTTGGCGTTGACTTAATAGTACTGAAATTTGAATCTATGTTGGAAGACACTATTCGCTTCCACAAACTAGTTATTTCCGAATATAGACAGCAGAGTAGCTTAATTACCTTGTAATTAAAAATCTTGCCTTACCTAGCATGAATAAGATTAAACTCGAAGACATTACCCTAAATCACCTCAAAATCTTAAAAGCAGTAGATGTCAATGAATATGGAATTTATCTTCATGTTTCTCGTTTCAGTGAATTGTTAATATCCGCAGAGAGTTTGGTGAGAAGTTTTAGACTAGATTCGGATAACTTAGAAAGTTTGCCCAACATAAATCTATTTTTGGGTAGCTGTTCTCCCAAAGAAGAAAATGTTCTTAGAATAGGTATTCAGAGAGATTCCATAGGACAGTTTATTGCTGGATATGGAACTAAGCATATTTCGGATTTACAGAGAACATCATCACTTGAACAGGCTATTTTCAAAAATATTGAAATTAATCGAGATTTCGAGTTACAAATTATGCCCTTTGCTTCTGGGGAGCAAATGAACCGACAGATGAAACGGGGAGAACTAGATATTTGTATTTTAGATGATATTTCTCTATTGAATAATGGTAGCCAATTCTTTGATAATTTAAGTTTTGGTTCTAAATTAATTGGGATTGCTTCGTATAATCTTTTGGGTCAAGATATAAATATTGTTCTGCATAAAGATTCTTCTATAAAGACTATACAGGATCTAAAAGGTAAACGAATTTCTACTTTATTTGGTTCAAATGCCCATAGGTTCATCATTACTCTTTTTGACCTCTATGATATGGATGTCAGTAAAGATTGCAGATTAGTGAATGAAGATCCTCGTAAAGCAAGTAAGAGTTTGGCAAATAAAACTATAGATGCTTACGTATGTTGTCAGACTTTTGCCTCGATTTTAAAAGCTTATGCTTTTGTCAGAAAGCTGCCTCTATCTCAAACAATTAGTTTAAGAATTCCATCAATCAGAGGAATTGTTTGTCGCTCGCAGTTCATTAAAGAAAACCCTAAAATTGTAGTTGCTTATTTACATGATTTAGTGGTTGCTAACTATTGGTTTAATTTATCTCCAATCAAGGCAGCAGATTTATTAACTAAAGTGATTGATGTGAGAACAACTCAAGTAAATCAGTTTTTTAATCCTGTATTTGGAAACCGCATCGATCCGACTCTCAAACCTCAATGGTCTTGGTTGCTGAAAACTTTAAATCGCAGGTTAGAAGGAAAATATGGTATTTCACTATTTGATGTAGATTTCTGGATAGATGATTATTTTTTAAGACTTGTCTATAATTTGCTGAATCTAGATTATCACTTTCATCAAGTTTCTTTTGCAAGTGAATTTTCTAGTAGCTATTTTGTTGAGGAACAGTTTAGCCGACACATAAAAGTTCTGTAATGATTCAGGTCGGAGGTAGTTATACCAATTAAAAATTAAAAATTAAAAATTCAGAAAACTAAATTTTATTTATATTTCTAGGTTTGTATCTGTCACATTCTTTTTTTAAATTGGTATTAACTCCTTCAATCATAATTGAGGGGCAATCTCCCCATGCTTACTTTCACGAATCAAAAGCAGTCACAAGGCTATTGCCCCTAAATATTTTGAGCTTCGATCGCTCTTTCGCCAGAAACACCTATGAATTATTCTTCATCAGGCTATCTGAACTTATGACTCCACACACCATACTCCGCAATCTCAACACGATTACTCAGCAGTGACGAGTTCAGTACTACCGCGTGTACGACGCCGTGTGAGGCTATTATACAGCATTACACCGATCGCCTTGATCAAATTACCTTCCAATTCCTGGAACAGCTTCATGTTCGTGCCAAAGGCGGCATTAGCTTCATCAACGATGCGATCGGTTGCCGCCTCGTCAAGGGGTAATTCATCCAAAATTTGCCGATATTTGGCTTTGAATGCCTTCTCATCAGTAATTTCTGGAAACTCATAAAAGGCTGTTCCTTGTCCATCAGACAAATTCATCGCTGTTACAGCAATATTTTTAAGAATTTGTCCCCCGGATAAGTCACCTAAGTAACGAGTATATGAATGGGCGATTAACAATTCTGGTTCTGTAGCAGATATTTCTCGGATGCGCTGTACATAAGCTTCACCCGCCGGAGATAGTTTGATTTGCTCTTTCCAGTTTGCACCAAAGTAATAACTCAGGTCTTGTTCTAGGCTATGCTTGCGATTTAACTGAGGAAAGTTAATTTTAGAAACTATTGGGTGCTGGCGGTGCTTTTCCATTTCCTCTTCCATCGCTGAGTAGACGAAGTAGAAGTTAGCAACTAGTTTCCGGTAAGAGTTTTTTTCTACTACTCCTTTTAAAAAGCACTTGACAAAACCTACATTTTCTGCCATTGTGTGGGCTTTCTTAGTGCCTACACGTAATTTGGTTGCTAAATTGCTGCTCATGCTAAATTTCTCAACTTTAAAAAGTTAACTGCCGGAGTTTTGATTCACTAACGGCTAAAAAAGCCATTAAAACGTTACCTTAAAACTATTTGATGAGAATTTATATTAAAATTTTTTAAGCTGCGATGAATTTGTAGTTTTTTACACAGCAACAAGGCTAAGAAAACAGAACTTTACGTTTCAGTATTTCGATTTTTTGTTGTTTTTAGCTAAATCTTGCTTTCATTCTCAGCTTTGCTGAAAAATTTTTGTGATAAAACTAGAGTAATATTTATTACATACTTTTTGGTTCGTATGATTGCAAAGTGCCAACTAATACAGATAAAAATCAAAACTAAAGTTGAGGGCATAAAAGGAATAATTGGCTAAGATGTGGAGACTTTACTAATAACGTAAAAACCAATACTAATTTTATCAAAGATTTACACTCAAAGAAAGATAAATTCAGTATTATTACGTAAAGATAGCTTGATCTAGAATGATTTTCTAAAGAGAAAAAGCATGTCGAAATTGCTGAATAAAGTCTTAAGTGCTATTTTTCAATGTTATTGTGTGGAGTGTTTAAAAATATGGTTTCATCTATAACTCGGACATCGGGCATTTCTGGGGGTTCTACTTCCGAAGTTGAGGGATTGGGCAAAGGGATTGAGAGCAGTTTTGGGCTGAATTTAATCCCACTACCAGCAAATCCCTTATTTGGCACAGATGGGATTCGCGGACGAGTCGGAGAATTACTGAGTGCGCCCCTAGCATTGCAAGTTGGTTTTTGGACGGGGATTGTTTTACGTAATCATGCTACTCAAGTAGGGCCAGTCATTCTCGGACAGGACTCTAGAAACTCCAGCGATATGCTGGCAATGGCTTTGAGTGCAGGTTTAACAGCAGCGGGGTTAGAGGTTTGGTATTTGGGATTATGTCCCACTCCTTGCGTTGCCTATCTCACCAGCGTTACTGATGCCATCGGCGGAGTGATGATTTCTGCCAGCCACAATCCCCCAGAAGATAATGGGATTAAGATTTTTGGTGCTGATGGTGGGAAGTTACCGCAAATATTGCAGGCAGAAATAGAAGCCGGACTGCGTGGCAAGATATCACCTATTACTAGAGTCAGTAATTACGGACGGCATTACTCACGTTTCGAGTTAGTGGGGCATTATAGCTCGGCGTTGAAAAAACCCTTGAACAGTGCCCTAAATCTTCAGGGAATGAAGATTGTTTTAGACCTGGCGTGGGGAGCAGCAGTTGGGTTAGCACCATTAGTATTTACACAAATGGGAGCAGAGGTAATCTGTTTGCATAACGAAGCAGATGGCGATCGCATTAATGTTAACTGCGGTTCCACGCACCTAGACATTCTTGCAGCAACGGTACAAGAACACAACGCCGATATCGGCTTTGGCTTCGATGGCGATGCCGATCGCGTCTTAGCAGTAGACAATACAGGCAGGCAAGTTAACGGCGATTACATTCTCTACCTGTGGGGACGACACTTACAACAAAACCAACAATTACCAGACAACCTGATTGTATCTACAGTCATGGCCAACTTAGGCTTTGAGAAAGCTTGGCAGCAAATTGGTGGTAATTTAATTCGTACCGCAGTTGGCGACCAATACGTGCAAGCCGAAATGTTGCGGACTGGGGGAATGCTAGGTGGCGAACAATCAGGTCATATTCTTTGCCGTCATTATGCCGTGACTGGAGATGGCTTGTTAACAGCATTACACATAGCAGCTTTGGTGAAAGAGGCGGGTGTTTCCCTAGCAGAATTAGTAGATCAAAGCTTCCAGACCTATCCGCAATTGTTGCGGAACGTGCGAGTCGTCGATCGCGATCGCCGTTTGGGATGGCAAGATTGCCAACCTGTACAACAAGCGATCGCTCTTGCTGAAGCTGCAATGGGCGATTCTGGCAGAATTTTAGTTCGCGCCTCTGGCACAGAACCAGTCATCAGAGTAATGGTGGAAGCCGCCAATGCCGAACTCGCCAACTACTGGACAAATGAACTAGTTTCGCAAGTCCAGCAGCATCTGATGGACTAAATTAGCTAATATCTCATCTGAAAAAAAACGCCAAGTTTAATCACAGCTTCTACCAATTAACCACCCTTAGTTATGTGTAGAAGCTGTGACATTTTGATTACTTATTAAACCCGAATAACCCAATAGAGTTCGGTTAAGGTTTTTTGATGAAATTTCTAGACTGCTAAAGATGCGATAAATCGCCGTCAAGACGAAACGACTGATTATTGTAGAGACGGCGATTCATCGCGTCTCTTGCCTTAACCGAACAGTACTAAGGCTCAATCTCTATTGGAGGCGGAGCCTCCAATAGGCATTTCCAGTCTCTGACTGGGAACAAGACGCCTCTCATAGAGATGGCAGTTCGATAAATTAAGCTTTTTGGCGATTTTTGCCTAAGTTCTGTGAGGGAATCACAACTAATTATGCAGACATGATATGACATTTAATCTTAGCGTAAGTCTTAACGTGTTATTATTTGCTTCAAGATTCCTAGCTGTTTGTTCTGATAAAATACAGTGCTTATTTTTGTTATCCCACTCAAAAGTGCACAAGTTTCCAATTCCTGGGAGCGTGTTACACAATTATTTGAAAGATGCATTAAATCAGTTTGCAATCAAACCTCACCTAACTTTCATGTTATTGTTGTTTGTCACGAAAAGCCCAGAATAGAATTCACTCATCCTCATATTACATACATTACAGTTGATTTTTCCCATCCAAACGAGCCTACCCCTGAAGCCAAAGGAGACACAGATAAAGGGCGTAAAATCTTAAAAGGATTGATTTATGCTCGTCAATTTTCTCCCACTCACACTATGACAGTTGATGCTGATGATTGTGTTAGTCAAAACTTAGCCAAATTTATTCAACAACACCCTGATTCTAATGGATGGTTTATAAATAAAGGTTATAAATATCAGGAAGGCAGTAATTACATATATATCAAGAGAAGCAATTTTTATAAAATGTGCGGTACTTGTAATATTCTTCGATATGATTTGAATGATTTGCCAGAAACCGCAGAATATAATCGTGGCTACGGATACTATAGATATTATATAGACCACGCTAAAGTCAGAGATATTTTAAAGAACAAAGGAAAATCTATTAAATCATTACCATTTAAAGGTGCGGTTTATATTTTGGGAACAGGAGAAAATCTTTTTGAAAATTCAAAAAGATTAAGATTTAGCTTTTTTAATCGGAAATTATTAAATCAATCACTTAGAGATGAATTTGGATTATACAATTTACAGCAATCCAAAGAGATTTATCAACTATCGGAATCGTAAATTGTTTTTGAAAAAATCTAATACTGTTTCTTTAGGAAGCTGCAATATATTTTTACCCCCCGGCTAACGCCGTCCCCCCGATGCCTTGGGGGGACTACAGGGGGGTTCATAAGGCGCATCTTCATACAGAGTTGGTATAAGTAGTCTTGTAGGGTGTGTTAGCGAAGCGTAATACCGATTCTGTATGAAGATGCGCTAAACCATAAGTACAAGAAAGAAAAACGAACCGCATTCGCGTTAGCGTCTCCCCTTGGGAGAAGGACGCATTCGCGTAGCGTCTCGTTAGAGAAGGACACAAAGAAAGAAGTTAAAATTTGGCGCAGCCTCACAAAGAAATGGTATAACGCACCAAAAGCTTGGAATTGTGCCATAGTTTCTGCGCTAACACACCTACGTGTCAAAATCAAATATTAGTCCTATATAATGGAGTATTTTGCAAGGCTGATAGGCTACAGTGCCACTATGCCAAAATTCAAATCAAAATCTCAGCAATCTAAAAAATCGAAAAAGCAGGCTAAAAAGGAAACTTCTACCCTTAGCCTCAAAGAACAGTTAGCCCAAAAGCGCAAATCTGCCCAAGTACGTAAGGAACTCACTAGCTTACTCACCACCGCCACTTTTGGCGGTGTCTTCGTTGGCATTCTACTTTTTTTCGTAGCTGGAATTAAAGCAGCAGTCCCTGGCGTGTTAGGGATAATAGTCATGTCCCTTTCCTACAAATATCCGCGCCAAGCTCTATATGCCTTCATCATTTACATACCTTTGGGAGGTACTGTCACTTACTACTTGGGCAATAGTCCCATACTCCAATTAGCTAAAGATGCCTTTTACGTTCCAGCGCTAATTGGACTTTGGCAGACTTGCCGTATACAGGGGCTACCTATAATTATTCCCAAAGGCATTAAAATCCCACTTTATATTGTTTTGGCTTGCAGTCTGCTAACACTGTTGTTTGTCAATGGTGCACAGCAATTTAACCCGCCTAGTGCGGGACTATTAGAAAAAGCACCCCAAGAAATACCATTAGGTATGGGAATTCTGGGACTAAAAGTATTTTTAGGCTATGTCCCCCTGATTGGTTGTGCCTACTATCTAATTCGCGATAAGCGGGATTTTCTATTTTTATTGCGCCTCCAGATTGTCCTCACACTGATTTGCTGCGCGCTGGGATTTATTCAATATTTCTTACTACTAACTGGTGTATGTCAAGGCACTAGAGGTCTTGAAGGAGATGCCTTATTTAGAGCAACACTCGAAGCTCGGTGTTATTTTGGTGGAGCGCTAGTATATAGTCCCGAAGAAGGGATTATTCGCCTACCAGGGACATTTGTAGCTCCTTGGCAGTGGGCATGGTTCTTAATTTCTAGCACCTTTTTTACCTTTGCCACCGGCTTCAACGATCCCTCTCCAATATGGCGGATAATCGGTTTAGCTTCTTTAGTGGGAGTCTTTATCGATGCTGTAATCTCTGGACAGAGAATCGCCTTAGCTTTAGTACCAATCTGCTTCGGGATTTTGCTATTACTCACCGGACAACTTGGCAACCTGAAACGATTTATCCCCATAGGCGTGGGACTTGCCTTCATTCTGGGAATTGCGATGGTGGCTAACCCTGCTGTCGTACAAGAGAGAACCGAAAGTTTTGCCAGTCGTTGGAACGCTTCACCACCTCAAGATTTTATCATCCAGCAATTTGAAGAAAATTGGAAAAACGTAGAGGGGCCATTGGGAAGCGGCTTAGGACGAGCAACAAACTCTGCCCGTGTGATGGGTCAAACTAAGCTTGTAGAAACCTACTACCCCAAAGTACTTTATGAAGTGGGAATTTTTGGATTATTAGCGTTTCTGGGTTTGGTAACAAGTTTAACAATTCTTGGCTTTAAAACCTATCGCTCCATAAAGAACCGTAATTTCCGCAGTTCCGGAGCAGCTTTATGGGTGTTTATATTGTTTATTAGTTACAACACTTACTACTATCCTCTGGATGTCGATCCTGTTGCTGCCTATTATTGGTTTTTTGCGGGAGTTCTTTTTAAATTACCAGAATTGGAGAAACAAGATAAAGAAGATGCCAGCCCTCAACAAAAAAACAAGAAAAAACGTCTAAAAACAATTTAAATGAAATAAAAATGCCCAAACAATATCATTGGAGGACAAAAATACCTCAGCATTCCAAATCTACCTCGAAATTCTCGTCATAGACTTATTCTTAGATGATACTTATTGATGAGTAAGCAATTTCGTAGTCAGGGAGAGGAATGAAAGCGAGGTTTTCCAGAAACCGTGAAAATACAGTGTGTAAATTAAAGCAATAGCCACTTACTGAATTTCATGAAAATTAATTTTTACAAGGCTATTATAGAAGTAGTAAAATCATTTAATAATAATTATGAATAATTGGCCATTAGTTACTGTAGTTATCGCGACCTACGGACGAGAAGAAGCGCTACGCGATAGCATTGTGGATGTCTTAAAACAGGACTATCCAAATTTTGAAGTTTTAATTGTAGACCAAACTCCAAAACACCAACCAGAAATTCAAGCCTACCTAGAAGAGATGGCAAAGGCAGGTAAAATTAAATGGTTGCGCTTAGATTGGGCAAGTTTGCCAGGAGCGCGGAATTATGCTGTGCGGCGGTCATCTGGTGAAATAATATTGTTTATTGATGATGATGTTCAGTTAACCCCTGGATTGTTAGCAGCCCATGCGAAAAATTATGTGCAAAACCCAGAGGTGGGGGCTGTAGCCGGTCGAGTCTTTGACAAAATGAAATTAGGTGATTCTGGAGGAGATTTACAGATTGAATATCTGCCTCCCGAAGCTATGGACCCAGGAATTGCTTGGTATTATATTGATTTAGTACATACCATTAAACCCCAACAAGTGCTGACAGCAAGGGGTTGTAATATGTCATTTCGCCGCGAAATCTTTACTAAGTATGGATTGAGGTTTGATGAGAGGTTTGGCGGGAGTGCAGTGCGCGAAGAGTCAGATTTTTGTTTGCGCTTGCGACAAACGGGGTATAAGATTTGGTACGACCCAGAAGCCCATTTGGTGCATTTAGGCGAAGAAACAGGGGGTTGTCATGATATTAGTATGCGATCGCTAAAATATCAACTCACCTTTTACCACAACCATTTTTTACTGGGGCTGAAAAACTTGACTGTGACTCAAGCTTTGCGCTTATACGGCCGTTTATTTGACTGTCACGTTCTCGGACGTCCACCTTGTCACAAAAGCGGTTCCCCCATCAAAATTGCCACTCGCGCAATTTTCTACACTTTGGGTTTTTTCAAAGCTTTAGGTACTGTCATCCAATCACTATGGAACGATGGTCAAATTTACAGTCGATTGGATGAACAAGTTTAGTTATTGGGTATGGGGCATTGGGCATTGGGTATTAGTTATTTAAAAAAATGACAAATGACAAATGACAAATAATAAATATCAATGAAAATCTTAGTTGCTAGTCACACTTATATCGTAGACCTCAACTGTGAAAAATTACGCGCTTTATCTCAACTAGAACCTGACATTGAAGTGACAGTTGTAGTCCCAAAGCGTTGGAAACCAGGCGGTGTACAAAACAGAATTATTGAAACTGAATACCGTGATGAAGGCAGATTTAGAATAGTTCCAGTTTCTAATTTTAGTCAAAATCATCAGGGACTCCTTACCTTTGGCACTGATTTGATATCTTTATTAAAACAATTTCGCCCCCAAATCATCCAAGTTGAACAAGGGTCTAGAGGCTTGGCTTATACTCAAATGATTGCCTTAAATCAGCTATTAGGACTCAAGGCAAAAAATGTATTTTTTACCTGGTGGAATCTTCCTTATGAACTGAAACTACCAATTTATTTATTAGAAAAATATAACCTCAACCATAGTCACGGCATTATTTCTGGCAATCAAGATGGAGCAGAAGTTTTGCGACAACGGGGATATAAAGGGGCAATTAAAGTCATGCCACAACTGGGTGTAGATGAAAGTTTATTTACTCCCAAAGCCCAGCCAGAGTTAGCAGCTAAGTTGGGCATTAAAAAAGAGGATTTTGTAGTAGGTTTTGTTGGGCGATTTGTGCAAGAGAAGGGTTTGTTAACGCTTTTGCAAGCATTAGCAACTTTGAAAAATAAACCTTGGAAATTACTGTTATTGGGACGGGGAGAGTTGCAAAGTGAATTAATTAAAATAGCGGCAGAAAAGAATATTAAAGAACGGTTAATTTTGATAGAAAGTGTTCCCCATGATGAGGTTTCAAGCTATATAAATTTAATGAGTACTTTAGTATTACCTTCAGAAACAACTTACAAGTTTAAAACCTTAACTTCTGCTGGCTGGAAAGAGCAATTTGGTCATGTGCTAATTGAAGCGATGGCTTGCCAAGTTCCCGTAATTGGTTCTAATTCAGGTGAAATTCCCTATGTAATTGGTGATGCTGGCTTAGTATTTCCTGAAGGTGATGTTCAAGCTCTTGCTAATTGCTTAGTACAATTAATGGATAAACCATATTTTGCTCATACTCTCGGTGAAATGGGTTATCAAAAAGCAATGATTCAATATACAAATAAAGCTTTGGCTAAACAGCAATTAGAATTTTATCAAGAGTTAGTCATTGGTCATTAGTCATTGGTTATTGGTCATTATTGAATAATATCAAGTCCGGCTAATTAGTTATAATTACCGCGCTATATGCAGAAAACTTTTCTCCTCTGCTGCCCTTATGATTAAGTCTTTAACCAGACATGATATAACAAAGGACAAATGACAAAAAACAAATGACAAAAAAATGAAAATATTACAAATTGTGCCCTCAATTTCTCTAATTTACGGTGGGCCTAGTCAAATGGTACTAGGATTAGCTCCAGCGTTAGTAAAAGAGGGAGTAGAAGTTACAATTCTCACAACTGATAGTAATGGTGATAATGGTCAAACACCTCTGGATGTTCCTTTAAATCGCCCAATTAAACAAAATGGCTATGAAATAATTTATTTTCGTTGTGCCCCATTTCGTCGCTACAAATTTTCCCTAGATTTATTAAACTGGCTAAAACGTCACGCTCACGAGTTTGACATAGCACATATTCATGCTCTATTCTCGCCAATAATTAGTGCTGCTGCTCTTGTGTGTCGTCAGCAAAAACTACCTTATATTTTCCGTCCTTTAGGTACTCTCGATCCGGCTGATTTACAGAAGAAAAAGCAATTAAAACAGCTTTATGTTGCAATTATAGAACGTCAAAATTTAGCTAGTGCCGCAGCAATTCATTTTACTAGCGACCAAGAAGCTAAAATATCAGAACGTTTTGGAGTATCTACACCAGATTTGGTGATTCCCTTGGGTGTGATTCCCCGTCAATCTTCTATTAAAAATGTATGTAGTCAGTTAGAACTACCAAAAGATGTACCCTTGGTGCTATTTATGTCACGAATTGACCCGAAAAAAGGGTTGAATTTGTTGATTCCGGCGCTAGAGAAGCTGTTAGCGGTTGGTTATAAGTTTCATTTTGTCTTAGCTGGTACTAATCCTCAAGATCCAGATTACGAACAAAAGATAATATCCCAAATTCAAAATTCACCATTGCGATCGCACACTACAATTACAGGCTTTGTCACTGGTGAACTCAAAGTTAGTTTACTACAAGCTGCTGATTTATTTGTCTTACCTTCCTACTACGAAAATTTTGGGATTGCTGTAGCTGAAGCGATGGTAGCAGGTGTACCCGTAGTCATTTCTAACCAAGTGCATATTTGTCAACAGATACGTGATAGTGAGTCAGGTTGGGTAGGCGCAACAGATGTTCAAGCACTAGTAGAATTACTACAAGAAGCTTTGCAAAATCCCGCAGAACGCCAACGCCGGGGATTAAATGCCCAAAAATATGCCTTGGAAAATTTTAGCTGGGATGCGATCGCAAGGCAAACAATCCAAGCTTACCAAAAAATTCTGGCAAACAAACTGTAAGTGTCATGGGAGCAATGTGATAGGTTGAAATAGCAAACTGTAAGATCAATCATCTCTTGTGGCTGCTAAAGATCGCTTTCATCAAGTTGTTAAGACATTTCTCACCAAGGATGGGTGGAATGTTACTCACGCTCCATTACAAATAAAGGTGGGCGGTATTGATATGGAGATTGATTTAGGGGCGGAATGGCTACTGGCAGCAGAGCGAGGGGATGAAAAAATTGCGGTTGAAGTCAAAAGTTTTCTGGCTAGCGCATCCCCAATTTACCAGTTTCATACAGCACTTGGTCAGTTCATTAATTACCGAGCGGCTTTGCGTCGTGAAGAACCCGATCGCGTCCTCTATCTAGCTGTGCCTGACTTAACCTATAACAGCTTCTTTCAACTTGATTTTCCCGCCTCCATGCTACAAGAAAATACTGTCAAACTGCTGATATACGATATTCAATTGGAGCAGATTGTACAATGGAAAATCTGACAGATCAATTAATCAACTATCAGCAAACTGTCCAGCAATTATTGATGGATTATGCTCAAAATAAGCCTGCTTATGGTGATATTGAAGTTGAAACTATTTTTGATACTCAGCGAAATCACTATCAAATTATGCATTTGGGTTGGCAACATAAGCGCTGGATTCATCAATGTGTAATGCATCTTGATATTCGGAATGAAAAAATCTGGATTTTCTACAATTCAACTGAACATGATATTGCGGCCGATCTAGTCAGGCTGGGTGTACCAAAACAAGATATTGTGCTGGGCTTCCATCCTCCTTTTATGCGTGAAATGAGTGATTATGGTGTGGGATGAGAGCGTTAGAGAAAGTTTCTCAGTGTTGACAACCTAAAATTTTGTTTCAAACTGCTAAAGTCCGATTGGGAAATCGGGGTTTTATGTCATGATGGCATACTAGAATATATATGCCTTTCTAACTACAGGGAATCTCTCATGACTCTCCGTCTAGGTGACACAGTACCCAACTTTACGCAAGCCTCAACACACGGCGACATCGATTTTTACCAATGGGCGGGTGACAGCTGGGTTGTGCTGTTTTCTCACCCTGCTGATTTTACACCTGTTTGTACAACAGAACTCGGCACAGTTGCCAAGCTCAAACCAGAATTTGACAAGCGCAATGTCAAAGCGATCGCACTCAGCGTTGATGACGTAGAATCCCATAAAGGCTGGGTGGGAGACATTGAAGAAACTCAAAGCACCACTCTTAACTACCCAATTTTGGCAGATGCAGATCGCAAGGTTGCTGACCTTTACGATATGATCCACCCCAATGCTAATGCAGCTGTGACAGTGCGATCGGTCTTCGTGATTGACCCCAATAAAAAACTCCGTCTCTCTTTCACCTATCCTCCCAGCACAGGACGCAACTTTGATGAACTTTTGCGCGTGATTGATTCTCTGCAATTGACTGATAACTACAGCGTGGCGACACCAGCTGACTGGAAAGATGGAGAGGATGTTGTAATTGTCCCCTCACTCAAAGATCCAGAAGTACTAAAACAGAAATTCCCCAAAGGCTACGAGGAAGTTAAACCTTATCTGCGGCTAACTCCTCAGCCTAATAAGTAAATCTGAAAATGATTTCGGATAATCAAGCAAAGGCGCAAAGATATAATTTTGCGTCTTTGTCTTTTCTTTGTCTTTTCTTCGTCTTTTTGCCTGAGAATATAGTCAGTGAGCTAAACATCTAAAGCTGGAGGAAATCCCTATGTTCTCATCTCCTTTGGTTTTGCAAATTCCGTCATCAATGCAAATGACAGACGAACAATTTTTTGAGTTCTGTCAGGTGAATCGTGACTTACGCATTGAGCGCAAAAAGAGTGGAGAATTGGTAATTATGCCTCCTACTGGTTCAGAGACAGGAAATCGAGAAGTTAATATCTCAGGACAGCTATGGGTGTGGTCAGAACAAGATGGTACAGGTATAACTTTTAGCTCTAGTACTGGATTTAAGCTATCAACAGGTGCAGAACGCTCTCCAGATGCTTCCTGGATTAAACTAGAGCGGTGGAATGCTCTTTCAGCAGAACAACAGAAAAGATTTGCACCCATTTGTCCAGATTTTGTAGTCGAACTCAAATCTCCTAGCGACAACCTCCAAACTTTGAAGGAAAAAATGGAGGAATATATGAATGAGCCAGGAATACAGTTAGGCTGGTTGATTGACCGTAAGCAGTGTAAAGTTTATATTTATCGTCCTGAATTACCAGAGGAATGTTTGGATAATCCTGCTACTGTTAGCGGCGAGTTGATATTGCCTGGGTTTATTTTGAATATGAGTAAAATTTGGTAAGAAAATTTTATTTAAATTTAGGCTGGTGACGACGATACAGCAGTTTAAATTGGGAAATTGACCTGACATCAAAGGGTAATTGAATGGTAAAATTGCTACCTTTGCCTAATTGACTCTAAGGTTAAGAGGTTTAGAAGCACAAAAGCAACAAATCATAAAAGCAAATAACGATTCTATATAAACATAACTAAATATTTTTAATCATAAGGAAATTGTTGTCATAAGCCACACTATTTGACTATTCACAAGCAGCGAGGTTAAAAATGTTGACTAGTGTTGAAGGAATATATCGTAATGGTCAAGTGGAATTCACTGAACAACCCACTGATATAGATGAAGGAACGCGAGTAATTGTGACTTTTATGAGGTCGAATGAGATTGACCTAGCTTCTCAGAGAATTAACAAAGCGCAGGCTGAAATTTTGCGATCACATCTAGCAACCTTTGTAGAGGATTGGGATAGCCCGGAAATGAGTATTTATGACAACTATGACGCAGCCAAAACAAACCTTTAAGCGAGGTGATGTTGTTCTGGTACTATTTCCAAATTCTAACCTGACTACTGCCAAAACACGACCTGCTCTGATTGTGCAAGCAGATAATTTGCAGACAGGTTTACCCCAAGTTATCGTTGCTATGATTACCAGCCAGATGTTTCGAGCAGGACATCCTAGCCGTGTCACTATACTGCTAAGTTCACCACAAGGACAACAATCCGGGCTTTTAGCAGATTCAGTAGTAATGGCTGATAACTTGGCAACAATTACACTGTCCACAATTTATCAAGTAATTGGCTCACTACCAACAGCAAATATTGACAGAGCATTAAGAGATACACTTGGATTGCAGTGAGAACTAATAGCAATTTGTTACTTGCCAATTGAGAATGCGCCGCACTTCATTAGGGAAGAGAGATTAAGCAGTAGGGGGTTGCAGGCGAATCTACACAGATACTTAGTACAGCATTTGATTAATTCGTAGCGAATGAAATTTGGCAATGCCAATGCGTCCCTCTGCATTTAAAAACACTACGATTTTATGCAAAACTGTACTTAGGTTCACTTGTTATACCAGGTTTTTCGCCACTGCTGCATTTGCTTAATCTCTGTATTTTGTGCTTTGATAATTTCTTGGGCTAATTGCTTGATTTCAGGGCGCTTAGACTTACTCAAGACATCTTTTGCCATTGTTACAGCCCCTTCGTGGTGAGGAATCATCGCATTGATAAAGCGCAAATCAAATTCAGCATCGGCTGCACCTAAGTCTTGACTCATCATCATAGTTTGCATTTGGTCAGACGACATTTCCATCGTATGACCCATTTGGCTGTTGTAAGCCATTGGTTTATCTCCCGCTTTGGCATACCAAGCTTGTCGCCACTGCTTCATCTGAGTGATTTCTTGGTTTTGCGATTTGATAATATTGTCTGCTAGTTTTTTGATTTCAGGACGTTTTGATTTCACCTGCGCTTCTTTAGCCATTTCCACAGCCCCTTGATGGTGTGGTATCATAGCGTCGATAAATCGTAAATCAAAATTAGCATCGGCTGGGCCTAAATCCATTCCCATGCTGTGATTCATCATCTGCTTGTCATTTGCATTGGTGGCGGTTTCTTTTGGCGCTTGGCTTTGGTTCTGGGAAGCAGTACCACAGCCTGTAATTAACCCACCGCCTGAAGCGATCGCACTAAAGGTTAACGCTAAAAAGCCATTCCTCAAAGATAGCAGTTGCATAAGTCTCACCTCATAGTTTTTTAATTCTATATTTACTTATTAGCTTGGCAGCGAGAAATGAAATTAGGATGAAATCTAAAGATCCCCGACTTCTTTGAGAAGTCGGGGATCTGGTTATTTATTTATTTATCACTCAAAATTGTGTAAGCATCATTAACTAAATGCATTTTCTCTTGAGCTTGTTTTTGTAGTTGCGGCTGATTAACAAACAAATCTGGATGCCATTTTTTAACTAAATTTCGATAAGCCTGCTTTACCTCAGCCTGAGAAGCATTTGTTTGCAATCCTAAAATGCCGTAAGCGCGAGTAATTTTATCTTTTTCCGTCTGGCTTTTAGGTTGGTTAGGTGCTTTCTTGCTTTGAGTTGAATTTTGCCGTTTGCTAGTTTGAAAACCAGGCGATGTCTGACGACAAGCCTTAGGGCTACGCATCTCTGCTTTCATCCGCGCTATTTCCTCATTGAGTTCCCAATCACGAAATTTAGCCTCCACCTCTTCTTTCTGTGGAGAGGGAGAAACTTTTGGCGGTGGTGGTGGAGAAACAGATTCTACCCTTGTCCCACTATTCTTAGTAGTATTTTCCTGTTTTTGCTTAATGACAGGATCTTTCTCAGGGGAAATTTTAACTCTTTCTGGCTGTGGCGAATATTTTCTATTAGTATTCGTGTATTTTGGTATTTCTTTATAAGGTTGATAGGTTGAGAGTATTTTGGCTTTTTCTAATTCTCGTAGCAACTGATTAAAACCGTTTTGTAACTGCTGCAAAGTTTCACGCTTATTAGTAATCTCTAGCGGTTCCTGACTGAATTCAAAGCAAATTACTTTTTCGGCTTTCCGTTCATATTCAGTCAAAATTGATAATCCTTGACAGCTAAAGCTAAAGAAATAATCTTCAATTGCAGTTATACAAAGTTTAGCAACTTCTTGATGATAAGATTCCTTTGCTAATTGTTCGTCTTGTTTTTGGATATTCTTATTTAACAAATAAGAAATACTTCCGACGACAGCAGCACCCACCGGGCCACCTAACAACCAACCAATACCACCACCAACAGCGATGGAACCAGGTTCACTCAAATCATCACTATTGTTTGGCTTTGGGGGTAATATTACTTGTGGTTCGCTAGGAAAGGGAATTAATAAATCTTGTGGTCGTTCTTCTTGGAAAAACTCGTAAGCTTGATAAAGCCATTTCACCGCAGCTAATTGTAATTGATTCAGGTCTTTTTTAAGAGTATTTGTTTGCCAATCTTTAAATTTATTTTCTGCCAATGCAACTGCTGCATCAGCTTGATATTTTGTAAGTAGCTTGGGTAATTCTAGCCAATCTCGTAACTCTCTAATGCTAGTAGTAAAACCTTTATAAATTAAGTTTGCTGCTTTTTGTTTAATTTCAATTTTACTATTTTGTTTATCGTCAAAAG
Organism: Nostoc sp.; assembly: GCF_036917415.1. GTDB lineage: Bacteria > Cyanobacteriota > Cyanobacteriia > Cyanobacteriales > Nostocaceae > Nostoc. The sequence continues at coordinate 77,701 of NZ_JBALDJ010000117.1, read as the reverse complement.
ATTTTATTTCAATAGCAATCGGGTCAATTTTAGCTTTTAATGAGAGTTGGATTTGAGAAGCGATCGCTTGCACTCTTGGCAAACGCACACTACCACGATTTGGTTGCAAAATCCCCACAATATTTTGCAAAGCTGTTTCAAAAGCTGCTAAACCGCTACTATTTGCAGCAGCAACGTCACCTTTTAATCTGGCTCTTAAAGCAGGTAAAGCATCAACGCGATATAAATTATTAAAACCTGGAGGTAATTCGGCTCGAAAGCTTTCTGCAACAAACAGCAGGCGATTTTGGACTTGTTTTTGCTCGTCAGGTTCTAGCAAGTTAAGAAAATTGGCAACAAATATAACTGTTTTAATACCGCGATCTAATAACCAATCTCGTAAATTTTCCCGTTCACCTAAAGTCATTAACTTGCGTGCATCTAATAATTGTATAACTAAATCTGCACTTAAAAGTTGTTCTCGGACTAAATTATCTTGTTCATCTCTATCATTTGTTCCTGGTAAATCCAGGAATTCTACTCCTGTTTCCAAAAAGGGATGCGGACAAAAAACTTCTACAGATGCTACATCTTTTCGCATCTGCCTATTGCTATCAAGAATTGCAAATTGCTGTAAAATTTCTGTGCCACTCCGATAGATTTCTGTACCATCTAGCAACATGAGGCGAGTCCGTACATTAGAGCCATACTTAACAGTAATCGATGCGCCTGTAGTAGGAATTAAATCAATTGGTAAGGTGCGATTTCCTAGTATGGCATTCAGTAAGGTAGACTTGCCATGATTAAAAGGGCCAAATACCGCAATCCGAAAGCTAGGATTAACGAGATGATTGCAGATGGTAATTATATCTTGATGCAGTTGTGATTTGCGTTCTAAATTCAGTAATGCAGATGCGGACTTGAGAGAATCTGCTAAATCCTTATAACCTTCATACTGTTGTTGCATAGTTCCTCATTCCCAGGTTACAGCCTCATATTATTATGTTTATGATAGGCATAATTTAACATACAATAAATCATAGTTCGTAGTGAGAGAATCATCGTTAATATAGTAGTCCTAAAACATTTGGGAAAATTATATATCTCTTTCTTCTTTCTTACCTTTGCGTCTTTAACGGTTCGTTTCCTTATCTGTATCTATATTTTTCACAAATCAAATAGGACTGCTATAGCAAAGTTTATCAGGACGAAAGTCCTTACTAAAAACTTAGATTTATTTGTGTTTACTACTTATACTTATGGGAGGCAAAGCCTCCCAGTAGGCATTCCCAGCTTCTAGCTGGGAACGAACGAGAGTAATGAGATATGTTAACTATAGTAAGCTAATAAATTGCTATACGCTACCTCTATTTTTTGCAACTGAGCTATTACATTTTCCTGTAATTTTTTTAAACGATTTAACTCACTCTCACGATTGATTTCGCGGGTCTGTTTCTGCTTGACTAAATTATCTAATTCGGATTTGCGAGATACAATATCATCGTTAATCCGCTTACTCACTTCTCTTTCGTAAGAGTCAAAACACTCTTTTACGGCATTGTATACAACTTGAGATTGCTCATGTGCCACTTGTGGTAGATGTCTAACTAACTCTTTATTAGCTGTTTTAACTAACTCTCTACGTGCTTGATCTGCTTGCAAAAATCCTACCCCTAAACCTAGCAACGCAAACCCGATTGGGCCAAGAAAAACCCCTGTCACTGCTGTAATTATCCCGCCAACGCCAATTACGGTGAAGTAGTTTAACAAGATATTTTTCCAATCAAATCCGGCCCCAGCTAGTGCGAAACCAGCAAGATTTCCTTTAGACAGTGATAACAATCCCATTGCCCATTTTGCCCAGCCGGGAGAGTTATCTTCTTCAGCAGTAGTAGTATATACTTTTACGTCTTGTCCGGTGAGCTTTTCTGTAATTTGATCTGTGATTTGATTGTAAGACGCACCATATTGTGCAGCACTGCGAGAAAGTTCTTTAAAAGCTGCATTTATATCTTTTTCAGCAGTTAATGTCCAAGCCGCAGATTTGTCGGTAATATATTGCTCAAAGGCTTTTTGGAGTGCGGTGTTAAATGCTTCCCGTTTACCGCTACTGAGAAAATCAAACAAATTTAATTCCGGCTGATAGCGTAAGAAATCGTTTTCAAAGGTATTACCTAAGTTTAAAACGTAGCTACGAAAAGATTCAGAAATTGTTCTTGCTTGAGTATCTCTGGTATTGATAATTTCTTTTTGGAATTCATCTCGGATACCTGTGAGTTTGTTAAACTCTGGTTCTACAGAATCAATCCGTTTTTTCAATTCATTTACATCTTGATCGAGTAATGGTATGCGTCTTGCAACTGCTTCCCGTGTATGATTGCAGGCAAGTCTTGCTAAAGTTCTGACTTGACGGAGTTCTGCGATCGCACGTTCTCTGGTAAGAAAAGTATTAAGCGCTTCCATAAACTTTGGAAAGCCAGTCCCCTCTAAATCAGCTTGAGAGTTCTTCAACCGTCGTCTGAGTGCTTGAATTGACGAAAGCTCAAATACCCGTTCGTCATAAATATTTTGACCTTCTACAGTACAATATTCTGCTAAATTCGCATGAAATACTTGCCGTAATCTGTTTTCAGATGCTTTTAATTCTTCGACATCATCAGGATCAATTAGTGATTCCCGCACCTGATCCCAAGCATTAACTAAGAAAAAAACTGTCAATCCTCGACCTTTGATATAATTTTCTAAGTAGCGACGCTCACCCAAGGTACAAGGTTGAGAAGCTCTCATCACAAACAAAATTGCATGACAATTATTTACATAGCCCAAAGATAATTCGTTTCGCGCTTCTGTATCATTCAATCCTGGACTATCAATAATTTCAATTCCCTTTTCTAGTAGCGTTAAGGGATACTCAACTACTGCATAATCAACATCTGGAAATGCTTGTTTTTTTTCCTGCTCTAACTTTTTAGCTTCAGCTGGGTCGATGGTATATTTATATTTAAAGTTCTGAAAATCTAGCTGTTGTGGAGTTTTTCCATCATTAAAATGAATGGTAACTTTCTTTTCTGGCCCATAACGTAAAACTGTTAAAACTGCTGTGCAAGGGTTAACGTCGCTAGGTAATAAGTTTTCCCCAATTAAGGCGTTGAGAAAAGTACTTTTACCGCGTTTCATATCGCCTAATACCAAAAGGCGAAATACGCCTTGGCGGAGATTTTTACTAGCTACTGTAATATCTTCAATATTTCGCTCCAAACTGAGTTTTCCTGATGAAGAATCTCCAGCTAACTCAGCTTGATTAATTGTTTCAGCCAATTTACTCAAACACACAGACATCTGCGATCGCACTTGAGCAACACGCTCTAAATCTTGGATAAATCTGTCAGTTGCTACTTGATTTGTCATAATATTTACACCTTAATTACAGATTGTTTCTTTTAAATTCCAAAAATAATTTATAAGACATCCATCCCAGCGCACCAAAAATAATAAACCCAGCCAGCACTGAGGCTATTTTCACTGCAACTAGCGCTACCACACCAAGAGCAAAAAGCTTTCCACCCAGAATCACTTTTTTCATCCAAGGTTTCTGGGAATTTTCTGGCTGATGCTTCACAGTTTGATGAAAAGCCACATCGGTAGCATGGATGTTAGTTTCCATTTGCCGGAGTCGCAATTCAACTTCTCGTTCCCGTAATAAGCGTTCCCGGTGTTCAAGTTCTTTTTGGCGATCTTCGCCTATGCTCTCAGATGTCATCGGTGTTCATCCCGTCTAAGACAATGAAAAGATGTCAGGATTTACTCATCACTTATATTGTATATTAACTTACATAAATACTCAAAAAATCAGTAAATTTACTATTTAGCTTTTCATTGGCTGTTGAACTTAACCCTGTTTTGTCACTTTGGGGAAAGAAAAATAATTGTAGGTTGGGTTGAACGAAGTGAAACCCAACATTTGCCTTAGTTTTCGGATGTTGGGTTTCGTTCTTCAACCCAACCTACGCCTAGATTGATAACTATAACGATATAAGCCCAGGTAAAACTTTAGCAGGCATCTTGCGATCGCACATTTACATTTAGAACATCAGTATGGACTCTCAGAGAGTCAATAAAAAAAATCCACTAAAATAGCATCCGAGCGGTGATAAATGCTTCAAAATACTTGATGCAACCATGATTTGAAAGACTTGAAGTCGCTACACAGTCGATATTCTTAACTCGATCATCTTTTTCCTCGGCTTGAGTGCGTTCTGCTGGTGGTGGATAAAACGCGATCGCACGACAGTTAAGCAACTCCAAATGGTCTAGTACCGTAAGGCGGAAGTCAAAAGTTAAAAAAGAGAGGCTTATATCTCAAAAAATCATTATCGACCCGAAAGTATTGTCAATGAACTTTGGCGAGAGTAATTTATATATAATTCTGGATTCTAAATTCGGAATTATTACTTAAAAACATACATCCACAAAAGTTATCTCGTAACATTTAACCTTAATTCTTCTGTAATTTACATTCCACAAAGTAAATCTACCAAGGGCGATAATGCCTAATGGCACGATAACAGAAGCATGAAAGTGTGAATACAAAACTCCTCATTTCTCCTCAAGAAGTCACATCACTGTTAGCAGAAAACTCATCAAAAACTGTCATTATCGATACGCGAAGTCAAGAAGATTATGCTATTTCTCATATTTCTCAATCCATAAATATTAGAGATTTTTTCACCTATCTTTTAGAGAATTCCTCCCTAGCAGGATTAAAGGAATTGCAAGAGTATTTTGCAAAAATTATGAGCAGGGTAGGAATATCTGGTGCAGAACAGTTAATTGTTTATGAAGATGCTTTAAATAAAGGTTATGGTCAATCTTGTCGAGCAGCTTTCTTACTGAAATATTTGGGTTGCGCTCAGGTATCTATTTTACACGGAGGATATAGAGCATGGCTCAAGGCAGGATTACTTACTACTGATAAAGTACCGCAGCGTGAAAGCAGCATATTTAGATTGCATCCTAACGCTGACATGATGGTGACTACCACCGAGATGTTGCAAGCAATTGACAATCCAGCAATTATTAAATTAGATGTGCGCGATCGCAACGAATGGCTTGGGTTGAGTTCTTCTCCTTACCATCCTGATTTTTGTCCTCGCAAAGGTAGAATCCCTAATGCAGTATGGTTAGAATGGCATCATCTAATGAATTCTGAATCGGAAATTCCCACGTTCCGATCGCCAGATGAAATCCGAGAAATTTGTCAGTCAGTAGGTATTACTTCCGAGTCCCTTGTGTATATTTACTGCTTTAAGGGTTCAAGGGCTGCGAATACATTAATAGCCCTTGAAGAGGCGGGAATTTCTGCTAGAAATTATTTTGGCTCTTGGAATGAATGGTCTCGTGATTTTGCACTACCAATTGATAGCAGAGTCATGCAATGAGTGTATCAAGCAATACGCTTTGGTTGAGAATGTGAGTTGCATTATTGCGTCGCTACAGTGCAAATACATGAGCACTTAATCGAATGTTGAATAAACCTTACAACACCACACTAAATCGGAGATTAGTGGTGCAATAATTAAGTGGCGGGTCTGAATCTCATACCCGTTAATTCTGACTCTTTAATTCTGAATTCTTCTTCAATCAAATATCAACATTTATCTGTTCTATTTGTCTAGCAGCTTTATCCCAAAGCTTTGCTGAAGTCTCATCTTGCCAATGAGTTCTCAGATTTTCCGCTTTTTTATGACATATTCGCTCTAACATTTCTAATATTGCGGATAATGTCAATTTATTAATTAATGATTCTAAAATTTCCATATATTCTTTTTGCATGATAGTTACCTCCTTAACATCATCTGAGATATGCTGACAAAACCCACTTATTCTTAAATAAAATATTATGATTTGTTGCGGAGCGGGACTAATATTCTGCCAGTTTCTACACGCAGTTTAACCTATTTTGAATACTCAATTTTGAGAATTTATTTTAAATAGATGAAAAAACTGTTTAATTCAAATATTTCCTCACAAGTTCCTCAAGTTTTTTATCTAACTTAAAAATAGGGTTGGATAACTAAAAAGTATAAATTGTAATGCGATGGGCTATATTTTACCGGAGGCGATCGCAATTGGTTACGGTAATGAGTTGCGTAGTGATGATGGCATTGCAAACCTGTTTCGGTACAACACAAAACTCTGATGTCTACTTCCAAGCTAAAGAAACTGTCAATCCTTACTATCTAGCTTGTGCAGACATCACCCAGAAAGTTATGGATGAATTTGCTGTGATGACTGGGCAACAATATCAACTATTTGAATACCACGGCGATTTAGCAGCTGAACTGCAAATTTTCACATTACTCCAACGTTCGCGTATTAGCTAATTTCTGGAGGCAAAGGTAATGGGCATTGGAAGAGGCAGAGGTGGAGAGGGGAAAGATTTACTGCAACTTCTCCCCTGCTCCCCTCATCTCCCTATTTACTCGAATGCGACTTTTCTGGCATGACTATATTAGTGTGGCTTGCCTTGCCATTTTTGCCGTTAGTATGTCCGTTACCATTGCGGGGATGGATAACACCATAACCGCCGTGGTTACGTTCGTAAATTACATTAATCTCTCCAGTTTCAGAATTGTGGAACATATAAAAGTCGTGTCCCACGAGTTGCAGTTGTTCTAGGGCTTCTGCAACGGTCATCGGCGGCATGGAAAAATATTTGGTGCGGACGACTTCATTGGGCAATTCAGCGGTGCGATCGCCAATTAAATCTGTTACTATCGACTCTGGAATAACTACTTCTGTTGGTTGAGTATGAGTTTTGTGGTCTTGACGCCGTTCTTTATATTTCCGCAGTTGACGCGCAATTTTATCTGCAACTAAATCAATGCTGGCATATAGACTTTCGCTACTTTCCTCGGCACGAATCACGCTACCATTAGCATAAATAGTTACTTCAGCCGCTTGTCTTGGATTAATTCGGGGATTCCGGGCGACGCTCAGATGCACATCCACTTCATTGGTAATGCTTTGAAAGTGACTAACTGCTTTTTCAATTTTTTGATGTACATATTCACGAATCGCATCGGTGATTTCAATATTTTTGCCGTGGATGACAAGCTTCATGTAATACTCTCCCGCTGAATATTTTGGATGTGTGAATTTGCTTTGTATGAAAAGAAATTGCGGTAAGGTTTTTTACTCCCGCCAAAACAAATTGTGAACTATATTGTATCTACTGCTGTTAAGCTGTCTCTCAGCTTGCTGCATCTGAAGAATTATCAAGTATACCCTTGATTTACCTCCTCATCTCTGCACTGATGTCTAATTGTATATCCAATTAGCACTCTTGAGTGAGGAAATCTAATTGTAGCTCCTATGACTACCTTTTCCTTTAAAGGAATGCTTACAGAACTATTGATATTTGCTCCTTCTGTGTTCGATTGAGGTTTGCTTGCTGTTGTTCAAGAATACAAGGCTTTGTGGAAGTTTGATTCTGTTTTAAATGCAAACAATGGTATTAAAGCCATCAGCCAGTACATTCGTCCTTATTGTCTTGGCATGATGCTTATTGCAGAGAATTCCTCCTAAAACCTATTGAGGTTATCTATTCAAGCTAGCACTTTGTATTTTCTAATGCATATTCCCTTGACTTTCCTTTAAAATCCTTTGCAAAGCTTGACAATTGCTGATTCTAATTCTGTAAATTGAAATATATTTAGTTCTTTATGCGGTTGATTTTTGGCATGATCCATAGTAACAAACCATACAAAAACCTTTGTTTGCTGTATAACCAAGGATTAATGCCTTATTTAGAAGCTCATGGATGGCAGCGATCGCTTTTAACTGAGCGCATCCACGACCCCAGTCTAGATGACGTATTAATTTTGCTAGAACATCCACCTGTCTACACTCTGGGACAAGGAAGCAACTCAGACTTTATCAAATTTGAGATTGACAAAGGTCAATACGATGTGCATCGAGTTGAACGAGGCGGCGAGGTTACTTACCATTGTCCCGGTCAACTCGTGGGCTATCCAATTTTAAATCTGCAACGTTATCGTAAAGACCTCCATTGGTACTTGCGGCAAATCGAAGAAGTAATAATTCGCGTATTGGCAATTTATGGATTGCAAGGAGAAAGAATTCCGGCTTTTACTGGCGTTTGGTTGCAAGGGCGAAAAGTTGCAGCTATTGGTATTAAAGTCAGCCGTTGGATTACTATGCACGGCTTTGCGTTAAATGTTTGTCCAGACATGACAGGCTTTGAGCGCATTGTACCCTGCGGCATTTCTGACAAACCTGTAGGCAGTTTAGCCGAATGGATTCCAGGTATCACCTGCCAAGAAGTGCGTTCTTACATAGCACAATCTTTTGCGGAAGTCTTTGGCGTGGAATTAGTAGAATCTCAGCCTCAAGGATTTTTCTAGTCTGAGTAAATTCAGCTTGTAATATGTAATAAATACTATAGCAGTCCTATTTAAATTGTGAGACACTTATGAGAGTAGTCCATATCTAATAGTATCAAAATAACTATTTAATACCCATTTGAAAAAAGAATGCGATCGATACAAACCTGAAAAGCCAGATTAAATCAGACTTTTTGAATTTTAAATTGGTATAAGTGCGATTGTCAAAGCTAGAATCTGATTATTTCTAAATTTTTATACTAACTTTTTACGGCTGTCAAGCACAACTTTGCGCGTGAATTACTCAAATAATCTCCAGGTATATGCCCCATCGATAATATCTCTCAGAGAACGTGATTGGACAGCTTTGATAGAACTATTTGATAGAGACGACGGTGATGAAATTGAAGCTGATATCCACAGTAGTTTATTTTGGCTAATACCTGAACCTTGTTGGGAAGACGATCCCTTTGATTTCTTGCGCGAGTACCTTTAAGTAGTGCTGAGTGCTGTTAGCGGTAGCGGGGCGTTTAGCCCGTGATGAGTGCTGAGTGCAAAAGAAGCCTTTAATTTATAACTCTTAACTATCTAACGTTGAGGCGACTTAGGAAAATACGTAGGCGATCGCTTTGGGGATTGGTCAGCACTTCATAGGCTGGGCCTTGTTCTGTCACAATACCTTTGTCTAAAAATATCACTTGATGGGCTACTTCTTGCGCAAATTGCATTTCATGGGTGACAACTACCATTGTCATCCCTTCTGTGGCTAATTGCTGCATTACTTGCAGAACTTCGCCAACGAGTTCGGGATCTAGGGCGCTGGTAGGTTCATCAAATAGCATGATTTGGGGATTCATAGATAAACTACGGGCGATCGCTACTCGTTGCTTTTGTCCGCCAGAAAGTTGTTCGGGATAAGCAGAGGCTTTGTCAGATAAACCGACTTTTTCTAAATATAATCTCGCTAGTTGGGCGCTTTCTTTTGGTGTTTTACCCAAGACTTTACGCGGTGCGAGTGTCATATTTTCTAAGACGCTGAGATGGGGAAACAGGTTGAATTGCTGGAAAACCATGCCTACTTGTGTTCGTAGTTGTCGCAGTTGGCTATAGTTGACAGTGGGTCGGGATAAGTTGATTCCGTTGATGATTAAACGTCCTTTGTCAATGGTTTCTAGACGGTTGAAGCAGCGTAGTAGGGTACTTTTACCACAGCCGGAGGAACCGATAATTGCAACGACTTCTCCTCGGTTGATTTCGCCGGTGATTCCTTTGAGGACTTTGAGAGAACCAAAGTTTTTTTCGATATTGTCAAAAATAATCGCGGGGATGGTATTGTTCATTACTTATGTCAAGCTGCTCTAGAGTTGATTGTAAGGTTTTTAACGAACCGCAGAGGCGCAGAGAGCGCAGAGAGGGAAGAGAAAATAATATGATTAAATTTGGTTTTGGGCGCTGGTGTGTGGTTGTAGGTTTTAGCTGTTTGTTACTGGCTGGCTGTGCTGTGAACTCTAGCGCCGGGAAAACTTTGCGGGTTGCTACGGAACCGGCGTTTCCACCTTTTGAGTTTCAAGGAAAAGGTGGCGAGTTGCAGGGGTTTTCTATTGATTTGATGAATGCGATTGCTTCTTCTGCTAAGTTTAAAGTTGATTTTCAAAGTCTGCCTTTTGATGGCATTATCCCAGCTTTGCAAGCCAAAACGGTAGATGCGGCCATTAGTTCGATTACGATTACTGAGGAGAGGGCGAAAACGATTTCTTTTTCTCGTCCTTATTTTAAGGCTGGATTGGCGATCGCAATTCGTGCAGACAATCAAGAAATTACTGGTTTTGATAGTCTCAAAAATAAAAAAATTGCAGTACAAATTGGCACAACAGGGGCTACAAAGGCTAAGAGTATTCCGGGAGTACAAATTCGCAGTTTTGATTCTGCACCCATAGCCCTGCAAGAATTGCTCAACAGTAATGTAGATGCGGTAATTAATGATGCACCTGTTACTTTATATGCAATTAATACAGGCAATCTTCAGGGAATTAAAGTAGTACAGAAATTGCTGACAGAGGAGTTTTATGGAATTGCTACAGCTAAAAACTCGCCGAATTTGACATTGATAAATGATGGCTTGGATAGGGTGCTGAAAAATGGCACTTATGCCCAAATTTACCAAAAATGGTTTAAAGTTCAACCGCTATCACTACCAGCTAAATCACCGTTTGAGAATCAAACTAACGCTGGCGCACCTAAAATATTAACTTCAATTGGCGTGATTTTGCAGGCTTTTCCCAGTTTATTGCAGGGTGCATTAGTAACGTTGCAATTGACAATACTTTCTGTAGTGTTTGGTTTAATTGGTGGTTCCTTAATTGGTATTGTCCGCCTTTCTCATATTGCACCTGTGCGTTGGTTAGCGAGGGCGTATGTAGATTTTTTTCGAGGAACGCCTTTGCTGGTACAAATTTATATGATTTACTTTGGATTACCAGCAATTTCGCAAGAGCTTGGTTTTACATTTACTTTTGATCGCTTCGTAGCTGGGGTAATTGCCTTAAGTTTGAATAGCGCTGCATACATTGCCGAAGTTGTACGTGCTGGGATTCAATCAATTGAACCAGGACAAGCAGAAGCAGCAAAATCATTAGGTTTAAGTTCTGTGCAAACCATGAGTTATGTAATTTTTCCCCAAGCTTTCCGGCGAATGATTCCACCTTTGGGTAATGAGTTTATCAGTTTGTTGAAAGATACTAGCTTAGTTTCTGTGATTGGATTTGAAGAATTACTACGTAAAGGACAGTTAATTATTGCTGACAACTATCGCGCCTTTGAAATTTACGCAGGTGTAGCGGTGGTTTATTTATGTTTGACGCTACTTTCTTCTCAAGTATTTAGCCGATTAGAAGCTTGGATGAATCCCATCAAGCGCTAAGAGACTTTCAAAAATAATTTCTCAAAATCCAGAGAATGATAATAAATATACTTGTAAAGCTGATTTTTGGGATACTTAGCAGTTGTGCGTTAAGAGCCTGAGAAAATTGAATTATAGGGTTTGGATTATACCTTTTTTGGGCTAATTATAATTTATTGTTTAATTTTAATTAATGTTTTATGGCGAATCCAATAAAAAAGTTTCATTTACCTGAAATACGCTGTAATTTTTCTCACAGCAGTGTAGTTGTACTACACTATAAATTATTTGTATTTCATGTAATCAGCCACGGTTTAAGATAGGTTTTATATAGGATATTTGGATTGAGTTGCGCCTGAATCAACCAAAAATATATGACAATTCTGAATGCTCGTAATTTATCTTTAGAAGAAGTTGAGCGTCTGTTTGGCTTTCAAGAACAGTACAGTGAATCATTTTCTAACTACTTATCTCTGGAATCTATCACCGAAGCAGAACAACAGGAACTTGTGCAAATAAGAAATGACTTTCGACGCTACCTCAAAGGCGGTAAAGTTACTGAGGGCCAGGTAAAGTTTCTTGCAGTTGCGCCTTTACTAAGATTAGCTGGTTTTTATCGCTATCCAATCGAGATTGTTTTGGAGGAGAATATTGCTGATATAGAAGTTGAAGATGAAGATATCAAAATTAAAGGAAGATTTGATATTTTAGCCGTTAGTAAAGCTAAACATACAAAACCTCAAACGTATTTTTGGGTGCTATTAATTGAATCTAAAAATTGTCAAGTTGATATATCAACTGGTTTGCCTCAGTTACTCACGTATGCTTATAAAAATTTAGAGAATCAAAAATCAGTTTGGGGATTAGCGACTAATGGTAGGAGTTATCAGTTTGTTTATATTGAACAAGGAAATCCCCCTATTTATTATCTGTTACCAGAATTAAATTTAATGGAAAGAGAGCGTTCTAGTCAGTTACTACAAGTTTTGAAAGCAATTTGTCAGCTTTAAAAGCGAGTATTAAAGCAACAAGTTATGACTCAAGCCATACCCAAACTAGTAACATTTGAAGATTTTGCAGCTTGGCGAACCGAAGGTGGAAGATACGAATTACATGATGGCGTTATTGTTGAAATGCCCCAACCAATCGGTGATCATGAAGATGTTGTTGGTTTTATAGCTAGAAAACTAACAGTAGAATTTGACCGATTAAATTTACCTTATATAATTTCCAAAACTGTCTTGATAAAACCTGCTAATTCGGTATCTGCCTACTCCCCAGATGTGTTAATATTAAATTGTCTTAATTTAGTGAATGAGCCGCTATGGAAAAAAGAATTAACTGTATCATATCCGGCATCAATTTCCTTGGTAGTTGAGGTAGTTAGTACTAATTGGGATGATGACTACTATACAAAACAAGGTAAATATGAGGTTATTGGAATTCCTGAATACTGGGTTGTGGATTATCTGGGTTTAGGCGCTAAAAAGTTCACTGGCAACCCTAAACAACCTACTATGTCTATTTATTAATTAATCGATGGTGAATACCAAGTTACTCAATTTAGAGGTACGGTTACCATCATCTCGCCTACTTTCCCAGAATTGAATTTAACCGCCGAACAGATTTTTCAAGCTAGAGTAATTTTGTCGGGTGCGTTATGGACGCAAGTCCTAACGCACCGAACATCATTGACGATGCGTTACGCTAGCGCGATAACGCACCCTACAAAACTACAAGCACAACAAGAAGACGTTTTTTTGCCACAGTGCCAGGTAACGAAAACGTAGAAACCGCAATGCTTCGTGCTAAATGACTTGTTTGTGAATCTTCACAATTTCCTGTAAGCCTTATATGTTAAAGTTTACAAGTCTCGACGCGAGCAAAGAGACTTGTAAACTCTTCTCGATTGCTCGGGATCTTCTTATTTCGCCACGACCTCGAATACATTTCGCTGATAATGCCTACACTCCGCCATACACTCCCATCAGACAAAGAACGATCAAAAAGCAAGTGCACCGCAGCAACTGTAGGCAAATGTCCCTGCGGAGAATTTGTTGTGAAGGTCAGGTCTGAGTAAGATAGCCATTTATAAAACATTTCTTTTCGCCATCCGACGCGATCGCCAAACTTTCCGTAGTCGCCTCCAACGCTTTCCCAAATTTGCTTTTGCACACTAAACCCAAAGTGCCCATTGCTGTATTTTACCCATAGTTGGTCAATGGTGCGTAAGTCAGTGCAAGGAAAGTTATTAATAGATTCAGAATCTAGCCAGCCTTGTTGTTGTCTACCAGCGGCTTTGAGCATAACAGCCAGAGTTTCTTCATCCGCTTGTTTCCAATTCCCTGCTTTAAGTAAATCGCGCAACCGCGTATAGTCTACACCTTTCTCAGAGAGGAGATCGTTACCAGTAGATTGCTGTTCTTGTCGCAGCTTATCGGCTTTTTCTTGTTCTCGTTGTCTTTGTAGCCTATCTGCTTCTTCTTGTTCTTGTTGTCTTCGTAGTCTTTGTGCTTCCTGTCTTTGTAGCCTATCTGCTTCTTCTTGTTGTTCCTGTAGCCGCAGCCTTTCTTGTTGCTGTTGTTGTAGCTTTCTATTTTCCTGTTCTTGTTCCCGTAGTCGCAGCCTTTCTGCTTCCTGTTTTTGCTTTTGTTCCTCTCTTTCCTTCTTTAGCTTCTCAGCAACTACCCGAATTCCTCTAGCTACATCCGTGAAGGCTTCATCTTGATTGTACCAATTCTTTGACACTACAGGTTCAGCATTCTTAGGCAAAGCTTGAAGTTTTCCAAATGGTGCGCCATTCCAATCAACACTTCGCAAAATAACTGGGATAACACAAGCCTCTCCAGCATGGTGACGTTCTATTGCCTTCTGAACTTCTACATCCCAGCAATATTTAGAAAAAAGAAAATCTGAACTGATGAGTAACAGAATGATGTCGGCGGTGTTTAGATTATCGTTAATTTGGTAATCCCACTCCTCTCCAGGTAGTATCTTGCGATCGTGCCAGCTTGAAATCACGCCCTGCCATTGTAATATGCTCAGGTGTTTAGCTAGTTCATCCCGTAGAGCTTCGTCTTTGTGAGAGTAAGAAAAGAAAAGCTTTAACGATACCTCTGGCATTTTTGTTTTAAGGAGTAGGATAAATCACGCTTTAAGCAAATTATAGTGTTTTTACCTGGTTTGCTTAAGAACTAACGCCCTAAGTGCGATCGCAATACACTTGACCAAAACTATGATCGGGATGAATCTCAATCACTAAATCAACCGCTGTCGCATCTCTTACCAACGGCGTGATGAATAATTCCGGGTGAAGCGATCGCCAAAAATAATTGACAAATTGTTCTATCTCTGCACTACTCATTCCCGATTTCCCCGCAGCAATCATCTGCTGTTCCGCCTGTTTGCGCCACTCTAAAGAACAGCGGTAATCGATGGGATACAGCACAATTAAACTGTCCAATCGCTCCCACAGTGGTAAATAATCGTGGAGGCGAAGATTCATATCACGGGCGAATGCTCTATCTTCATTTGTGACAATTGGCGATAGTGCAGTATCAAATAAATTAGGGTCGATTGGTCGCACACCCACAAACCAACCTTCAAATAGTACAATATCTACATCCGTCACCATTTCGGAAGAAGTGCGATCGCCAGCACCTCCAAAAGCTGATTTATCAAAGCGGGGAAGCATCACTGGGCTTTGCGACTGGCGAATTTGATCTAATACATTTAAGCCTAAGTCTATATCGTGGGTTCCTGGTGGACCGCGCCAAATTAAGCGGGGATCTTGCTGTGTCAAAAGCAAGCGATCGCTGTAAGTTTTATATAAGTCATCCAAAGATAAACTTATAGTCCTATATCCCAAATGATCGAGAATCAAAATCAGAACCTTTGACATTGTGGTTTTACCAGTGCCTTGTCCTCCCAATATTCCTTGAATCAGGGGGTGTCCCAACTGTTGGCGCTGCGATGCTAGTTTGATCCCCAAAGGCAGCCACAAGTCCCACAATACCTGTAACATTTCCTGGGGTTGTACTTGGAGAGTAGCTTGACAGAATTCGCTAAAAGCTGGAAAGACAGATTTTAGTAAATGCGATCGCCTTTCGATCGTTTCATCAACATTTTCCGGTGCGATCCCAAAAGCTTTTGCCTTTAACCGATCTGCCAGCGCTGCTTCTCTTGCTTCCTGCTTCCAAGTTTCCCCCACCCCATTGGTTGCCAAAACACTCAGCCACAAATTCATAAATTCTCCATCTCACTACGATCCCAGCTTAAAAGCTTCGAGAAACAGGCTGTAGATGAAACCAACTTTGAGGAGATTTAGTGAGTCTACCAAAAGCGATCGCCGCTCCAAAAAGCTGCGACTATAAAATATTCTGCTGGTAATTTCTGTCAACAATACTAAAAAACCAGCTGCCACAATGTCTAACTCTGCCCGTTGTCCAGCTGTAGTGGAAACTGCGTTTCCCAGAAAAAAACCGAACAAAAAACTAATTATCAGCAACGATAGTCGTCGCCAAGGATTTAAAAACCATTGCCCAAAGCGTGTAGCAATGGCATCGAACAAGTTATTGAGACGAGTGTTTTGCATCAAAGGGACTTCTGGGAAAAGTCAAGCTATCTTGAAATATATCTATATTAGGGTAAGGAGGATATTGGTTTTAGCATCAGCTTGTTTGTTAATATTATAGATATCTACTGGAATTCCAGTATTTATTCAAATTTGACTATTCTATCATCTTCTTTAGAAGTACAGTTTCTTAGAGGGTGTTTGGAAACAATAAATATTTAGTTTGATCCCCACGTTCAAGCCTTAAAAAATGGGAAAATGATTCAAAATTCCCTTTTTTAAAGGAAGCTAGTCCGTTAAGTGGGTTTCCTGACTTGTATCCATATTATCCATATACGGAAGTAAGCTACCCGTAGCGTCTACCAAAAGGAGAAGGGACTTGCGTAGATTTAGGAAGGAGAATCTCTAAGCTATTGGTATATCACCAGGCACTTTTCAAACATCGTCTGAAGGTAGCTTTTCATAGCAGAAGAGAAAATATACCACTTAGATTTATCTGAGGTTTATCTTGTAGAGGCCGTTAGCGGTTTCAGGAAACTTTTGTTTCTTTATACAAATGAATTGGCTGAATAGGTATCAAATTTTCTTGCTTTTATCCATACTTACGGTCAAAAACCAAAGTAATGGGTGTCTGTACCTCTTGTTTTTCAAACATCAAAGAGATTATATCCTTCAAATGTTTTCTAATCAAAATGATATTTATCATACATTTGTGTTTCTAATTTTAGGAAAGTCTATATTCGGCTATTTTGTGTGATTGCCTTTTGGGATAATAGGCTACTATTTGGTCAAGCCTAGACAAAATATTTATTTCTAATAACTATCAATATGAAATTTTCAGTGTATCGTAACGTCGGTATTACAGCTTTTTGCTTGGGACTGCTTGTTGCTCTGGTGGGATGCTTTGGAGTGAGCGTATCTTTTGAGTCCACAAACCCAGATACATCTTCAGAACTGCCAACAGAAACTCAAGAGTGGCAGACAACTTCGGTTGTACCTGAAAAAGGTATTTCCGCTAGTCTATCTACTCCAGCACCTACCCCATCCAATCAAGTAGAACGTAGCAGTAAAGAGAATACTTATCCTGTTTTGGCAGAGCGTGATAAATCAGCAAGCATTGCCAAGGATCAAGGGACTTTGCGAATGAGCAATCAAACAAATCAGCCTGTGCGGCTGGTTTTACTGGCACGACAGTCGGTAGCAAAAGCTAGTAAAAAACAGACTCACTATGATGTACCGGCACATTGGGATTTTGCTCCCCAAGAAGGTAGTGAGAAGGGACTGGTTCTATCTCTACCTCAGAATAATTTAAAGCTAGAGAAGGGAGATGTTTTAGTTGCTTTTGCACAAGATGGTTCCCGTCGTTACTGGGGCCCTTATGTTGTTGGCGAAACTCAATTACCTAAGTGGAATTCCCAAAACAGAGAATGGCAACTAGTGCTGAGTCAATAAATAGTACGAAGTGGTGAGTATTGAGTACAAAAGCAATTTTTGGAGAGTGGGCATTGTTTACCGTTTGCTCAAACCTTTATTTTTACATCCTTACCCTACAGTTGGTAAAGTGTAAAGTAATGGATATAGGACTTACGCAAAATATCTCTCAAACTCTGATTTCTCCGTGCCGCGCCAGTTGCTACAAGTCGGGGAACCCGCCCAACGCACTGGCTTCTCTGTGCCTCTGCGGTTCGTTATTCCGTAACTTGTGCGTAAGTACTAGGATAGAGGAAAATTGTTGAATTAAAAACTCCCAAGAACAAAAGATAGATAACCAACGACTATTAATTAGTGATTGTTGACTATTGACTAAATGAGAATGAAATTGAGTGTTAAGCACACTGTTGATCGGTGGTTCAACAAAATAGCAAAAAATCCAGCCCTGAGTGTAACTGTGTCGATTTTGTGGTTGATGGTAGTTGCCTGGGTGGCTTTTGGGTGGAATTTGGGCAACACTGGCTTGATTGATGAGACAGAGCCGCTCTTTGCCGAAGCTTCCCGCCAGATGTTCGTCACAGGTGATTGGATTACCCCATTTTTCAATGGTGACACTCGTTTCGATAAACCTGCTTTAATTTACTGGTGTCAGGCGATCGCATATCACATAATTGGCGTGAATGAATGGGCAGTACGTCTTCCTTCCGCGATCGCAGCATTCGGCTTAATTTGTTTAGCTTTTTACACCATCCAGTGGTATCTAACTAAACAAGACGAATTAGAGGAAGTTTCACGTCCTACTCGTCGCTACTTAACATCTTTTATAGCAGCAGCGCTCATGGCACTCAATCCCGAAACTATTATTTGGGCGAGAACGGGTGTCTCTGATATGCTACTCACCGGATGTATGGCATCGGCTTTGTTATGTTTCTTTCTAGGGTATGCAGGGAAGGAAGGGACTGGGGACTGGGGACTAGGGACTGGGAAACTGGGAACTGAAGGCAGTGGACTGAGGAGTAAGGAGGAATTTTCCCAATCCCTAACCCCTAATCATCAATCCCGGAGCGAAGCGACCTCTCCATTTCCTAATAAGTGGTACTTAGCTTTTTATGTGCTGATTGCTGGTGCAATTTTGACCAAAGGGCCAGTGGGAATTGTTTTGCCGGGGCTAATTGTTGCTGCCTTTTTACTTTACGTGGGTAAAGTGCGAGAGGTATTGCGGGAAATGCACCTTTTCGTAGGTATACTGATAATTATCGCTTTGTCAGTGCCCTGGTATGCTTTAGTAATTTGGCGCAATGGCTGGAATTACATTAACTCCTTTTTTGGTTATCACAACCTGGAACGCTTTACAGAAGTAGTTAATGGTCACTCAGCACCTTGGTATTTTTACTTTTTAGTCGTGCTGTTGGGTTTTGCACCATACTCAGTGTATTTACCAGCTTCTATAATCAGACTAAAGTTTTGGCAGCGATCGCATTGGCGATCCCTTGAGCGTTTTCAGCAATTTGGTTTATTTGCCTGGTTCTGGTTTGCTAGCGTCTTTGCCTTTTTTAGCATTGCCGTTACTAAACTCCCTAGCTACGTATTGCCTTTAATGCCAGCAGCAGCAATCCTGGTAGCCTTGTTGTGGAGCGACCTTTTTTCAGATACAAAGACACGGCAAACAATTCCTGTTTCTCCCTCTCCTACTCCGTCCATCTCCACATCTTTGGTGCGAATGAGTGGTTGGGTGAATGTAGTATTTTTATCAGTTCTGGCAACAGCACTGCTGAACATAACCCACATATTAGGTACCGATCCAGCTATAAGTAACTTCCACGAACTAATTCAACAATCTGGTTTACCAGTAATAGCGGGTATAATTTGGCTAGTTTGTGCTGTTTTGGTTGCGGGTTTATTATTGAGTCGCCGCTGGAACTACATTATCAGTATTAATTTAATCGGGTTTGTGGCGTTTATAATTTTTGTCTTAACGCCTGCTTCGTTCTTTATCGATCGAGAACGTCAATTACCCTTAAGGGAATTGTCTGCGGTAATTCTAGAAGCAAAACAACCAAATGAAGAATTGATCATGCTTGGCTTCAAAAAGCCTAGTGTAGTATTTTACAGCCACATCCACGTAAATTATTTAAAATTTCCTAAAGAGGCTGTGGAGCATATTAAAAACCAGGCTGCTAAAGGACTAAAACCTTCCTCAGTGCTGTTGTTGGCTGAACAGAAAAAGTTTTTACAAATGGACTTACAGCCAGATGATTACAAGAATTTATCGACCAAGGGTGCTTATAACTTGGTTCGAGTTCCTTTTAAGAAAATGAAAAATGAAAAAATAGACATATCATAAATGGTCATTAGTCATTAGTCATTAGTCATTGGTTATTCACAAAGGACAAATGACTAATGACCAGATTAACATTTGTCATTGTGACCATTGACAGCTAAAGCTTGATTGATCTGGCTTAATAGGTCTTCCATTGATATCGATCGCGGTAAGATTTGGGTAGCGATCGCACCAACAACAGTTTCTATCGATTCCAAACCATTCTTCTTCTGCTTGTTAATTTCCCGATCAGCTACTCCATCCGGGAAACTGGTTTCCGAGCGATTAAATCGCTGATTTAATACCAAAATTGGTGGCAACTTTAAAGGCGAATCTCCTAATTTTTTCAGTGCTTTGAGTACATCTCTGTGGATAGAGGTTTCTCCTAAACAAATTAGCAGTAAGTCAACGCTTTCGTGGCTAATTTGTTGCAACACTTCTGCCCAACAAGGACTCATCGCCGCTTTGAAGCCTGCTGTTTGGAGGTATTGAATTAAAGCTTGGAACCATTCAGATCCCCGTTCAGCAGTTTCACTACTAATTGAGCAATTTTTTTCTGTCCGATAACCCTTAGCTGGCTTACGTCTTACCTGGGGAAAATCCCGTAGCATTGTTAAATCCACTACTAAGATGTTGGGAGGGCAGCAAATACCAGAAGCAATTTCCAGTACTGATAGTAAAGCATCTGTTTTCTCAGTGCGACTGCTGTTATCTTTAGCAAATGGTGTTAAGTAAGGAAATACAGATAGCCCTGGTATTTTAGAAGCAATTAAGGTAGTTGCAACATCGCAAGTAACCAGTGGTATAGCTGCTAAACGCGGATGTCCAATTAATTGTTGCAAATAAATTTGGGCGGTGGTACTTTCGACATCTAGCAAAATCACATCAAACTGCCATACCCGCGCCAAAAGTTCTGCCTGATCTAGGTCATCTACTTCAATCACCCGATGTTCTCGAAGTGAGGGATGGGGATTGACCGATTCTAACTGGGGATTCACCAACCTGAGAATTCGCAGTGGGGTTTTAGTTGGGATAATTGCACTATTATTTAACCCTATCTGCGGTATTACTTGTGCAGTAGATAATTTTTCTAAAGCTGGTGCTAAGACCTGATGCTCTACTGGCAAACTTAAGAAACCATCGGCTCGGTTAGCAAATGCTTGCTCCTTTTCGGCTCCTGTCGCTGTCACAATTACAGATATATGACGGGTTGCGGTGTCAGATTTTAATAAAGTCAGCACATCCCAGCCTGATAGCAGGGGTAGCAACGGATTTAAAAATATCGCTATTGGTTGCAAGCGTCGCGCTTTTTCGACTGCTTCTGTCCCCGATCGCGCAATCACTACCCGATATCCTAAACCTTTGAGTTGTTCGGTCAACTCTTCAATATATCGAGCTACAGCCTCGACTACCAAAACCAACCGTTGCGAACTCGCAAGATGATGCTGTGTGGGCGTACTAGGATGCTGACGAGCGGCGGCGAGATTTTCCCGTGTCGGTTGGTATTGTGTCTCCTCGTCTTCTCTGATTCCCATATCTGGTTCTGAAAAGCCTGTTTTCGGGGGACTGGGCGGCAGAAGTAGTGTAAACTGGCTACCTTTACCTTCACGCGATAAGAAGCTAACATCTCCTCCGTGGAGGCGAGCCAAGGCGCGAGTTAATACTAGCCCTAAACCAGTGCCTTCAAATTGGCGGGTGAGGGGATTTTCTAGTTGTTGGAATTTTTGAAAGATTAAGTGTTGTTGGTGTTCAGGAATGCCAATACCTGTATCCCAAACTGTAAAGGCAATCCATCCTTCCCAACGACTTACCCGCAGCCCAATTTCGCCAGATATTTCGGTGAATTTAAAGGCGTTGGAAAGTAGGTGTACTAGCATCTGGCGTAAGCGCAATTCGTCTGCCACCATCTGATCTAAACCTAGTTCAATGGAAAGATAGAATTGGGGAGCAGATGAACGGGCATTTGCAGGTGGCGGGGCAGATGTTGCTTTGGTGGTTTGAGTGTGGATAGCTTTGGCTTCCGATAGGGCGCGATCGCACACAGTACTGATTTTCACCGGAGTCAGCGTCAAATCCATTTGTCCCGTTTCCATCCGGGTCAAATCTAAAATGTCATTCACCACACTCATTAGGTGGCGTCCGCTTTGATGAATCAGTCCCGCATAACGGGCTTGACGCTCGTTAAGTTCTCCCAACTGCTGATCCACTAGCAAG
This sequence comes from Nostoc sp., assembly GCF_036917415.1. Taxonomy (GTDB): domain Bacteria; phylum Cyanobacteriota; class Cyanobacteriia; order Cyanobacteriales; family Nostocaceae; genus Nostoc. The sequence goes on along the minus strand of NZ_JBALDJ010000117.1, from coordinate 55,880 downwards.
CGCGATAATCCCAAAACGGCAGTTAGGGGAGTTTTGAGTTCATGACTAATACAAGCTAAAAACTCGTCTTTTAACCGATTTAGTTGAATTAAATCGGCATTCTTCGCTGCTAGTTCTTTACAAAGTTGCTGCTGTTCAGTGACATCAGTAGCTAAAATCAACCACAAATCAGTGCTGAGTGCAATCTCCTCTTCGGCACTCATAACTTTAAACTCAGGACTATCTAAGGGAATTTTGGCAAACTGCCAAATTTGCTCTTGACCATTTTGCACTTCGACAACGCAGGTACAAGTACCCACCTGACTATCCAAATAGCAGCGGCTGTATGTAGCATCACTTGATGTTTCTTGCTGAATCAGTTCTTCTTCACCAATATGCTCATTCTCCCTACCATTGGGATAAACCTTAATTGCTGGTTGGGTGACATATTCTGCTATTTCGGAGCGTTTAGGGACAAGTATTGCCTCCACCTGTTGCCTAACCCCTTCTGGATCTTTTAAGGTTCCTAATTGCTGCCACCAGGCGGGATTTCGCGCTACCACCTCGCCAGTACCCGTTTGCAACATTAAAGGCCAAGGCAGTCTTTCTAGCAAGTGTACCAGTGGCTGGTGTCCTAACGACTTGGGTTCATTTGGCGCACCATCATACTCATGACGATGCTCACTAGACCTTTGTAAGCCAGCCATACGTTCTTGAGCCAGCGATCGCAACAGGCGTGAACTATCTAGCAGCCCCAAATATCGACCATCCAAGTCAATCAGCGCCCAATCTAGATTTTGAGGTTTTTCGACTTGTGAATCGCACCAGCGCAAGCTTAATCGCTCTACACGCTCTGAAACTGATATTGTCTGTATTGGCTCAATTAGACCCTGACCCCAGGTAGAAAGCGATTGGTGTAAATTTAGATTTTTATCGTCACTTTGGGCTAATAATTTTGGGATTAAACGGGCAGAATACAGCAATCCGATGGGACATTGCTGTTGATTCACTACTACCAAGCGATCGCACTGCTCTTGCTCAAAAATCTCCAACACCATTGCCAGAGAACTTGTTTGGGGGCAGCTAGGTACGGTTGCCTGAAAGTCATAAAGCGGGTAATCTAGCATTAACATAGGGATTTGGGGGTCATTCTTCCTGTGGAACCCTCCGGCATTTCCATCTGCCAGTTGATGGTCTTTTCGCCTGAAGTCATATCCTCTAAGAAGACTCATATAAGCAACTCTGGTTATTTCAACGCCATTAAAACAACGGGATTTTCCCTAACGGACACGGGAATTGCGAACGAGTGCATTTTTCCAAGAGGCGACGTTTCTAATTTCTAGCAACTAGCCAGCCTCCCCAGCGTCTTACTGGTATTTAAACTCCTCATCGATAGCGACGGCTAAAACAATTATGGCCCCAAAGATTCGCTTTAGAACCTTGAGGAATTATAATGATTTGGAATACGACAATCCTTTAAGTTCGTTTAAGTATCTTATCAAGGAGCAAAATAAAAAAATCTATCTATTTATATACATAGATATGTAAATCATGAGTTAATTATTGTGTCTTGCTATGCCGACGGATACCTCATCATCAAAGACCTACTAAGTTCTACCAGTTAGGTGCTCCACTAGATTATTGAGTGCCTAGCACTATCTGCTCACATAGAGCGTTATTTTGGGATTAAATCAGCAGTTTACTGCACACGCAGCATTTCCCTACAAGCGTTAGCCAAACTTATCAGCCCGCGTTTCTTGGTCAGGGCGATCGAGGAGATATATTCAAGAATAGATGTTATTACCGATATTGATTCTGCAATCTAATGTTAAAAAATGCTTAAATAATCCAGTTGACTTAGCCAACCTAAAAGGTTTGAGTACGTGGGTGGGGAAATTGATGGACGCAATTATTACCCGATTTTGCCACTTACCTGTTGCTGCAACGACCTCTGGAAAAATTAACCACTTACCAAATTGGCCGCCACTAAATCCAAGTAAGGCATACACTAGCAAGTACGTTTATGTATTTGCCAGTCAGATGCAAAAAAGTCAACAGCATTTTCAGGAGATGAATCCGGCACAAAGACAAGGATTATTAAGACAGCTTAAAACAGATTATAGCCTGATTCTTATAGATTATTTTACTACAGACAAAACACTCAAAGAGAAAATTGATAAATTTATCAATACTATATTTTATGCTAATATTCCTGTGCCCCAAATAATCGAGATTCACATGGAGGTAATCGAAGAATTTTCTAACCAGCTAAAATTAGAAGGAAGAAGCAATGAAACGTTACTTGATTACCGCTTAACGTTGATAGATGTCCTGGCTCACCTGTGCGAACTCTATAGGAGTTCGATTTCTAAATAAATTAACTTTATCGATGTTTGTTCCACTTGGAACAAGCTACTGCTGTTAATTACTCCCAATGCGCGAACACATCTTGTATTTTTCTGCTCATGACTAGCTATCAAGTATATGAATAAAGCCAGAAAAACCTACGTTCTCAAGCTTTACGTAGCAGGGAATACCCCGAATTCAGTCCGGGCATTAAAAATACTCAAAGATATTTTAGAAGAGGAGTTTGAAGGTGTTTATGCTTTAAAAGTGATCGATGTACTGAAAAGTCCGCAACTGGCGGAAGAAGATAAAATATTGGCAACACCAACATTATCTAAAATTTTGCCTCCACCCGTTCGCAAAATTATTGGGGATCTTTCAGATAGAGAAAGAGTATTGATTGGATTGGATTTACTCTATGAAGAACTTAGTGAAGAAGATTTTGAAGAGTAAAATTTTAATCATAAAAAAATTAAGTACCAACTTTAGTAATAAAAAAACAGGTTTTAATACCCTTTTGTGATCGAGCAATGAGTGAAAACGAGCAAGTAGAACTAAAGCAACCACAAAGAATTAGAGGTGTAGAAAAAATTCGGACGATGATCGAAGGGTTTGACGATATTAGTCATGGTGGTTTACCAATTGGTAGAACTACCTTGATTAGTGGTACATCCGGCACAGGCAAAACCTTATTCTCGCTTCAGTTTCTCTATAACGGTATTACCTACTTTGATGAAGCAGGAGTATTTGTTACGTTTGAAGAATCACCCAGTGATATTATTAAAAATGCCCATGTTTTTGGTTGGAACTTGCCCCGCTTAATCGAAGAAGGCAAGTTGTTTATTCTTGACGCATCTCCCGACCCAGAAGGTCAAGATATTGTAGGAAATTTTGACCTTTCTGCACTCATTGAGCGCTTACAATATGCCATCCGCAAATACAAAGCTAAACGAGTTTCAATCGATTCAATAACAGCGGTATTTCAGCAGTATGAAGCGATGGGAGTAGTGCGACGCGAAATTTTCCGCCTGGTAGCACGTCTCAAACTACTGAGTGTCACCACTCTAATTACCACTGAACGTAGTGAAGAATATGGGCCCGTTGCCTCTTTCGGAGTCGAAGAATTTGTTTCCGATAATGTAGTAATTGTTCGCAACGCTTTAGAAGGAGAACGCCGCCGCCGCACAATTGAAATTCTCAAGTTGCGCGGCACAACTCACATGAAAGGCGAATATCCCTTCACGATTACTAATGAAGGAGTTAACATCTTCCCACTCGGAGCAATGCGCTTGACTCAACGTTCTTCTAATGTCAGGGTATCTTCTGGTGTCAAAACTTTAGATGAAATGTGCGGTGGTGGTTTCTTTAAAGATTCAATTATTTTGGCAACAGGAGCCACAGGTACTGGTAAAACCCTGTTAGTAAGTAAATTTATTCAAGATGGCTGCCTGAATGGAGAACAGGCGATATTATTTGCTTATGAAGAATCACGCGCCCAACTATCTCGTAATGCTTCCTCTTGGGGAATTGATTTTGAAGAATTAGAAGATCAAGGTTTACTCAAAATAATCTGTACCTATCCTGAATCAACTGGTTTAGAAGACCACTTACAAATTATTAAATCAGAAATTGCTATTTTCAAACCCGCTCGGATTGCTATTGATTCCCTATCAGCACTAGCTAGAGGAGTTACAAATAATGCATTTCGGCAGTTTGTTATTGGTGTGACAGGTTATGCTAAACAAGAAGAAATTACTGGTTTCTTTACCAACACAACCGACCAATTTCTGGGGGCGCATTCGATTACTGACTCTCATATTTCCACGATTACCGATACAATTCTGATGTTACAGTACGTAGAAATTCGCGGAGAAATGTCGCGGGCAATTAACGTATTCAAAATGCGCGGATCTTGGCATGATAAGGGCATTCGTGAGTATAATATTACTGCTGACGGGCCCGAAATCAAAGATTCTTTCCGAAACTACGAACGGATTATCAGCGGTGCTCCTACTCGCGTTAGTATCGATGAAAAGGCGGAACTTTCTCGCATTGTTAGACGTTTTGAAGACAAACAGAGTTCCGAACCCTAAATTTAGTATCGTAGTATATTCTTTCCTAAGTTTAGTATCGTGCTATATTCTGTGGTGAAGAAAGGTTTTCTGCCGCTAGATTGATTTTCGTGTGAGGGATGCGGTGAAAGGACAGCAATTATTTTATAGCTTCTTACCTGGTGTAACGGCAGCGGTCTTAACAACTCAGCCTGCTTGGGCTGGTACTGCGAAACTAACTGGGGTACAACTGGCGTCTTCTCCTAGTGTTTTGACTTCTACTTATAGTCAAGGCTTGGTTGTGGACACCATAAATAGGCAACTGCCTAACAGTGCAAATGTTAGTGTTCCAACCCTAGTACCTGCTTTGGGTTTTACTAAACTTAGTATGAAACCTTTAAGTAATAACAGTATTCCAGTATTTACGACTGAAAATACTGTTGTGCCAATAAAACAACTACTTAAGAAAGACAAAGGTAGATTTTTCAGTTTGACACCTACCTCTAATTCTTCCCAAGTTCAAAAGAACCAAAAACAGAGTAATTCAAGCGCTGATGGGCAGAAATTAAAGAAGATAGTAGTTCCCAACTACACTTCAAAACCCCCTTTTGTCCAAAAAGGAATTTTGTCCCTGTCTTCTACACAGCAGCCAGTGGTTCAAAAGATAAATACTGTTACTCAGTTGCAAACATTTTTACAAACTTCAGCCACAGGTGCAGGAGCAGCAAAACTTTTGTCAGCGCAGAGGTGTCCACAGGAGTTGAGCAAAAGCAAAACTGACTCTTTGTCTGATTTGCTAATAACCTCAAGCACTTGCTTACAACAAAATGCTATTGGTCGCTTGGCTCAGAGTAATACCACGATTCCGGCAGATTCGACGCTAATCACTGCGCCAGGAACCGTAACTCCTGCACCAGGGGGTTCGGTGCAACCTGTTACTGTACCAACAACCGTAACTCCGACGCCAGGGAGTTCGGTGCAACCTGCTACTTTACCAGGAGGTTCGGTGCAACCTGCTACTGTACCAACAACTGTAACTCCTGTGCCGTCAGGGCGGGTACAAATTCCAGAGAACCTGATTCCTAACTCAAATCCCCTACAATTTCCCACCAAAGCGGAGGAAGTGAGACTTCAGGAAAATCAACCAATTACTTTGGCACAGGCTCTAGAGCTAGCACGGCGCAATAATCGGGATTTACAGGTGTCTTTATTGGAGCTAGAACGCAATCGAGCATCTCTACGCGAAGCGCAAGCTGCTTTATTGCCCACTCTGGGAGTTAGCACGGATCTGACTCGCAGTCAGTCTTCTAGCAGTCAGCTTCAGGACGAATTAAACGGGCGAAATGGCTTACTGTCTAACCAAGACCAACCCAGTACATCTTTTTCTGGTCAAGCACAACTTTCATATAACCTTTATACTTCTGGGAGAGTGCAAGCTAGCGTCAGAGCGGCTGAAGAACAGGTACGTTACTATGAGTTGGCTGTAGAAACTCAGTCTGAGACAATCCGTTTTAATGTTGCCACTGACTACTATAATCTGCAACAAGGGGATGAACAAGTACGCATTAGTCAGTCGGCTGTAGTGAACTCTGAGGCTAGTTTACGTGATGCAGAAGCTTTAGAGCGAGCTGGGGTTGGTACGCGGTTTGATGTGTTGCGATCGCAGGTGAATTTAGCAAATGCTCAACAAAATTTAACTAATGCTAGATCCCAGCAGTCAATTTACCGTCGTCAATTAGCAACTCGGATAAGTTTGCCGCAAGCAATAAATATCAGTGCCGCTGACCCTGTACAATTAGCTGGTCTTTGGAACCCAACTTTAGAACAAAGTATTGTGTTGGCTTATCAAAATCGTCCAGAACTGCAACAGCAGTTGGCACAACGTAATATTAACGAGCAACAGCGTAGACAAGCTCTTGCAGAACTGGGTCCTCAAGTTAGTTTGGTTGCTAGCTACGACCTGCTAGATCAGTTCGACGATCATGTCAGCGTTACTGATGGTTATTCATTCGGAGTTAGGGCAACCCTAAATTTGTTTGATGGAGGAGCAGCAAGAGCAAGAGCATCTCAACAGGAAGCTAATATTGCGATCGCAGAAACTCAATTTGCTGAACAGCGCAATCAAATTCGCTTTCAGGTAGAACAAGCCTATTCTACCCAGCAATCTAGTTTGGAGAATGTTCAAACCGCTAATACCGCTTTAGAACAAGCTAGGGAAGCTCTACGTTTAGCACGTTTGCGATTCCAAGCTGGTGTAGGTACTCAAACTGATGTCATTAACTCTGAAAATGACCTCACACAAGCTGAAGGTAATCGAGTCACAGCAATTTTGAATTACAACCGCGCTTTAGCTCAGTTACAACGGTCTGTTACCCTCAGAGCATTCCGCTAATTAGCTGAAACTCAACTGAATCAGTATTTTTGACTGCTGTTGTGTTTTGTAATGCACTTTGCACCTGCTATTAGAGGATCGCAGAGTCCAGTAGCGTTTCTAATAAAAAGCTAGCTAAAAACCTCATTTATTCAGTGTATTTACTGGAAATATGAGGCTTTTTAGTCCAAAAGACAGTATGTAAATTGTGATTTTTGAGAAATTCTTTAGCGATCGCTAAAGGATAAGAGTCTATCGAGAATAGGCTACTATTTTAGGCTGAGAATTTTACTTCCCTTCTTCCAGTAACAAAAGTTTTTCCGCTCGTCTTATATTAATTCTGTATAAAGATGCGCTAAATTATATCAGAAACGAACCGCATAGACGCTGCATCGGCTGACCGCAGGATAGGGCGCATTCGCGTAGCGTCTCGTTAGAGAAGGACACAAAGGAAGAAAGAAAATTTGGCGCAACCTCACAAAGAAATGGTATTAAAAGAGGGTTAGGCAGAAGTCGTAGGGAAGGAGTTGTTTTTGTGAGGTCTGTATTGGACTTAACAGAGAAGCGCTATAGTCAAATTTGGACTAACATAACTGAGTGTCCGATCGCTTGCCTTGTCAAAGACTCATGACTAAAGTAACATCTCAAGAAATTGCACAGTTTCGCTCTCAATTGGCAGATGATAAGAGCGATATGGAAGCGCTGGATTTGATTGAAGACTGTGATGGAGATTTAGAAGATGCGGCGATGACGCTAGCTATCCGAGCCGGACAAGAACCAGAAAGAGCAAATTCCGAGTGGTTAGATGCCTTGGCGAGAAAATGGCGTGTGGTGATTTGCGAACAAGAATATCGCGAAGATTTGCTTAATACTTCACCTCAAAAGATGATGGAACATCTAAAAGCAATGCCGACGTTTCCGAAAATTTTGGCAACACCAGTTTTGATTTATGTCCTCAAGCAAGGCGTAAACAATTTTTGTGAGCCACTAGATTCGCTAAAGTGATCGGATGTACATTTAACTTGTGCTAAATTGTGCGATTGCAGTTTGCAGTTGAGTTTAATACAGACCTCACAAGAACAGCCCCTTAAGAGCTAGTGTTGGGGAGTAAGACTGCTAACTCCTGTAGAGACGCGATTAATCGCGTCTCTACTCCTAACTCCTACCCAATGCAAGATGATTTGACCACTACTGATACGCTGTTAATTAAGGCAAAACTTCTATTAGACAAATTGTAAAATCAATGAATTACCTTGTTGCCGTATTACCAGACCGCATTCAAGCCGAAGCTGCTTACTTAGCTTTAGAAAAAGAAGGCATTAACAGCACTATTTTGGGAAGGGGGTATAAAACGGCTGACGAGTTTGGCTTAATTGACCCCCAAGAGCAGGCTAAAAAGCAAGCAAAACAGATGGCAACCTGGCTGATACCATTTGGCTTTTTTGCAGGTTTTACATTCAGCCTCATTACTGGTTTAGATACTTTTGCCTGGGCGGGTGAAGTTGGCAATCACATTGTTGGCGGACTGCTGGGTGCTGCTAGTGGTGCGATGGGTGGTGTGTTTGTCGGTGGCGGAGTCGGTTTACTTATAGGTGGTGGTGATGCTTTACCTTATCGCAACCGCTTAGATGCAGGTAAATATTTAGTCGCCGTTCAAGGTTCTGAAACTCTCACTCGCCAAGCAACCAAAATATTACGTCAGTTCGATCCAGAAAATATCCAAGGTTATGCCGACACAAGTAGTGTGTAATGAATCATAGTTTACACTTCACGACACAGCGACTTGAGTTGCTTCCCTGTTCTTTGGAGGTGGCACAAGCCGTTGTGACAAGAAATAAATAAACCCCAAGTAGAAAAGCTTTTGGGGGTATGGGTTCCTGATGATTGGTATGCATCTGAAGTGCTAGATTTTTTTCCAATGTATGCTCAGATGCTAGTAGACGATCCTTCCCAATTGGGTTGGGGTATCTGGCTAATGATTCACATTGCTGATTCTACCCTGATTGGTGATTTGGGATTTGGTGGTAAACGCGATCGCACAGGAACTGTAGAAATGGGTTATGAAGTCCTATCAGCTTATCGCCAGCAGGGATTTGCTTTTGAAGCAGTGGAAGCACTGGTCGATTTTACCTTTACTCAGCCAGAACTTAAGAGAATTATCGCTCATTCTCCAGACGAGCGTGTTGCCTCGATTCGCATTTTAGAAAAACTGGGAATGCAACAAATTGCTAGGGATGAAAACCTGCTGAAATGGGAATTAAAGTTAGAATCAAAATAGTTTTAAAGAGGAGAATGGGGCATGGGGCATTGGTAAAAGATAAATGACAAATGACAAATGACAAATGACTAATTCATAATTTTTAAGAATGTTGCCACGAGAAGAACTTTTAAAAGGTGTTGAAAATCGAGATAGTGTAGCTCGTGCAATCGACCAAGCAGAGCAAGCGATCAAAACTTGGGAAGTGGTTTTGACAGATTTTCTATCTCCCCTAGAATTGGCAGAAATTCAACGGGTATTTAACCGATTAACAGAAGTGCAATTGGTGGCGTGGGGTGGATATCCGCAAGCTGAACGCCAAAGAATAGCGATCGCTCGTTCGGAACTTCCGTTAGATCGATCTCAAGTCAGCCTTGTAGCTGTGGAAATTGCTGGTAATTTCCTATTTGATACCGCTTCTCACCGCGACTTTTTAGGCGCAATGTTGGGGACGGGAATTGTTCGTGAAAAAACGGGAGATGTAATTGTCTTAGGAGAACGAGGGGCGCAGGCGATTGTTGCACCAGAGTTGGTGGAATTTTTGTCAATGAGTCTCAAACAGGTGCGATCGGTTCCTGTGAAAACTCAGCAGATTGAGCTAACTGAATTAAAGGTTCGGGAACCCAAGAAAAAAGAATTAACAACTGTGGAGGCTTCTTTAAGATTAGATGCGATCGCATCTGCTGGTTTTGGTATGTCCCGCAGCAAAATGGTTGATTTCATCGATGCTGGTGATGTCCGCGTCAATTGGAAGGAAGTTACCCAAGCTAGTTCTCAAGTCAAATCAGGCGACTTAATCGCCATTCGCTCAAAAGGGCGTTTAGAAGTTGGGGAAATCGCCGTTACAAAAAAAGAGCGTTACCGAGTTCAATTAACAAGGTATATGTAATAAGTGAAGAGTGAGGAGTTTTAAATACACCAGTTTATTTAACTCCAAACTCATAAATTGTACAGACGCGATTAATCGCGTCTCAACTCCTAAATATATACTTAATACTTAAGCTTTAAAGTGTTTTGCTAACATATTCAGTAGAAGTTTACGCGGTACAAGTCGAGATAATTTGCTTCTAATTTGAGTACTACTATTAGAGCTAATAACAGTTGGATAGCCTTTTTCTAAAGCCTCTAAAGATTCCAAAACCACTTTTTGGGAAGAATACACCTTATCTGTACTGCTTGCCAGTGCTGGAGGAAAATTAGCTTCTGCAAAAAAGTTTGTTTCTATTGGCCCTGGACAAGTGACTAAAATACGGACACCATACTCATAATTTTCTGCCCATAACGCTTCACTAAAGCTGAGAATAAAAGCTTTACTAGCAGCATAAACAGAAAGGTATGGTATCGGTTGAAATGCGGTAATAGAGGATACGTTAATAATACTTCCAGAACGACGTTGCCGCATCAATGGTAGAAATTTGTGGGTTAAATCTACCAATGCCAAAATGTTTAATTGTACGATTTTAACTTGTTTTTCTCCATCCCCTTCAGCAAAATCACCATAAGAACCAAAACCAGCATTGTTGATTAATAAGTCAATAGTTAATCCTTTTGCTTTCGTGGTTTCAAATACACTAGCAGCTGCATTAGGTTCTGTGAGGTCTTGTACTATAACGTCTACTTGAATGTTGTGTTGTTCTTGTAGTTGTTTAGCTAATTGGCTTAGTTTGTCTTCAGAACGAGCAACGAGTACAAGATTTGTCTTGCGTGCAGCTAGTTCTTGAGCAAAGGCTTTACCAATACCACTAGAGGCACCAGTAATTAAAGCAGTTGGCATTCTACATATTCAGATAGTTTTTGAGCACTTATAAATCTTAGCTATGCTGACTACAAGTTTTAACTACCCAAAGTGATATATCCAAAAGGGTAAAAGCAGCACTTAGTACTATGAAATCTGAATAAAGGCTTGATCCAATCATAACTTTTTCTTACCTAAAATGTGAATAGAACACAATACTATTAACTGTACCAGTAAGATAAATTTCTATATGACATATATATAGGTATTTTTTATTAGACTCTTGCACAAATGCAAAATTTGCCTGCGGTATCTTGCTAGATCCCCCAACTCCGTTTCCTAATTTTGGGTGAGTAATTTAGTATTAGGGCTTTTGATTCATGTAAGAAGTTTATTAAGTCCGATGCCACAAATAATGATTTTTCTCATGGCGATTCAAATTCATTTTGAATTACTAATTACCATTTTTCAGACCAATAGATAATTTCTGAGTTAGAACTATTAATAGCAACGCCGTAGCTATCTCCATGATTCCACTTAAAGCCAGGTCTACCTTTGTCATCTGTATTTAATACTAATATTTCATAAGTAGCTGGAAAAGATTCTGTAGGAGAGTCACTAGTGTAGAAGAAAGTTGTCGGCACACCGTTAGGTTGATTTATGTGGTCGTTTGTGTTACCACCTCTATATTTGTGCTTGGCACTATTTTTATATTGTGAAAGTAATTTTTCTATCTTCTTTGGTGGCTCTTTTAACCTAATTTGAAAAAAACTACTTCCTTGCAAAATTTGGGGAGAGTAAGCAATACGAACGTCTTTAGCATCAGGGGGAATCTCATTAGGAAAATGTTTTACTTGGTCATTATCAGACCATAGTTGATTACGAATTTCTTTATAGCGTGATGTATCAGTTATAATTTTAGGCTCACTAGTACTGTTAAAAGTTGTTCTCAGAAAAAAGCTTCCCCCGACAATACTAAGACTAGCAAGGGCTAATAGAAATTGCGATCGCTTCATCCAGTTGGGTGTGTCTAACTTTCATAGTCATATACCCAACTAATAAACTAAATTCGTACTATTACGGATATCGAATCAGCAATATTAACAGAAACTTTGTATATTCAGAGGAAAATTGGGATAATTGTAAAATTAATGTGAAGTTAGTCAATGATTACCTAGTCAAATACCGTAGGCGATCCTCATTGAGGCCAGTACTACCGTTGTAGCTAACAAAATCAATTCCACAGCTATCCATTTTTTTTCAATCCTTCCTGATATAGCAATAACTAAAGCGGATATATAAATAGTAGATGCACCTTAATTAAATCACAGCCTTCAGCTTTTAGTTGAGGGCTTTTTTTTATTATTGAGGTTTTTTATTCAGTCAAAAAATAAATTTGCTTAAAAGTCTAATTTACCCGGATATGACAATAAATAAAGCGGATTAATAAATGGTAGATGCACCTTAATTAAATCATAGCCTTCAGCTTTTAGTTGAAGGCTTTTTTATTCAGGAAAAAATAAATTTGCTCAAAAGTATACTTTTCCCGGATATGGCAATAAATAAAGCGGATTAATAAATGGTAGATGCACCCTAAGAATTACAGCCCTCAGCCAAAAGCTGGAGGCTTTTATTATTTCAATATCGATGGCAGCAAACTGGGAGCTAACCACACTGCATAACCAATAAATCCAAACAGCAAGGTAATTAGGACAGTAATGCCGTAGCTGATGCAAATTAATAAACCGTCAGATTCGATGGTGGCAACAGTCAAAAGTAAAATACCGATAGTAGGGATAGGATTTGTAAACGGAATTGGTAATATTAGTAATACTGTTAATAAAGAGATACAAAACCCATTAATTCGCCAAACTAAAGGATTATGAGCTATTTTTGCTAATCGGGGACGGGCGATTTTCTGGAAAACTTTGGTAAGCCGTCCCAAATTTTGCAAAAGTAACTGCGCGAAGGAACGAGGAAATTTGTAGTTAGCGATTCTTTTCGGTAGCCAAGGCGATCGCCTTCCTAAAACCATTTGCACTGACAACAGTAAACAAGCACCACCAAATGGGCCAGTTAATCCTGGTGGCATAGGAAATAAAAAAGGCAAAACTAATAATGTAATTACCAGACTAAAGCCCCGTTCTGAGGTTTCTGTCAGAATATCACCTAGAGTTAGAGGTTGTTCAGCTAGGCGTTGCAATAGGGACTTTATATCTTGAGAAAATCTCAGATGCATTTGGCGTGAGTTGATGCGAGTTGCCACTTTGTAGTAAAGGGAGACGAGGGAGAATAACTTCTAAACTCTGCCAATTTTAGATTTTGGATTGAAGGAAAATTTAAAATTGAATGACTCCTAACTCCTGCTTTCGGGGGGTACAAAAACAGCTATAGCTTTAGGTATAACCCGAAAAAGAGCAGGTGTGTATGTAGTGATTTCACCATCTGTATTAATAGGGCGAGGTTTGCGAGTATGTACCTCTATTTCTTGACCTTGATGGGAGCGTACACTCTGCCAATGTATATGTCGCCCTCGTCGCATTGCGGGTAGTAATAATATAACCTGCCACCAGTGTTCAATCTCCAAGCTATAAAGGTCTAGTCTTTGATCGTCTATTGTGGCATCGTCAGCCACTGCCATACCACCACCGTAATAGCGGCCGTTACCGACTGCAATTTGCACTGTTTTGACGCGAACCAATTCACCGTTGATCGCAATCTCTGCTGTAAAAGGTCTGGCTTCCAAAATCACTTGCAATGCAGTAGCAGCATAAGCAAATACTCCCCAACGGCGCTTAACTTCTTTGGTAAGTCGTTGGGTAATTTTTACACTCAATCCCATACTGGCAACGTTAAAAAAGTGCTTGTCATTTACACAACCCAAGTCGATGCGCTGTAAATGTCTATCTGCAATAATTTTGCAAGCTTCATTGAGGGAATTTGGGATTTCCAAAGTTCTCGCTAGATCGTTGGCAGTTCCCAGAGGCAAGATTCCCAAAGGTAACTGAGTCTCAATTAAAGCATCTACTGCGGCATTTAGAGTACCATCTCCTCCGCCAATAATTACCAAGTCAACTTGATGCTTATAGCTAAGTATAACTTCAGCAAGATGTTTGGGATCTTCTGTAGACTCCTCAATTAAATCAAAGCCAAGTGTTTTCAGATATTGAATCGCTTCCGACAAACCCTTTTGCCCTTGGCGAGCATGACGATTTACTAACAGCAGTGCGCGGGAACTCATGGGTGGTACCTTTTGTTGTTGATATGTCCAATTATCCGCATCTATGTATTTTGCTTGATGTTGACTATAAAAAAGTGTTGAGGCTGTTATGAAAGTTATCAACAATTCATTTTCCTAATACTTATTATATTGTGACTACTAATTTTTATTTTTTATTTTTTTTTAGTTTAGCTCTACTAGCCCTCAGTGTGTTTATCTTCAGCAAATATAATTATTACTTCCCAGATAAATAAATTTTAGGTGTTTTTAGTTATAAAATAGCGAGTTGTTCAAATATTCTTATGCCAAACACAAGGGATATTTTTCATTAAAATAGATACATATACAGCAGATTGCAACTTGGTGAAGTACAGATTATTGTAAAGGCAGAACATTGTTGTGCTCTTACCTATGTACGTCATTTACTTGAAAAAATCTGTATGTAACGCTCCTGTGTTGAATCTAATACAGCACTAGTTGGTTGCTTAACGGGGGAAAATCCCGCAACGCACTAGCTCTCCTACTAACGTTGAGGAGTAAGGTTCAAAGTCTTTTTCCTTTTAGGAAATCGTTATTATAATTGTTTAATTTTTGGTTGATAAAGCAATTGTATCTGTCAACTTATGCTGTGACAGATTGACAATTGTCTAAGAAGAAAGCGATCGCACCTTAAAAACGGCTTTTTCGGGTAAATCCCTATCTGCATTTTTAATTTTGCTTTTATGACTTTTTCGGGTCAGTGTCGCCACCAATAATTGCTTGAAACGTGTCCCCTAGTAAAAATAAAAACGCCGCAACTAACACTACAAGCATTAAACTAGCAAGAGCGGCAAAGGGAGAGATGATAAACAAGATTAAAAGCGCAAACACCAATATATTTAGTAATGTTTTATTCATCTTTTTTGATATTGAATAATACGTGTGTTTTCTACAAATAACAGATAAATCAACAATCTGTCACCTGTCTTCTGTTAGATTTAACCTGTGCGCGCTGACTTTTGTGGTCAAGACGCTTTCTTTGAGAACTGCGAGTTGGTTTAGTGGGTTTGCGTTTGATTGTCACGACAACTGCGCTTTGAATGAGTTCTTGAAGTCGTCTCAATGCTGACTCCCGATTATTCTCTTGGCTTCGGTGTTCCTGGGCTTTAATTACAACTACTCCTTCTTGGTTAATGCGTCGATCGTTGAGCTTTAAAAGCTGTTGTTTATAATAATCGGGTAATGATGAAGCAGCAATATCGAAGCGCAAGTGGATCGCGGTAGAAACCTTATTTACATTTTGGCCTCCTGCTCCTTGGGAGCGAATCGCAGTAATTTCAATCTCAGTCTGTGGGATAATAACTTTGTGGGAAATTTGCAGCATTACTTACAAGGCAAAAGAGAAACTTGTAACTTTGGGATAAACTTTCTTTACTCGGTTTGTTCGGTTAAATCTATCATTATATCTGGGTCTTCATTGTTGTTCAAATTAACCTCTAAAGTCTGTCCTTGAATTGTCACTTTATCGCCTGGTACTAGTCGCCGTCCTCGTCGAGTTTCCAGCATACCGTTTACTTGAACATCGCCACCTTGAATCATCAGCTTGGCTTGACCTCCAGTTGGCACTATACCCATCAACTTTAAAAATTGATTTAACTTAATTGTGTTGTCTCTAATTTTCTTCATAGTAAATAAATGTACACAATCTTAATTGTATCGTGGCCTTCTCAAGCCAAAGGATAAATCTGTTACACGACATCATCAGCTAAGTACAGCATTTCATTAATTCGTAGCAAATTTACTGCTGAATTCAGCAGTAAAACACCTTTGATATATTAATACGCTTGGGTTAAGCGTAAACGTTACCCAACTAAGCTTTGATAATGTTGGTTTACCCTGCGGGAAGCCCCTTCGGGTCTACGTTCTTCAACCTAACCTACTGGTCTGTCAAACCCATTTTGACGGTTGGAGAGACGCGATAAATCGCCGTCTCTACAGAAAATTTATTCGTCAATTATTTCTTGACAGACTACTACGCCAGTTTTAGTTTTTAGCCTTAACCCAAGCGTATTGCTTGATATTTGGGTAACAGATGAATAGTTGTGTACTTCACTTTCCTTGAAATCTACTGTAATTTGGCAATACCCAGCGATGCCAATGCGTCGGCAAACAATGCCAATGCGTCGGCTGACAATGCCAATGCGTTGGCAAACAATGGCATTGTGTCGGCAAACAATGGCATTGTGTTGGCAAACAATGCCAATGCGTCGGCAAACAATACCATTGTGTCGCCCTGCGCTTAACAACGTTATGCTTTTACGCAAAAATTTTACCGATAAATGTGAATTTACACCAGTTTTCATTTAGTTGAACTGTATATGTAGTAGAAGCACAGCAATGCTGTACCTTTACTGCGTGGTGTATTTACCTGAAAATTGCTAATTTTATTAATTGCCTGTGGTGGAGCGTAGGCGTAGCCCGTCGTAGATATCGCTCTAACAAAAACTGTAATACCAGTTATTATCTATAATGTTGATCGACAAAACTGCCAGATATGGGCTAAAAACTAGTCTGGAAGGTTCTTTTAGTGTGTTCAGGGGACTGGATCTATGATTAAGCTTGGTTTATTGGTACAGTCCCAGAATAACTCTTTGGGTATTGGAAAAGTTACAGAAATATCTGATACCAATGCAAACGTTGAGTATTTCTGCTCTATAGGGCAACGTCTCCAAAAAACTTTACCTTTAAATTCTCTCTCTCAAGTCAAGCTGGAACCCCAGGCTCGATGCTATATTAAGTCCCAAACTCAGGATAAATGGATAGTTGGGAGAGTTTTCATTTGGGATGAAGATACAGAAATGTATCAAATTGATTTACCAGATAAGAAAACTGCGATCGCTTCTGTTGAAGACATTTACGTTCGTTGTAATCTACCAAATACAGACCCTATCCAAACTCTGGCGATGAAGGGTCACGAAACGCCCTATTTCCACGACAAAAGATTGGCTTTCGTGAAATCCTTGATTCAGCAACGCGCTGTGAGTCGCGGGATGACGGGACTAATTTCGGCAAATATTAATCTTTATCCTCACCAAGTTGAAGTAGTGCGGCGGGTACTGGAAGACCCAATTCAACGCTACTTGTTAGCAGACGAGGTGGGACTCGGAAAAACCATTGAAGCGGGTGCGATTCTCCGTCAATTTCTTCTCGATGAACCAAAAAAAGGTGCGGTGGTGATAGTTCCGCAATATTTGCTCAAACAATGGCAAACTGAGTTAGAAAACAAGTTTTACATCTCCCATTTTCCCAAACGGGTAGCAGTGCTGGCGGTTGAAAATATCCATAAAATCAACCTGAAAGCAAAGATAGGTTGCTTAATTTTAGATGAAGCCCATCATATTGCGGCAATGGCGACCTCTAAGGATGCAACAGTGCGCCAGCGTTTTCAGACTTGCAAAGAACTTGCTCATAAAAGCGATCGCTTGCTTTTATTATCTGCCACTCCGGTTCTCAATCACGAGCAAGATTTTCTGGCAATGTTGCACTTGCTCGACCCCACAACCTATAAACTTGGCGATTTAGCAGGTTTCCGCACCAAAGTTGAAAGCCGTCAGCAAATTGGTAAACTTCTGCTTTCTTTTAAAGAAGGTGCAGAATCAGAGGTTCTCAAAAGCAACTTGCAGCAACTACGAAACCTCTTTGTTGAGGATAAGTATTTACTGAAGCTAGCGGATGATTTAGAAAATTTACAAGCAAATTCTACCAAGCAAGAGCAAATCATTCAAGCGATTCGCGTCCATGTCAGCGATATCTATCGACTACATCGGCGAATGCTTCGCAACCGTCGCGCTGCGGTGGAAGATGTGATATTTGACCGCAATTTTACGCCAAAAGAAGAGTATGATTTAGACGAGCGATCGCTTGATATCCACGAACTCCTGAATCAATGGCGGAGTGTTGCTCCTGGTGAAAAGCAATATCAGCGAGTTTTTCTGCTGTTATTTCTCGCTGCTGGTACTTGGTTAGGCATTTTAGAGCAGGTAATTACTGCCCGGTTAACTGGTAAGCCTCATGCTAAAATCCAAGAGTTTAAAGAAGATGATGTTCGCTTATTAACTACAACCCCCAAATTTTCAGGGGAAGAAGAGATTCTCCAATCCTTACTAAAAATTGTTCGTCAACCTCAAGAGGACGGACAACGGACGGAAAATTTGAAAACAGTGTTGCTGAATCAGCTAGGTACATACTTCAAAATTCCTGCAAACGTTCGGAAAAATCAAAAGGAATTCATCACGAGAATACAGCAGAGAATTAAGAGACCAATTACTGGCGACATTCTGCCCAAATTTGTTGTATTTACCAGTTTTGTGCAAACTTGTGGCGAAATTGTCCGGTATTTATCTAATACCTTTGGTGCAGAAACAATAGCCAGCCATCAATTTGGAGAATCACCAGACAAGGTTGAGGAAGGCTTAAATAGGTTCAAGAATAACCCAAACTGCTTTATTTTAGTATGCGATCGCTCTGGAGAAGAAGGACGTAACCTTCAGTTTGCCGATTGGTTAATTCATTTTGACCTTCCTTGGTCGCCTAATCAATTAGAGCAGAGAATTGGCAGACTTGACCGCATTGGCAGCAAAATTGGTATCCAATCTAGTGCCTTGATTGGCCCTTACTTGGAAGATAGCTCTCACAATGCTTGGTATAAAGTCTTAAAAGATGGGTTTGGTATTTTCCAACAATCAATTGCCAGTCTACAGTTTTATGTCGATGAGAAACTTGCAGAATTAGAAACAGTTTTGTTTCAATCAGGTGCGGCTGGATTGTTAGAGATGGTTTCACCAATTCAAGAGCAAATTGAAGCGGAAATAGCCAAAATTAGTGAGCAAAATGCTTTAGATGAAATTGATGCAAACGATGAAATTGCTACCGAGTATTTTCAAGACCTAGATAATTACGATGCTCGTCATCTAGAAATTAGGCGAGCAATTGAAGGCTGGATTTGTGACGCGCTGGGATTCAGAGGACTCAATAATCCAGATTCATCAGAGATGCGACGTTATCAACCGACAACGCGGACATTGGTGCCGATAAATGAGTTAAAAGACCGTTTTGCTGAGAGTTATCTAGACCAATTTGGTACTTATAATCGCAGAGTGGCAAACCAGAATGCTGGTGTTAAACTCTTTCGAGTTGGCGAAGGATTTATCGAAGCACTCTTGAACTATATCAACTGGGATGACCGAGGTGAAGCCTTTGCTCTGTGGCGCACTGATGCATCTTGGGACGCGAAAGAAGGGAAGGAATGGTTCGGTTTCCAGTGCAATTATGTAGTCGAGGCAAATTTAAGAATTGCCAAACAAGTTTTACTAGATAACAAACTAGATAATTCTCAATTCAAAAACTTGCAGCGACGTGTTGATGCTCTATTTCCACCAATTATAGAAACTATCTATGTTGATGGTCGCAATGAGCCAATCCGGGTTGTTGAGGATAAAGCTCTTTTAAGTATTCTGCAACGTCCATATAAAGATAAAAACAATAATCAAGGACGAGATTACAACCTAGCAAAAGAACGCTTAGGAATTATTGACGATTTTGTTGATCCTAGTAAATGGCAAAATTTTTGCTATCAAGTGCGTAACACTTCTTCAGAATTACTTTCCAATCGTCCCGATTTTATTGATTTATGTCAAAGTTGTGCTATGGTTGCCGAAAAGAAATTAGCCAATAGAGTAGAACAATTACGCCTACGTCTGAACCAGCAAAGTTGGGATAATGCATTAGCTGAAGAATTGAAGATAGAAACTGCTTTAAATGCAGCCATTCTAGAGGGAATTCGCCAGCCGCTTCTGAGGCTTGATTCTGTGGGTTTTATTGTTGTATCGGGGCGATCGCTTGTGCAATTTGAGTGATATTGTGTGCAATTAAATAGCTTTGGTAATCCTATTTGATTTCCAAAAATTAAGAGCTTGAGATCCCCGACTTTTTAAAGAAGTCGGGGATATTTTTATTTTTGTGTTACTGGTGAAATTGCTGTAAAAACATATACTGATATTACACGCTCAAAGAGGGTGCTAGGGCTAAAGTTTTTGTCAAATCAGTAAGGAGAACGCGATCGCAGAGGTTAAACAATTCTGCCTCAGTAGAAGTCTGTCGCATCAACCGCAAAAAATGACCTTCAGTGTCAACACTCAGGGCAATGTAGTTGAGGAACATTTTCAAGTAACCTACGCGCGATCGCTCTGGCATAGTTGCTGCTGTTGGGGTTTGCCATAAACGATCGATATAGTTGCGTACCTCTGCTAAAGGAACGGGCGCGATCGGCTCGAAACGCAAAGCTTGCCGAATTTGATTAAAAAGCCAAGGATTACCGATCGCCCAGCGTCCCACCATCACACCCGCCGCGCCCGTTTGAGAAAGCACTTCAACAGCAGTTGTTGCCGAGTTGATATTGCCATTAGCAAGCACTGGACAATGGACTTGTCTGACTGCTTCAGCGATCAAATCATATTTCACTGCCCCATGATACATATCTTTGACGGTGCGACCATGCAAAGAGAGCAAATCAATGCTGTGGCGATTGATTATATCTAGAATTTTGTAAAAATTATCTGTATTTTCAAAGCCTACACGCATCTTGACAGTCAAAGGTCGATCGTTGACTGCTTGCCGTAGTTCTCCCAAAATCCGATCCACTTTTTCCGGCAAGAGCAGCAATCCACCCCCAACATTTTTGCGATAGATTCTAGGTGCTGGACAGCCCATGTTCAAGTCAACTCCAGCGATATTATAGTTGCAGAGTTCCTTTGCTGTTCTTACTAAGTCTGGAATGCTTTCGCCAATCATTTGAGCAAAAACGGGACGACCTGTGTCGTTTTCGGTGATTGCTGCTAGAATGCTACGATTGAGCCGTGAGGTATCATTGACGCGGAAATATTCGGTGAAAAAGTAGTCAGGACTGCCGTAGTGGGCAATGACCTTCATAAACCAGAGGTTTGTCACATCCTGCATGGGTGCAAGAGCCGTGAGAGGTAGGTGTGGATAGAACGATTGGGGGAGCGATACCTGGGGCATAAAGATGAAGAGCGATCGACAAAGCATCACTGTTAAGTTATACCAATTTTAAAAATAATTACGACATATAGCGGTTCTCGGTTGAGTGAGGTACACCCGTAGGGGCACGGCAGTGCCCATACGTGTCAACTTAAGCCGAAAACTATATCAGACAGGCGTTTTGTAAATCCCTCACGCCCTCATCCCCTAACCCCTTCTCCCTTGGGAGAAGGGGAATTGAATGTCTAGCTCCCCTCTCTCTTGGGAGAGGGGCTGGGGGTGAGGGCAAAATGTCTTCACCAAGCGGGTTTAGCGTTAAGTTGACACCAATGAGCAATGCTGTGCCCCTACAGCGCCGATCTATTTACATCAAAGAATGATTAATAAAAACCTGAAACGACGTATTTACGTTGATACACAACATGATTTTTTTGTACAGTGCGTAAGTCCTATAATCTTGTACCGCATCTGAATGGGAACCGCTATATGCACTAATAGAACCCAAACAGAGAAAGCGATTCCCAATCCAAAATCTAAAATCCAAAATGGTATTAATTGGTGTTACTGCACTAATGGAGAGGACATCTGCTATCCTATATTCTGCTGTGCTTTCTATAAAAGTTTTTTGAATTAGGCAATATAGCAAGTAGGTTTATTAGTAGTCTTATTCAACAATCTTTTTTATCAAAACTAAACGATAATTATAAATATTTAGCAATTTATTTTGTTGTTGCTCCAGTATATTGTAGGTTGGGTTAAGCAAAGCGCAATCCAACAAAGCCCCGAAAATGTTGGGTTTCGTTCCTCAACCGGTTATGACTATTAAGCGTCGGCAATTTCTCGCAACCTCTGGACTTGCTACCTTAGCTACCCAAATACCTGCACTTACCGCTCAAGGCAAGCCATTTCTAAACACGAGCCGCAAGCCGCCCCATCTACAAGTGGGCGATACCGTAGGATTGATTTCTCCAGGGGGTATCGTTGACGCTAAAGACATCGAAGCAGCGCAGCAATCAATTTCAAAGTTGGGGTTAAAAGTCAAGCTAGGGAAGCATATTTTAGACCGTTATGGCTATTTAGCGGGTAAAGATGCCGATCGCGCCCAGGATGTAAACTTGATGTTTAGCGATCGCTCCATAAAAGCAATTATTCCCATGCGTGGTGGCTGGGGCTGTAATCGCATTTTACCTTTACTAAACTACTCGCTAATCCGCTCACATCCAAAAATTATCATGGGCTACAGCGATATTACAACGCTGTTATTAGCAATTAATGCCCGTAGTCAAATGATTACTTTTCATGGGCCAGTTGCCACATCTACTTGGAATCAATTTACAGTCGATTACTTTAAACGCATCCTATTTAATGGTGAAGCTGTGACTATGCAAAATCTCAACCCTAGCGAAGTGCGGTTGGAGATAATAGCACCGGGAAAGGCGAGGGGTAAACTTGTAGGTGGAAACTTATCAGTGCTATCAGCGATGGTGGGTTCACCTTACTTACCTTTTTGGAACAAAAGCATTCTGTTTGTGGAAGAAATTGGTGAGGATGTTTACCGTGTAGATAGGATGCTGACGCAGTTAAAAACTGCTGGGATACTTAATCAAATTGCTGGCTTTATCTTTGGGCAATGCACTAAATGTAGCCTTGGGGATGAACCGTCATTTACATTAATGCAAGTATTGCAACAACACATACTTCCTTTAGGTATTCCTGCTTGGTATGGTTCAATGATTGGTCATATTAAGGATAAATTTACCTTGCCAATCGGTGTAGAAGTAGAAATAAATGCTGAACTTGGGACAATACAAATGTTAGAGGCGGCTGTTAGCCTTGTGTGAAGGAGGCAGGAGGTTAGAATATAAAAATAGTGACTCACATTTTATCTAATATGTAGGGGCAATTCATGAATTGCCCCTACAGTAAATCACTAATGACGACCAAACCATTTAGAGGCGATCGCTCCTAAAGCTGCTCCGACCACTGGATTACTGAGAAACTTAAGAATCGCTGGTTGTTCAGCCATCACTTCTTGGAAGATGTCAGGATGGCTATGATATGTGAAAGATGCCAGCTTGCTGAGGTCATCTGCACTTATGTGGTTAGGGTTATGGGTAGAAAGTCCCAAGTCTTTTTCTAGATGGCGTTCGTCTAGACCTCTTTGCTTTAAGTGCTTGAAAAATGACCGTGCGACATCATCCCGCTCGTTAGGTTTAATCTGAGCGATCGCCTTCTGCAATTCTGGCTCCATCTGGCTGGGAGGAATGCTGTTATGGTTGAAAGACCGACCAAATAATTGACGACGTTCTTCGTGGGATGAGCGTTGAGCAAAATCATCAAAATTTTGGTATTCCTTGGTTGGGTCAGATGAAACATCATCTAAAGACTCTGTATTACCGTGAGCCAACTCGTTGAGAATTTCGCGTTTATACTTGTCACTGCTGCTCATTTTAAATGTCTCCTTTTCTACTTACAATCAACTGAATTAATTCAGGTTTTCCCAAAACTTAGAGTCGTTATTTATACTGAACTTGCTGAGATTGCACATCATACTGAGCCGTCAAAATCAGTTTTTTGTCTGGTGCATACATCAAAACTTTTAAGTTTTGATTCGGGAAATTTTGGTGAAAACCTTGGAGTAAGGATTTTGCTAATGGTCGCACTTCGGTCGGACGAACTTGAGGTGCAATCACGACACCTAACTTATTGTTGTCACGTACATAAGCATCCTGGACAATTCCCTTGGCTGTAGCGACAACCCAGTTCCCAAAATCTTGACCCTGTACACTGTTACCGCGTGACAACAAGGCATAGTCGGCACTATGACTGATTCCAGACGGTAATTGAGTTGGTTGTTTAGCTTGAACAGTACCACTACAGGCGGCAGTCGTTGTTAGTACTAATACCAAGACTAAAGCTGTTAAAACCCGACGAAACTGTTGAATTATTTTCAATTTAAGCACCTCATCTAAACTAATGACTCTTTTGCAATATCAATTTTCTGAAAGTAATTTTGAGTATAAGTAGGTAGAAAACCCACTTTTACTAACTCAAATGCAATGACCTTTGTAGTTTAAGTAGGTTAACCCCGGTCAGTTTTATTCTCTATTCGAGTTCCATTAGTGTTAACATCTAATTCTTCGCGTCGAATGGTTTCTTGAGCTTCAACGGTTTCTTTGTCTACAACTTTCTGCACTCTGACTTCTTCTCGCAAAAAAGCTTCCTTTTGGATGTCTGCAACTTCTTCATAGAGGTTTATATGCGCTACCTCGCCCTCGGAAAAGTCAGTCGCGTCACCAGACACAACTTTGCCTGTGTCTTGAGAAGTCACTCGCTCAATCACGACTCGCTCTTTTTCCAGTGGAACAGCAACTCTTGCAGTTTCGGTTTCAATATGCTTACTAATTGCTACTTCTCCGCTTTTTCGGCGCTGTTTATTAGCAACTAACCTTTCTTGGTAAAGTTTGAAAGTTTGGTCTTCGTGAGCGCTGACATCATACAGATCCGCGTCCTGTGCGTAGGTGTAGTTGTCAGGACTTGGAGTAGTGCGACCAACTGTCGATGCTAGCGCAGCTGAACTTTCTACAGACGGTGTACGATATCCTCCACGCACCTGTTCTTCATAGTCGTAGTCAAGTGTTGTATGCTCTTGATATTCAGGTAAATTTTCCGCTTGCTCTCTTGTTATACCAACAACATATACACGGTTTGCTGTAGAGTCAATACGCGATTTTCCTACTGGTAGTAAGACTTTCTTGCCAAAAATCCAAAAGCCGATGTCAACAATTAAATAGCGGAATGCTCCTTGGTCGTCTACTACAGCATCATTTACTGTGCCAATCTTCTCATCAGTTCCTTGAACATACACACCCATTCCTTTGATGTCATTACCTTCAATAGTATTATGGTAATCTGCATCAAATTCACTTATTTTCTGGAGTGGCATTATTTGATTCCTTAAAATCTTGCTGTGTCTTTTTTATAAATTACACAATTTAGTTTAGATAAATCTTCTGTCCGAGGATTGACTTCAATCATCTTGATATTTCATCAATCGAAGTAATTAAATATAGTTTAATAACCCAAAAGTATGAGACAGGATAAGGCTTTTAGTATTAATGTATTACTCTCAAGGAGATTGATTATAACTAAATTTTTATAACTTTCGTGACTAGTTTCTAGCATTTATGTGACTACTTACTAGCAGTAGATTTCAAGTCTAAATTTAGCTAAATCGATACATACTATCAAACCTAGCTAGTTTAATATGTTTATTAATACCTTACACTTAAATTAAATATCCTCACATTCTTAAAGATTTATTGCCTGAAGTTGTAATGCTTGCTCTATCACTCTTGTTGAAGACAGAATTTATTCCAAAAGATTGATGAGAAGTAAATCTAAAAATGCCTAAATATTATTAAAGTCCTAAAAAATTCGCAAACAAATATTTACCTGTGCTGCTAA
This sequence comes from Nostoc sp., assembly GCF_036917415.1. Classification (GTDB taxonomy): domain Bacteria; phylum Cyanobacteriota; class Cyanobacteriia; order Cyanobacteriales; family Nostocaceae; genus Nostoc. The sequence goes on along the minus strand of NZ_JBALDJ010000117.1, from coordinate 30,419 downwards.
GGAGCAATAAGGAGAAATAATGGACTTAAGTGTACATCAGCGTGCTATAGGCGTATTTACTCATCATCGGGATGCGGAATAAGCGCTGCATAAGTTGATAAATTGTGGCTAAGTGTAAACTTTAAAACTGCTCTCATTGCAGAAAATCAGGAGATAATTATGGATACAGAATTACAGCAACAGCAGTATGTCGATGCTGCCTCCCAAAACCAGATAGAAGCACTTAAAGGTTCAGAGTCTGGAAACCTGGCAATGTTACCACCCGCCTCGGAAAATGAAGAACAATGGCAAAAAAATGGTAGACAGATTTCTATATTTTTGGCAAAAATACCTGAGTACATAGGTAGATTCTACCAAGAATACAAACTACCGATTATCACCTTTGCTTTGCTTGTGATAACGGTTACGGCACTAAGAATTTTTCTAGCGGTACTCAACGCAATAAATGATATTCCACTAGTTTCTCCATTTCTCCAATTAATTGGACTTGGTTACACAATTTGGTTTACTTTCCGTTATTTGCTCAAAGATTCCACTCGGCAAGAATTAACAGCAGAAACTCGCTTGCTTAAAAAACAAATTCTAGGCAGAGAAGAATCACAGACTTTAAGCTAACTAAAGTATAGTGGCGAATACAGTGTATTTGAACTTTCGGTCAAGTAAAACTCGGCTTTTTACTTGACCATTGTATAGAACTGTAGACTTTTATACCACGTCAGCTAAATTAGCAGGAAAAGAAAATGTATGATCAAGACAAATAGATTAGCTTCGCTGACAACAACAGTATTTCTTTCAACATTGCTAACAGTCCCGCTGCTTAATAGCTGCGGTGGAGGTTCCCAACATGCTGCGCCACCTCCAATTGACGATAGTGTTGGTAGAAATTTAAATAATCGCGCCCCCGTAAATCAACCCCAAGCTAGGAGGGGATTGAGTACAGGGCAGAAAGTGGCAATCTTGGCAGGAGCCGCTGGACTTTACTACCTCTACAATCACCGAAAGAATGCCCAAGGAACAGGAGCGCAGGGGAAATACTACCTTTCTAAGAATGGGCGTGTTTACTATCGAGATGCTCAACATCGCCCTATCTGGGTAACAGCGCCACAAGAGGGCATTCGTGTTCCACAGGAGGAGGCACAACAATACCGGGACTTTCAAGGATATAATAACAGTCCCACAGGGCGAGATTTAAGGGGTTTGGGTGAAGGTACTGTTCCAACAAATTAATTTTTGTACATATTATAAATAGATGGCGTTTAACCGTCATTCTATTTTTTAATAGAAACTTTTTTCCATATTTAAACTTAATAATGTTCCTAATACCAATTCTGTTATGACTTACGCAAAAAGGCAGTGAAAGCCTTGATTTTCCGTAGGGGCAATTCATGTAGACTCAAAGCGGCTGAGAGTTATATTCTAGCAAGGTCAAATAGAAGAAACTCAGCTTTATTTTATCATTGTAAATTACCTACGTGAGCAGCGGATTTGTATAAAAATGAAACAGTTAGCAAAAATATTATATAGTAAACTTCTGCATCTATTTCACCAGGTAATGAGAATTACCATTTCCCGTAATCCCAATTCAAAGGAAACTAATGTTGCTCTTGATGAAGAATCTCTAAAAGACCTAAATACTCAATTATCAAAGCAAATTCCTCTTCAAGATAGAGTTAATAAAGATGAGCAAAAATTACTATTAAATTACCAGTATTCAGCCAAACCTCGGCAATTCAAAAAAGCTTCTTTATTTCCTGATAGTAAGACTAATGTTGCTGCCTTGTCGCTAGTTTTGTATGGAGTTGCTGAAGTCTTATCTCAAAAAATGAATCTGTCATGGAATCAAGTAAATAATACTTTTAGTTACGAAAAAGAAGCTGAAACCGGAAAAGGAAAAATCTTTTATTATGTAACAGATAATCCCGAAACTCCACAACCAGAAACTCTGGCAGAAGAGGCAGCTTTAGTTGTTATAGACCAATTTGATCCAAGGGCCTGTGCTATTCACCTGATTTACTGTGCCTTAGTAGCTAGTCTAGATAAACCTTGGTCAGGCAATTTTGTAATTGATGATAAGCAACTAATTGAATACACAGGGCTTGTTAAACGCAGGGACTTATGCAAGCATGAAAAATTGAGTATATTGTACGGCTTGTTACGGCAACCTGCTCAGGTACTAGCTTGTATTGCATCGCCTAAACAGGGGAAAGTAGGAGCTTTTACTGTTGCTGATTTAAAGATTTGGGATATCAGCATAATACGAGATTTTGAAACAGATAAAGCTGGCAATAACAAGCTAGTGGGTTTAAAAGTGATAGGTCAAGCTGGAGTATGGACAAAATACTTCCTCAACAAATCTAAATACGACTACCACACTGGAATTATTACCAAGAAAACCGTACAGAAACTATTTAGTATTGGTAAACAAAATGCTGGCGCGGCTAGAATGCTAGTTTGGCTAACCTTCCAAATCCAACCGGAATTCCAGGATTGTGTAATGGGCAAGACTCTGATGGAGATTGCCTACGGTGCAGACAAAGTGTCAACAGCAGAGCAAGACAGACAGCTTAGACGGCAAATGGCTGATGATTTGGAAACTGACTTGAAAGTTGTCAAAGAAACCGGATGGGAAGCAGAACTGGAAACAGGCCCAGCTTGGTTAACAAGCAGCACAAGCGCTAAAAGACCTATAGGTTACTGGAATCAAATACTCAATTCTAGATGGCGTTTTCATTTACCAGCAGAAGTACAGGAACGCTTGACCGTGGACTCGAATCAGCTAAGTGCAAACAATATCCAGCCTGTATCAGGTAATCTCATTAGAGAAGCGAGAAAAGCAAAAGGCTGGTCTAGAGCATTTTTCGCTACAACGATGGGGAAAAGCGTTTCCTGGGTTGATGCAGTCGAGACGGGTACACGTCAGGTTTCTCAAAAGGACTTGCCCAAGTTGCTCAATACACTGGAACTACACCTTAACAGGTATTGATTTCAAGTAAACTTTTCTTTTTTATCTGAAGTAATTTTTGCTACGTATTATTACTCATTGCAACTGCGTCGGGAGGGAGGTTAGGTTTTTCGTGGGTTTTTCCATGACGTAAGCGAACCCCAGCGCTAAAGCGCTGGGGTTTGTAGTAGCCCTGAGTTATCTATATTGAGAGAACAACATAGACACCTCGAACCTCCGGGCAAGCTTACAGATTGCCCCAATAAAGAAATCATTTTTGCCCCGTTCAAATCAGCGTCGCCATGCCACCCACAATTACCACACTTGAAACGTTTATCAGACCTCAACCCAACGTCAGTTATTTGTTTTCCATCCCATTTATCCCCATTGCTAGTTACGGCAACGTCGCGCCGACCAAAATCTACACCAATAACATTGGTTGCTTTGATTGGTTGAGGAGCTTCATCTTTGATTTGAATATGAATGTAGTAGGAACCATCTTGATGCTTGCACAACTGCGCCGACGTGGGTTTTTTGCCTCTGTTGTTAATATTTTGATAGACAGTATGAATTTCTCCTCGCTATGTTACGACTAACTGAAGTAAAGCTCCCGCTCGATCATCCTGAAGATGAGATCGAAACTGCTATCCTCAAAAAGCTGCAAATCACGGACGAAGATTTGATCGGCTATTCCATCTTCAAGCGTAGCTACGATGCCCGTAAGAAAGGAGAGATTAACCTTGTTTATATTCTGGATGTAGAAACGACTCAGGAAACTCATCTACTCAAGCGCCTGAAAAAAGATCCTCATGTGATTGCCACGCCAGACATGAGCTATCGCCCAGTAGCACAAGCATCGAGCAATTTGGCGATTCGCCCCATCATCATTGGTACTGGGCCTTGCGGCTTGTTTGCGGGTTTGATGCTGGCACAAATGGGCTTTTGTCCCATCATTTTAGAACGTGGGAAACAAGTTCGCGATCGCACCGCTGATACCTTTGGTTTTTGGAAGAAAAAATCAGACTTCAACCCAGAATCTAATGCCCAATTTGGCGAAGGTGGTGCGGGTACATTTTCTGATGGCAAACTCTACAGTCAAGTCAAAGATCCTCAGCATTATGGGCGTAAGGTATTAACCGAACTCGTCAATGCGGGAGCCTCACCAGAAATTCTCTATATCAACAAACCGCATATCGGCACTTTCAAACTGGTGGGAATCGTCCAAAGTATGCGTGCCAGAATCGAATCCCTCGGTGGTGAAATTCGCTTTCAAAGTCGGGTGGAAGATATCAACATCGAAAATGGACAGGTGCGGGGAGTCACCCTCGCCAGTGGGGAATATATCGCCAGCGATTATGTAGTTCTCGCAGTAGGTCATAGCGCCCGCGATACTTTCCAAATGCTATTTAATCGGGGAGTTTACATAGAGCCGAAACCATTTTCTATCGGCTTTCGGGTCGAACATCCCCAGTATCTCATCGACCAATGCCGTTTCGGCTCTCAAGCTGGTCATAAGCTTTTAGGTGCTGCCGATTACAAACTGGTTCACCACTGCCAAAATGGTCGTTCCGTCTATAGTTTCTGTATGTGTCCGGGGGGCTTGGTGGTTGCAGCCGCATCAGAACCGGGGCGAGTCGTCACCAATGGGATGAGCCAATACTCTCGCAATGAACGCAATGCCAATAGTGCGATCGTTGTGGGCATCACCCCCGAAGATTATCCGGGCAATGCCTTGGCAGGAATTGACTTCCAACGGCGCTTGGAAGAAAAGGCTTTTGAGTTGGGCGGTGGTACTTATGAAGCTCCAGGGCAGTTGGTGGGTGACTTTCTCAACCATCGCCCTTCTACAGCATTGGGCACTGTTAAACCATCTTATACACCTGGCGTACATTTGGGTGATTTGAGCCAGAGTTTACCAGATTATGCGATCGCCGCCATCCGTGAAGCCCTTCCCGCTTTTGACAAACAAATTAAAGGATTTGCAATGGATGATGCCGTATTAACTGGGGTGGAAACCCGCACATCATCACCGATTCGGATTAAACGCAAAGAAGATTATCAGAGTTTAAATACAGTTGGTCTTTATCCGGCTGGTGAAGGCGCGGGATACGCGGGGGGAATCCTTTCGGCCGGTATCGATGGAATTAAGGTTGCAGAGGCGGTGGCTTTAAGTATTTTGAGGAATTACAATTGTCAAATCTGAAATACTTTGTATCCGATTTGAGGTTGATAGCGATCGCCTAAAATAAAATAGTTATGAGCTAGCCCCAAGAATAATCTATGACTCAATCTACTCTTGAGAACTTGCTAATCGAACGGCTTAAGACTCTGGTAGCCAAAAGGAAGTCGCTAGATGCAAACGGTGTTGAGTTGCATTCAAGGAAATAGGAGATACCATGTGCCAAGAGCGATCGCAACGGACAATAGCAACTGAATATTGCGGCAATGGTGGAACTTCTTCAATTACAGAAGTAGTCTGATTATCTTTAAGAACTTGAAAATACCCTCCCCACTCTGGGTTCCATCCCTCATTGAAATAGAAAAGTTGAGTTACATGTTTACGCGGGATATCTGTATGAGGACGGTTCCAGAACCCTAAATCATGTCGTGTTAAATAAATTGTTAGTGAATGGTTTTTCAAATCCAAATTAGTAAGATGCTCCATCGCCTCTCGATAATCAGGAGTGAGAAGTTCTTCAATCAATTTTTGCCAACTAAGACTCAGATCCTTGATATCTTGTAGACCTTTGTACTTACTTTCATCCAGAATGCAGCGTGCAAAAAACCTGTAGTCATTATATGTATATTCCGGGTATCCATCTGGCTCAAAGTCTCTAGCATGATATTCTTTATAGTTTATAGTAGGAAAACTATTTGCTAGTTCAGATTGTACTGAAGTGTCAAGCAAGTTTTCAAATACAATCCATTTATAAGGAATTTTCTGCATAGTTGCATTACTAATTACACTCAAGTTCAACATGATCCCTCTTAAAAAACTTTCAAATAGTTTATTGCTGTTTAACTAAATATCGCTCCAAATCGTCTATCATCCGATTGGCTGCAAGGGGGCCAAACTGAACCCAGTAAAACCCCACCTCATGAACTTTTTCCTGTTGGACAACTTTCAACTTCGACCACAACGGTTCTGCTTTCAGTTGCTCAAGCATTGGGTGTAAATCCCTTGTGCCCAGTACGTCTTCTGATACTAGAAATAAAATATCCCCATCTAACTCACTCAGGAGTTCGTTTGATAAAGCGTATGCAGCAGGGCCACCCCCTAGACTTAGGGTTGCTTGACTATCCAAAGTTTGAGAGTAAGGACGTGCAACACCCGCATCTTTGAGAATGACACCTGAAAAACTTGCCTTTGCCCACAGCCAAAGTGCATCAGTACGTAATTCGGCAACCGAGACTAAAGTTGTGTTCAAGCGATCGCCCATTTTTGCTTTGAACCGTGCCAAACGTGCATAATAATTATCCATTACCTGTTGGGCTGTTTTAGTTTTACCCAGAACACGGGCTGTGAAAGCAAAAGATTCTTTCCAAGCTCCACTGGCTCCAGGAGGAGCCAAAACAGTGGGTGCAATGTGTGATAACAGTGGATAAATATCTTGATGAAAATGCATACCAAGAATTAGGTCTGGTTTGAGAAACAATACTTTTTCGATACTAGGAGAGAGCCAATCTACATCTTCAATACCTGATAGCGGGCCTACTAATCGCTGCAATTGTGAGACAAATGACTTTGAGGCAGCTATAGGTTTGATCCCCAACGCCAAAGCATTTTCTAAAGAACGACCACTAAGCACAACAACTCGTTGAGGATGAGCAGGAACTATTGTCTTACCCATAAAGTGCTGAACTACTCGAACCTGACTTAAAGAAGAAACACTCTTATCATGGCTAACTTTTGGGTAATTAAAAAAGAAACAACCGTTTAGCCACACTATCACAGCAAGCAATCCTAAAAGGGGCAGGGATATGACAAAACACTTGGTTAACCAATGAGTTGTTCTCATTAAAATTCCCACTTTACTGTCAACTGTGCTGTATACGGACGACCAGGAATAATTCTTTGGAGATAATCAAAGCTTGCTTCATAATATCGGACATTAAATATGTTATTCAAGTTGAGTCCAATGCTAAAGTTGTTATTCCGATAGTACAGAACTGCATCGGTGAGAAAGTAGCTTGGGATCGTATATGTATCAAAACTATCTGGCATTTGATCTCCAACGTAGTTAAAGCCAATTCCACCTCCAAAACCTTTGAGAGAGCCAGTAAGAAAGGTGTAAGTTGTCCACAAACTAGCGACATGAGCTGGTACTCCTTCTACTCGATTCCCGACTGGAAGATCATTGTCTTTGGTAATGCGTGCGTCTGTATAACCGTAGAAGCCAATCACATTCCAACCAGGAAGAATTTCTCCGGTGACGCTCAGTTCTACTCCCCGACTTCTTTGTTCTCCTGTTTGCACACTATAATCGGGATCGGTAGGATCGGTAGTCAAAATGTTAGTTAGTGTCAGATCATATAAAGCAAGTGTTGCTGAGAGTTTGTTATTGAATAAATCAGTCTTAACGCCCACTTCATACTGAGTACCTAGCTGTGGTTTAAAAAGGCTATCATTTTTATCTGCACCCGTTACTTGTTCAAAAGAGCGGCTGTAGCTGGCGTAGAGTGAGACAGGCGCTATGGGTTGATAAACTATGCCTACCCTTGGACTAAAGGCAGAATCAGACTGGACACTCGCCGTTGAAGCAATCCGATTAGCAAACTCATTCTCTACTAAGTCATAACGTCCACCCACAAGTAGTTTAAGGTTATTGGCAAGTGTCACTTGGTCTTGAAGATAAAAGCCTAAAGCATCATCTCTAAAGAAGATATCAACTCCTCCAAGAGTATCACCTAGTGGTTGACCATACACTGGGTTAAAGACATCAACAGGGGCGGCAGCTGTTCTAAGTACACTAGTACTTCGGGTTTGTCTAAATAAGTCAAACCCCGCCAAAAGTTTATGTTTTATACTACCAGTGTTGAAATCACCAACAACATGAGTATCTAAAGTATAAGCTTCATACTCTGTTGGCTTTGGAAAAGTAGTCTGTGTTCTTTCGACAGTGCGGTTGTCTGCTTCCAGTAGACTGGTAACAGCTGTTTCACGTAAATCAAGGGTTAAAAATGCAGCTTGAAATGAATTACTAATAGACCAGTTATCGTTAAAGCGATGTTCTAGATTGTAATTATATCTATTAAGCTGGCGGTTAAAGAAATCAGTCGGTTCCCCTAAATAACGGTTAATAGGGATTTTGCCATTTGGGTTAGGAAGTATAGTTGCACTAGCAATCTGATCACCACCAGTACCTAGCGACTGTTGGATGTCTTCATATTCTGTATCAAAAGTTAAATTTGTATTTTTCCCTATACGCCAATTAACAACAGGCGAAACGAAAAAACGCTTTTCATTATAAAAATCAGTAAAGTCTTCTGCGGTTCTGTAAGAAGTGTTTAAGCGATACGATAGACTGCCATCTTTTGTTAGAGGACTAGAAAGGTCAAGTGAAGGTTCAAAAAGTTCATAACCACCACGCCTTACCTCTAAGGCATAGTAAGGCTGACTCAAAGGCTTTTTAGTAACTATATTAATGATTCCACCTGGATTGACTTGACCATAAATTACAGAGTTTGGCCCTCTAACAACTTCTACTCTATCTATATTTGTCAGCGAACTTGAAAGAGCAGCAACATCTGCAAAGCGGTCTTTGACACCGTTTCTATAAACGTTTCTGGCTCTAAAACCTCGAATAAAAAAAGTGTCTGCAATTCGAGATGAAAAATTATTTTGGACAACGCCAGCATTTCTGAGTATCCCAATTAAGTTACGCGGTTGTTGGTCTTCGATAACTTGTTGAGGAATCACCTGAACCGAAGCGGGAATATCACGCAATGGTGTATCTGTTTTCGTTGCAGTAGTGGCATCTGGAACCCGATAACTTGTATCTGGTGGAGCAATCACATTTAACTCAATGGGCTTTTCTGGCTCTGTTGTAGATGGTTTTTGTTCTGGCGTTGTTGTTGGCTGTTGAGCAGTAGAAGTACTAGGAGTTACTCCAAAAACTAAACCTTCTTTTGTACTATCAAACAACTCCACCGCAGGCGCAAAAGCTTCCCCAGTCACCGTTACTCGCAAGGTGTTTGCATCTAAATTTGCAACTGTTACTTCTGCAATTCCGGCTACTGGCTTTTCTTGTCTAAAATCCCCACTTCTTAGTTGCAACTTGGCATTAGGGATATCTGCAATATAGGAATTACCCTCAGTTTTCGGTAAAACTTGTAACTTAAGAGAATTAGCTGTGACTAAAATTAACTCTATCCCTTTATCAGTAGAGTTAACCTTCACATCCGTAACTAATACCACATCTGTAGTTGCTTGACTAAGTTCGGGAAATTTATTCTGTCTGGGTACTCTCCATAAATATGAAGCATTAGTTTTAGGAAACTGTAGCTGATTCAATGTTTGAATTTCTTGGAAGACTTCACCTGAGCGTACTAAAGTTTTTTTGACTAACGGTTGTTCAGAATATGCTGGATTGGCTAAAGTTAGAGAAACAACAGATATTAACCAGCAAACAGCAGGATATGGTAGTCTGATAAACATTTTTACACACACTACTTAGTGAATACTAGGTCTTGAAATTGAGAATTAAGTATAATTTTCCTTTCAGTCCGTAGCCCCCAATTACTATCACTAACTAAGTTGGTGAAAAAATATATTTATACCAACCCAATTATTGTAAAAATATATAACTTTTCAGTGTTTGCGTCTTATTCGAGCCGGAATTTTTTTTATTCCATCCGGAATTTTTATCTCTGACAGGACTTAGGACTTACCCCAAACTTCTTACGAAAAGCATTACTAAATGAAGGTAAACTAGCATAACCTACTGTTCTGGCTACTTCTGTGACATTCATATTTCTTTCAATAAGCAGCTTATAAGCTAATTCCATTCGGCAATGATGCAGATAGCCAAACACTGTAGTCCCAAAAACCTGCTTAAAGCCTTGCTTCATTGTGCAATCATTTAAACCAACTTGTCGTGCTAATTCGATAAGAGATGGTGGGTTGTCTAGATGTTTCAACACAATTTCTCTAACATGATAGATGCGGTCAATATCTGATGGCTTGAGTCCATTAATCTGGAAGCAACCTTGGTTTATTTGTAGCTCTTGCTCGACTAGCATTGCTACCAGTTCCCAAACCTTACCTTCAAGATACATTTGTTTAGTAAAGCCTTGGTATGGACATTGAAGAATTTGCTGTACTGCTATTTGCATTGCGGAAGTTTGAGTTCCATAGCGCTCATAAGTTGGTTGATCCCAACGTCTAATTAGATGTTGTAATTCTTTTGGAAGTTTACCAGATGTATTTTCTACAAAACTACGAAACACATTTGGATGTAGGTGAATAGCTACTTCTACTATCCGCGCTGATGGCTCGAATACAGCGCACTCAGATGCCATACCACTGCCACTTAAAAAGTATTCTCCTGTCTTGAACTCAAGGTTTTTAAATTGGCTATCTACTAAAATAAAGAATCTAAATTCTAATGGATGCTTTCGCTCATGACATTTTAAGATTATTGATTTGGGCTGCTGATAATTGGAAATGTCTAAAGATATGCTATCTCGTAGCTGAATCTGTCGCCAATACCCTTCCCCAAATTGATATTTCCTGGTAATGTCAAAATTCTCTAAAATATCATTATTCTGAATTATTTCTGCTTGGTATAGTATTTTTAAGTAATCTGCTTGCGGGAGGATAAGTGTCATATTAATAGTAACTTACTAGAAAGTGTTGAAATAGCTATGAAGGGTAAGTGGAAGACGTATTATCCTTAGGTACGTCAGTTAACCATAGTCTGAATATTACCAACTTTGTGAGTAAAATATAAAATATTTTCTTGATACAAATCTTAAAAACAGTATTCTAAATCTTGCTGCTCAGACGGGGATAACTTATCATTGGGCTACTCAAATTGAGTACCGAAGCCATTTTTAATTAAAATTATTCGGGGAAGTACTGTTAAGTTGTCCCAAGTCTTTTGTCATAGTATCTTTACCAAATGCAGTATTAAGTAGCCAAGATTATTGGTAATACGATCGCAATACAATCTAAATATCTATCAAGCAGGGCGATCGCTCAACAATTCTCATTATGAGAATTGCTGACTTAAGAAGGTCAAACAGATGGAAACTACCTTGTCGCACTTGAATCTAGCCTGGGTCAATAGTGGCTTTGGCAGCGATCCTTCCATGCAGTGGGTAATGGACTTTTGCCATTGGATTGTACAAGTAGTTATCCAACCCAAAGAGCACAAGGGGTTTGTTTTGCTGCCTAAGCGCTGGGTTGTTAAGCGTACCTTTGGTTGGGATTAGCAAACAGACGTATACTTGCTTCTACAACTAATTGGCTTCCTGAGTGTAGATAGTCTTGATTTTGCACAGAAATGACTTCTATATTGGACAAGCCTTAATGTCTTTTTTCGTCACTATATTAAGTGCATTTATAATAGCTTGATTCAACTCTTGAAAAGTTTTGGCAGCTTGCGAACGTAATACGAATTGTTTAGCATTAGGTGTTTTTATTCTTATTTGTATCCCCTGAACGTTTACAATTAATTTAATGGCAACCTAACTAGTGTGTCACACTTACAGGTGCGGTATTGCAGCATATAAACTCCCTACTCGCTGGGAAGATTAATTAAATGGCAACAAAATTACAGGAATGATGAAAAAATTAAAATATTTTTCCATGTTATTTTTATATATCGTTTTGATGGACGGAGCAACTATAAATATTTCTGCCCAGGCTGCTGGAACTAAAGTTTTAGTAACGGCTCAAAACGAATCTATTAACAAATCGGATATTGACAAAGTTATCGCTTTTTACGAATGGGTCTTTTCAGCAAAATTCACTAGCGAACAGCGTAATGAATATCAGTCAATCAAATTAAATGAGTTTCGCAAAGACCCAGATGGAACCAGAAAAAGCATTGACAATATAATTTCCAATTATACCCAAGCTCTTGCTAAGAATGAAGAAGAACAAAGCCGGATTTGGCAGGCATTTAACGGAGAATTTGTAGGGCAATTACGAAATTTACCGAATGATGTAGAAGCTAAACTTTTGCTGTCTGTTTACGATAGCGCGCACGCGGGCGAAACTGTTTCAAATGATGCTGATGATTCATCTGGTAGCGTTGGAGAGATTTCGTCTTTAGCTGGAAAATGGGTTTGGACGCATACTGGAAACACTGCTATAAGCACGAGTGGTACATATATCGGATCGAACGGTTCGCGTTTCACTTATCAATTTCTGCCGAACGGAACGGTCGAATTTACAGGAATAATGAACGTAATGAACGGTAGCTGCAACCAGCAAATTTTCCAATCTCGAAAAGGAAAAGCCAGTCTGAGCGGCAGTACGATGACAATTAACTGGTCTCCAGCAACTTTCACTCGTGACTTTTCGTGCGACAGAGCGAATAACTACACGAAAACTTTGCCTGCTGAAAACGAAACTTATCAGGTGAAATTCAAAACCGATTTAGGTCAGAAACAGCTTTGTCTGATAAGTAAGGATGAAACCTGTTTCAGCCCAACAAATTAGGCAAAATGACAAAGCCAGCTTTATCCGTTTACTCAAGTAGCTAGATTGTCAATTTCAAAAAGGCGATCGCCATACTCACATTAAGCTACGAAGATCGCAAAGTCCAAGTAGTTGAAAGCGATCGCCTTCAAGATACTACAAACCTGCTAGATTATATTTTCATCGCGATCGCTTCCCCAAATAGGCGCAGTCACGGCGTCTCACTGGCTGTCCCTAGCTTCTTTGAGCAACTTCTCTAAAAGGGACATATAGCAATCCGATTTGATTCCTGAATTACTCGTAGAGACTGGGGACTCTTAAGAATGAATAAAGCTGTACTGAGTTTTTTTCAAAAATCAAATATGAGTCCTATATCAATTCTAATATCAAGCCCCACTTAGATACTTTCGAGGTAGGGCTTTTGTTTTTATGGCTGGAATCGATATGCAATCATGTATCAAGCGCGATCGCAGTGCAGAATTTATCCGATTGTTAAAGCTGGTTCTTTACAGAAGTTAAATAGGGCTGACTCAGTTTCTGATTCATCTTCAAATACAGCAGAAATGTACCATTCACAGGGCGAACCATTCGTATATTCAGCCCAAGCAATTGTTGCTGTTTCACCTGATGGAATCCCTGACTCACCCAAGCTAAATGAGGCCCACTCTTCATCATCTACAGATACCCACAACTCTGTAATTGCCAATTCAGTTTTATTGGTAACGGTAAAGGTGAATTGGTCTGACATAAATAGCCTTGCCTTTTAACGATAAATAAATTGCAGATTGTCAGTCACTGATTATACTGCCACTTGTTTCAAAAATTGTCATACTAACTGCCAGAATATAGACTTACACATAGTTTCAAGTTTGTTTGACTTAATTTAAATTTCTTAAAAAGGATTAAAAATATCACCGATTCAGATTGAGTCTATCGAGATAGCCAATGCCATGCAACAGCAGATTTAGGTCGCGGTTCTCACAAACTCCGACAATACAGCACATCTCCAGTGTCACAAAATTTTCAGGCAATGTATTTTTATACTGAGCAAAAGTAGTTGAGAGCGATCGCTTTAAACATACTACAAACCGGAAATTGCAAAATTTAATCGATTCTGTCTTAATACAGTTTTGCGTAAAAGCGTAGCATTTTTAATGTAGGGAGATGGATTGACATTGTATTGGGACGCATTGACATTGCAGAGGGATGCATTAGCATTGCAACGTATTGCCAAATTTAATTCGCTACGAATTAATGAAATGCTGTACTTAGTACAGTTCATATTTCATTAACTGACAGGGCAGCGTTCCGTTGTACACTGCAATCCGTTGGGATGATTTTAGTCCAATCGATTGAGACAGTTCCTTGTTGCCACTCAGGACAAATGCAGTCCAGCCTTTGAAGCGTTGTTTCAGCACATCACCTAAAAGTTTATAGAACGCCCCTAGATCGCTATCTCGTCCCAGCCGTTCGCCATAAGGTGGATTGCAGAATAAAATCCCACTGTCTGCGGGGGCGACAACATCAGCAAGCTCCATTTGAGAAAACCATACATGGTTATCAACGCCGCAGTTTTGAGCATTGTTAATCGCTTGCTCGATTATATTTTCATCGCGATCGCTTCCCCAAATAGGTGCGGTCAAGGTATCCAGTTGGCTGTCTTTAGCTTCTTGGAGCAGTTTTTCTAAAAGGGATAAGTCAAAATCGAGCCAAGTTTCAAATCCAAAGCACTCACGAAATAGTCCTGGTGCTATGTTCAGTGCCTTTAAGCTAGCTTCCAAGGGTAAAGTGCCAGATCCACAGAGAGGATCGTAGAACATCTGGTCTGGCTGCCAGCCCGAAAGTTGAATCAGGGCAGCAGCTAGAGATTCCTTGAGAGGGGCTGCTCCAACTGCAGGGCGGTAGCCTCTACGGTGCAGACTATTTCCAGAACTGTCGAGTTTAACGGTACAACTATCGCGTTCAATATGAACATTGATCCGCACATCTGGGTCATGAAGCTCTACATTTGAACGTTCGCCCAGATTTTCTTGCTGCTGGTCAACGATCGCATTTTTGATCTGGAGAGATGTGAAGTGGCTGTGGTTGAGGCGATCGTTTTTGCCCGTGACATTCACCGCCAGCGTCATGTCTGGCGTGAGATAGTTTTGCCAATCGATAGTCTGGATACCGCGATAGAGATCCTTCGCATCAAGGCAAGGAAACTCATGGATATTCACCAAGATTCGGAACGGTAGCCTAGCCCAGAGGTTGACGCGATAAAGTAAAGTGCGATCGCCCTCAAAGGCTACACCGCAAAACCCCGGCTCCACGGAATGGGCACCCAATTGCTCTAACTCCAGAGCCGCGAGGGTTTCTAATCCGCGAGCAACCGTTGCAAAATACTGATTCATCCTTTAATCCAAAGCATTATCTTCATTGCTCACCCATTGACGCACTTTAGCTTAACTCATATCTTGTGACATTCTCTCTCGTTAAGTCTGCGATTCTAACCTTAGTCGGGTAGAGGCAGGAGGCAGGAGGCAGAAGGCAGAAGGCAGGAAGGTAAACCCCCTAAATTTATTTATCGGTTTCGTTTCAATAAGGAGGCAGTAAATATTCGCTACGCACCTCAAAATACATATTTTCTTCTTTCTTGTCTACGACACGCTACGCGAAAATAAATAAATTTACTTGCTCTAAAAGAAAGTGGCAGAGGGTAAAAAATATATTTTCTTACTCCTGCCTCCTGCCCTCTGCCTTTCTTCGGTAACTCACCACAACAAGCCCCAGACAAACGAAATCAAGCCTGAGTAAGGACACAGCAAATATTTGTTGAAAGAGATTATATTTTCTTCAGTTTAAGTACTATCTTAAATCAATTAACCCTGCTAATATCAAGCTGAAATACTACTCAGGTACTTTGCAATACAACCCATGAATAAAAATAGTCAGAGAGAAAAACTATGACTTTAGTATCTGATATTGTTCTGCTACAAGATTTAACATCGTCATCTAATGACAATTTAGTCCAGCTTAAAGCTGTACTTCCGGGGACGGTAAATCGCTTAACCAATCCGACATTAGCAAGTATCTTTGGTGATGACCTAAAATTTGGTATTGCCTCTTTCAAGGATAAGCCAATTCCGCCTTTTGGGGGTTACGCTGACTATGTATATCAAGCAGAAGTCGCTTTGACAAATAATGTCACAACAATTAAAGACAAAATCTTTGACTTTCAAGCTTTTGGTGGCAATGATGGACCAGAATCACAATTATTTGCACTCTTGTTCGCAGCTTTAGATAGCGGCGGCAGTCTTGGTTACAGAGTAGGTTCATTTCGTATTGTTATAATAGCCACCGATAGTATTTATCACGTTGCCGGCGATCGCGCAGCAGTTAGGCCAAGTGATAGTATTGGCAATAATGGAGATGGGATAGCTGATGCTTATGAAGATTATCCAAAGATCGAACAAGTAAAAACTGCGCTAGAAGCAAATAACATTATTCCAATTTTTCTAACTACGAGTAATGTTGTAGCCGATTACGAGACACTAGTTACCCAGCTTGGTCGAGGTGCTGTACTGACTCTTGGTTCTAAAAGTGAGAATCTTGCAGATACCATAAAAGAGGCAGTTGCTCGATCCAGAAATGCCATCGGTACTGATGTCGCTACAACCAATGGAGACGATACCTTTAGTTCGGAGAATTTTTCGGCTGGCGATAAGGTTATTTTTGCTGGGGATGGTGATGACAGTATTTCGCTTTCTGGTGTTATTGGTAATCATTACATTGATGGGGGGGCAGGTTCTGACATCCTTGTTGGTGGAGCTGGTGTAGATAGAATCGATGGGGGTAGTGATGATGACAACCTTTTGGGGAACAACGGTGATGATATTCTTTTTGGCAGTAGTGGAAAAGATATTCTGATCGGGAACAAAGGCAACGATTACCTACAGGGAGATAGTGGGGATGACTTACTAGAAGGAGGCGCTGGTTCAGATAAGTTTGCATTTGCAACAGGATCGAAGTTTGATATTAGGGAACTCGGAGTTGATATTATTAGTGACTTCAATCCTAAGCAAGACAAGATCCAACTATCTAAATCTACCTTTACCGCTCTAAGTAACTCAGTCTTCCCGAATAAATTAAATTCCGCAGACTTTGCCACAGTGACGAACGATACTTTAGCTGCAAGTAGTAGTGCGGCGATCGTTTATAATAGCGCAAATGGTAGTCTCTTTTATAACCCTAATGGTTCGGCGGATAATTTTGCTGAGATTAATTTTGGGGGTAAATTTGCACAATTGGATTCTACGTCTTTTCCGGCTCTAACTACCGCTAGTTTTGAGGTAGTTTTTTAAGGAGGCAATAGGAAGGAAGTAGAAATTCTTTGTGTCTGATTTTGAGTCCTGCATTTTGTAACTCATCTACCTGAAAACAGCTTTAACAAAAAAACATGAGGCTATCAACAAGGACAAACTAAACGGTATAGTTTCAAGACGCCTCAAGTACTTGCTCATCGCTTTACTTACCTCAATAGATTACATCATGTCCGCTTGATTAGTTATTATTCCGGGCATCTATGCAAAAATCTTAATAACCCTCTTTCCCCCTGCTCCCTGCTCCCTGCTCCCTGCCCCCTGCCCCCTGCCCCCTGCCCCCTGCACTGTTAATGATAAGTCTTTTACCGAACATGATATTACTGTCTGCTTGAGCCATCTTAAAAAGTGAGATCCTCCCAGACAAACGAATTGAACTGAGATTAATCTATATTTTTCTAAAATCACTTATTGTTTGACGATAAGCATCTGGCAAACCTGTATCAAAACACTTGCCTTTAACAACGTATCCTGTCATTTCCTCTTCCTGACGCAATTTTTCCAGACAGGATGTTAACTGAAATTCACCTCGTTCTCGAAAATTTTGGTTAATATGTTCTGCTAAAAAATCAAAAATTTTCGGTGTTAGTAAATATAAGCCAAATATACCTAAAAAATCATTTTCTGACATTCCCTCTACATGTAAATGCTGTTGTGCATACTCAACAGTCGGTTTTTCATAGAGTTGTGTAACGGACAAAATCGAGTTTAACTCTTGCCAAACTCCTGTTATACATCCAGCTTTATGAATAATTTCTGCTGGCATTGTAGTTAAGCCAACAATGTTTTGATTAAGTTGTTCGTAAACATCTAAAATTTGACGCGCACAAGATTTTTCAATATCAGATGCATAAATATGGTCGCCCAACATGAGCAAAAACGGCTCATTTTGTACCCAATCTTTGGCACAAAATACCGCATGACCATAGCCTAGTTGTTCCTCTTGCAATAAAATTGTAATTTTGCTACCTAAATCTTCCAGATATCGACTATATTCTTGATTTTCTGGTGAGAGTTTTTGTAAAAGCTCTTTTTTGGGTGGATTTTTCAATAAATCTGTAAATATTTTTTTGTCATCCGGCTGCACCACAATCCCCACTTCTGCAATTCCAGCACTAATTGCCTCTTCAATAATTGCGAGAATCACAGGTTTTGCCCTACCATCTCGATCGATAATCGGGAAAAGTTCTTTTTTCACAACTTTAGTAGCTGGAAACAAACGAGTACCGAAACCAGCTACCGGAATCACAGCTTTTCTAACTTTATTTTTTTGCATAAGCAGTTCGTCACCCCAACTTCTCAAACAATTCCGCCAACACCACATTAGAAAATAAAAATCCTTGGGGATCAATTAAACGCAACCTTCCCTCTGCAATTTCCACCCAACCTTTCTCAAAATACCCTTGCAAACATCGGCAAATCTCCTCTACCTTCTCTTCCCCAAACGCCTCTACCAACGCCGCCAAACTCAAACCCTCCGCCAAACGCAACCCCAACATTAACGTTTCTAACAATACTTCCTTTGGGGGAGTCACATCACAATCAATTACACCGCCAGCTTGTACCCACTGGTAATACTCCCTAGTTTTGCGCGGACGAGTGAAGCGTTTCCCCTCAACATAACTCGCCGCACCCATACCAAAACCATAATAAGGGCGGTTTTCCCAATACACTCGATTATGCCGACACTGATGACCAGGTTGAGCATAATTAGAAATTTCATAATGCTCATAACCTGCACTAGTTAAAACCTGCTGACCCATCTGGTACATTTTGACTGTGGCTTCATCCGTAGGCATTGGAGTATCACCAGGTTTGTAGTAACGACCAAAGGCTGTACCTGGTTCGATGGTAAGATCGTAAATGGAAATGTGAGTGGGTGCGATCGCCACTGCTTTTTCTAAGGAATCCTGCCATTGATCTAAAGACTGATGCGGCAATCCAGAAATTAAGTCTAAGCTAAATACGGGAATCTTGACTTGGTGGATTAGTTCCACTGCTGCAAAAATATCTTCAACTGAGTGCGATCGCCCCGCCCTTTGTAATAATTCTGCTTGAAAGGCTTGTACACCCAAACTTACCCGGTTCACGCCTGCACTGCCATAGCCTGCTAGATGGGCTAAATCAAAGGTGGCTGGGTCAATTTCCATAGAAATTTCTGCCCCAGACGCAATCCCAAAATGCTTCTGTAGCTCTGTGATTATCCGTTGTAGCTGCTCTATTGATAGCAGTGAAGGAGTTCCACCACCGAAGAAAATTGTCTTCAGAGGTTGACCAAATGCTGGTGTAATGGCAATTTCTTGACATAGCACCTCAACATATTGGGAGATAGTACCAGATGTTTCGCCCCGCAAGCGATCGCCCACAACAGACACCGGGAAATCACAATAAAAACACCGTCGTCTGCAAAAGGGAATATGCACATAAGCAGAACTCGCAATTCCAGAAATACTAAATTTTTTACTCATTTTGAGAAAGTTTTAAGTTAATCTAACTGCAAATTAGAGACAATGAAAATGAGGAAAGAATTCAGGACTCAGGAGTCAGGAGCCAGAATAATTGTAAAATCAAGCGTGCAATCACTTCTTGATTTTATTAAAATTATTAAGTTTGGGTATCAAAGTCTTCTTAATTCTGACTTCTGGATTCTGGATTCTGAATTCTTACAAAATGAGTAGTTTATTTACAAGTTTTTGTCGTTTTACAACGAAACAATGAAAAATATTAAGATAAAAGCCTTTAGTTATAATAATTGCAGATATTGTCAGCCTAAACCCCTAGTGTAAGTCAATATTGATCAGTTTATCTTACCGATGAAATAAAAAATACTTAACTTTATCGGTTAACACAGTTGCAGGAAAACAAGACAACCATGCTTGACGCCATTATTATTTTCTCATTTATCCTAGCAGCGTCGGGAATAGGGTTCTACAGCATTGAACTACTACCCAATGGGGCGCTAGATCAGGTAACGAATCTAGAAGCTTTACGCTTAGTTGTTGCCGTCTTTGCCGCTATTATTGGTGGTGCGATCGGGCTGAGTTTCCAGACGACATATCGTCGCTTAGAATCACAAGTCAAAGAAATGCCTCTGGAAGTGATTTTAACTCGTGCCATTGGCTTAGTGATTGGGCTATTACTAGCCAACCTGATGCTAGCCCCATTATTTTTGCTTCCTATCCCGGCGGATTTTGGATTTATTAAGCCATTGGTGGCTGTTGTCGGTAGCATCATCCTCTCCGTCACTGGCATGAATTTGGCAGACACCCACGGGCGAGGCTTATTGCGGTTCATTAATCCCAACACCGTCGAATCGATGGTAGTGGAAGGAACATTAAAACCAGCCAATACCAAAGTTTTAGATACTAGCTGTATTATTGATGGTCGTATTGAAGCCTTACTAGAAACAGGGTTTCTGGAAGGGCAAATTCTTGTACCGCAGTTTGTCTTGCAAGAACTCCAACAAGTAGCGGATGCTAGTAAAGACCAAAAGCGGGTACGGGGAAGGCGAGGACTAGAAATTCTCAACCGCATTAAGGAAGATTATCCCGATCGCATCCTGATTAATGCAGTTGATTACGAAGATATTCCCACAGTGGATGCGAAGTTAGTACGCTTCGCCCAAGAAATTAGCGGTACACTGCTAACTAACGACTACAACTTGTCTAAAGTTGCCAGTGTTCAGAAAGTACCTGTTTTGAATGTGAATGATTTAGTGAATGCCGTCCGTCCCAGTTATTTACCTGGCGACAACCTGGATTTAAAAATCCTCAAGGAAGGCAAAGAACCCAGTCAAGGCATTGGCTACCTAGATGACGGCACAATGGTAGTTGTTGAAGAAGGTAGCAGTTATGTGGGTGGTGAACTGCGAGTAGTAGTTACCAGTGCTTTGCAAACTACAGCAGGAAGAATGATTTTTGCCAAACCCCAAGCTTCAGCATTGGCGTGAAACAATGGGATGTTCAATTCGAGTGACACTTGGTAATCGGTGCAGGTTGACTGCACCGATTATTTATTGATTGGACTCACGAGACTTACTTGCCTGTAAATACTGTAACTGCTCAATTGATAACCCTGTCACTCTAACGATCTGTTCTAATGGCATACCAGTACTAGTCTAAACTCCAGTTATTTTATTACATAATCTGAACTTACCCAACCGTATTTTTCCATTCCCTCTACACAAACGTATTGCCATGTTTTCTCTGGATTCGATGTTAAATAAATAAGCTTATTTTCATCTTGTAATTCTTTTATTATGATATTATTATCATCAACTGTTTCAGGTGTTATACGTAATTTAGGATGCTTACTTTTATAAGGAACTTTATAATTAAGTTTATATCTATTATCATTATCTTTTAAATAACATGGATAGTTAGTTTTTTGAAGACCACTGAAAGGGATTTCTGTTGGTTTATGATAATTTGTAAAAAAAGTAATCAAGGTTGTAAAACCTACTAAAGCAGCAATAATACCATTAAGAATGGCCACTTTCGTATTAGTATTGTTTAGGTTTATAGTACTTAATGAATTAGTAGGTACATTGTTCGAGCCGGGCAATTGTGGAGGATTTATTTCTGCATTCACAATAAAGTAAACTGCATGAATAAAACCTGGAATCCAGAATATAATCGTTAGAAAAAAATTAATCCAAAATTGCCCCTTTTGAGTACTATTTTGTTTAGAAAGTGTAAGAAGAACACCTACAGGGGGAAAAAACCAGCTAATTAACAAACGGATAAACAAATCAGGGTTGTTCATAATATTAATACTATTTTTTGAATCAGTTTCCACTTACATAAGACTTACACAACTTACACAAAACACAGGGCGGCGGAAAAGCTTGTCAACCTATCGGAGCGAAGCCAAATCTGGTACTACTTCATTTATAGTCATCGTATTTCTTTTTGTGATACCTCAGTAGCTATAACTTAGCAATCACGCCGCATTTTTTCTATATCAAATCCTGCTAAAATTTCACAAATCATGCTAAGTACCTACGCATAAATATTTAGACATTCTGCAACCTGACTGAAATCGCTGTATGCCATTACTATTGCCTATTGCCTCTCTCAACTAGATAATTTATTTTGCACGACTACTTAATTGGCGTATTTACCCAGCAAATTCTTCCTAAATGTCGAAATTAACTGTCATATCATCGCAGATAAAGGATTTATTGACGGTAAATGGCACAAAGACATTTCCCAAACCATCGGCAATCAAATTTTCACTCCCAAACGAGCTAATCAACTTTAACAACAGTCAAAAGCAATTGATCGGTTTATTAAACAGTCTGCGTTCTGGTGTTGAAGGTGTTTTTAATGAGGTACAAAATACCGGATGTAATTTGGAACGTCTGTTGAGAAAGAAAGTTGACGCTTTGTGCGTCCAATGTTGCAGCTAAAATGACTAGTCATACTCTGCGTATTTTTCTACGTTAGCATTCTGGTATTGATGTGCTAGCTTTTGAACAACATCCTGTGGCTTAATTTACATAAGGCGTAACGTATAAATCATAAAGATTTTCTGTAAGCAGAAGGTGTTATCCCCATGTATTTACGGAAGAAGGTCGTAAATTGTCCCTGATATTCAAACCCTAGACGCGTACCGATAGATGAGAGCGATAATTCCGGCATTGCTAATAACTGCTTGGCAATTTCCAGACGACGTTGCATGACATACTGCCAAGGTGCGAGTCCTATAGATTGTTTGAACAAGCGTGAAAAATGACTCATGCTCATATCGGCTGCTGATGCGATCGCATCAATAGACAAATCCTCTGCCAAATGGTTGTTAATATATTCCAGCGTCCGTCGCAACTGAGAATTAGACAGACCGTCTTGGTATTTGCGAATAGTTAATTTTTGTGTAGAGTATTTTTGCAACAGGTGAAGTGCCAGCATATTTGCTGCAGCTTCAATGTAAAGACGGTTACTCATTTCACTAGACTCAATTTCCGTCTTCAGCATCAAACCAATGCCGTGAATTAATGGATCGTGGAACTGAGACTGAGGTATAATCTCCACTGAATCTGTATTAACTAATTCACCAGCAATGCGGTTAATAAATTCCGGTTCAAAGCAAACAACGATATATTCTGCATCTCCGTGCATCCATACTTGGTGAGGCATACAAGCAGGAACCAGGAAACCGCCGTGACTTTCTATCCACGAGCTATGAAAACAATCATCCAACTTCCGCTCTATTTTGAATGGATGATATGCATTCATAATGCAAAGGACGTGTTGTTTCAGATAATGCTCAGGAGTTTCATGAGTCGGCTGATATAAATATTCAACATAAATACCGTTCCATCTTTTCTGATGACTAGAGACAAGAGACGGACGTGGAAGAATTAGCGAAAGTGAGTTTTCTGTAGCAAAATCAACTGTAATTAAGCGTGTCTTACTGCTCATTGCTTTCCTACCATAAACAGGAATATTTAACTTACCCAAAGCTTTATTTAATTAGGTTTTGCTAAATTCCACCCTCATTCCAGCTCGTCAATATTTAGATTGTTTTAGGCGATGTCCTACGGCGGGCTACGTCTACGCACGCTGCGAATGCTCCCGATCTTGGTCATTTCGCATTGCTCAATTGTACTGCTTAACACCGCCAAAGGTAAAAGTCCAGGTGTTCTCAAAAATACTTCAATTGGTTGTTCCCAAAGTCTGATAACTGTAAATTCATGCCGTGTCCTAGCAATTGTAAATGTATTTTGTTGCACCAAATTTGAATTTGTCTGCTTGAGGGACTTCCAAATAAAAAAATATCCCATCGCTTTGACGGCAGGGGGGCAGGGAGCTTTCTAGCAGGGGGAGAGAAAATCATTTTGACTCAGTGAAATTAGATAATTTATTTCTTGGAAATCCCTGAGATAAATTGTCCTTTGTAATCACAAATGACTCTTGAAAAATGACCAAAGACGACCATAATAAAAATTTTCACAATCTCATTTAGGATTGCTATATATGTCCATAATTCCATCAAACTGAAGTCTGCGGCTAGACAAACAAAGCTATAGATTAGCAGGTCAATTATTTTATGGCCATTTACACAAACATCATATAACTAAAAGTGACTTTTATTTTAAGGTTGATTTGTTAATTGCGTACATACCTTGTTTAGCAGCGCCGTTTTTTTAGAATTTATGCAGCTTCAAGGTATTAAGGATGCAAAAGCGTTAATCCCGAAATATACGGTTGCGGTATTGATTATTCCTATACCAAAAGCCGCAAACGATCTTGATATGGTAGACGACTACGAGCAGCTACTATATATTTTGTAAATTGGACAGGATGCTTAACATACAATAATAATGCTATACCTTTGTAGCTAAAAATTTTAATAAACCACGAAGGCTTAAAAAAATCACAAAGCCGACTTTTGCAACACAACCGTATTTGATGGCTAAATCAATTGTTTCAACAAAACGGCTCGGCAGCCAGTTAATCCATTGGTTGCTTGAAGAAAACCGACAAGAGAAAAAAGGGCATTACCGCAAGAAAGAAGCACATCGCCAGCATTCTTGGTGGCAGGTTATGTGCTTGACTGGTGTAGATTATTTCTCGACCCTTGGCTATCAACCAGGGATTGCAGCACTAGCGGCTGGCGCTCTTTCTCCTATAGCTACCCTGATTCTGGTTTTGCTGACGCTCTTTGGAGCGTTGCCAATCTATCGGCGCATTGCTGCCGAAAGCCCTCATGGTGAAGGGTCGATCGCAATGTTAGAGCGTTTACTTCCCTGGTGGCAAGGCAAATTACTTGTACTGTGCTTACTTGGGTTTGTGGCAACTGACTTTATTATTACGATTACTTTGTCAGCAGCTGATGCCACAGCCCATATCATCGAAAATCCGCTGACACCAAATTGGCTTCACAATCAGACGATCGCAGTTACCCTGATATTAGTTGCATTACTAGGTGCAGTTTTCTTGAGAGGTTTCCGAGAAGCCATTGGGATTGCAGTAGTTTTGGTGGGAGTTTATCTGCTGTTAAACTTCATTGTCGTTGGTGTCGGTGTGTATCAGATATTAACTCACACAGAAGCGATCCCGAACTGGCAAACTGCACTTTTTGCACGCCATTCTAACCCTTTGATGCTAATCGGCATTGCTCTCCTCATCTTCCCCAAACTAGCGCTGGGATTATCAGGCTTTGAGACTGGTGTTACCGTTATGCCTCTAGTTAAAGGTAGCAGTAACAACACTCCGCAGCATCCCAAAGGGCGGATTCGGAATACACGCAAGCTGCTCACCTCTGCTGCACTGATAATGAGCTTCTTTTTGCTTACCACCAGCTTTATAACCATTCTACTGATTCCAACCGCAGAATTTGCATCGGGGGGCAAAGCTAACGGACGGGCCCTTGCTTATTTAGCACATTTGTATTTGGGCAATGCCTTTGGCACAATTTACGATTTAAGTACTATTTCAATTTTGTGGTTTGCAGGTGCATCTGCAATGGCAGGGCTGTTAAATATCGTGCCTCGCTACCTACCACGCTATGGCATGGCGCCCAATTGGGCACGAGTAACCCGACCATTAGTGTTAGTCTACACGGCGATCGCTTTTGTTGTCACAATTATCTTCAAAGCAAGTGTAGAAGCCCAAGGTGGGGCTTACGCAACTGGTGTGCTTGTGTTGATCACCTCAGCCGCCTTTGCTGTAACTTTATCAGCTCACCGTCACCGACAGAAGCGGGCCAGACTCGTTTTTGCCATCATTACACTGTTATTTTTATATACCACTATTGTCAATATCATCGAAAGACCAGAAGGGATTAGGATTGCTGGGTTTTTTATCGGTGCGATCATTTTTACCTCGCTGGTTTCTCGTGTTTGGCGTTCAACGGAACTGCGAGCAGAGCGAATTGAAGTTGACGAACTTGCTAGCCAATTCTTTGCTGAAGATAGCCAGGGAACAATACGACTGATTGCAAATCGGTTAAATACGGGCGATGTCCTAGAGTATTTTATGAAAGAGAAAGAGGTACGCGAAGACAATCATATTCCACCCAACGATCCAATTCTGTTTCTAGAAATTCATGTATCCGATGCTTCCGAATTTGCGGATGTGATCGTAGTAAAAGGGGTACAAGTTGGTGACTATCGCATCCTCCGGGCTGAAAGTGCAGCAGTACCGAATGCGATCGCAGCTTTACTACTTTACATTCGCGACCAAACAGGTAAGATTCCCCATGCTTACTTCGGCTGGGTTGAGGGAAATCCCATACAATACCTATTGCGTTTTATCTTGTTTGGTGAAGGTGACATTGCTGTAGTTACCCGTGAAGTACTGCGTCGGGCTGAAAAGAATCCCCAGATGCGACCTGGTATTCATGTTGGGGGTTAGATTCAAGAGTGCTGAGTGCTGAGTGCTGAGTGCTGAGTAAATTAAAATCACTCAGCACTGTTTCGTTAACAGAGTTCTTTTTTCTCCTTGTTCCCTTGTTTCCCCCTCCCCTTGTTCTATAAAGGTGCGGCAAATAAACCAGTGATACAAGTCGCGATCGCTGCTTCTGCCTCAAGATGGAAGAAATTGCCCTGAAATTTATGTAAAGATGAGCCATTCAATCTGAGATTAACTTTAAAATTATTTAATTAACTTTTTAGAATGCCAGACGCGGAAAAGTTCCAAAACCAGCTGGCTAATCACAAGCTGCTGCATCAGCAAGTTAGTAAAAAGGCAAAATCTTCGCTAGTAGCCAGTGAAGAAGGAATGGTACTTCAGTTGACTGATGGCACTATCCAGGCTTGCAATGCCGCTAGCGATCGCATTTTGGGACTGACCGCACAACAGCTTGTGGGGCAAAATTTGCTCGATCGCAAGTGGCAATTTATTCATGAAGATGGCTCTCCTTTACTCAGTGAAACTCACCCTGCGATCGTTACCCAAAATACAGGTAAACCTTGCTTAAATGTGGTGTGTGGCTTTTATAAGCCAAATGGTGAGCTAGTCTGGCTGTTGTTATCTTCGCAACCTCTGTTTCAAACTGAAGGAAGTAATCTCTATGCGATCGTGACAACTTTTTCGGATATTACGGAATCTAAGCACGCTCAGAGGAAGGAGGACTGTAGTTGCGAACAAGATACTCAACGATTTGATGCAGATGAATTTCAGACACTTTGGGATAGTCATCGTCTGTTTCAACAAATTGCTGGCACTCTTCCAGGGATAATCTACATTTATGACCTAATTGAGCAGCGAAATTCTTACGTTAATTACGAAATTGCTCAAGGTTGGGGCTACACACCAGCAGAAATCCAGGCGATGGGAAAAGAGTTATTTAATCAACTTTTACACCCTGAAGATTTGGCTCGACTCCCTAGCTATTTTGAAAAATTTAATTCTGCTTATCAGGGTGAAGTCCTCAGCTTTGAATACCGGATTCGACACGCCAATGGTGAGTGGCGCTGGTTTTGTAGCTATGACACCGTGCACAGCAGAACTACTGATGGATTGCCGCAATATCTTTTGGGGATCGCTTTTGATATTACAGAACGACGACACATAGAAAATTCCTTGCGGCAAAGTAACGAAAGGTTTGAGTTGGCAGCGGCTGCGGTTAATTGCCTAATCTATGACTGGGAGATTGGCAGAAATACTGTGGAAAGAACTCAAGGTCTAACCCAGGTTTTTGGCTACACACAACAAGAAACTGAACCTACCTTCCAGTGGTGGCAAGAACGCATCCATCCCGATGACCAACAAAGAGTTAATGACCAGTTCATGGCTAGTATGGCCAATGGAAACCGTTATCGCATCGAGTATCGAGTCCGTCACCAGGATGGCCGTTATCTGTGGGTAGAAGACCAGGGGTTTGCAGTCCGGGATGCAAATGGTCAGGTAGTTAGGGTAGTTGGTGCGAGTACTGATATTACCGAACAGCAAGCTGCTTTATGGGAACGTCAAAAAATTCAAACAAATCTGCGCGAGAGTGAAGAACGGATTCGGTTGGCCACTAATGCTGCTGAACTAGGTATGTGGTTTTGGAATATCATCACCAACGAGGTAATTTGGACAGACAAATGTCGGCAGCTGTTTGGACTGTCCCTAGAAGCCGAAATCAGCTTTGAGATTTTCCTCAACTGTGTACATCCAGAAGACCGCCAATGCATTCATGAAGCGATCGCCCGCTCTCTTGAAGAACAGGTTGAGTGTGACATTGAATACCGCACACTTTGGTCTGATGGTAGTATTCATTGGATTGCTGCTAAAGGTCGCGTCTTTTATGATGCCGAAGGTAAGCCAGTACGAATGATGGGTACTACCCAGGATATTACCCAACGCAAACAGGTAGAAAATGATTTGCGCCAGCGTGAAACTCAATTAAGGCGCTTAGTAGATTCCAACATTATTGGCATTATGTTCGCCACTCCTGATTACATTACTGAGGCGAACGAGGCTTTTTTAGAAATGGTGGGTTATACACGAGAAGAACTTTTAACGGCTAAGGTACACAGACAACACATCACCCCACCTGAATATCATGCTCTCGATCGGCAAGGGCTAGAACAACTTTTAACGGTTGGGATATGTACTCCCTTTGAAAAAGAATACATCCGCAAGGATGGTTCCCGCATTCCCATATTAATTGGTGGTGCTTTGGTGGAGCGAGAGCCAGCGTCTTGGATTTGTTTTATTCTTGACCTAACCCCCAGGAAGCAATTAGAAAAGGCACTTAGGCAACAAGCTGAGGAACTCAAACAGGCAAACCGGAATAAAGATGAGTTTCTGGCTATTCTCTCCCACGAATTGCGATCGCCCCTTAACCCCATTTTAGGGTGGTCATCGCTACTCAAAAGCCGCAAATTTGATGAAGTGACTACAAATCGTGCTTTAGAAACCATCGAAAGAAATGCTCAATTGCAGAGTCAATTAATTGATGAGTTGCTGGATGTTTCCCGAATTATTCGCGGTAAGTTGAACCTGACTTTTGCCACTGTTAACCTGGTAGCTGTAATTGATGCTGCATTGGAAACAGTCCGGTTAATTGCCGAAACCAAATCTATCCAAATTAAAGTACAAGTTGACCCCAAGGCTAGTAAAGTGTTAGGCGATTATTATCGCTTACAGCAAATTGTCGGGAATTTACTCTCGAACGCAGTCAAGTTTACTCCCTCTCGTGGTTCAGTGGAAGTAAGTCTCTCATTGAGTGGTGAGTTAACTTTCCACTCAGCAATAATTCAAGTTAAAGATACAGGTCAAGGTATTTCCTCTGAGTTTCTACCCCACGTATTTGAATATTTTCGTCAAGCCGATAGCAGCACAACCAGGAAATTTGGCGGACTGGGATTGGGATTGGCAATAGTTCGTCACTTAGTAGAGTCGCATGGTGGTACTGTAAAAGCAGCCAGTCCCGGAATTGGACAGGGAGCAGTTTTTACTGTCAGACTGCCTATGATGAAGGAGAATGAGGGTACAGGAGAAGCAAAAAGAACAGGGGAGAAATTTAACTCGTCAGTTCTGCGTGGACTAAGGGTATTAATTGTCGATGATGATGTTGACACACGTGAGTTTCTACACTTCTTGCTACAACAGAATGGAGCGGTGATAACTGCCGCAGCATCGGTAAATGAGGCGCTTCAAATCATAACACAGGCTGTACCTAATTTATTAATCAGTGATTTAGGAATGCCAGAAATGGATGGCTACAGCTTGATTAAGATGCTCAGAGCCATGTCTAAAGAGGAGGGCGGGGAAATTCCGGCGATCGCTCTTACCGCCTATGCAGGAGAAAGCGATCGCGATCGAGTTTTAGCAGCTGGTTTTCAGAAACACATTGCCAAACCAGTACAACCAACTGAATTACTCACCTCAATTGCAGATTTGCTAGGGCAAAATCATCGCTAAAACTCTATTTCTGTTCATTGGATTTTAGGCTCAACTGAACTGTATTGGGTTATAAAGAATACACTATTCATCAGGCTTAAATCTCAATCGACTTAACCATGACTAAGAAAGATTTGCTTCGCAACCAAATTTTCACACTGGAAAATATTCTTTCGCCAGCAGAATGCGCTGAGTATATTACTTTAACAGAAAACATTGGCTATGTAGATGCTCCTATTACTACCCACCGAGGTTTTGAAATGCGTCCCGACATCCGCAATAATCAGCGCGTTATTTTGGATGACCGGGAGCGTGCTTTTGATTTATGGCAGCGTGTGTCAAATTATATCCCCAGCACCATTGGTAGATGGCATCCAGTTGGGCTGAATGAGCGTTTTCGTTTCTATCGCTACGATCCAGGTCAGAGGTTTGCACCTCACCATGATGGTGCTTATCGACGAAGTAACAATGAGGAAAGTTTATTGACTTTCATGATTTATCTAAATGAAGGCTTTGAAGGCGGCGAAACCCGCTTTTATAGCAACCGCCAAGATGGTTAGGACAAGCAGTATAATCTCTAATGAAAGTAAGATTAGATACTGATTATATATTCAGTATAAAAACAGATT
>NZ_JBALDJ010000116.1:0-245228 GCF_036917415.1 Nostoc sp. | reverse complement strand
TATCCCATCGCCAGACCCGTCCTGACCATTGCTAGTCCAGGAAATGACAAAGTCCCCATCTGCATCTATCGCTACTGTGGAGTTAGATTGATTGCTGGGGGTGTAGGTATTAACCTTAAATTCATTCCCTTGAGCTACCCCAGCACTGTTGTAGCGTTGGGCATATATCCCATCGCCAGACCCGTCCTGACCATTGCTAGTCCAGGAAATGACAAAGTCCCCATCTGCATCTATCGCTACTGTGGAGTTAGATTGATTGCCAGTGGTGTAAGTATTGACTTGGAATTCAGTCATGAAAAAACCTCTCTTAAAAACTAAAAATTTTATTTCAACAATTACGCTCTGATTAAACAGATTCCTTAGTCATTAGGAATCACTGCACTCGGTCGCAGCCAATAATTCAACTCTGGTGCAGTAAATGCTTGGCGGATTTCTTTTCGTTCTTGATTCAAAACCATCGGACGCTGTACACCAGCAAGAAACTGTACATCATAAAGTTCTTGACAGCCTGCGGTGAACTTCAGCATCCCCATCTGCTGTCCATTTCGCAAATCCACGACTGCCACGCCACAGAGCAACTTCTCAAAGCGTTGGGTTATGGGCAACCCTCCGAAAATATGCCGTTCCCGAATCTGGCATAGTCCGACTAAGGCGTAATACCCCACGCAGCACAACCCCCGCAGAAATCCAGGGAGTACACAGACTACTTGTTTGTCTCCTGATTCTGGATGAATGCGCCATACTTCCCCAGCACCAGAGTTGAGTAACCACAAAAACCCGTCATGCCAAATTGGGGAATGGGGCATTGATAATCCATCTAAAATAATTTCATTGCTCTCTACTTCCACCACGACTCCACCGTTGGCTTTACCTGGTCGCCATCCTCCAACGGTATCTGTCGCACCAAGGGCAGTTACATACTTGGGTTTGCCATCCACCATCGCTAACCCATTAAGGTGACAACGGTCTTCTGGCACTACTTCAGAAATAAATTTGGGATGCCAGCGCGGTACAAAGCTAAAGTCTGGACTCAAGGCAGAAAGACACGAAAAGCGGGTATTGACAATCCACAGCCCTTCTCTGCCAAATTCCAGGTCGTGAATATTAAGGTCGCCTGTAAAATATGTCATCCGTGGCAGGTAGAGGGCATCGTAGCGTCCGGGCTGGTCTTCTAAAAACTCATAAGCTAAGGCGGGGGCATTGGCTAATAAACAGACTTCGTGATGGCTAGCCAGTGCCAGTCGTGAACCATTCACTGCCAATCCCATTGGTTTGGAAAATTGGCGTAACAGCATGGTTATCTGTTCCCCATTCCAGCCTACTAGTGCTAGTTTTCCGGCTTGGTAGGTGGTGATGGCAACTGAGCCTCGGGCTTGACTCAGCCAGGAGATAAATCCCCGATCGGCATCACATTGAATTAAGTTATTCTCTTCTGGGGCAGTAGTGGGAAAAGTGGACAACATAAATCAGTTGAATTAAATTTCAAATTTTGTTGAGGAACTTTAGACTTAGTTAAATACAAAATATACTCAGTCGCTTTAGCTCTTAAAATTGAGCGGTAAATCACCAACTACGAACCCCGAAAATTACTGGTACAAACTGTAAAGCACGGCGTAAATCCAGCTATCACCTTATTAAGCAGACAAGTTGCTCAGAACAACTGGTTAAAGGTGAACAAATTTATGCCAAAGTATAGTATTGATTGATGTCATTAGTTTTGATGAGTTGTGAAAGTTTGTAGTCAGGACTAAAACCCTTGAAATTGAGCGATAAATCGCTCACTAGGAACCTCTCAGAATTAATGACACAGACTACTAGGCGTGCCATCATTGTCAATAAACAAGCCTGTACCAGAAACAGCACATAAAGGAATCGCCCCCAGATAATGGGTCGTGCCGCCATAAAGCTGCACTGGATATAACTTTGCAGATATTTTGAACTTAGTTTTTTATAATGTCCTGGTGGTAAATCTTATTTGGTAATTTACTGTTATAATAAAGACTATTTTATTAAAAAATAAACTGTATATATACTGAATGTAAAAATTAGTTAAAACTTCAATAATTTGAAAACTGGATCGGCAAGTTTTGTTACTATAGCGGCGAATTGCGTTGTTAGGGTTCAGAAAATACGTAAGTGTAGCTTGTCGTATAAATCACTATTTTTTGTATTAAGTATTTAGCCTAAATACGTATAATTATGCGATTCCTTCACTCGAAATCAGTAGAGGTAAGAGTAGCAAAGCTGACACGCGCTGCCTTGCAATGGCTGAAATTCCGGCTAAAAAAGGATTATAAAAATAAAATTACTATTTGATCCACAATTACCTAAAAAAGCTTTTTTGATGTGCCATTTAAAATGTACGACGAAAGTAGGATGAGACAACAAGAGTGTGGTGTGACAGTATGGTTCACTGGTCTCAGTGGTGCAGGTAAAACTACTATCTGTCAATTCGTGGAGAAGGAACTGCGGATACAAGGATACAGGGTTGAAGTTCTGGATGGTGATGCGGTACGTCAAAACCTATGCAAAGGATTGGGTTTCAGTAAAGAGGATCGAGTGGAGAATATTCGGCGCATTGGTTTTGTAGCTCAACTTCTTGCCAGAAATAATGTGATTGTATTGGTTTCAGCTATTTCACCGTACCGTGCAATTCGGGAAGAAGTGCGCCAAATTACTCCATTTTTCATTGAAGTTTACGTCAACGCATCATTAGAAGTTTGTGAACAACGAGACGTAAAAGGGTTATATAAAAAAGCAAGAGCAGGGGAAATTAAGCACTTCACTGGTATTGACGATCCTTATGAAATACCACTCTGTCCTGAAGTCGAATGCAAAACTAACCAGGAAAGCGTTGCTCAAAGTGCAACTAAGGTCTTAGAAAAGCTAGAAAAGTTGGGTTATATAGTTGCTAGTATGAATGGTTTATGAGTTAAATAAAGTTTTTAACTCATAATTTTTACTAAGATGCCAATAATTGCCGAATTAACCTGGCTACAGCTTTCTGTGTGAAGCGGTTGGCAATTTGTTGACCTAAACGTTGTACATCTGAATTTACCAATAACTGGGCAATTTGGGATGCAAGTTGCACTGGGTCAAAGCCTCTTGTTTCTCGGAGAATACCTAATATACGTTTGATATGCTCCAAGGTTTGTTGTTGCTCAACTGTAGCCGCTGGAGTTTTATTAACTGCTGTCAATCCTACTCGTTCTCGCAACAAGGAGGTAAAGTTATGCAAAACATTTTTACCTAAAGCATCGAGTCCGTTAACAGATTCATCTACTAGTTTGTCACGAATAAAAGCACCGCGTTCAGATGACAGAAATTCTATTCCCTGATTTAGCACTAAATTAAAGTCGTAGTCTTGACTATTACGCGCATTTTTTAACAAGTTTTCTAAGCGATTCCAGCGAAATCTACCATCTTTAAATAATAAATCTTGCAATGATGCTCTTAATTGCGGTGCTGGATCTGTTAACAGGCGTTTAGAAACGTAGGGATAAGCTTCGCTGAGAACTTTAAAGTTTGGATCTATATATATTGCAATACCTTCAAGCGTCACTAGGGAGCGAATAATTAAGGCGTAGTAGGGCGGTACGCGGAAAGGATACTCATACATCAAAGCTGATAGTTCATCGGTAATGCTTTTAATGTTGAGTTCGGCAACGCTGGCTCCTTGGGCATCAGCAAAGACTCTCGCAAAAGCTGGGATAATTGGTGTTAAATCGGTTTCTGGTGATAAGAAATCTAACTTAACGTAGTCTTTTGCTAATCCTTCAAAGTCGCGGTTGACGACGTGGACGATCGCTTCAATTAAACCATAACGCTGTGGTGGCTTAATCTCGCTCATCATCCCAAAGTCGAGATAAGCTAATTTACCATCGGTTGTCGCTAACAAATTACCAGGGTGGGGATCGGCGTGGAAAAATCCATGTTCCAGCAGCTGGCGCAGGGAACACTGCACACCCACTTCAATTAGGTAACGAGCATCTATGCCTTGGGCGCTAATTTCTTCTGTTTGGGTTAATTTAGTGCCGTTAATCCACTCCATCGTCAAGACGCGACGATTGGTGTATTCCCAGTAAATTTTCGGTATATATACGTCTTTTATATGACCGTATAACTCAAAAAATCGCTCGGCATTTTCACCTTCGTGGATGTAGTCCATCTCTTCAAAAATGCGATCGCCTAATTCATCGAGAATCCCAACTAAGTCACTTCTTACCCGTTTAACCTTTTTTTGCACCCAGGCGGCGAGGTTACGCAAGATATACAAATCTATGGTAATCCCCTCTCTTAAGTCGGGGCGTTGAACTTTAACGGCGACTTCTTCACCAGTTTTTAGCTTACCTTTATACACTTGTCCCAATGAAGCCGCAGCAATGGGCTGGGCTGAGAGTTCGGCATAAACCTCTTCTGGAGGTGCGCCTAATTCTTCTTTGATAAACTGGTAAGCAATTTCGTTGGCAAAAGGCGGTAATTGGTCTTGTAGTTTAGTTAATTCTTCTAGGTATACGGGAGGAACTAGATCCGGTCTGGTGGACAAAGCTTGTCCAATTTTGATGTAAGCAGGCCCTAATTGGGTCAGCAATACTCGTAGCTGAGTGGCTCGGCGGCGGTCATTTTTGACGACAATTCCCCGTTTACTATCTGACCACAATCCAAAAACAAAGGATAGAGTCGGCCCCAATACGGCAAAAATCCGCCGTAAAACTTGCACTTTTCTATTTTGGTAATGCGCCGCTATGCCCACGGGATCGTAAAGCGTTTCAGGTTGGGCTGTTGTCCTCACTTTTTGAGCTGCTAAAAGTCTTGGCGAGCGCACAACTAAGCTTGGTGTACCATCTTCTGGTACTACATCAATAACGTCCAGTTCGTCGCCTCGGCGATTTGTGCCGTTGCGACTGTCCTCCTGAATCGGTCGGGAACTAGGGGGAAGTGTCTTAACAATCATGAAGAAAGCCACCAGTCAGAACGATCACATTAAGTATTGTAACAATATGTTTAGAAATTAGGAATTTGGAATGGGGCATTGGGCATTGGTTATTTCTTTTTTATCTTTCCCTGCTCCACCTACTCCTTAGTACTAATAGGTCTGCTACACTTAAACGGGCATACTAGTTCAATAGTAGTAGGTATTGCTAGTTGCTGAAAGATCATATTTATTGTCTTGTAAGTTAGAAGTATCTGGCATCCGCCTTCATGGAGAATTTGGCTTGATGTTGCTTTGCCTGCGAATAGAAAACTTTGCCCTAATTGACCAATTGGAATTGGAATTTGGCGCGGGACTAAATGTGTTAACAGGTGAAACCGGCGCTGGAAAATCTATTATCTTGGATGCCATTGATGCCGCTTTGGGCGGTAAAGTCTCTAGTCGAGTCATTCGCACGGGGACAAGTCGGGCGATGGTAGAAGCTACTTTCACCTCAAACGCCCCCCTAGCGGCTTGGTTGACCGAACAAGAAATAGATTTGCTTGATGAAAATTCCGTAGTCATTAGCCGAGAAATCACAGCCACTGCTAGTAATGTTCGGAGTCGATCGCGGGTGAATGGCGTGTTAGTAAATCGCCAGATTATGGGAGGAATGCGCGATCGCTTGGTGGAAATTACCGCCCAAGGTCAAACGGTACAAGTGGGACAATCTGCCCAAGTCCGCGACTGGTTAGATTTGTATGGCGGCGACTCTCTGATGCAGCAGCGTCACAAAGTCGCCACGAGCTTTAGTAGTTACCAACAGGCGCATTTAGCACTAGAAAAACGTCGGACATCAGAACGGGAACGGTTGCAACAACTCGACTTGCTGACTTATCAAGTGCAAGAACTGGGAGCAGCTAATCTTAGTGAGCCTAATGAATTGGAACAGTTGGGACAAGAACGGGAACGCCTGAATCATGTCGTCGATTTGCAACAAATGAGTTACAAAGTTTATCAGGCTTTGTATCAAAACGATCGTGAAACTCCCGCCGCAGCAGATTTATTGGGAGACAGTGAGGCGACATTAAATGACATGGTGGAATACGACACCCAACTGCAATACCTGTTGGAATTGGTGCGGGACGCGCAAGCTGCGGTAATGGAAGTGGGAAGGCAGATTAATGCCTATGGGGATGGTTTGGAAGCCGATCCGCAACGGTTGGAAGAGGTGGAAGAACGAATTCGGGAGTTAAAGCAAATTTGCCGCAAGTATGGGCCGACACTTACAGAAGCGATCGCTTACTACCAAAGTATTCAAGCAGAATTAGCCCAACTTAATGACAGCGAACAATCTATTGAAAATCTGGAACAGCAAGAAAAGGCGTGTTTTGAGAAACTCACCCAAGCAAGTAATCAGTTAACTCAACTGCGGAGTAAGGCGGCTGCTAATTTAGAATCACGTTTGATAGCTGAACTCAAGCCCCTAGCGATGGAAAAGGTGAAGTTTCTGGTTGAGATATTACCAGCTTTCCCAACTGCTATGGGAGCAGATAAAATTACCTTTATGTTTAGTTCCAACCCCGGAGAACCACTGCAACCTTTAACAGAAGTTGCCTCTGGTGGCGAAATGAGCCGTTTTTTACTGGCGCTGAAAGCTTGTTTTTCTCAGGTTGACGTGGTTGGAACAATGGTATTTGATGAAATTGATGTTGGAGTTTCGGGAAGGGTAGCCCAAGCGATCGCTGAAAAATTATACCAGCTAAGTCAACGCAACCAAGTGTTATGTGTTACGCATCAACCTTTAGTTGCGGCAATGGCCGATCGGCATTTCCGCGTAGATAAGCAAACTATTAATCAAGGCAAAGGTAAAAAAGCTAACAATGACAACGCCGAACAGCGTACCGTTGTCAGAGTTATTATCTTGGATAATTTAACTACTCGCCGGGAAGAACTAGCGCAATTAGCTGGTGGTAAATCTGCAAGTGATGCGATCGCTTTTGCAGAGTCTCTATTATTACAAGCTGCTAACCATCGTCGTGGGGAGCAAATTTGACAATGACATTGTGTAATTAATTTTGCTTAGTTACTTACATATAAATTTTTTTTCGTAAGAGTACAGCATTGCCCATTGGTGTCAATTTAAGGTAAAAGCCTATAGGTTTTGAGATGTCCTACCCCTGGCATTTTTTGGAGTGCATTTACTTCATTAGCAGTTCATGAATTTCGGATAAAATTTTATGTATTAATTCAGTAGATACTTGTTTTAACAATCTAGTAAATATTGGGTTATGACATACTCAAAATTAGGATACATTGGTCTTGATTTTTTTAATTAGCTGTAGCAACACTTTTAGCCATATTTAGCACTATTAAATCTTGGCAGTGGTTAGCCTTCAACTATCAGCATTTTTCACTTTCACTCATGCTTATTTGTAGTTGCCTTCGCTGACTATAAAATGTCAATAAATATCGCATATATAACTTGTTTATTTATTCCTAGTTATGCTTATTGTTGACATGATAAGTATTTCAGTTATTACAGCAGAGCGAGGGAATTATGTCTGATGAAGTAAATGTAGTGCAAACAGGTGGCTACCAAGTTAGCGGCAATCGACAAGGACAAGTAACTATCAGAGAAATTACTTCTTCTGAGGTGATTCGTACCTTTCAAATGGATGAAGGGATTGTAGTTAGAGAAGTATTTCTCCTAGATGGTGGTAGAACTGTTGCTGCTTGCCAAAAAGACCACGCTATTTTTTGGGATTTAGCTACAGGTCAAGAAATTGCTTGTTTCAATCAGAGAATTTATGGCTTTTCCCACGATGAAACGAAATTCTTCACTTACAAGTATCCAGATGGCGTGTCCTTGTATGCCTATCCTGAGTTGGCGCAAGTCTGTGAACTACTGAAGAGACGAATGGCAGGACCTTTTCACTTTCTTTTTTCTCCAAACGATTGCTTTCTAGTAGTTTGGTTCGCTAGCGGATATCCCTCAAGCGATGAAAATTACCCTCGGAGAAATCCCGTTCGGTCAGCGTATGCTTGCGCGAAGCTTTTCAACCTTGATACGTGTCAGGAAATTCAGGAGTTTTCGCAGTTGAGAGCGCTTGAGGAAGGTAAGTTTTCCCCGGATTCAAGATTCTATGACTCTCAAAAGACCAAGCGTTCTTTACCCGACAATAATTTGGTTGCAAAATCATGGCGGTTCAATCTAACAACCTACGAGGTTCGAGAGCTTAGTAAATAAGTTGTTGTATAGCGCTATAAAAGACAAAAGAATTCAATGAAAGCATATTAACTAAACCTTGGCAAAATAATCTTAGTTCAGATGGCAATAGCTGTTTTACTCAATACTATGTTTAGTACAGCAGCTTGGGGTAAAGCAACAGTTAATGTAAAAGTAAAAGGCGAAACAGTTGGCTTAGTTGACATTGATATTGATATGCTGTATAGCAGCGAAGGACTTGCAGGAGCATTTGAAGTCACCAAGAAAAACAGTGATGGTACGACAATGACTATTGAGCAACTACAGAATGAAATTAGGATGCAATCAAAAGACGCAGATGCCTAGAGGAATGCTCACACCTTGGAAATTGACTTTTACTCTGGTTTTACCCTCAAAAGTCAAGTCCGCAAATACTTCTATATTGTCAGAATCTTTTATCGAATATTCACCGAATAAGGTAAAGGTAAAAAAGCCAACAATGACAACGCCAAACAGCGTACTGTTGTCAAAGTTATTATCTTGGATAATTTAACCACTCGCTGGGAAGAACTAGCGCAATTATCTGGTGGTAAATCTGCAAGTGACGCGATCGCTTTTGCAGAATCTTTGTGATTACAACCTGCTAACCACCGTCAAAAAATTAAAAATTAAAGATACAGCAGTTTGCAAGTAAGTAAGGTACAAAATCCAGGACTCACGCATCAGATATAAAGAGTTTCTACCTCCTGCCTCCTGCCTCCTGCCTTCAAACCCGTAGTTTTGTACTTCATGCAAATGAAAACTGCTGTAAATCTACACTGTTGATGCTTCTAGTAATGACTGACCGAGATAAGCTCCTTTAGCTTTGACACCAGGTAAAGCGAAGAAATATCCACCACCAATGGGGCGAATGTACTCCTCTAAAGGTTCTCCTTTCAAACGATTTTGCACTGTCACAAACCCTTTCTCTAAATCAGCTTGAAAACAGACAAACAACAAACCCATATCTAACTGTCCAGATTTGTCAAACCCGCGTGAATAATTGAAACCACGCCGCAGAATCAAACTCGACTCTGATTTACGTGGATTAGCAAGGCGGATATGAGCATCTAGAGGAATTTGTTTACCTGTAGGATCTCGATCGTAATTGGGAATATCTTTCTCGTGCTTCATCCCCAAAGGTGCACCAGAATCTTTATTGCGCCCAATAATTGTTTCTTGCTCCTGTAGTGGTGTACGATCCCAGCGTTCGACTAAGTTGCGGATCACTCGTACCACTTGATAGCTTCCTCCTACTGTCCAAGCGGGTTCACCATTATTTGGCTGTACCCAGACAATCCGGTTCATCAATTTGTCGTCACTAGCATTTAGATTTGCCGTACCATCTTTAAAACCAAGCAGGTTACGCACCGTAGATTTGCCTTGTTTTTTGTGGGTATTCGGCGGCAGAAATCCCGTTATTTGCCAACGCAAAGTTATCAAGTCAGGCAAGTTTTTAATGATGTCGCGTAAAGCGTGGAGATTCGATTCCTCAGTATTGGCACAGAATTGCAACAGTATATCCCCATGACATAAATCTGGGTCAAGCTGGTCATTGGGAAAATTGGGCATTGTATCTAACCGCTTGGGTTTCAAGTTGCCGAGTCCAAAGCGGTTATCGAACAGTGAGTTACCCACAGCTAGGGTAATTGTCAGATTATTGGGAGCAATCTCCGGGCCCATAATCCCCGAATCACTGGGGGGAAATT
The DNA here is from genome assembly GCF_036917415.1 of Nostoc sp. Taxonomy (GTDB): domain Bacteria; phylum Cyanobacteriota; class Cyanobacteriia; order Cyanobacteriales; family Nostocaceae; genus Nostoc. Next base: position 235,360 of record NZ_JBALDJ010000116.1, on the reverse strand, counting down.
TGGGGTCGCGCGGCTTGGGTGTTCCCCCTGCCATGAGAAACTTGATGCGCTCAGTTAAAGTTTTGAACAACCGCACTAAATCTGCTTTATTTGTAGCAGTTGTATCAAATGCGACCATCAAACCAGCAGCCGGAGTAGGGGTAAGAATACCTGCTTGGTGAAGCCCAAAGAACGGCACGACCTCTTCAGATGGGTCAAGAGGCGATCCCAGAAGAGTACGATAACCCAAAGTCGTCAAAGCTGCTATTCCACCTGCTGCGGCCATGCCGATTAACAAGTCACGACGGCCGAGCTTGGGAGTAATGCGTAAACTTGGTTGCTTTGTGATAGACATAATTTACTCCTCTAGGAATTCTGCATCAATTAGTTAACGCCCAGAGTGCCGCGTAACTGAGACAAATCTTCAGAAAGGGCAGCGATCGCTGTTTTCATGTCTTTCTTGTCTGCTTCACTCACCTTGTCGTAGGTAGCAAAACCACCATCAGGGGTTTTGTATTTAGCAAGTTTTTGGTTAACTTTAGTGAAATTGCTATCTACACGGGTTAATAAATCTGGGTTAGCTTTTTGGATAACGGGGCGCAATAACTCCACAATCTTTTGGGAACCCTCTACATTAGCGCTGAAGTCCCAGAGGTCAGTATGGCTGTAGCGGTCTTCTTCCCCAGAAATTTTGGTAGCAGCCACTTCTTCAATCAAGCCAGCAGCACCGCCAACCATATTTTTCGGTTCAATGGTCAAGGTGGCAATGCGCTTTTGCAGTTCCAGACCATCTTTCTGTAGCTTTTCGGCAAAGGGTTTCATCCCTTTTGTCGTTTTGTCCTGGAATAAAGCTTTCTCTATGCGATGGTATCCAGTGAATTCTGGATCGGCCTCTTTTTTGGCAAAGTCATCAGCACGAGAATCCATAGTTTTATCGAGATCGGAGAAAAGTTCAGCTATCGGTTCTGCGCGTTCCCAGTGGACATGGGTAGAGGCATAGAGTTTCTGAGCTTTAGCAAGGTCGCCAGCAATCACGGCATCCGTGAAAGTCTTGTTGTCTGCCACCAGTTGGTCAGTTTCTTTAGTGACGTAGACTTTATATTCTGCGATCGCACCGACTAATTTACCTTGATCTACGGTCGTCTTGGCTTGAGAATCTCCAACTCCTGCTTTTACACTGAGTTTCCCTTTGGGATTGCTGCGTAAACCGCAACCCATATCATACTCACCTGGTTCTAGATTAATTTTGACTTTCTGAACAAAGCCAGGAGCAATATTTTCTCGTTCCTCTACGACTTTCACTCCAGACAAAATTTCCCACTCCAGAGGTTGGCTGCTTTTATTAGTAATCACAAAGTTGTTTTGCCCAGATGCTACTGTCAGTTGATTGGGTTCGCAACCTTTATCTGTCACAGTCAAAGCAGTTTCAGCAGAATTGTTAGCAGAGGTATCGTTAGCTACAGTTTTAGCTTCTGGAGAATTACTTCCGGAAGTATCACTTGATTTATTAGATTCACAGGCAGCTACTGTCAAGGCAATCAGACAGATAATTGTTGAGTGCTTTAAAAAATTTTTCATTGTTGTATTTTCCTAAAAATTATTGAAGTTGCTAGGAATGACTTGCGGTAGTCTTCTGTCTAGCGTTACCGCCTAACAAGAACAGCAGCATGGTAGGAATTAGATAGCCAAAATAAACGATCGCCTCACTTACAGTAGGGGCATCGTTGTAGCCAAAAAATCCTGCCAAAAGTGAACCAACAAACCCGTTATTGGGAAGTATCCCACTAGCATCAAATACCACTGTTTGCAATGAATTCCACACTCCCGCTTCATGAAAGGCTCTCACCCCACTGGCTAAGAGTCCAGCAGCAACCAGGATAATGAAGGCTCCTGTCCATTTAAAAAATCGCCTCAAGTTGATGCGGATACCACCCTGATAGATGCCTACACCGACGGCTACTGCGGCTGCATATCCAAACAATGCCCCCACAGGAGCTTGAATTCCCAAATTTTGCTGAAACGTGGCCAGCAGAAACACTACTGTTTCCAGACCTTCCCGCAGTACTGCAAAGAATGCCATTCCCACTAGTGCTATGCCTCCCTTATCACCCGATTGAATAGCAGCTTCAACTTGGGACTGTAACTCACCTTTAATCGAACGAGCAGCACGGCGCATCCAGAAAACCATCCAGGTGAGAACCCCAACCGCCACGATGGAAATTACAGCTGCAAATAATTCCTGTTCTTGTTGGGGAAAATCTTGACTGGTTATTTGCAAGAAGATCGCAGCTGCTAGACAGACAAAAGTCGCTAGTACAATTCCGATCCAGACTGACTTCATCAAATGGGTACGACCAGTTTGCTTGAGATAACTGGCAATGATACCCACGACAAGTGCAGCTTCAACGCCCTCTCGGAACATAATCAAAAAGGGAAAAAGCATGAATAAACTTATTAACTATAATTACTATCAAATCATCATGAGAATAATAACTTACTTGAGAACATTTGTATACAACTGCAAGTAAAAAAATCTCTAAAATCCTGGAGGAATAAATTTTCGGATAAAAGAACTCCTACAACGCATTGCTAGGAGTTGTTTCCAGCCTATTTTGTCGCTAGTCAAAATCTTCTATATCCCAATTAGCAGCATAATATATGTGCGATCGCCTGGATGCAACTCTTGAAGTTGAGTTTGAGTAACAATAGTAGCCATAAAGATTTCAGTAAATGATGTTCTCTAACTAAAATGAATCGAATAAATGGTTGGGAAGACTTTTGGAAAACTTTTCGATTTAGTGACAGTAGTGTTCTTTTGTGTTTACTTTTTGATTACGCGATGTGCAACTTTCGATAAACAAAAATCCCACCCATGTAAAAGCTACAACATTGTGATTGTTATCTCTTGCTGAGGTGGGATTTTTATTATCTGATGTCTAATAGATCGGTACTTCTATTTATATTCTTGCAAAGCCCCTAACTTCCGAATTTCCGGCCAAATCATAGCTGTAGCAATCACTACTACAATTGTGCCAATTCCACCACCCACAACAGAAATTATCGGGCCAAATAAAGCAGCAGTTAATCCTGATTCAAAGCCCCCTAATTCATTCGAGGCACTAATAAACACGCTATTAATAGCAGCAACCCGACCACGCAAATGATCCGGTGTTCTGATTTGAACTAATGTATGGCGAATCACAACGCTAATACTATCTAGTGCGCCACCAAGGATCAGCATCAACATAGATAGCCAAAAGGAACGAGAAAGTCCAAAGATAATTGTTACAACCCCAAAGCCAACCACTGACCACAATAAGGCTGGGCCAGCTTTACGTAACGGTGGTAAATACGCCAGGGTAATGGCCATAGTCAAAGCACCGATGGAATGAGCTGCTTGTAGATATCCCAACTCCACTGGTCCTACGTGTAAAATATCTTTGGCAAAGATCGGGAGGAGCGCGATGCCTACGGCGGGCTACGCCTACGCACCACCCAACAATACAGCAAACATATCTAATGTAATCGCTGCTAAAATCAACTGATTCTGCCAAACAAATTTAGCACCAGCTGCAAGTGCTTTGAGTGAGATTGGCTCAGTTGTGCGGATGGCTTTTTGCTCTTTAATCGGTACTGTTAAAATAAAACACAGCATCGCGGCGATCGGCCACATCTCCGGTAATCAAGGTGAGAGCAATCATTGGTAAGACTTGCGCCAGTCCTACACCACCTAAAGCGATCGCTGAGTTAGTCCGCTCATAGAGTTCCCAGCCAATCGCTACAGTTTGCATTTGCGACCCCACGGACAGCACCAGCCGTCCAATGGTAAATAGCCGATAGTCTCGAAACTTAAAGGCTGCAAAGGGATCGTGTTGTGCAACCTCAAAGTTATGGGGCTTTGAGTTCTGTTTTCTCGAAGACATTTTTTAGTAGAGTTAAGCCTTCTTCAATGTTGGAAATTTGGTCTTCTGTAAGACCTTTCAGCAAGTCAGTAATATGAGCGCGAGTTTGATCTTGGGATTGCTTGAGATGGTGTTTTCCATCTTCAGTTAAATTGAGCAGCACCCGCCGCCGCTCTTGAGGATGAGCGATGCGTTTCACAAAGTCACGTTGTACCAAGCGTTCTATGGTTGCTGATGCCGTGGCAGAGGTGACACCTAAATGCTCTGCTAGATCAGATAATGAAGCACCAGGATTGCGATTGATAAATGCCAGCGATCGCAACTGAGGTATAGATAAAAAGGCGGCACTATGGGCACGCATATCCGCTCGGATAAACCGCATCACTAATGGAACTGTGTCCATTACTCTGGCGGCACATTCTTCGGAAGTTGCACCTTGATTAGGTTTATCCAAGGTCATGGGCTTGTTGTTCTCCTGATTACATGGCCACCCGTGGATAAAGTTTTCCACCAATGATCGCCAAAATTATTAATGTTAATAAGAGAATTGTACAATCCAGACCAAAGCCATAGATGCTAGTGCCGTTTAACAGCATGGTGCCGCGTAAGGCATCAACCTCATAAGTCAAGGGATTTACATGGGAAATGAACTTTAACCAATTGGGCATCAACGAAATCGGATAGATGGCATTGCTCGCAAAAAATAACGGCATGGTTAACAATTGTCCAATACCCGTCATCCTTTCTCGGCTTTTTACCAAACAGCCAATGATTAATGAAAAAATACAAAAAGAACCGGCCCCCAGCATGACTACTACTAGTACTTGGAGGATAGCTAAGGGATGAAGATTTAGTTTGACACCCAATAGAAATGTCAATCCGTAAATGAATACTACCTGAGATAAGCATCGCACCCCACATGCCAGGGCTTTGCCCAACACCATTGCCATCCGGGGTGTGGGACTAGCTAGAAATTTATGTACAATTCCTAAGTCTCGCTCCCAGATTAGCGTCATCCCACCACTAAAAATTGCCACAAACAAAATACTCTGAGCCAAGATACCAGCAGAAATGAAGTCCAAATAGTGTAAGTTTCCTGTAGGAATCACGCGAGTGCGGGCAAAAACTTGCCCAAAGATCAGCAGCCATAAGGTTGGTTGCACAGCTCGAACTACTAAATCAGTGGGATCGTGGCGGAGTTTACGTATTTCCAATTCAGCGATCGCCAGGGTTTTCGTAACTAGCTCTTTAATTGCAGAGATCAAATTTACTCGGACAGTGGGTGGTGCTTTAACCCAACCGTTGAGCAGTACGTCTGGTTCTTGCTGTGTCACGGTAGTTGACTCCTGATGTTAACTGGTCGCCTGTATAGTGAATAAAGACATCATCCAAAGTTGCATTTGGGTTATCTAAAGAAGCTTTTAAGTCGCTTGGTGTACCTGTGGTAACGACTTCACCTTGCTGCATAATCGCCACTCGGTTACATAAACTGTCTGCTTCTTCTAAAAAGTGGGTTGTTAAAAATATAGTTGTGCCGTAATCATCACAGAGTTGTAGTACAAGCTGCCATACTTGAGTTCGAGCGATGGGATCTAGTCCGACAGTCGGCTCATCAAGAAATAAAATTTGGGGTTGATGTAGAACTGATATGCCAATTTCCAGCTTGCGGATCATCCCACCAGAGTAGTTTCGTACCAAGCGTTTCGCGGCATCTTGCAAACCCATGTATTCTAAAATTTCATAGATGCGGCGATCGCGTCCTTTGGCAGGTATTCCATACAGCTTGGCAAAAATTAAGAGATTTTCGTAACCTGTGAGGCTACCATCAGCAGAGAGCGCCTGGGGTACATAGCCGATAGCCCGTCTTACAGGATTAGATTGACGAGTTACGTCATAGCCAGCCAAGGTTGCTTTCCCTGCACTGATAGGTAGCAAGGTTGTCAACATCTTAATAACTGTACTTTTGCCTGCTCCATTGGGTCCAAGTAGTCCAAATACTTCACCCTGTTCTACAGATATGCTTAGGTTATTAACTGCGGTTAACTTCCCAAAACGGCGTGTGAGTCCCTGAGTTTCCAAAATCAGGGGTTTTGCCTCGCTAGGAGGTTGCGATCGATTTACTTTTCTCGTCAGTATTGTCACAAATTTGATGCACTTCTGTTAATTAGTAAAACTAACTATTAGTTTCTCAATGTATTCGTCTGAAGTCAATAGACTTGTTACAAAAATCTGAATCAGAGTAAAACAAAACTCAGTAGAATAGCGACGAGGTTATTGATGGGGGAAGTATCACTGACAAATTAAGCGCAAAGACTTGCTAAGAATAGCCAATAGGTGAAGAAATGTTCAGAATGCCTACTGCTGCCCAGCTAGAGAGTCTATACCGCATTGCCTATCAACTAACCTATGTTATGCTTCAGCCAATACATCTAGTTTGTGTTGATAATCGCCCTCACAATGTGTATTTATTAGCTGGTTATAGCGAAGAACTGGAGTTTCAAATTCTACCCAACGGGGAGTTTGCTGATGAGCCGCGTTAACTATGATGTAATGTCTAATGCCGAGTTGAGAGAGTATTTTCTCAAACATCGTAAAGATGAAGCTGCATTTCAGGCGTACTTAAACAGAATTAACCAACGTCCACTCAGAATTATTGCATCTCTCAACGATCCTGATTTTGATCAAAAGGTTCAGATAGCTATTCGTCAAAAGTTAGAAGCTGCAAGAAATGGTAGCAACCAGCCGTTTAACACAGCATTGGAGCCGAAAAACCAAGATTGATCTGTGAAATTGATTTGCGTTATTGTAGAGTATCAAAAATTAATTTTCATCAACAAGCTGCAAAACCCTCTTGTATAAAGGTTCCGTCACCCAGAATCCTGCTTGGTTAATCAGAGCATCTAACAAAGGTTTCACAGCAAAAATCAGCTTTTGACTTTTAGCTTCAACCAAAATCCCTAAAATCCCTGTGTAACCAAGATTTAGCCTAGCTGCAACCATGCGACCACGACGTTCATCAATCAAAACTTGATCTGCTTTCATTTCCAGCGCTAGAGCGATCGCTTCAGCTTCACCAATATCCAGTTCATTGCTGAGTGCTTCAACCAGTATACGATCTTGAACTGGACGAGTTTGAATCCAGATAAAAGTTTGGACTTCAATTGCACCTGCAACTGGAAAGTTGGGATCAGTCAGTTCTCGGTAGACAGCTTCAGGAATTAGGACTGTTCCGTAAAGCTGTTGTAGTAAATGAAGATGGTTAATGGCAGCGAGGTTATTAATAGGCGAAGTATCACTGACAATGATCACAGTCTACCCATCGCCCGCAAGTTATTGATATCTTGTTCAAAATCCTCGACCCCATAATGCACTGAAATTTGACGACTTGCGAGTAGATGCTGAAATGCTATACGATTCATGCCTGCAAATCGGCTGGCTTGAGCAAGGGTTAACTTTTCTTTTTGAAAGAGCATCACCGCAATTTCCTGCTTCATTTCGCCTTCAGTCATCCGAGTTGCGGTTAATATTTCATTAGGAATGACGACGTTCATAATTACAATCCTTTCTATCACTACTATTCTAAGCAACTGCAAACTCTTTGTTGCTGATTTGGTATACAGCGAAATACCATCAGTGTTAATACTGATATAATTCTAGTAATAATTATGCTTTAGTAGTAGAATATCGTGTACCAGATTAGGAAAAATTGATTTATGAATTTTGAAGATATTACCAATAAAGCCGTTGAAAAAGGTGTAGAAACTGCAAATACAATCAAGTTGCTGGATGTAGTAGCACTGACAGTTGATCTGCCTGAATACAACCTGTACCGTGGTCAAGTTGGCACAGTAGTAGAATTATTAGCTAGTGACGCTGCATTTGAAGTTGAATTTAGCGATACCTCCGGCGGGCTACGCCTACGCAACGGGCGCACTTATGAATCTGTTGGTTTACGCCCAGCGCAAATTATGGTGTTACATTTTGAGCCAGCATCCCCTGATTCAGTCCCTGAAATGGTGTCAGTGTAATCGGTATAAAAACGCAGATGCTAATGATATTTAGGATGGGTTACCCTGACGCACATAAATATAGAGAATCTGGCGATCGCTTATTGTATATTGTAGTTTTGAAAGCGATGCCAAGATAGATAGAAAGTAGAGAGCAAAATAATGCTAAAAACATTCAAAGCTTGGTTGAAAGGAAGTCGTTTAGAGTGGATTGATGATGTACCTACATTGGGAGAGCTACAAATCCCAGTTCATGTTACATTGCTGGAAAATGAATCAGTCATAGATAAACAAGCACGGGGAAGAAGAATGGCTGAAATATTAGAAAAACTTGCTGTGAGTCAAGCTTTGACTGATGTAGATCCAGTTATTTGGCAGCAAGAAACTCGTCAAGACCGTTCACTTCCGGGACGATAAAACGTGCTGCTCGATAGCAATATTATTATATATTCTGCTCAATCAGAAAACGCCCAATTGAGAGAGTTAATTGCTGAATATGCACCTGCGGTATCAGCACTCAGTTATTTAGAAGTGTTAGGCTATCATCTGCTTAAAGAGGAACAACGTCAGTATTTGGAGGAGTTTTTTCAAGTTGCTCAGGTTCTACCAATCTCTCAAGATATTTTAAATCAAGCGGTAATTCTGCGACAACAGAAACGAATGACTTTAGGTGATGCAATTATTGCCGGCACTGCTTTGGTGTATGGACTAACTCTGATAACAAGAAATACAGATGATTTCCGTTGGATTACACAAGGGAGATTGTGGAATCCGTTTGACTCTGATAAACCCAGTTAAGAGAAAAGTGCGTAAACGTAGCCCGTCGTAGACATCGTATCTGGTAATTTTGAGAGCGATCGCATTAAAAATTATTGAAAAATTGAGCGCTTCTTGACAAAAGTCTGATTGGTAATCACAATGTAATTACAATCTAGGAGAAGTATTCTTATGGGGACAGCAATTAGAACCCGTATTGTTAAAATCGGAAACTCTCAAGGTATCCGCATTCCTAAACTTCTGCTGGAACAAAGCGGTATTGGTGAAGAGGTGGAAATTGAAATTCAAGATTGTCATCTAATTGTCCGTGCTGCCTCGCAATCGCGTCAGGGGTGGGAGGAAGCATTTGCAACTATGGCGAAGCAACACGACGATACACTGCTTGATGATGCGATAACTACAGAGTGGGAGCATCTAGAGTGGGAGTGGTAGTGAATCGATTTGATGTGTTTTTGGTTAACCTTGACCCAACGATTGGCAGTGAGATTCAAAAGACAAGGCCCTGTGTAGTAATTTCACCAGATGAGATGAATAAATATATTGCCACAGTTATTGTTGCTCCAATGACAACTAAAAGACAGTCTTATCCGACTCGTGTTGCTTGTGACTTTCAGGGCAAGGATGGGCAAATCGTTCTAGATCAAATTCGTACAGTTGACAAAACTCGATTAGTCAAAAAGCTAGGTCAGATTGACCCTGATGAACAAAAAGCAATTTTAGATACCTTGGCTGAAATGTTTGCCGAATAATATGCCTCAATACAGTTCAGTTAGAGCTAAAAGCCTAAATTGTGTAGGTTGGGTTGAGGGACGAAACCCAACATTTTCAGGACTTGGGCAAATTTTTACGCGGCATCGCATCAAAAATCCAGTTAAAGCAGGAGGGGAAACGTCCTGCAAATACACTTTCAATTCTTCAGCAATACTTACAGGTAACATCGTCACTCGACTTTTCATCCCATCACGGACAATAATTTGCTGCTAGGCAAAATCAATATATTTAATACGTAGTTGTAACCCTTCTGTTAATCGCAATCCTGTTCTGTGAAGCAGCTTGATAACTAATTAATAAAAACCCGATAATTGCTGGATGATTGCCAACACTTCTTCTTTTATTAATACTTAACTTAAAAAGTGGCTTTTTGTACTATTTATTGAAGTATTATAGTATGACATTTTTAAGTGCGGAATGTGGGGGTATAGTACCTGAATACGGGTGTTATATGGAAAAACTCTGTAAATTCTAAAAATAAATAGCTGGAATGTTTGTATATTCTCATTGAAACAAAATATTAGACGGAAAATTTCAGTCTAATAAATATAGGACTTACGCAAAAATTGCCCAAAAGCTTAATTTGTCGAACCGCCAAGACGCCAAGAACGCTAAGAATTCGTAGAGTGTGCGTAAGTCCTAAAATAATTAGACAGCTATTTTTAGTGCATTTAACACTTTATCTGAACTGATTATGAAAACAAGCTTAGTCGTCTTTATTTTCGGAGCCATCCTCCTTGCTGTAGCTATTCTCGGCGGTGGGTTTGAACTCAAAGAATTAAAAGTACCTAAGGTGGCTACCTAGGTTGATTTCAGGACTTGTGGGTGCATTTTTCGTTGTAGTAGGAATTGGATTAGAAGCACCAGATAATACTGCTCCTCCTCAATCAGCCATCAATTTTACAATTGGTGACAATCTTGGCGTTGAGATAGGTCAGGTAAGCGAACAAGTTGAAGTTTCCATAAATGGAAGACCAGTTGGGACTCTTACAGTCAATCAGAACTACCCTAGAGCAACTTTAACAGTTACTGTTCCAAAACCCGGTCAGTACACGTATTCAGCCAACGCGAGGGCTGTGTTTGACAACGGAAAAGAAGGTAGCTGTGCTGGGCAAGGGAATGTTGATATATCCGATGGCAAAAAATTCAACTTAAACGCAAATTCTGGTGGCAATACTTGTTTTATAGTCTTGCAAGAGGAGTAAAGAGCAAATTATGGTGTTACATTTCGAGCCAGCATCCCTTGATTCAGTCCCGGAAATGGTGACAGCGTAAGCAACAGAAAGTGGTCTATGCATAATACACATAGAACATTATCCGATCGCCTATTGTAGTGATGAGCGCGATCACCTACCCTGATGTTGCCTTGATCCAAGAAAACCCAAAATTTGCTGATATTTAAAGGTTACAGGTTTTTTAGATTCTGGCGCTCGCAGTCTAAAAATCCCTTTACACCCAATACAAACTAAAGTTACTAAGCAAACACCTAATGCAATGCCTACGTAGGTATACCCCACTATCTTGTTGTAGACTGCGCTGCATCAAACCTACCTGGAGAATAATAAGGTAGATCGAATGCTAAGAATAAAGTTTTTCAATAAATTTTATATTTTTGTGAATTGCTTTGCTGGTTATACTACCTCTAATCCTTATTTTTAGGACTTTTGCAGCTTACTTAGCTAACTCCAGTTGTTACCTTGACTAATCAATGAGGTTAAGAGAAACTAACTAAATACTGATGTGTGTGCTTATAATATTAATAACTTTTGTAAAGATTCTGAGATATATATGTTGAAAGATGGAACATTAATTAACAAATGGCGAGTTTGTATCTAATATCTAAGTAAAAATGTTCCTACGGCTATATTTGTAGCCTTCTGCTAAGGCAGTAAAATTTAAGCGTACTTATCGTGGTTGGCCAAGAGCATGGAGACATTAGAGTTCATAATCTATCCAGACGGTCGGGTACAAGAGAAAGTCACTGGCATTGTGGGTGCTTCTTGCGCTGAGGTTACAGCAGCAATAGAGGCACAGCTGGGGCAAGTACTTAATCATGAGCCAACCTCAGAATATTTCGCCGCGAAGGTGCAGCAATCTAATGTGGCGAATACACACACCACTTACAGCGATTGGTAAGTTTTCACAGTAGTTTAGTGTTATTAATTCATAACCACCATGTCACACTTTAGCCAAATTAAGACTCAAATCCGTAACCTTGATTCTTTGAAAGATGCTTTGACTGAATTGGGCGTAGACTGGAAACCCGGCCCACGCGAAGTCCGTGGCTATCGCGGTCAAACCCATCCTGCGGAAGTTAGTATTGAGCAGGAAAATGGCTATGACATCGGTTTTAGATGGAATGGCAAAGAATATGAACTGGTGGCTGACTTGCAATATTGGCAGCAAGACCTATCCGTGGACGGATTTTTGCGCCAAGTAACACAGCGCTATGCTTATCAAACAGTTGTGAAAGAAACCGCTCGTGTTGGTTTTCAAGTCTCTGAACAACAAAAAAATGAAGATGGTTCAATTCGCCTGGTAGTACAGCGCTGGAGTGCGTAATGGCTGATTTTCTGCCGTCGCCGGAAGAACAAGAAGAGAACCGTTCCGGTTTGGAACCAGAATTAGGGGGTTTTTTACGGGATGCCCCAGAACGTTCTGGTTTAGAACCGGAATTGGGTGGTGTATTTCGCCAAAATGGTGTTTATGTTGACGAAATCACCTGTATTGGTTGCAAGCATTGCGCTCATGTTGCGCGTAACACCTTTTATATTGAACCAGATTACGGGCGATCGCGCGTAGTTCGGCAAGATGGGGACGCTGAGGAAATTATCCAAGAAGCAATTGACACTTGTCCGGTTGATTGCATTCATTGGGTTGATTACACTGAACTGAGAAAGTTAGAAGACGAGCGCAAATATCAGGTAATTCCTTTAGTGGGTTATCCGGTAGAACAGGCAGTTGTTGCTAGCGAACGTCGGCGTAAAAAGCAAAAGTTGAAGACCAAAAAATCTCGTTATTAAGATAAAAACGTTAAATCAATTTAATAAAGGACTGGTATATCCAGTCCTTTTGTTTTTCGTCATATAGTTAATTTATGATGCAAGAATAATTTTGAATTCCCTGTTAGGGCTAACTCCCTTCATTTTAAATTTAGAGGATCGTGTTGTGAAAGCAATTTTTCTACTTTTGCTTCGTCTAACCTAGCGGTTAATCTTCTAGTTTCGTGCAAGTCTCTAGTAGTTTTTGCCAAAGTAAAAGTTGAGCCAACAGAGAAAGCCATACCCATACCCATAAAGCCTTTCACCCAGCCATTTACGGGTAAGTTTACAATACCGAAGGTGGTCATAGAAATAGAAATCACAAAAGCTGCCCAAGTTTGAATAACCCAAGCTGCACTGTCTTTCTGGGTACCAATTGTTTGCATATTTCTTACCTTTGATAATTCGTAATTAAGAAGCGTAAGATTTAATCTGGGTTTCCAGACTTATATCTATAGTTATAGTTTTGGAGAATTGGTGTTAACAGTAATTATATTTATTGGTAGGTTTACTGGTATCAATAGTAAGACCAGTTTCATAACTGGACTTCAACAGGTAAGCTCAAGAGCAATTGTAGTAAGTAGAAACTGGCACAAGATTTGTACCAGTTTTACAAGTGGCATTAAAAGGATGAGTTTACTTATTGATCTGGAAAAGTCTGTACCTTGCCATCAGGGCTGAGAACAACTCGAATTCTGACATTTTGTCCATTTTTATTGGCAGAAACAAAAGGTTTACCAACTTCAGGCATCCCAGCGTTATCAACGAATTCTCTTGCTGCCTTATTAAGGGGGAAAATTCGTTCAATTGTGCCGTCAACACCAACTATCAAACTGTACTCTAATGTTTGTCCCAGTCCAGTAGGTGGTTGCCAACGCTTTGTTAGGTATTCTCTAGCTTCTGCTACTTGAGGTGTGTCAAATAATGTGCCAGTAGCTACTTCTCTGGATGTGGGGTTTTTACCTGCGTCCCCTAATTGATCGATAAAGGGATTATTCTCCGCAGTCCTAGAGGAGGGAAGTTGTGAAGCAGGTTTTTCTCCAGCAGAAGATTGCTGTAAGGAACGGATTCTTTCGTCTAGCTGTTGTGAGGTTAGTGGGGAGGGTTGGGTTGGGGTATTGACACGATTATTATTGGGTATGGTGTCAAGAGATGGAGGGAGGACGGGTGAGATATTAGTTGGTAAGCTGCTGGCGTTAGAAGATAGTCTGGGTGGCAAATTCCGCAGTTTAGGGATAGTACCAGCACCGCCTTGGGGACTTGACCCGGTTGGATTCTGTCCCAGATTTGGTAATATGGCAATTTCCTGTCCTGGGATTTTGCTGGATGGTGCAATCGCTCGATTACTAGGAAGGGTTGCAGTCGTCCCTTGAGGTATTGTCAATGTATTTGGTGGCGGTGCAGAGAAACTACTAGAACTAGGGGCTGTTAGAGGTGCTTGGGGTAAAGTGGATGTGGAAAGTGGAGGAGTAGAACCTAGCAAATTATTTGATGGAGAGGTTAGCCCAGGTTCAGGCGTGGGAAAGTTTAGTGAGGATGAAGGTTCTAGAGCAGTCTTTACTGTTGCTGAATCTGATGTTTTGGCTGTCTGCTGTTGCTTTTCTCTAATATTGTTAGCATATTGCCAAGTAACTGGTAAAAAACCTATACCTAATACTAAGACTGCGGCAACAGGTGCCCAAGCAGGGAACCTCATCGAAGCTGTGCTGTTGAGAGTTGGAAGTGCCATGACATCAGTTGAGTATTCATCTAAAGCACTTGCCAAATCGAATAGTTGCAGCAAACTGAGTTGAATTACGGGGCCAGATGAATGGTTGGCAAGAGAACCAAGAAATAGGTTGTGAGTTAAATAGCTGCTTGGTTCTAAGTAGATATTTGCCCCTGGAATCTGGGTACTAAAGGCATTTAATGTTTTTGTTGAAGACTTTAATTCTGGCTCATCCAGTGCTGCGCTTGATTCTTGAGTACTGGAGAAACTGACCCAAAAGCTTTCTGGAGACTGTTGGAGGAATTGCTGTACATAGTTGGTGACAGCATCACATAAAGCTTCGAGTTGCTCGCGATCGCCCCGAATTGGAACTCTGTGTTCTTCTGGTAGTCGAGGATCGTCAAAACGTAGCTCAAAACTCAGATGTTTGAGGACAGTTTTCCCCATCCAACGAGACAGAGATGAGCTTTGCGCAAATACTTCTAGCGTGCAAGTCGGTGGTGTGTAGCAACGAATAACAGAATTTGATAGAGGCATGACAGGAACTGCGAAGAAGACTATATTGGGATTTTGCAAAAATTGAGCCAGTTGCTTGCAAAGAAAAGTTGGAACGGTGGATTTTTCCACTCAGAAATTTGTCAGGTTCCTTCCGTTATTCAAACTGGCGTGCAAGGAGGAAGCATTGCTAGATAGTGCATCGCCCAAGAGCTAATGACCATCAAAAAGGTTTCCTGACCTAGCAAACTTTTACGAGCAAATTTTGGTTGAAGAATTTCAAATCTAAAATTTAAAATTTTGTTGAACGGTCTATAAGTGCTAGCCAAAGACGGCGATGCCCACCAGGAGCGCTGTAAAAAAGTAAATCTACAAGCAGTTTTAGGGCCAGGTTGGTTAGTAAATCCGTTGAGATTTGCTCGTCCTCTTCCATCCGCTCTTGGTAGGTGTTGCAAAAAGCATCAATATAATCTCCAAGTAAAGCAGCCTGGTGAGGTTCTCGGTTATTTTCTGCCATTTGTTCTAACAGACCGACAGCGCGGCGAATCAATTCCTGGTGCTGTTTGGCTAAGTAGCAGACGATCAAAACAAGCGATCGCGCTTCTTCGACATCTAGCTTTTTTCGCCCTCCTTGACCTTTGCGTAGAGGATTTGATTGGCGCAATCGCCATAAAGCTACGCGGTCTGGCACTCTTGACTCTAAATTCAGATCGGTTGCCGCCGAAAGCATTGCCTCTGAACCAATCCCAGTTAAGGTTTCTAGCGCTAACAGCACCAAGTCTAATTGGGTTTTGATATTGTCCCATTGAACTGTGTTTGGGGCTGAAAGCTTGATTAAATCCTCCCACTGGGAATTTGGAGTGGCTGAGTTGGCGGCCGAGTGCATAACTTTTAGCATAGGTGATCGAGCTGATAGGGGATGTTGCTGTTACCCATTTTGAAACCAGACTCTTAAGAATCAAGCTTGGTTTCCCATAGCTATGAGCCAGAGGCTAGCTTTTTTATGTAGTAAACAGTAGGTATCTTTGTCTTACTCTAGATGAAAATTTATTTTCGACAAAGTAAAAAATTATCAATTCTAATTAAGGTTTACCTGACTTTCGCCGTTAGCTCCGTATCAGAGTATAAATAAACAATATTAAAAATGCTAACCGCTAACGATCGCTAAGTAATTATGTAGAATACCTCCTAATTTGTTTGTGGTTTGAAATTTTGAAATTTCTTGATATTTATTACTTGGTCTTAATGTATACATAATTACTCTACAAATATTTTACCTGTTTGCTCAAGGCACTTTTTGCTGCTGGACATTATCTCAACTTAGTTTTACTTGTGTGCAGCCTGTTATTTAGTATAGGCTGGGCAACATCAGGACGATTGACGCCTCTATGAATAAAACTGATGACAAACTTAAAAATTTGATAAAGTCAGCATTTGGATATGTTGGGTGATTGATTTATTCCAACTTCGTTGGTACTATAACTCTAACCGCAAAACACGCACATATCAGAACTCATTTATAAAGTTAATGGGCAGAGGTAATACTTTAGATATTTACCAAAACCCACACTGAAGCATGGGTTGCAGATCATTCACCTAATAGAAATAGCAACGCAATAATATAACAACTATGAAAAAGCATTTTTTTGCCTTTTCACTGATAGCTTGTGCTGTCGGTGTGACACTGCCAACTCAGGCATTCGCGGTTAAACTATACGCTGCTGGTAGTTTGCGGGATAGTCTCACAGAAGTAGGTGAATCTTTTAACGAGAAATATGGGATTCCAGTAGAAACGCGCTTTGGCCCGTCTGGTCTAACACGAGAATTGATAGAACAAGAATTATCCAAAACTGGAAAATCCGCAGATGTTTTTGCCAGTGCAGATATTGATAATCCTCAGACATTGTTTGAAGAAGGTTTAAGTGAACCTGTAGTGAACTTCACCAGCAACCGTATGACTGCGGTTGTCAGATCGGGACTTGGTATCACATCAGATAATTTGTTAGATTTTTTGTTAAAACCCGAAATCAAGTTAGGAACTTCCACGCCTCTAGCAGATCCATCTGGTGATTATGCATGGCAAATATTTGACAAGTCCGATCGGGTTACACCTGGTAGCTCTCAAATTCTGAAGAATAAAGCTTTACAGTTAGTAGGTGGTAATCCTAATGCTCCTATAGTTCCTAATGGCAAAAATAGTTTAGTCTACTTTTTAGAAGAAACAAAACAGGCAGATATATTTTTAGCTTATTACACCAGTGGCAAGACTGCCCAAGCAACAAAAGGTGGTGAAAATCTGCAAATAGTAGAGTTACCCGACTATTTAGCAACGAAAGCTAACTATGGACTAACTACACTGAAAAATGCCGATCCTGATGGTGAAAAATTAGCTGGATATATCCTGTCACAAGAAGGGCAAGAAATTTTAGCAAAGTATGGATTTACCGCGCCCTCTACTTCTGTTCCCGAACATCAAGGTGCGGGTGGAATTTTGCTGGCGGTAGGGGTAGCTTTTATCTTGAATAAAAAGCAATTAATTAAATTAGACTACCACAGGTAGAAAACTTCCTAATTTTGTCTTGTTCTGATTCAAATCAATCTGATAGTACATTCAATAAGGAACCAATATGTTCGCAGGCGCGTGAATGATGGCTATACCGATAACCTCTCGTTAGTAATCACCAAAGTTCCAGAACCAAGAATTTCATATTTCTTGCTAGTTAGCTTATATCAAGTCCGGTTAATCACTTATGATTACCGGATCTATGCAAAAATCGGAAAAGTCTCTTTCCCCCTGCTCCCTGCTCCCAGCAAGAACTGCGGTCTAAATGATAAGTCTTTGACCGGACATGATATTATCTTGTCTGATAGTATGGAAATTACGTAGAAACCGCCAATTATTGCCGTAGATTTCATTATCTTCATCTAACTTTGGGTGATGAAATCATAAATGCGTGACAGGGAATAATAAAAGACATTGGCATTGTATTGAAGAAGCAGCGAATAATACTTTTATCCTACTAGCCACAACCTTTTTGAGTAGCCATTTCTGATAATTTCAACTAAATATGGCTACTAATTTGCTGTCTTATCCACGCACGAAATGCTTTCATTGTCGCATTTCTGCCATTGGTTTTACTCAGTATCAAATATTCGGGAATTACTTGGAAAATTGAGAAGTTAGGGAAAATAGAACTGATATTTGATTCTATATATTTACCATCAAAAAGCACGTTTATTTCCAGCTTTTTTCCATTCCATCGCCACAGTTCCGGTACTCTCAACGCTTGATAATTATTGAAACGAGTGCGGGAGGTAATATCAATTTCAATAGCCAAATCTGGAGGCGGATCAGTTTCTAAATTTATTCTATCTTTGCCCCTAATTTTAGCTTCATTTTGGATATAGAAACAATCATCGGGTTCTACTCCAGCATCCATACTTTCTTTATCAAAAGTTGTAGAACCTAAACTCCAAAATTCCAGATCGAGTTCTTCTAATAAAATTTTTAACAAGTCCCCAATAATAACTTTAGCTACTTCATGCTCTGGTAATGGAGCCATTATTTCCAGCACCCCTTGACTGTAACCTATCCGAGAGCTGCGATTGTCTCCCAATTCTGCTAAAATGCGTTTGTATGCCGACCAGGAGACATCTTTAATCAACAACTGATGACCGGCTCTAACAATTAGTTGATTGAGTTCAAGTAACATCGCAAATTTCCTTCTCTTTATTAATGGCAATACGCTTGGTGTTCGCAAGCTGGGCTATTAGTAAAAAAACTAAAAGCTGCAATGAAAGGTAAAATCTTAGTCTTCATACTGTTTTTATTCTGTAACTTCTGCTTCATCCTAACTTTGGGTAATGAAATATAGTAGTTTTCGTTTGAATGCAACCGATGGTGAGGGCATAGCATTCCTATGCCCTAACAGTGGTCTGTATTCCATGCAATTAAGAACCGCTATAGTTACATTTATTACTACTTTATTTTAGATGAACAACGGTAACACCACTGCCGCCATCTGCTTGTTCTGCTGGTTCGTAATTGTTCACTCTGGAATGCTGCTGCAAAAAGGCGTGAACTCCTTGTCGTAGCTTACCAGTACCGTACCCGTGAATAATCCAGATTGGGCCTGTAGCTTCCGAAATGGCTTTATCTAAAATATATTCAGCATCAGCCACCCGTTTACCACGCAAATCGATGGTATTTTGGGAAGTCCGAATTTCTGGGACACTTTGCGGTGGGGGGGCTACTGCTACTGGGGCTAGTTTGGCTTTGACGACTGGTTCGGCTTTTTGACCATCTAGAGATTCTACGTCTTCCAACTTCACAGTCATCTTCATTAGCCCAAAGCGAACGCTTAACTCGCCATCTTCATCAGGGGCGGCGATCACTTCCGCTGTCTGTCCCAATTTGGGAACGCGGATGCGATCGCCTACTTTGGGCATAAACCCAACTTTTGGTTTTGCTGGCGTTACTGACTGATATTGCTGGCCAATTTGATTCAAAGCATTGGTTGCTTGCTGGGCTTCTTGGGCTGTGGGCGTACCTTTCTGTAAACGGCGGATAACTTGGGCAATTTCACCTTTTGCTTGGGCGATCGCTTGCTGCACTGCTATTTCCTGTGAGGCCCGTAAACTGCTTTCCCTTTCTTCCAAACTTGCAGCTTTTGCGGATACTTCTTTGTATAAACGTTCCGCTTGCTGCAACAAACTTTGGGCTTCCGCAGCTTTGGTTTCTTGACGGCGGCGCTGCGCTTCTAAGCCAGCAATCACCTGGTTAACTTCATCTGTGGCCTCTCCCACTTGGGTTTTTGCCTCTTCTACCACTTCTGGTTTTAATCCCAAGCGCAGGGCAATGGTTAGGGCATTAGAACGTCCGGGGATGCCCCACAGGAGACGGTAAGTAGGTGAGAGAGTACTTTCGTCAAATTCTACAGAGGCATTTTCAAACCGATCGTCTTCATATTTCAGGGCTTTTAATTCCCCGAAGTGAGTGGTGGCAATAGTTAGCTGGGCATGGTTGGCGAGATATTGCAACAAAGCGATCGCTAAGGCGCTACCTTCCACTGGATCGGTTCCTGCGCCAACTTCATCGAGTAAGACTAGGGATTGGGGATTAGGAATTTCCTTTTCCACAGTCCCAAGTCCCAAGTCCCCAGTCCCCAATGCTTCCAAAATCCGACTAATTCGGCGGATGTGTCCAGAGAATGTAGATAAACTTTGCTGTAAGGATTGTTCATCGCCAATATCTGCCAGCACTTTATCAAACCAAGGTATTTCTACTGGTTCGCGGGCGGGGACAAATAAACCCACTTTGGCCATTAATGCTGCTAACCCCAAGGTTTTTAAGGTTACAGTTTTACCGCCAGTATTTGGCCCGGTAATTGTCACTACTCGAATTTGGGGGCTAATCAGTAAATCTACAGGAATTACTGGTTGCCCTTGTTCGTGCTGTTGCTGCCACACTAACAGAGGATGTCTTAAGTTCCGTAAGGTAATGATTTCCCTGTCTTCTCGCTGGATAAATCGTGGGGGATTCGCTCCTAGCCAGTAGCTATATCGCGATCTAGCGGTTGCCAGATCCAAAGTGGTAGCGATCGCTAACAACCTCTCCAAATCTGGTTTGACTGCGGCTACAAGTTCTGTCAAAATGCGGCGAATCGTTTCTTCTTCGGCTTGCTCTCTTCTAATTATCTGCCGCAGTTGGTTGCCTAGAGGTACTACTGAATTCGGTTCCACATACAGGGTGGCACCGCTGGTAGAGGTATCGTGGACTATGCCGGGGATGGCATCTTTTTGGGGTGCTTTTACAGGGATAACAAAGCGATCGCTCCGTTGGGTAATCAGCTGTTCTTGAACTGCGCCAGATTTTGCCTGTAAGATATTTTGCAGCTTTTGAGTAATTTGGCTGCGTAATCGCCGTAAGTCTGTACGAATTTCTCCCAGTTTTTGACTCGCGCGGTCAGTTACCTGGGCCCGTTCATCAATACAGCGATGAATTTCCTGTTCTAGTTCGGGATAAGTCCGCAAATCGGCAACCAAATCAGTCAATATCGGCAAATCTTCTTGATTGTCGATGACACGGCGCAAATTTCTGGCACCAGCGAGGGTGGTGGCGATCGCTAACAGTTCATCTCCTGCCAAAACTCCACTACGTTCTGCCCGTTCTAAGGAATCGCCAATATCTTGAATTCCTTCAAATGACAGTCCTGTGGTCAGGCGAGTTTCCAGTTGGTAGACTTCTTTGGTTTGCTCTAACAACTCTTGGCTTTGGATCTGAGAATCGGGTATTTTCAGATGACGCGCAGCTGTCGCCCCCAGTTTCGTTGCCGCAAAGGTGGCAAGATGCTGGCAGAGGCGATGCCATTCTAATAATTCTAAGGTTTCAGATTGGATCAAGGTTTCAATATCTAATCTGAAATTATGGTAACAATTCTAGCTCCTAGATGGATAAATCTTAAAGGAGAAAATTTTCCTTTAATTCAATCAGCCAGCTAGTCCCTGGCAATAGCAAAGTAATAACTGGCACATTGAGCTATCTGTTATGAAAAAATACCCCAACACCAACTGTCATCGAAAACAACACAGAAACTAATTAAGCAGCGACTATTTCTTGCGCCAGAACGTAAGGCTGAACGATGAGAGTATTAAATCGCTTACTGCGATCGCCATTCCATTCTCCCACCTGTACTGTCGTGGGTTTGGTAATCAATTGTTTATCAATCCACTGTTCCACTGATGGAATGTTATCGCTGGCGATCGCTACTCCAACATCCACCAAATTTAGTTCAAGGGCCACCAAAATTACTGCATCTCGTTGTACATGAGGAATTAGCCACTCCCACTCTGCCTCATCCAAAATTTCTGTTAATTCCGTTCTTAAATCCGACATTACTTCCCAATGTTTATTTGTAAATGGCTATTTTTACATTATTCCCTAGTTCCCTGTTCCTGACAAATGACAAATGACTAATGACTAAACTTCTGATTTCATTTCATCAATTTCAAATAAAGATACAATTACCCCAGCGATCGGAATAGATATAAAAACACCTAATAATCCTGCTACTCTAGCTCCTACTAGTAAAGCAAAAAATACCACTACAGGATTAAGATTCAGCGCACCTTGCATAATTCGAGGCGCCATCAAGTTGTCTTGTATCTGCTGGAGGACGATACAAGCTATTAATACTTTCACTGCTAACCAAACACCTTGAGACAATACAAATAGAGTAACTGTGCTTACTCCTAATGTCGCCCCTATGCCAGGAATGATATCAACAATTCCAACTATAATTGACAATATCAAAGCAAAAGGTACTTTTAATAGTAAAAACACTAGGAATGTTGAAATTGTTAAAAATGCACTTAATAGCAGTTGACCTCTAAAAAATCCTAAAAAAGACTTTCTGATAATATTTGTAAATCTATTACGGCGCTGTTTTGGGACTATTTTTAAAATAAAATTCCATAGGTTTTCTCCATCTAGTAGCATAAAAAAAGCTACAACTGCAATTAATATAAAACTTACAAAGTTCGTCATAAACCCTTGTAAAATAGCTAAACTATTAACAAGAGTTGATACAGCTTGATTCCGTAATTGTTCTTCAATAAAACTTAAATCTATCTGGAAATTACGATTTTTCAACAATCCTTCCAGTCCATCTAATAAAGGTACTAAAGAATTTAGAAATGCAGTGATACTATCAATTAATTGTTGTCCTTGAGATAAAACCGTTAAACTCACAGTAATTATTAGACCACCTATAATCACAATACTGAGTAAGAAAACGACACCAACAGCTATACCGTGGGGCAAAAAACGCCGTAGCCCTTGTACAGGATAACTGAGCAAAAAAGCTAAAATTGCCGCAAATGTAAAAATAACAATGATCGCTTCAAAGTAAGCTAAAAGCTGTACAATTGCCCAGCCAGATGCAACCAAAAGCAAAAAGCGAACTAATGCCAGATTATTTAATCGCTCCCAAAAATTCTTGGCTTCAAAGCCGCTCATAATAATTTATAATTTCTAATTTGTTATTAAGACTTAGACAAAAACTAGTTGTGTAGTGTGAGAAAGTTGCCCACTCCACAAGATTAATAATTTATTTGTTGGAAGTCCCTTAATTGATTGCTATAGTGAATTGACTTTAAGATTAGATCAACCTAATAGCGATCGCTACCTTCTTAAAGCATACATCTCTTGCGTGTCTAACTCATCTTCCTAAATCATGCATTTCGTTTATTACTGTGGCACACTTTTGTGTTAGATTCTCCAATTCCTCTTTATTACTGGAATTAGGAGCATCAATCAAGTTACCAATTCTGACTGTGATCGGAACTGCGCGAGGTAGGGACGCTCCTTTTTGTAAAATCTTCTCAGTACCCCAGACACTCACCGGCAATATTGGGGCTTTTGCTTTCGCCGCCAGCAGCAATGCACCTCTTTTGGGGTCTGTAATTCGACCATCTGGGGTACGAGTACCTTGCAAGAAAACACCGACAGCCCAACCATTATCGAGATATTGTAGAGCGGCACGGATGGCATTGCGATCGGTATTTCCCCGACTTACCGGGTAAGCACCATACAATTTAATCGCTTGCGCCAAAATGGGGATATTAAATAACTCTTCCTTAGCCATGTACGCTACTGGACGACGTACACAATTAGAGACAATTGGCGGATCGAAGTAACTAGCGTGATTACTCACTACTAGTAGCGGCCCTAAGTTGGGGACATTTTCCGCACCATAAATCTGGCCCCGAAAGTAAGCGTGGAGCATGGGACTGACAACTGACCATTTAAAGGCGTGGTAAAGTGCCAGACTGATCGACGGTTCGCGGTTTTTGTCCACAGAAGATAATGCAAATCAAACTGAACTTAGCATAAGCGATCGCAACACCCAGATCAAACGCAAAAAAGTTGTAGATATGATGGCGAAGAATGCTGAAGAACGCTATCAGAGTGCATTAGGACTGAAATATGATTTAGAAACTTGTTTAACTCAACTTCAGTCAACTGGTAAAATTGAAAGTTTTCCAATTGCACAAACATTGCACAAACAGATGTGTGCGATCGCCTGAAAAATATCAGCACCAGTCTTTGCACTTTTTCCCGTGCTGATAAGGATTACAAAGTACCGTTTAATATCCATGAAGGTATCGATAATACGATTTTAATTCTTAAACCTGCAAGTAATGATTCTCGTGTCTCAACCCTACCTAATAAGAAGCTAAAAAAATTAAACAGGTAAATCACTAGCCCTCTGGATGTTTTGTAAAATTAAATCAGGGCTATTACGTTTAATCAAGCCAGTTAGGACTTTACCAGGGCCAATTTCCATTACCCGTTCGATACCATTAGCTGGTAATTGCAGACAAATTTCTCGCCATCTTACAGAACCAGTCATTTGTTTATTCAGGCGTTCCTTTAAAATCTCGGCATCAATAGACGGAATTGGTTCTACATTAGACAAAACTGGTACAATAGCTGGCTGAAATTCTACAGATTCTAAAATGTCTTGGAATTCCGCAGCTGCTGGTGCTATTAAGTGTGAATGAAATGCTCCAGAAACTTTTAAGGGAATCGCACGCTTTACTTTGACTTGAGTCATCACCGCTTTTACAGCCTCAGTCGTACCTGAAATTACCACCTGAGCCGAACTATTATCATTTGCTATCACCACATCAGAGGTTTGAGAAATGACTTTTTCTAACTGTTCGTGGTCAAAGTTGATCAAAGCTGCCATCATCCCATCGACGGAACTATCCATAAGTTCTGCACGACGCTTTACCAGATATAAACCAGCTGACCACTCAAAGACACCCGCTATATAAAGGGCAGTATATTCTCCCAAACTATGACCAGCAACTAAATCTGGCTGGTGTCCCCGCTCTCGAAGCAGGTCAGCAAGAATGCTTTCGACCACATAAAGAATTGGTTGAGTATACAGCGTCTGTGATAACTTCTCTTCTTGAGTTTGACAAATTTCAGTTACAGACCAACCCAAAATATCCTCAGCTTTGGCAAGCTTGTATTTAGCGGACGGTATATCTAATAAGTCCATTCCCATTCCCAGCGTTTGGGAACCTTGTCCGGGAAACACCCATGCAGTTTTTGTCATTTGTCATTGGTCATTGGTCATTGGTCATTGGTCATTGGTCATTTGTCATTGGTCATTAGTCATTAGTAATTAACAAAGGACAAATGACTAATGACAAAGGATAAAAGATTTATCTTCCCCATTGAAAGATCGCCGCGCCCCAGGTAAGACCGGCACCAAAGCCGGATGTAGCAACGATTTCATTGGGTTTAATTTTACCTTGTCGTACTGCTTCATCTAAAGCTAAGGGGATGGAAGCAGCTGAGGTATTGCCATAGTGGGCGAGATTACTAATAACTTTATGTTCTGGGATATTCAGGCGTTGGGCAACGGCATCGATAATCCGCTGATTGGCTTGATGCAATATCAGCCAATCTATCTGGTCAACGCTGATGTTGGCTTTAAACAAGGCTTTATCAATTATTTCTGGCACTTTTTGAACAGCAAAGCGGTAGACTTCTTTGCCGTTCATCGTAATCGGTTGGTAAGTGCCTTTGGTGATATTTATATCAGTCAATAGTTCTTGGGAATTACCTGCATAAGCAAGGTTGAGGTAATGGTTTTGAGTACCATCACTTTTAAGTGCAAATCCTAATAAGCGATCGCTTTTGGCAGCTTGTAATACCACTGCCCCGGCACCATCACCAAATAATACACAAGTCCGCCGATCTTCCCAATCTACCCAGCGAGAGAGGATATCTGCCCCTATTAACAATACATTTCTATAGACACCAGTTCTAATGTATTGGGCTGCTGTAACCAAACCAAACACAAAGCCGGAGCAGGCAGCGGTCAAGTCAAAGGCTACTGCGTTGGTAGCTCCCAATTTAGCCTGTACTTGACAAGCACTACCAAACAAATCATCAGGGGTGGAAGTTGCTAGCAGAATCAGGTCTAAGTCTTCTGGTTTAATTCCTGAAGCTGCGATCGCCTGACTGCTGGCGGCAGTAGCGAGTATACTCAAAGACTCAGATGGGAGAGCTAATCGACGCTGACGAATTCCCGTTCTTGTAGCGATCCACTCATCTGATGTTTCAACTAGTTCACTCAATGTCTGGTTGTGTAGGGAAGTTGCTGGTACTGCCGAGCCACTTCCAATAATTGCTACGCCTAAGTTTTGCACTCCTAATCTCCCAAGCTATCAGCTTTTTGTCCTTTGTTCTTTGTCCTTTGTCAGTTGTCCTTTGTCCTTCGCAAATGACCAATGACAAATGACCAATGACCAATGACCGATCGCTAACTGCTCTCGCGCTCTAACATATATTGGGACTGAATTCGTTGTATCACCTGGTTGTCAACAGCTTCTTTTGCCATACGAATTGCATTAAAAATTGAAGGTGCTTGGGAGCTACCGTGACCGATAAAACAGACTCCTGCCACGCCCAATAGCAAAGCGCCACCGTGTTCTGCGTGATCCATTCGTTGCTTAATTCGCTTCAAGTTGGGTTTTAAAAGTGCTGAACCGATTTGACCGTGCAATCCTTGGGGTAATTCTTCCCGCAGAATTTGTAGAATCACTTCTCCAACGGCTTCGGCAAATTTTAATAATACATTGCCCACAAAGCCATCGCAGACAATCACATCAAAGCGACCGGAAAGCACATCACGCCCTTCAGCATTGCCAATAAAATTAATTTGGGAATTTTCGCGTAGCAGTTGGTGGGCGCGGACGGCTGCATCATTGCCTTTAGAGTCTTCTTCACCGATATTCAGCAAACCCACCTTCGGTTCAGTTGTACCCAAGACATACTGACTGTAAGCCGATCCCATAACGCCAAACTGCTCTAAAAACTTGGGACGGCAATCTACATTTGCGCCAACATCAAGTACCAGTACTGGCTTACCAGCAATAATTGTCGGAAAAACTGTCCCGATGGCTGGGCGATCGATTCCTGGTAATCTTCCTAAACGGAGCAAAGCTGATGCCATAGCCGCCCCAGAGTGACCCGCAGAAAATACGGCATCTGCCTTTTGCTGCTTGACTAAATCTATCGCCACATTGATAGAAGCCTTGCGTTTGCGTCTAACTGCATTTAAAGGCTCCTCATCCATAGCGATCGCTTCTTCAGCATTCACGATCTCTACCTGCCCTAAACTTGTTTTTGATGGCAAGGCAGCTTCTATTTGTTGGGGATCGCCAACCAAAAATATATCTACACCCAATTCTTCTCTTGCTCGCAATGCGCCAGCAACGATTTCACCGGGTGCATGATCCCCTCCCATTGCGTCAATTGCGATCCGTACACGAGTCGATCCCATTGCTCACAGCTTCTAGAAACCTTACAAATTTTACCAGATGGCAATGCCCGAAAAAGCTTAACTTTCTGAGCGCCAAATTAATTCTGTTACTATTGCAACAATTTTTGCTGGCGAGCTCAAGATAGCACGAATTGTTAAGTATTGGGCATAGGGCATAGGGCATTGCGATTAGGGGAAAGGTGACAGGTAATAGGGAATAATCTGTACCCTGTAACCTATACCCTATTCCCCTGTTGACTCCCTATTCACCACTTCCCATAACCCAATCAACTAGCGTCCGAACACCGTAGCCAGTTGCCCCTGCGCCGTTGTAGCCATTTTCTTTATCTGTCCACACTGGACCAGCAATATCTATGTGCGCCCAAGGGGTTTGTTTGACGAATTGCTTCAGGAAAAGGGCAGCGGTGATTGCACCACCTGGACGCGGCCCTGTATTTTTCATGTCCGCAATACCAGACTTTAACCCTTCAAAATATTTTTCTTCCATTGGCATCCGCCAAATCTTTTCCCCTGAAGTTTGGGCAGCTTTTTCAAGCTGGGAGGCTACAGCATCATCAGGAGTGTACAAACCAGCAATATCGTCACCCAAGGCAATGACGTTGGCACCAGTCAGTGTGGCTAAATCAACGATCGCATCTAATCCCAATTTGTCGGCATACACCAAGGCATCTGCTAAGGTCAAACGTCCTTCTGCGTCGGTGTTGTTCACTTCAATTGTTTTGCCATTTGATGCTGTGAGAATGTCTCCAGGGTGCATGGCGTGACCGCTAATCATGTTTTCAGCCGCCGCCGAAATGAAGTGAACTTCAACATCTGGCTTAATTTGAGCAACTGCTTTTGCTGCCCCCAAGGTAGCAGCTGCACCCCCCATATCCATCTTCATGGTTTCGATGCCGCTACCAGCACCTTTAATGTTGAGTCCGCCGGAGTCGAAGGTTACACCTTTGCCAATAATTGCTAATTTCTTTTTGGGTGTACCTTCTGGCTTATAAGTTAGGTGAATGAATTTCGGTGGCAAATCGGAAGCTTGAGCTACTCCTAAAAATGCACCCATGCCCAACTTTTCACAGTCTTCTCGTTCCAGAATTTCCAGTTGTAAACCATAATCCTTGGCGATCGCTTGAGCAGTTTCCGCTAAAGTAAGTGGTGTTACTGCATTAGCTGGTGCTGCTACTAATTGCCGTGCCAAATTTACCCCGGAAACAATTTGATTGGCGCGGGTGATGGCGGCTTCTTGTCCACCAAAACCCAGTAAATCTACACTTTCTATTGGTGAACCTTTATCTTCTGGTTCGGATTTAAAACGAATATCTTGATAAAGTGCTAATTCCACACCTTCTACGATCGCTTGGGCACTCGCTGCTGGATCGTTGTTCCACAATGGAAAGCTAAATCCGAGAATTTTGCTTTTTTGCTTTTTTCCTACCCTGGCTACAGCCGCAGCAGCGCGGCGCAGAGTATCTAGTTTTAGTGCATCTGGTTTGCCTAAACCTACTAAAATCAATTTCCGCACTGGGCTATCAGCATTTACACGGGTGAAAATAGTGCTATTGGCTTTACCTTTAAATTCTTCTTCGGCAATCAGTTCTTTTAAGACCCCGGAAAACTTTTGATCTAAAGTAGCTAGTTCTCCGGTTAACTCCACTGCATCTTCAAATAATCCAATTGCCAAACTATCGCCTGCCCACTCTAGTAAAGGCTTATCACTAGGTTGAATTGTCATTTTGGGATTTTGTGTAAATATTCCTTCTTGTACCAGTATTGCTCAAAATTCTGGTTTCATGGTGAGGGGAGTGGGGATTGGGCATGGGGAATTGGGCATTGAGCATTGGGGAGAAAGGGTTAGTAAGTATAAGTCTAACCAATTAGTATAAATAGCATTCGTTAAGAGTCTTTGAGCCTGGTTAATCCACCTCAGAACTCCGTTAACGAGTCTTTGATACTCATTAATCCACCTCAGAACTCCATTAACGAGTCTTTGATACTCATTAATCCACCTCAGAACTCCATTAACGAGTCTTTGATACTCATTAATCCACCTCAGAACTCCATTAATGAGTCTTTGATCCTCATTAATCCACCTCAGAACTCCATTAATGAGTCTTTGATCCTCATTAATCCACCTCAGAACTCCATTAATGAGTCTTTGATATTCGTTAATGAAGCTATGAACTCTACTCTTTTACTTCCTGTCCCATGCCCAATGCCTTATCCCCCAATTTTATTTGTGTCAATATCAAATTTGCTGGCGATCGCTTCTATTATTTTTTGCTCAGGTGCTGTAATCTGATTATCAAGCTGGGCAATTTTGTAACATTGAGCCAACAAAGGTATGGCAAAATCACGATTCAGTTGATTGAGCAATACATCTAAAGGCTTGGGCGATTTGATATTTTGGGCAATGGCATCCAACGAAGTCGGACTGAGGTTTAGAGCTTTTAATTCTGGTAAAATTTCTTGCCAAGTCTTTTCTGGATGGCTAGCTAGGATCGTGTGAACTAAGATTTGATCCATGAGAGCTTGTTGAGCGATCGCACTTTCTAAATACTTTTCACTTTCGGCTTTTAATGTTGCCAATGTCTGTGGCGATGCCAAGGAAGTAGATTCATCCAGCTTGGTTTCGTAAAATCGACAAGCAGCATACCCCAATGAATAGATCATCGTCGCATTTGAACTAGCTCCAATCACTGCACCCGCCAAGGGCAAATTTCGCAGCAAGCCTAACCCCGCAGCTTTCAACAAACGTCCTCCACCCAAAGCCAACCCAAAAATTGCCAAAATTTCACCTTTACGGGCAGGGTCTTTTAAATCTAGCCCGTAGACAGATGCAATTTGATAAAGCATTTCTGACTGCAATTTTGTTGTGGCTGTTAAATCAATTGCCAACAATGCCACTGCTATTCCTGGCAAAAAACTAGTAGCTAGTCCAACTGTGGCTGCTTTAGTTGCTTTTTCCACCATGATTCGGTGAGCAAGCTGGCTGGGTGATTCATTTGGATACTGTTTCTTGAGTTTGTTTACTGCCGCTTGTGCTTGTTCCAAATCAACAAGGTTAGTATCGCTAATCAGCCAATTGAGATTTAATACTCCAGATAGTTTTCTAATCAGCCAATTTTCACTGAGGCGATTCACAACCTGACCGCTGGTTTGAGTTGTTTGCTCAATGAACTTGTGTGTTTCTTTCGCTGTCGCTTCTCCCACCCCTATTGCTGTGTCTAAAACTGCTTGGCCAGTCTCAGCAACAGTTTTAATCAAAGACTCTACTATAGACGGTTCATTTTCTACTGATGATTGAGCCTGGATTTTTACTTCTGAAGTTTCTTTAGGTGAATTAACTAATTTATTCACTTTTATTTCTTGGGGTTTGTCTGCCATTGCTTGACACCATCTTGTAAAGCCTCTCTCTTTTGGTTGTAGCGAAGTTTGAGGAGCTTTGACATCTCTCTATAAGTACAATTCATCAGAGCAAATAGGAATGATTATGAGCCTTAACTATAGACATACGAAGGATGACAGAGGTTCTGATTTTAAAATTGATAACCCAATGTCAACAACACTTTATCTTCTAAAATAGCGAGTATTTATGGAGTTATAACGCCTACTTTTCTTTGCAATCTTGTTTTATCAATTACCCGCAATTGGTGGCAAAGAGCAACTGAATCCCGTTCTAATCCACCTTCACTACTTTGAATTAATAAACAGGTTGGCAAAGACGCACGACGCAAATTTGTTGTTAGAGGAATGGTGATGATAGTGGTGGAGAATTCGGTGACAATATTATCTTGAAAAAGAATAACTGGTCTTATGCCTCCTTGTTCAGAACCCTTCGTAGGGTCTAAATTGGCTAGCCATACTTCACCTCGTTGAACCCTCATTTTAAATCTTCTTGTGTAAGTAGTTCTGCATATTCATCTAATCCTGCCTCCGCTAGTTGACGATCTTCCTGGGCAAATTCACTGTAAAGAGCAGCCATTTTATTTTTATCTATTTGCCAGCTAATATTTCTGCTGCGGAATTTGAGAAAGGCAATAAAATCACTAACTTGTTTGAGTTGTTCTTCATTCAATTTGTCTAATTCTAGGCTGAGGAATTCTTTGAGAGCAACCATTTGATAGTCTCCAAAAATATGTGGTTAAGTTTTTTAAGGATGCAAATATTATTTGAAGGTGACGAGATATTAGATGTACTTTACTTTACTTTCTTACCAAAGAAGGCAAAATCAAGGTTGTCAACTCTCTGAATTGATGTGTAGCACACTTTTTACTTTTTAACTCTACCTTTATCAGCTTGACTTTCTAAAAAGTCGTTATCCTTAAGAATTTTATAGAGATTAGTATCTTGCTCTAGCAAGCATGCGTGTCCACAATTGGGCAACACTACAATCTTGTTATTTGGTAGGATATTCGCTATCCGGTTGACTTCACTTACAGAAGGCAAAAGGCGATCGCTAGCACCGGCAATCAACAAAACTGGTTGAGTTAAACGCCTTAACTGTTCCTCATCAACATGAAACTCTCGCAGTAAAGACAACCGCCAATGAACGGTTTCTGCTGGGACAGAACGCATCGTTTTTAGCAGATCGTGGCGATCGCTTTGAGAAATGCGTGGCAAAGATGCTAAAAATGGCAACAAGCCTAGTGCGCCAATATCATACAATCCTGATGGCACTAAGAAAGTTAGCTGGGATGCCCAACTTAACCAAGGGCGAAGCTGAAAGGACGAAGCTGGGTTAATTAGGATAATTCGCTTAAATAAATGGGGTGCTTGGATTGCCACTTTCATTGCCAAGCAACCACCAAAGGACTCACCGCACAAGTAAACTGGTCTTTGAGGGTTTTTTTCTAATTCGGCATCGATCAAGTCCAATACACTCTTAGTTAGGACATCCCAATTGTTAAGGTCTTTCCGGGGGAGCGCCAAACAACGGACATCAAAGCCAGTTTCTAATCCTGCGGTTTGCGATCGTAATAGTTGACCAGTTCCATCCATTCCTGGCAAATATACCAATAGCGGATACTCTGGCTGTACTCGTTTAGGAGTTAAAAAACAAGGGTTTAGCTCAACTTCTGTGATAGTCATTAGTCATTGATATAAAACTTTTGAACTGCTGATTGTTACTAATAAAAGCTTCGGTGCTTTTGATTCTAATAGCAACCTTGACGCAGTAAATTACTAATCTCGCCGTGACAGTGTTCTGTCAGTTCAGCCACAACAGTTCTAGCTTGTTTGCCATGATATTTTTTATGATGTTGGGGTGTAATCCAATAAGGACGACCGATTAACACTGCAACCCGACGATAAATTACTAAAGGATGCCAACCACTCTGATTAAATAAAGGTTCTGAAGGGTCAAATACACTCAAAAGTCTTAATGGGAAGCCATTAGTGTTTACTTCTTCTAAGGAAGCGATCGCGATCGGTAAAATAGCTAAATCCTCCACATTCGCTCGTAATGCCAAATGGGCAAATCCCCGCTGGAACTCACCCACCTGGTTGGGCTGAGTAAATTTCACCATTGGTGCAGTCCCTTCTGGAAATACTCCCACCATTTGCTTGGACTGCAATAGCACCTGTGACTGCGAAAAAAAACTTTGCTGGCGGTTTTGAGTTTCTTCCAAGGGGAAACACCCCAATTGACCGGTGACAATCTCCCGCATGACTGGAACTTGCCCCATGTAGTGATGGCAAGCAAAGCGAATCGGACTCGATAACGCCGCCATTAAAATCAGGGCATCCATAAAGCTGCGATGATTGCTGACTACCAAAACGCTGGCATCCTGGGGAATGCGGTCTTCGTAATAGCGGAACATTTGCGTTGAGAATGCCGCCACCAAAGTGCGAGAAATCTCTAGGGGGCTATTTCCACTCATACCTAATCAATAATATTTTCCGGTAAATATGGCAATTTGTCTTAATTTTAGTTTTACATTTCTTTACTATTGCCATGACCGTCTTAAGATAGAAATATCTAATCTACAGAAGTAACTAGATTTTCTGTATTCTTAATTATGTATTCTCAAGCACAATAATATCTAATAGAAACTATTTAAAAAAATTATGATTAGTTAATTTCCATTTTTTAGGTAAGAATGAGTTTAATTGATGCATATTACCAAACAATTTTTGACCTGATAAATTTGCTAGTATGAAGATGTTATTGGAAAAAATAGTAATAATATTGTATAATTACGTGGTTTTGCCGCCAAAAGCTAAGATGTAAAACGTTTTAATAAGTTAATTTTGATTTTGCATGAATCTAGTGAATAAAACAGAAAATACATTTGCGTTGACTACACCCCTATATTATGTAAACGATGTCCCTCATATAGGCAGTGCTTATACGACGATCGCAGCCGATGTAGTGGCGCGATTTCAGCGGTTACTGGGACATCAAGTATTACTAATTACAGGTACAGATGAACATGGGCAAAAAATTCAGCGATCGGCAGAAAGTTTAGGGAAAGCGCCACAAGAATTTTGTGATGAAATTGTCCCTAGTTTCGTGAGTTTATGGCAATTATTAGACATTCAATACGATCGCTTTAGTCGGACTACTGCACCTCGTCATCAAGCGATCGTTAAAGAATTCTTTGAGCGAGTCTGGGAATCTGGTGATATCTACCAAGGACAACAACAAGGCTGGTACTGCGTATCCTGCGAAGAATTCAAAGAAGAACGGGATCTGTTAGAAGGACACCGTTGCCCAATTCATACTAACAAAGAAGTGGAGTGGCGAGACGAACAAAACTATTTTTTCCGCTTATCCAAATATCAAACCAAGCTGACAGAATTTTATCAATCTAAACCGGATTTTATTCAACCAGAAAGTCGGCGTAATGAAGTTCTCAGCTTTGTCAATCAAGGACTGCAAGATTTTTCCATTTCACGAGTGAATTTAGATTGGGGTTTTCCTGTAC
This sequence comes from Nostoc sp., assembly GCF_036917415.1. Taxonomy (GTDB): domain Bacteria; phylum Cyanobacteriota; class Cyanobacteriia; order Cyanobacteriales; family Nostocaceae; genus Nostoc. Next base: position 201,398 of record NZ_JBALDJ010000116.1, on the reverse strand, counting down.
CAGTCGATCCCAAGCACACTCTCTATGTCTGGTTTGATGCGCTGCTAGGTTATGTCACAGCATTACTTGAACCAGATGCAGAACCGACTTTAGCAAATGCTTTAGAAACATGGTGGCCGATTAACCTGCACCTAATTGGTAAAGATATTCTGCGCTTTCATGCAGTTTACTGGCCAGCAATGCTGTTATCGGCTGGCTTACCCTTACCAGAGAGAGTCTTTGGGCATGGCTTTTTGACTAAAGATGGTCTAAAGATGGGCAAAAGTCTGGGTAACACCCTTGATCCAGTGGCATTAGTTAAAAGCTATGGTAGTGATGCCGTTCGTTATTACTTCCTTAAGGAAATCGAATTTGGCAAGGATGGAGATTTTAATGAAGTTAGGTTCATTAATTCTCTGAATGCAGATTTAGCAGATAAATTAGGCAATTTGCTCAATCGCACTTTGAGCATGGTGAAAAAATACTGTGCTGAGAATAAAGTACCATCAATCGGCAATGAAGCGATTCCTGACGAAAATCCTTTGAAAGCCATTGGTTTACGTCTAGGGGAACAGGTAAAACAAGCATACCAGGAGCTAGCTTTCAGTCAAGCCTGTGAGGCTATTCTTTCACTGGTGCAAGTCAGTAATAAATTTATTGATGAACAAGCTCCTTGGTCATTATATAAACAGGGACAGCAGGAGGCGGTGGAAAAGGTTCTCTACGCAGTTCTAGAATCAGTTAGACTAGCAGCTTATCTGCTATCCCCAATTATTCCGAACATTAGTAGCGATATTTATCAGCAGCTAGGCTTCAGAATAAATTTTAACGATCAAAAACAAAGTTCAGTTAATGCTCCTTTTGCCATCCATGCTAAATGGGGGCTACTATCGAGCAAACAACAGTTGGGTACACCCCAACCGATTTTTAAGCGAATAGAATCCCCGAAAAACAATTAGTCCTTATCAAACTCTGATTTTGTTCAATTTTTTATTTTCTCACAAAATTTATCGTGGCTCAATTTAAATTAGCCGCAGAACATTATCATAAGCCGCTGTGACTAGCATCTAAAAGTTGGTAATTTGTATCAAAAATAACAGGGATAAAAATTGAGGTATCACAATGATGTTGAATAATTTGGAAAACGATTCAATATTTACGCCAGAACAAGTTTTGGAAAATCGGGGTAGGGTCGCCATATTTATTGATGGCTCAAATTTATTTTATGCTGCACTGCAACTAGGTATTGAAATAGATTACACGAAGTTATTATGTCGATTAACAGGAGGTTCTAGATTACTGCGTTCTTTTTTCTACACTGGTGTAGATCGGACAAACGAGAAGCAACAGGGGTTTCTGCTGTGGATGCGTCGCAATGGCTATCGAGTCATTGCTAAGGATTTAGTCCAGCTACCAGATGGCTCGAAAAAAGCTAACCTGGATGTAGAAATAGCAGTAGATATGATGGCGCTAGTAGATTCTTATGATACCGCAGTTTTAGTTAGCGGTGATGGGGATTTGGCTTATGCGGTAAATTCAGTCAGCTATCGTGGCGTGCGGGTAGAAGTAGTGAGCTTGCGTTCGATGACCAGCGACAGCTTAATTAATGTAAGCGATCGCTACATTGATTTAGAAGCTATCAAAGAAGATATTCAAAAAACCCCTCGCCAAAGCTATCCATACCGACCGTTATCTGGTATCGGTTTTTTGGAAGACCCCAGAACTAGTGACGGACACCTAGAAATCCAAGAATAATGGCGTATCAATTTCATAAAAGAGGGAGATGGGGAAAGAGAAAAATTCAAAATTTCTCCTCCACTCCCTCGTTTCTTATTTTACTTTTATTAATATTTGGTTTAGTCGCCTGCGGGGGCAAATCCCCGCCAGCTTCCCAACAAAACACTGCGGATTCATCCGATAGAGATAGTAATTTGACTTTCTATGATGTCACCCTAGAACAAGCAGATGAAGTGGGGAGACCAATTTGGAAAGTCAGGGCTAAAACCGCAAAATATACCAAAGAAAAACAAATTGGTCAGGCTGTAAGTCCTTATGGTGAACTATATCAAGATGGGAAAGTTGTTTACCAAATCAAGGCAGATGTAGCAGATATTGAACAAGATGGGAAGCAGTTGTTTCTTAAAGGTAAGATATTTGCTACAGATCCTACGAATGGTGTTGTATTGCAAGGTAATGAATTAGAATGGCGACCCAAAGAAGATTTGTTAATTGTCCGCAACCAGATTAACGGCACTCACAAACAACTACAAGCTGTAGCGCAAGAAGCACGAGTTAAAACCCGCGAACAACGGATGGAATTTTCTGGAGGAGTAGTAGCAAATTCTATCGATCCCCAAATGCAAGTGAGAACTGAACATTTAATCTGGAATATTAAAGAAGAAAAACTAATTGGCGATCGCCCTCTAGAAATTGACCGCTACAAAGATAATAAAATTAGCGATCGCGGTAAGGGAAATTCTGCCGAAGTCAACTTAAAAACAAAAATTGCCACTGTCCAAAAGAATGCTCAACTAGAATTACTAGATCCACCAATGCAAATAGCTAGTAACTCTATGACCTGGAACATGAACGCAGAAACTGTCACCACAAACTCACCTACGCGAATGTTCCAGCGTGCCGAAAATGTCACAGTGACAGCTAATCAAGGTGAAATGAAAATACCGCAAAAAACCGTTTATTTAACAGGTAATGTCAACGCCGTTGGTCAGCGTCGCCAGTCTCTAAGATCCAATACACTAACTTGGTATTTAGACAATAAGTTAGTTGAAGCTCAGGGAAATGTTGTTTACCGACAAATTGATCCACCATTAAATTTTGTGGGTGAAACAGCAGTTGGTAATCTGCAAACAGAAAATATTCTTGTCAAAGGTGGCAGTTCTAGCGGTAGGGTAGTAACGGAGATTATTCCTCAAGAAAGAGCCAAGCGTTAGCAGTAAAGTTAGGTGAATGAAGCCCACCTTCACCCAGAAATTTTGGGTTGGTCGAGTACTAGACTAGGATCTTAGTAATACAAGTCTTTTGATAGCCCATGAATGGATCAAACCGATTAGGTAAGGAATCCTTGCCAACATCCCAGCAAGCAGAACATTCCCACCATCACGATACAGACCACGAGCATACAGATCGTACTCATGGAACTGGAGAGTCAGCTCATCCTCATATCCATAGTGAAGAGTCTTTACGGCGAATTGTCAATCGATTATCGCGTATAGAAGGACATGTTCGAGGTATTAAGTCAATGGTGCAGCAAAGTGCCCCTTGTCCTGATGTTCTACTGCAAATTGCCGCAGTGCGAGGCGCATTGGATCGAGTCGCGCGAATTGTTTTGGATGAACATTTAACTGAGTGTATTGCTAGAGCCGCACAAGAGGGTAATATTGATGTTGAAATTAAACAGTTAAAAGCTGCTTTAGATCGATTTTTACCTTAAAAATTAGAAAATAATGTAGAATGCACTTGCAAAACTGCTAATACACTAGCTGCGATACATCAAAATTCATATAGTGCATACTGACATTTACCCCGGCAACATTAATATTGCGAACTGGTAGACAAGCAGAAGTGTTGAATGTTAAAAAAAAGCCGATAAAAATAGCCCAAAATATTCATTGATTTGAGGAGATGATATTATGTTGACTATTTTATGATTTTTAGAGTTAGTTTAACTAAGTATGTAAAGTTTTGTATCGAAATTCAACATTTCTGGTATTACACTTTTTAGTGATTAGGTGTAATTCCAAATTTTGCACCAATAAAATTTTATGTAATTTAATAACTCAGTATTAAGCTAAAACCGTTGATTTAACGATAAAAACCAATAAAAAGAAGGTAGCCTTATCGCGCATATTTTTACATTACCTGGGTTTATACGGGAAGATGCAAGATATAAGGTAATCCTCAATTTTGCCCCAATTGCGGAATTCATTAGAGAAAGCGTGTAATATCAGTAAAATATGATGCTGCATTGATGAGGTAGTAGATGGAGTCACTAACAGCAAGTGTGATCGTAACTCTGGCTTTAACCAAAGTGTTTGAAACGACAATAGAGAAAGCGACAGAAGCAACCTTAGCCAAGGTCTGTTAACAGATTGTTTATAGCTTTAATAGATTAATGTTGTCCTCTGATAAATGTAGTTTCATCATATAAATATTGTAAATAATTGTCAATTTAAAAGGAAGTACAAAATGAATTATGATTTGCTAAAACCAGATATTATTAGCCTGCATATAACATTGATTGACTGGTTAAAAGAAATCAGCAAATTGATGAATATAATCAGTCAAGACTTTAGTTCTGATGATGAAACAGGAAAAAGAGCTAATGAATTGAAAATCTTGTTCGAGCGGAAATTAGAAGAACTAGAAAAAATGGAACTGTTAATGGTGATAACTGCACCTATGAGTGCAGGGAAATCAACTATTATCAATGCTCTCTCTGGACTAAATATAATGCCAAAGCGTCCTACAGCTATGACAACACTTCCTACGAAAGTAGTTTTTGGAGAAAAACCAGAACCCACACTAACACTAACCGATAATTCATTTTTACTTTTCAAAGACATATGGAATGAACTTTACGATAAATTCAAAAATTTTCAGGACATTGATAATTATCAACAAACAGAAATTAAGAAATTTGAGTATTTAGAAAATTTGAAAAAGCTTATTATAACTTCAAGAGATATACCCATAGAGCAACAAACTATTGGATGCGATAAAATATCTGACGTTTTAACTAAACTCAATGATTTGATTCGTTTGTATACAATTATAAATCCTGAAGATAACCCTATTAAATTAATTGATGAATTTCCTGTAATTGAGACAAGCTTATGGAAAATGCCTACAGCAAACCAGTCAGAGCAAGATATAACTTTTCCTATTCAAGCAAAATTTGTAATTATTGATACTCCAGGTATAAACGAAGCTGGACAAGCTTATTTGGTAGATGTGGTTAATGAACAAATTGATAAAAGCCACATGATTTTATTAGTTATAGACCCCCAGCATCTAGATAGTGATGCGGCTAAAAAGATTAAAGAAAATGCTCTGAAGCCAATGGAATTAACAAATAATAAAAATCTATATATATTAGTTAATAAAATTGACCAACGGAAGCAGGATAGTCTGGATTTAAAGCAATTACAACAATTTGTCTCTAACGAGTTAAATTTATTTAATTCTGATTTTGACATTAAAGAACGTTTGTTTGAATGTTCTGCTTTGAGGGGTTTTTATTCTGCTTGTTTAATACAAGAAATCAAAAGCCAAAAATCTATTGAAAATCCAATAAATAGTACTTTATTTTATCAGGAAATATCACAAGCAATTAATAGTGATAGTAATTTAAGTATTGCTGATAGAGGAAGAAAGACAGTAAACATTTCTGAACTTATTGCAGATTATCAAAATAATAACATAGATAAAGAAAAGTTAGAACAGCTTGAAGAATATACTGAACTTCTTTATCAATACTCTGGCTTTGATTCGTTTATCAAAAAAGTAATTAATATTCTTATTAATAACGCAGCTCCTAAATTAATGGAAACAGCAATAATTACTATTGCAAAAACTCTTCCTGATTTTTATAATCAAGTCATTATACGTAATATATCCGCATATACAAATGATGTTAATAAACTAAATGATGCAATTAATGTAATTCAAAATAGAATGGATGATGTGGAAGCTTGCCGAACTAACATTTTTCAAGAACTATTAGCACGCAAACAAGACATTGAAGATAAAATTAACTCTAAATTTATAGAGATAGAAGCTAAGATTCAAGAAGAAATTACAGAACATCTTACATCCAATTTTGAAGTGCGATATTATGAAATGTCCCAACGATATCCAGAGTATTTTGGCTATATTATGGCGAATAAAAGAATACCTGATGACAGTGAAATTGAGACATTGAAATTTTCTGAAGATATCTCTATAGGAGATTTTTTAAATGAACTATCCAAGAGTATTAATGATATTGTTAATACATATTTTATAACTCTTAATAAAGAGATAAAACAAGAACTTAAAACACAGAAAACTCAACTTATTAAATTTGCTAACAATCAAACTCAAGAACCTTTAGAAAATGCTCAAGCCCAAATTCATAGCTATTTTCCACAAAGCTTTAAATTACCTTCATTACCTATTATAGAAGATTTAGAAGATTATAGTAATTTTCATGAAAATCAAGAAGAGTTTACGGAATATTTACAACCAAAAATTGAAATTCAAAAGGAGCGTCGTTGGTTGTTTTCTATACCCTTACTCTTATGGTTGACTGATAAATTACCCTTATGGTTGACTCATGAAGACATACCAGTAGTAGTTGACAAAGGAGGATATACTGTTAACAAACAAAAATTATCTAACTATGTATTACAATCTATTCAAAAAAAACTACAAGAAAATAAGGAAGGCTTTAACAATTTTATAGATAATGATTTGCGAACAAGTGTAACATCTTACTTTAAATACATTATAAAATACTTAAATGAATATAAGAGTGCTTTAAAACAATCATTAAAAGATAATGCTTTAGAAGCTAATCAAAATAAAGAATTAATACGTAAGTTAAATTTCTTAAAAATAGAAATAGAAAAACAAATTGAATATTCAGAAACCTATAAAAGATATATAAAAGATTTACAACAAATAATTAGTTGAGTTGTAAATTGTTTCATAAATAGAGTAATTCCAACATAGATTTCCATTAACAAAAAATAAAATTTTATGAATGAGTTAAATAACCTACAAAAAAAGTTTCCACAAATTAAAGAAAGAGCCTTAATTGAATTAGTTCACAGTATACATATAAATCAAGATTTTATTGGAGACTGGAACCAAGGAGAATATAAATCTAAAAGGCTAGGATTTTTAGGGAACTTAATTAACAAAATAGTTGATAATCATATTAAAGAACAAGAAATTTTGACTGGAAATTTAGTTAAAAGTCAAGATGTCCTGTATCAATGGCTAAGAGAACTTTGTCTAGATCAAAGTATTAGTTATAGAGCACTATATATAACTCGAAAAAACATAGAAGATATTGCATTACAATTCAATCAGAATTTAAGTGAGCTAAAAGAATTTGTTTCTCAGAGGTTCAATGAAGTTAGTAGTAGGCAAGAAGCTTACGAAGATTTTAATGATATTATACTAATCTGGAATAGTAATGAATATTATAAAGGGTTACCTTGGGTATTACAAATACCACTCTTAGTAGATGAAATATTTAGACGTTGTGCTAGTCCCAATATGACTGATGATGCTTTGAAAAGATATCCTCAAAGAGTTGTGAATAAAATTCTTCAAAGTCATCATAGTCAAAAGATACCTAGTAATTTCTTCTCCCTTGGACAGTTACTTGATTTGTCCATTAAAGATATAGAAACAAACGGTGAAGAAACCTCAGAAGATATGAACATTAACAGCGACACTATATCTGTAGTAGAGTGGCTGTTAAAGATAGACGTAAATTTACAAAGCCTGCAAAAATCAGGCTTTTTTTGCAGACCACACTTGTATGTTATCAGTAGAACATTAGAGCTAGCAAGCCAAGAGAACAGATATATTAATCCTGCTCAAAAAGCTATTTCGGAATGTCGTGATTTTGCTTATATACCTTCAGCTACAGATAAAAATAGTTTTGTTAAAGCAGTTGTCCAAGAAACATTTGATTTTTATATAAGAAAAATTAAAATTCAACAAGTAGAAACTCAAGAGTATAATACTTATACTGTTCCAACTTTATCAAATACAAATCAGTTTGATACAAGTTCATCTAAGTTTTCCGAAATATTTGAGAAAGAAACTAATAATCCAAAAATTGGATTAGTTCTTGCGGGTGGGGGTGCTAAAGGAGCTTATCAAGTTGGTGTCCTCAAATATCTTTCAGAGGAATTAAATTTTGTACCAGATATGATAGCTGGTACGAGCATTGGTGCTCTAAATGGTGCCTTTTTAGCATCTCATCAACCATTCAATAAAGCTGTCAGCCGACTAGAAGAAATTTGGGATGACATTGCCATTGGTAAAATTAACATACTTCAACGAAAACCAATATTAGAATCATTAAGAAGTTTATCAATTTATGATCCAGACCCTATTAAGGAACTATTAGAAGAAAAAGTAACACAAGATGCACTGCAACAAGGGATTCCATTATGGGTGACAGTATACCTTGCTGCCCAACCTCTCCCTTTTTTAAATTACTTGGAATACTATCTTCACTCTTTTCAGGATGAAATTCCTCAGAAAGTAGAATGGCGATCCGTTCGAGATGTTGATGCTGATACTATGTATAATTCAATTTTAGCTAGTGCTGCTATTCCTTTGGTATTTCCTAGTTGGAACATAGATAGTCAGTCTTACGTAGATGGATTCTTGGGTGATAATATTCCTTTGAAAGCGTTAGAGAAAGAGGGATGCACTTTTGCAATTGTGATTCATCTAGATAATGTAGAAACTTGGAATCGCCACAAATTTCCTAATCAGACAGTTATTGAAATTCGCCCACGATTGGAAATTAACAAATCATTATTGAGTCCCTTAGACTTTAGTAATGATTATATTACTGACCTTAAAAAGCGCGGAGAAGAAGATGCTAAATTCTATTTAGAACCTATTATTTTTACTTTAATATCTAACTACCAACGCCGTAGCCTAAGAGATAGGCTAATTCAATCTATGCCTATGGATTTTGTACAGTGACAAATTAAATTAAATGGTGTTGAAACAAATTGGTGTCATCAAGTTAAGCCTTACCTACTTTAGGCTTACAACAATTCGTGTTGATACAGCTTGTAAGTATCTATGCTGGTTCTTACGCTTAACGCTCTTTGAGTTCAAGCTTCACACCCTCGATGACATTAATTTGGCACTGCGACAAATAAAAAGTTACTGTACAAAAGAAAACTCAAGGTTTGATGCCAACTTCAACTCGTGTGATCACAGTGGCGAATCTCTAAGCAGACATCTATGGTAGACAAGCTATTTTATAGACTTTCTTTTTTTCACTTTTTCTAGAAGGTAACGAGATAAAAGCTTATTTTATCAGATCATACGCTGTGCAATGACGATGGTTTTTAGATAGACTATGATTCTAAAAAGTTATCAATTTTATTATTCTTTAACTGGCACTTTAGATAAACCACTAATTCTTTTTTTGCATGGCTTCATGGGTAACATTGATGAATTTGATGAAGCCATAAAATTACTATTTAACGAATTTTCTTATTTAACACTTGACCTCCCCGGACACGGCAAAACCCAAGTTTTGGGTGAGGACGAGTACTATACAATGGCAAACACTGCTCATGCTTTAATCAACTTACTGGATAAGTTAAAAATTGCTAAATGCTTTTTAGTTGGTTATTCAATGGGTGGAAGATTGGCTTTATACCTAACCCTGCATTTTCCAGAACGTTTTCATAAAGTTGTGCTGGAGTCAGCTTCTCCAGGTTTACCAACAGCAGCAGAACAATTAGAACGGATTAAAATCGATACACAAATAGGTAGAAAATTAACAAGAATCTGGAAAAAAAGTGATTTTACCGCCTTTCTATCAAATTGGTATAATCAACCGATTTTTGGTTATATAAAAAATCATTCGGAATACGATCGCATGGTAGAAAGTCGGTTGCAGAACAATCCACAGGAATTAGATAAATCTCTGCGCTTTATGGGTACTGGATGCCAACCTTCTTTATGGGAAAAGCTACAAGGCAATACAATTCCCATGCTTTTACTAGTCGGTGAATACGATCAAAAATTTATATCTATTAATACAGAAATGGCTAAAATATGTGAATTTGCTCAGATAAAAATAATTAGCAATGCTGGACACAATATCCACTTTGAAAATACCTTGGCATTTGTGGAAAATATCAAAAGTTTCTTGTCTACAGCAAGTTAAAAATTAAGATAACCTTACTACTTTTTTACTGCCTTGCTAGAAGGAGTTGGGGATGGTGGCATCGGGGCTGTTGGTTGTTTAGCTGCGGTCAATTCTTCTTGCAACATTTTTTGATAAATCTTAGGCAAAGAGTTACTAACAAAATTAGTTTCTATGCCATATCCCAGACTTGTCCAGGTGGGAGAGAGTCGCCGCAAAACATCATTTAACTTTCCTTGACGCAACAGTTGCGAAATATTAATTCCCCAAACTTTAGAATCATTTAACCAACGGTAAACTACTATATCTTGATACTCTGCTTCAAAACTATAAGCAGTCCAAAACATCATCCGCATCGGCTTTGGGTGATAACGAGGAGCTAAACGATACCAAGTAATGTTGATAATTTGATATCTACCAGCAGCGGTAGAACAATTACCTGTGTTGGGGCCTGTGATAATTGTGACGCATATCTCAGGATGTCGGCTGAGGTCGTTGACTTGCTGTCCCCCATACAACAGCGAATAGGGACGGTTTCCACTAGCCTCACTTGCCGAGATAGTTCGCATTAAAGCGCGGATGTAGGGGTCGCCCTGTTTCATGACCAAAGGCGGCTGTTTACTTTCAAAGATGGGATCGGAAGGCGATCGCAAGTCTCCAATATACCATTGCAACAAATACACAAAGCCGAGAAGCGCGGCTATTGGACCAATAAGTTTTTCAACACCTTTGAATTCAAAGCCTTTCAGAGTCTGACTCCTTCAAATTCACTCTTTTTGCTAACGAAAATCATCGACGAACTGATTCCGGTAAAGTTCACACCTGATTGTTAGTTATTATTTCCGATTTGCTCATTTTTTTAGAAATTAGCAAAAAAGAGTATAAGTAAGTTGGTGCAATAAAACCAAACTGTGTAAATAAAAGTAAATAAGGCTCAAACTCTTTCTCCCCCTGCCCCCTGCCTTATCCCAACAATAATTATTTACGCCGACCTACTTAAATACAGGAGTTTGTAAGTAACTGAGGTACAAAATGCAGGACTGACGCATTAAATATAAAGAGTTTCTACCTCCTGCCTTAAAATCCGTAGCTTTGTACTTCATGCAAAAGAAAACTACTGTAAGTATAACAAGCGAGATATTTGCGAAAATCTTGAATAAGTATAAATTCAATTGATTATAGTAGCATCTGCTCTCAGTAATAATTCCTTCTTTGCTCAAATCAAACGATAGGTCGATACAACCTCAAAGTTGACACCAATGCACAACTGCGATCCCCTATAAAAAGTCTGTATTACGACCGATTGAGAACTGCAATTACGGAGATTGGGTAATTAATCAGTCTGCTTCTCTAGCCCTGGATAAACTTAGTATTTTAAAATACCAGGAATTTTCTGAAGACACTGTAGATAACAAATGTTACTGTGGCCTAGTTGAAAACCAAGAGGCAGATAGCCTTTACCAATATTGAATCTGCTTTGTGTTTTTACACAATAGTCATAGTCATGGGCACAATATTCAAGTAGCTTGAAATATGAAAATCACTCGTATTCACCACCAGTTTGAAAAACTATGGTTAACCGTTTTACTTCCGTGAGTACTGCTCTCACACTTAAGGTAGTTGGAATAATCTGCATTTTGTCCTTTTTCGTTGACTTTTTGATTCTGTTGTTACCCTTTCAACCCACCGATCGCGTATGGCAAATCAATTTGGGAACAGCGCTCGTCGATCGAGGAATTGTTCCTCTAGTTGGTTTGGGGCTTCTGTTTGCTGCCTATTGGATTGAGAATGCTGATGCCGCAAGCGATCGCCCCCAAGGTATCGATTTAAGACTTCCCGCTGCGATCGTCTCCAGTATTTTAGGGTTGATGTTCTTGCTAATTTTTCCCTTGCACCTAAATAACGTCAATCAAGCGAAGACTCAAACACTCAACCGAATCACCCAAGAAGCAGACCAAGCAGAAAATCAACTAAACACTCGGTTATCGCAATTGCAAGCACAACTGAATACCGATCAAGGAAAAGCGCAACTTGACCAGCTGCGAAACCAAACCAAAGCTCAGTTTAGTGAAATCCTCAAAGATGACCAAAAATATAAGCAAGCAATTGAAAGCCCTCAAATTCCCGCAAATATAAAAGAGTTACTTAAGAAGGCTAAAACAAATCCCCAAGTACTTGACAAAGCTATCGAACAACAAACAGATATCCAAACGCTGCAAACTCAACAACTGAGCCAAGTTCGCCAGCGCCGAGACGAAGCACTGCAACAAGCTAAAGATACTGCTTGGAAGTCTGGACTGCGGATTGGTATTAGCAGTTTGCTATTGTCCATTGGTTACATTATCATCGGCTGGACAAGCTTAAGAGGTAGGGGTGCTGTACAAGGTGGTAAACCTAGAACTGCCGCACGCTAATCCACTATTGGCATGGCAGTAGGACGTATCCAAAAATTATTGAAGGCTGATACTGCCATGCACCTAATAGCTAATAACAATAAAAAGGCAACGATCGCTGAGTAAAATCGCTATAAAACTTGAGTAATGTTCTCAATTTACATACTGACATATAACGAAGAACTAGATATTGCTGCTTGTATCGAATCGGCGATGTTATCAGATGACATCATTGTTGTGGATTCATGCAGTAGCGATCGCACCATAGAAATCGCTAGTCGCTATCCCATCCGCGTCGTCCAACACGCTTTTGAAAGCCACGGACGCCAACGCACCTGGATGTTAGAGTCTATCCCCCCGAAGCATCAATGGGTTTACATTCTCGAAGCTGACGAGCGCATGACACCAGAACTGTTTGCGGAATGCGAAAAGGCAAGTCAGAATCCAGACTACATCGGTTACTACGTGGCTGAACGCGTCATGTTCATGAATCGTTGGATTCGCTACAGCACACAGTATCCCCGTTACCAAATGCGACTCTTCCGCCACGGGAAAGTATGGTTTACAGACTACGGTCATACTGAGCGAGAAGTTTGTGAAGGTGCAACTAGCTTTTTAAAAGAAACATACCCACACTACACTTGTAGCAAAGGTTTGAGCCGCTGGATTGACAAGCACAACCGTTATTCTACGGACGAGGCTCAAGAAACATTGTATCAGCTAGAACAGGGTAAAGTTAACTGGCAAGATTTATTCTTTGGTAAATCGGAAGTCGAAAGACGGCGTGCGCTGAAAGATTTGTCTTTGCGTTTGCCCGCCAGGCCGTTACTACGGTTTGTATATATGTATTTTATCTTAGGCGGATGTTTAGATGGACGCGCCGGAGTCGCTTGGTGTACATTGCAGGCATTCTACGAATACCTGATTTTGCTCAAAGTCTGGGAAATGAAGTATCTACCAAAACCTAATTTAGATACAACAGCAATTTTGGTACAAGATACACAACAGGTGCAGTGCGCGGATTCTGAAACTACACAGGTTGATGCGGCGTGAACAGAGCTGGAGATTAGAAGGATTTCCTGTATAGCGATCGCAAAATCATAGCGTACCACAGATGTGTTACACAGATCCCTGACTTCGTAAAAGTTGTCGGGGATCTTGCTTTTCATGATTCAAGACTAGATCAAAATTCCAAACTTTCTAGTGTGTTCTATATTCAGGGCGGGCAGAATACTCACCTTACAAGATGGATAATTTATTTATTGGAAATACTTAATAAATTAATATTTTTAACAGAACATTTTCATAAAAGCTACCCCTGCTCAAAATTGAGTAACTGACCAGGTAAAGTAATTTATTAGTTTACCCTGTAATACTTTCACAATCATGAGTAGCTTTTGATTAAGCGCGGTAGATTAATAATACTTAATAAGTTGCAACAATCATTTACAAGTCTTATAAAGAAAAGTAACATCCTCTAAGAATAACCAGTCGCCATCGGATTGGTTAATGTCTATGTGTATGCTTATAGGAAAATAGCTGATTTCCAGCAGCAGGCAACTTGCTAGCGTTGTAAACAGTTACTTGCGGCAGAATCTGCCAAAGTTAAAGCCTTCGGAATTTGACGAATCTGCTGGTATGGATACGAATAACAAAAGTTCCTCTAGCTTAAAACAGGAGAATCGGGGCTTGGTAATCGATCGTCTAAAACAGGACTTAAAAAACGACCTGATTGCTGGTTTGTTGGTAATAATTCCCCTAGCAACCACTATCTGGCTGACAATTACCATTGCTACTTGGGTAATCAACTTCCTTACCCAAATTCCTAAACAATTAAATCCCTTTGATGGGTTAAATCCAGTTTTAGTAAATATACTTAATTTATTAGTAGGATTAGCTGTACCACTACTAAGTATATTATTAATGGGCTTGATGGCTCGGAATATAGCTGGGCGGTGGTTGTTAGATTTTGGTGAGCGATTACTACAGGCAATTCCTTTAGCCGGACAGGTATACAAAACTCTTAAACAGCTTTTAGAAACGATACTAAAAGATTCTAATGGCAAGTTTCGCCGGGTAATTTTGGTAGAGTATCCCCGCCGAGGAATTTGGGCGATCGCTTTTGTTACTGGTGCAATCAGCAATGACATCCAAGCTCAGATGTCTCGCCCCGTGCTAAGTGTTTTTATCCCCACCACCCCAAATCCGACTACCGGATGGTACGCAGTCGTTCCTGAAGACGAGGTGGTGAACCTCTCCATGTCAATTGAAGACGCCTTTAAAATAGTTGTATCAGGTGGCATTGTCGCCTCCAATACGCCTTTGGTTTTCCCCAAAGAGTCCACACTGGAAGTGAAACACGACGAAATCAAGCAGCAGGTTATTCCCGTTGAAGAAACTTAAAATCAATTTGGCACAGTCACAAGCAAATGCGTAATGTTGTTGTTTAACTGTGCCAAAATTGATAGGCTTGTAAGTTTGTCTTGCCTAGTTAATCAGTTCTCGCAGAATCACCCCTCAGTTTTATGCAACCTCGGAAACCCCAGCAAATTGCTCGTGAATTGGCGCTTTTAAGCCTTAGCCAATTGCCAGTTAACCCCAAGAAATTAGAAAAATTGGAAGACGATCAACTAGTATCCAAGTTGCTGCTAGGAGCAGTACGCACTCTGACCTCAGAAGTACAAGATACCCTTGATAATGCCGCAGGTGAACTGCAACGCAGTAACGATCGCCTCTTAAGTAGCCAAACTCGCGCCTCCGACCTCAACACTGCTAGAACCATGCTTCAAGAAGCGATCGCCTGCACCCAGACAGCAATCAATCAGTTGGGTACAGCAGTTGATTTCCCAGTATTGATTCAGTTAGCTAATCAGGACAAGGGAGTTCGGAATTACGCCAAAGAGCTTGTGATTACCGTCAACGAAAATCGACACATTATAGATGAACTTATTTCTGCTGCCTTAGTAGATTGGCAAGTAACTCGCCTTGCCCAAATTGACCGCGATATCTTGCAAATCGCTGTGGCAGAAATGAAGTTCTTAGGAGTTCCAGATAGTATTGCCATCAACGAAGCTGTGGAGCTAGCCAAACGCTACAGTGGAGACGATGGTCATCGCTTTATTAACGGTGTTCTGCGCCGAGTCACTGAGCAGAAAAAAACTGCGTAGTACTTTTGCGGAATTCATAATTTCTATACTGCTGTGGAAAAAAGTCTTAGCCGCTTCTGCGGCTTCCTCCAAGCCAAACTTCTCCCTTTGGGAGTAAGGGTAAATGCTGCGCTAACGCAAAAAACTCTCTGTTGTAACGATTCTCCTCAAACTGGCGTTGAAAGGTGAGGATAACCCGGAAGTTTTCACCCCAAGAAAAAGTGCAAAGTTAAATTAAACTCATAACTTATAACTTATAACTCATATAACTAATACTGCTGCAATGGTTTTTAATTGGTTCCGTCGTCAACATAACGATTCCTCTAACACTCCCTCTGATAAAAAACAGGAAGAAACTCCTCCTGCACAAGAACCCCAACCAGAGCCAGCCGAAACCTCAACACCAACTGCTGAAACTGCACCAGACACAACGGCAGACTTATTGGCATTTGCTAAAGCAGCCTACAAAAATATTCAGCAAAAACAGCAAGTTGAGGTAGTAGAAACCCCACCCGATCCAGCAGATACCTTAGCACCATCAATACAACCTGAAACCGCAGAAACGGTCATTGCAGAAATCACTGAAACAGAAGCAACTGAGGAACCTGCTAGTACAACCGTAGAAACTACACAGCCAGAAGTTATCCAAGCTACTAGTGAGGAAGAAATTACAACAGATTCCTCAGTGGCAGCAATTGCCGCTCGGCCAGATGTTTCCAGCTCAGAACTCACGGCAAGTGAAGTTGAACCAACACCCACCGAACCACTAGCTACGCCAGAGGCAACACAGCCAACAGTACCATCCTTCTTAGAACGTGCGGCGGCAGAACGGCAAGCCAAGCTAGAACAACTAATAGCCACCGCCATTGAAGTTCCAGAACCAGAGGTAGTACAGCCAGTAGCGACAACCTCAGAAACAGGAGAGGAAATTCCCGGACTGCTATTTGATGATGGGTTTGTCTGGTCGGTGAAAGTTCTAGCAGCTCAAGGTAGAAGTGCAGAAGACGTTTCGATTGAAGAAATTACCTGGCTGAAAAAGCTCCGCCAAGGATTAGACAAAACTCGCCGTAGTATTCTCAATCAACTGAAGGCGATCGTCGGTCAAGGGCCGCTTAATCAAGCTGCTGTGACGGAAATTGAGGCATTGCTTTTGCAAGCGGATGTGGGTGTAGAGGCGACAGACTTTATTATCAATGCCCTACAGACAAAACTGCGAGAAGAAGTTACTGCACCTGAAGAAGCGATCGCTTTCCTGAAAAAAATCCTTCGGGATATGCTGGATGCACCGAGCAAAACCTCTCACAAAACTACCTTTACCCCAGAAAAAGAAACCTTGAATATTTGGTTAATTACTGGGGTGAATGGTGCCGGTAAAACCACCACTATTGGTAAAATTGCCCATCTTGGACAAAAATCTGGCTATAAATGCCTGATTGGGGCAGCAGACACCTTCCGTGCCGCCGCCGTGGAACAGGTGAAGGTTTGGGGTAGTAGAAGCGGCGTGGATGTAATTGCTAATCCGGGAAAAAATACAGATCCGGCAGCAGTTGTATTTGATGCGATCGCAGCCGCCCAAGCCCGTCAAACCGAATTACTTCTGGTAGATACAGCTGGGCGACTGCAAAACAAGAAAAATTTAATGGACGAACTCGGTAAAATCCGGCGAATTATCGATAAAAAAGCTCCAAATGCCAAGGTAGAATCACTATTGGTTCTAGATGCCACTTTAGGTCAAAATGGACTGCGGCAAGCCGAAGTTTTTTCCCAAGCTGCCCAACTAAGTGGTGTTGTCTTAACCAAGCTAGATGGCACTGCTAAAGGCGGCGTTGCCCTTGCCGTTGTGCAGCAGCTAGGTTTACCCATTCGCTTTATTGGTGCTGGCGAAGGAATTGAAGACCTACGCCCCTTTTCGAGCTATGAGTTTGTCGAAGCTCTCTTGAGTGGTTAGTTGAAAATTTCGAGTTAAAAATTTTTCTTAACAAACTTAGGGCTTACGCAATACTGTATGATTCTTCTCTGGGAGACACTGCGCGTTGGCGTAAGCCTCTGACAAAGAAGGAGATTCGATAAATTAAGCTTTTTAGCTATTTTTTCGTAAGTCCTAAAGCTGATAAATTTAGGGATGACCGATCTGTTATTATCACTTGAACTAACTAGAAACAGCTCAAGTCCTAAAATCATGAATTTGTCACAATAAATGGGTGACTTTTGCTAAAATTTCTAGCTAATGCCATTTTTTAAGTCTTAAACGGGCTTTTTAAATGTAGTAGTACGGTATTTAGTGCGACATACAAAAGTGCCTAAACTTTGATCTTGCAGCAATTGAAAAGGGAATCGAGACGCTCACCCCCACAAATACAATTATTATATTGTGGGATGGACAGCAGTCTCAGTGGTGAGCAGTGTGTTGGTTCGGCAACGCGGGTGATTTCAGCACTGCGGGAGGTTTTCCCTGCATAAGTGTCTAGTGTTGGCTATGGCGACTTGTACCCCTCCGGGGAAGCAAGCTACGTGCAACGTTTCTCGATAGGTTTGAATTCTGATGGTTAAATGGAAAGACTTTTTCTGACTTTTGACTTAAATTTATTGGAAGATATTTCTTCTATTTTTAGTGTCATATCTTCTATTCATATCTTACACTTACCAAATGACTCACCCCTAAAATAAATTACAGGCTAATGGTTTAACTCTGTTACAGCTGACTCAAAAGATAGAGTTACTTCACTTTTGTCCCGTTTTGATGGGTTTAAGTTTTGCGTCTTCAGCAACTCAAAATTCGCAAAACGAGAAATTAAAAATGGAAAAGCTCAATCTTGGCAATTATCCCGGCAACTATGGTATACAAATTAAGTATTTGAAGACTTATTTATATATTCTCAGATTTGGGAATGAGTGTAAGTCTGTTTTTTACCAAGCCAAGCTCGATTTGAGCGCTTATAGAGGTTTTCACTCAAAAGACTTGTAGTCTTCTAGTTTCCTCTGCCCAAACAGTCCCTCGGAAAGCGTTATCAATTATTCTTTGAATAAAGTATTTTTCTGACTTTAGAGATATGCTTTGGGAATTAAGCTATGAAAAAATGAAAAACTTTCTGAAATATCAGCAAAACTAGTAATTTTTACGGGTAGAGTTTGGACTAAAAATACATGATTTGAAATTACTAACATTCCATTAGAAATACAATAAGCAAATAAAATACTTATAAAATTTGCCTGTTACGTCTTTATACTCTTGCTAAAATGACAAGTCTTGTCTAAATATGGTTTAGCAATGCCAAAAGTCAAAAGATTTATAAGTAATCTAAAATCTGCCAATATAAAGTGCAATAATACCTGTGCCTGTGTCTCAACTGCCCTCTCAACCCATTGATAATAATAGTAGTGCCGCGACGGATGTCACACCAGTCGTGGCACTTAAAGAACTCGTGGCAAGGTTGCACCGGGAACAGAACAAAATTCAAGATTTGCTAAGTTCTTTAGGATTTGCCCTGAGAAGTTTTAATAATTTGAATCAGTTTTTGGAACTGATTCCGCTGATGGCAACAAGAGTCACAGATGCAGACGGTAGCGCCCTGTTTCTCTACAAACCTAATGGTCAAGTCAGGTTAGAACAGTTACATTGGCAAGATAGTGGCCAGCGCAAGAATATCCGCAAAGCGCTAGAAATAGCCAGTAGTCAAATCACGCTTTTGCCAAATACTGCCCCCCTAGCTAATGCCACAGGAATTTTAGACGATCAGATGCATCGCTATTTGGGGCCAGATGTGCAAATCTTTGGTACGGCAATTCTGGTAAAGCATACAGAACGGGGATGGCTCTACGTCTTGAGCCGCGATCCAGAATATAGTTGGACAGAAACCAGGCAAAAGTTAGTTAGGTTAGTGGCAGACCAAACAGCAGTAGCGATCGAAAACGATGAACTAGCTGTGGAACTAAGAAAAAAAGAACGCCTAGACCAAGAATTAGAAATTGGCGCAGAAATTCAACGGCGACTTCTACCACGTCAATGCCCTACAATTCCTGGTGCAGTCCTAGCGGCACGCTGTAAACCTGCCAATCGCGTCGGCGGAGACTACTACGACTTTATTGCTACCAATCATAATAAGATTCAGCCCAAGATCAAAAGTGGCACCGAAACTAGTCGCTGGGGTTTGGTTATTGGAGATGTCATGGGCAAAGGTGTCCCCGCTGGGCTGATTATGACGATGATGCGGGGAATGCTACGAGGAGAAGTGCTACATGGTAATTCCCCAGCCAGAATTCTACAAAACTTAAATAGAGTTATGTATGCGGATTTGGAAAATTCCCATCGCTTTGTAACGCTATTTTACTCAGAATATAACCCCCACAGCCGAATTCTGTCTTATAGCAATGCGGCACACAATCCTCCCTTGTGGTGGCACGCAGCGACAAAAACTGTCACCCGTTTAGATACTTTGGGAATGTTAATCGGTTTGGATGCTAACAGCCAATATGAAGATGCCCAGGCACAGTTAGAGCCTGGAGATACAATTATTTACTATACAGATGGCTTGACCGATGCCGCTGCTGCTGGTGGCGATCGCTTTGATGAAGACAATTTTGTTGCTGGCTTCAATACTGCTTGTAAATACTGCAATGGGCCAGAGGAGATTGTGGATTACTTATTTGACCAAGTTCAGCAATTCATCGGTGCTGATAAACAAAACACTGATGATATGACACTAGTTGTTCTGCAAATTTTATAATCATTGGGCATTTATACTCGGTCAAGTCATGAGTCAATGCTTAGGATTATGGTGACAGAAGATTCACTACAGTGATTCTACTAAATTTAATTTTTTATTTATTTTTATTTAAATTTCCGTAGCGATCGCCCAAATAGTTGTACATCAACCTTTTTTGGTGACTTGTTTGTATTTAGCCTTTAGGATAATACATAAAAAATGATCGTTAGAATACTTTTCTGTTCAATTAAAAACTATATATTTTGCACATCTAGCACAGTAGGAAACGCCAAGGGGGAGAGCAGGTAAAAGGTAAAAGGTACAAGGTAAAAAGTAAAAAGTAAATTTAATTTTTCATTTTTGCTTTCTTTCTATCTTGTGACGCAAGCATTTGGTCTGCTCCCTTTTGGCGTTTTAATTTTTTCTTTCTCCGCCGTAGCAAGTTCACAATAGCTACGACGGAGTTTTGCTTTATTTATTTCTTAAGTCTAGACTTAGTTATTTTAAAATAATTCGTAATTGATAATGACGCTTTCTAGCGCAGCGTCTCATAGAGAGTGTCATTACGAATTAGTAATTAGTTAAACTTCTTTAGTATTTAAGTTAATAACCCTCATTTAATAATTTGTCAAGATATACAGCAGAATTTAGAATTCAGAATTCAGATTATATCTGGGTAACAGACGAATCGTTGTGTATCTGACTTTCCTTGAAATCTGCTGTATCTGAAAACATTTTAGATGAAGAAAAATTTAGATAGCTATTCTATTCTTGCGCCCCAGCTTGTTGCAAACTCCGCACCACATTCTTATAACCATTAAATTCTGCAATCATCAAAGCAGTATAACCACCCCGGTTTTTAAAATTCACATCTGCCCCAGCTTGGAGTAATAACTGCACAATTTCGCCATAACCTGCTGAAGCAGCCCACATCAATGATGTGGCCCTTGCTGAGTCTTGAAAATTCACATCTGCCCCCTTTGCCAGCAGCAAATGTACGATCTCTTTGTGTTTGCATTCGGTTGCCTTGATCAAAGCAGTTTTGCCATCATCCCCTGGAATGTTGACATCAGCACCATAGTCTAACAACACTTGCACCGTTTGGGTGTGTCCTTGTGATACAGCCAACGTCAAAGGTACTTCACCAAGATTTTTCCCATTTATATCTCCGCCAGAACATAGCAGTGCCTCGACAATGTGGCTATGTCCCTGCAATGCTGCTACAAGCAGTGGTGTATCGCCCAGGTGGTTGCTAATTTGGACATCTGCACCCCTGTTAAGTAATATTTGCACGACATCAATGTAGCCTTCCACAACGGCAAGGTGTAAGGCCGTTTCACCATCTTTATCTTGGAGATTAATCTGGGCACCTCTATCTAGTAAAGCTGCTGCGATCGCACTGTGTCCAGTCGCTACTGCTGCCGATAGGGCAGTTCCACCATCAGCGTTTTTCACATTCACATCAGCCCCTGCTGCTAGCAGTGCTTCCACAATCTCCAGATGTCCCAAGTCTGCCGCTAGCATTAAGAGTGTCTCACCTTCCTCATCGTGGATATTGACATCAACACCAGTTTGGAGAATTGCTTCTATAACTTCTATTTTTCCCTGCTTAACGGCGAGTTTCAACGCCGTATCATCATCTCGATCTGCGATATTAACTTGGGCATCAGCAGCCAATAAAACTCGCACTACATCAATATGACCTTTGAGTACTGCTGCCATTAAAGCTGTACTGCCATCTTCATTAGTGGCATTAACATCTGCACCTCTAGATAGTAAAAGTTGCACAATGTCAAGCTGTTTGGCACTAGCCGCCAACATCAAAGCCGTCAAACCATAGAGTTTTCTGGGCAAGTTGATATTTGCCCCAGCATCCAGAAGCGATCGCACAATTTCGGTGTAGCCTAAATTAGCAGCAAACATTAACGCCGTAGTGCCTTGGCGATCGCATACGTCCACCCTCGCACCAGCACCTAGTAGCGCACACAGCCCCTTAATATCACCACTTTTAGCAGCTTTAAGCAGTAAAGTATCGTTGTTTTCAGTCATGGATCAGATCCCACACAGGGGATTTTGTTCGTCTACCCTCAAAATTTAGTCTGAGATTGTTTATCCACTTTGGCAAGAGGGCAAAGGAAAATAGTAGGGGGAGATGATGAGTAGGGGACAAGGGGATAGGGGGAGATGAGGGAGTGAGGGAGAAGAATTAATAACCAATGACAAATGACTAATGACTAATGACTTCTTCAATTTGTGCCAATTTAAGCACAGAAAATAGAGTTATGCTAATTTTTATGAAGATTTAATGATTAGGCGAGAACACGATGAGTCTGGAACTTTCTACGTCGGTAAAATATTGGCTGAACTTCTTTCATCCTGTGCTCATGTGGGCGCTATTAGCACTTTCGATTTATGCTGCCTACTTGGGGCTGCAAGTACAGCGTACCAGAAATGCTCAGGGGGAAGAAAAGAAAGAACTGATTAAAGGTAGATATAACGTTAGACACTACCAAATGGGGTCTATACTCCTAGCTTTGATGGTAGCAGGTGCGATCGCTGCTATGGCTGTCACTTACATTAATAACCAAAAGTTATTTGTCGGGTCTCACCTATTAGCAGGACTGGGTATGACGAGTTTGATTGCATTTTCTGCTGCTTTGTCTCCTTATATGCAGAAAGGGGCAAATTGGGCACGTGCAACTCACATTTTGTTGAATTTTATCCTTTTGGGACTTTTTGCTTGGCAGGCTGTTACTGGGGTGCAAATTGTCCAAAAAATTCTCACTCAAGCTTAGTCCTTTGTCATTTGTCCTCTCTTACAAAGTTCTGATCGGAGGTTTCCTCCGCTCAGACTTTGCGCTTTGTCATTTGTCATTAGTGTATGAGCAATGACAAAGGACTGTTGACTCAGCGCTTTTGTTTAGAATTAGCAGGAAAGGGTATTTCCAAAGATTTATGAAAATCTTCCTGAACTTTGCGAGTTAAGCGGCGGGAGACTTGGCGGACAATTTGATTAAGTAAGCGATCGCCTGTAGATTGAATTATAGACTGGGGTAATCGCTGAATAAATCTGGGAAAGTGAAGATAAACTATCAAATCCAATTCCCATTCAACTCTTGTAACCTTACCAATGCTAGTGGAAACATTGGTTTCTTTTAACTGTAGAGATGCGTTATAGTCTACGTCATAACCAGGCGGTTGGTAGTCAGGAATGGGGATTGTACGGATGCGGTAAATACCCTCCTCTGGGGGCAACAATTCCAAACCTATTTTCGGTTCTACTTCATAACCAAAAGAACCAAAACGACCAATTATTAAAGCATAGCCATTTTCCCCAAGTGATTGTACCTTCATGGGTTCAGCGCAGCGCGAAAACCATGAGGCGTGAGCATTTAGATACTCAGCAACCTTCTCTACTGGGGCAGCCATTTCCATAAAATCTTCATAACGACCGTAAAATTTTGTGAGCGTCGCTACATTTGGTTCTGTTAATGTGTCCTCAACTTCTTGGCTGGACGCTACAGGTAAAACTGCTTCTGTTATTTCCCAGGATTTATATTCGCCTTTTCTTGAAAGCATAAATGCATTACTGTATATTTTGGCGTTAGTCTATATTAATGATTCCCCATACACCTGGGTCATTTCGCATTTAGATCCCATTTTGACCGAAACCTCATTAATCTGCGATCGGCTCCATAGAATTACTAAAATAAAGAACTGAACAAGCACACAATAGTTTCTCAGGATAACATTTATCATGAAAGCATTTGTAGCAGGGGCAACAGGTGAAACAGGCCGTCGGATTGTGCAAGAATTGATAGCGCGGAATATTCCCGTCCGAGCCTTGGTGCGGGATATAGAGAAAGCTAGGGGTATTCTGTCTCCTGAAGCCGAATTAGTAGTAGGCGACGTGTTACAACCAGAAAGTTTAACTGCTGCGTTGGGAGATAGCACAGTTGTGTTGGTTGCGACTGGGGCAAAACCTAGCTTTGACCCCACTGGCCCCTATAAAGTGGATTTTGAAGGGAATAAAAATTTAGTAGATGCTGCTAAGGCAAAGGGAATTGAGCATCTCATCTTAGTTTCTTCTTTGTGTACATCCCGACTTTTCCATCCGCTGAACTTGTTTTGGCTAATTTTGTTGTGGAAAAAACAAGCTGAAGAGTATATTCAGAAAAGTGGTCTTACTTATACGATTGTCCGACCTGGGGGGTTAAAGAATGAAGACAACTCTGACCACATTGTGATGCAGAGTGCAGATACACTGTTTGATGGTAGCATCCCCAGGCAGAAAGTCGCCCAAGTTGCTGTTGAGGCTCTGTTTGAAGCAGATGCAGGCAATAAAATTGTCGAAATTATTGCTAAACCTGAAGCAGTCTCAAAAAGCTTTAAGGAGCTATTTCAACAGTGCTGATATTCCACAGGATTTTATTGCTTCTGTCTGTTAATTCTCATCCCCAAGATCGTCAGATCACATCTTTATGGAAAAGTAATGCCTACGCACTTTTTCAATTAGCTTGCATTATTTAAATTAGACCGCCCTTTGATTCCACTCCCTAAAGCGATCGCTCCATCTTTCCTGCAAGGGCTTGTTCCCAGATTGACAGATCCTCCGGTCGGTCAACATCAGCTAACGGCAACAAGTCCACGTATGATAAATTAAGTTTCTGGGCAATATCCACCGTTTTCTGGAATACTTGAGCAGTTCCCCACTCGATGTTAACAAATAGCTCCGGGATGGGTTGGCGCAAACCAATTAAGTAATATCCACCATCGATCGCAGGCCCAAGTACGAGGTCAAAGGCATGTAACTTCTCAAAAGCTGTTGCTAAAATCTTGGCATTCACTCCAGGACAATCTGTACCAATGATAATTACTTTTTTTGCACCAGCTTGAAAAGCATCAAAAAGCGATCGCGCCATCCGCAAACCTAGATCCCCTTCACCTTGAGACTGGTAAACCAAATCCAACCCCAGCCAGTCTTGCATAAGTTGCGAATCGCCACCTGCAAACCGCACTTCTACAGATATAGCAAGGGCTTTTTGCAATTCTTGAACCTGAAATATTGTATGCTCAGTCATTTTCCGTTGAAAATTAGCAGCACCAACAGTTCCCAAAACAGGTATCAATCGGGTTTTTGTCTTACCTGGTTCTGGATAGCGGGTGAAAATAATCAGGTGCTGTTTTGGGTTTGCTGGTAAGTTCAGCACACAATACCTTGTTTGAATCAATTAAAAATATCTTAATAGCAATACTTGTCGTTTTCGTTGGCTCTAGCATGATCTTTTCCCGTTCGCATAGCTCCCAAGATTGTAGAAACATAGACACAACGTCTAGCTTTACCACCATTCAAGCTGTAGAAGGTTATCTGTCCTAATCCGCCTACTGTACACTGATTTCCAATTTCAGAGATAGGACAACCGTGATAGTTAAATAAAACTCGCCACATTTGCTGTGAAGTGTGTTTTAGTAAAGTTGTCTCTTTTTTTCCTTTATTGTTTTCCTCTTCATCAATGCGAATGTTTGGCTCAAGATTATGCCATAGGTTGCCATTGTTTTTAACAGCATCAGGAATGAATTGTCCTGCTTCTGCTTGATGGACTGCCCATTGGACAACACCATTTTGTATGCGAAAACTGGCTTGCTTAGTCAATTTATCTTTGGTAGCTTGGTTTTGGGCTTGGCGTATAGCATAATAAACCTCGTTTTGGGCAGTGTTAAGACGGCGAATCTCTACAAAAGTTAGCCAGTTAGGTATTCCGATTGTAGCTAATATACCAATTAATACAACAACTACTAACATCTCTGGTAAGGTAAAACCACTGTTAGAGTGATTATTCCAGAGATTTTTTGCATTAACTAGAGATCGTAAATGCACCTGGATATCCATTTTTGCTTACTGGTCGATTTTCAGCTACCCAGATGTTGACCAACATTTCAGCTTCTTCGCTTCTGACTTCGCGCTGATTAATAATACTGTAAAACAAGGTGGGCAAAGTAAAAATTATGACAATTTTCAAGAACAATTTTAGGGTGAAATTTATATTTTGAAGTCTTGCAGGGTCGTTAAGAAAATACTTCCACAGAAATCTAGCAGCGGCTAGACTTTTTTGCCGATTAAATGGCTTTTGTAAAGCTTTACAGGTCAGATATTTATATAAATTTGCTAGGCTTATATTCCAACTCTGCTTAAGTGTCGAAGGTTTTTCCTTATACGCTCTATCAAGCACTTGCAAGCAGGTTTTTTCCTGCCTGACAAGATTGGAAGAAACTGAATTAGCGCTTATGCGATATAAGATTTGTACAGATGGTACACATATAAAATCAAAGTTAGAGGCTAATCGCAGCCACATATCCCAATCCTGAGCCGCACTTAGAGATTCGTCAAAGCCACCTAATGTAATTAAAGCTTTTTTAGAAATTAAGGGATTGGAACCATTTTCTAGAAAGTTATTTAATAACAGTTTTTCATAACCATTTCCATTTACATTAATCCGCTTACCTGAAAGTAAAAATTGACCATTTTCGTCAATATAATCAGTCCAACTATAAGCAACTTTTGCAGTAATATTTTCTTGCAGAGCTTTTAACTGAGATTGAAGTTTATCAGGTGTCCAAAGATCATCTGCATCTAAGAAACTAACAAATTCTCCAACAGCATGGTGTAGCCCTCGATTCCGGCTGATGTTTCCGCCAGCGTTGGAATAGGAAAATACTTTTATTCTTGAGTCTTGGATTTTTGTCACAACTTCTAGAGTTGAGTCTTCTGAGCCATCATTAATTACAATTAATTCTAGGTCAGTAAAAGTTTGATTTAAAACAGATTGAATTGTATACTTAATAGTCTTTTCATTGTTATAAGTGGGAATGATTACAGAAATTTTTGGTATTGGTTTGCTGGTTTTCATCGCTTTTACAGGGCTAATTTGTTTTTTAATACTCTACCTAGACGGCATTTTAAGTAGTAGAGAGGACTCATCATACTAGCCAAGTAAAACTCCATCTCAAAAAGAGCAATTAGATTACTTTTAAATTGCCCTCTATAGTGAATTAGGTGTTTTAATGCTCGGCGTAAATTCCCTAAAATAGTTTTCATAAACACTATTGGTTTTTGCCAATTTTTAGTATTTATCAAGCTTAACTGGAAAATACATAAGCCACAACCGCGTGCCAGAGTTAGGAGGTAATCTCTCTCAAGTCGCCAATGTGGTATTTGATGATAAGTATGCATGGCAGGATTATACCAAATTTGCCAGCCTGCATAATGTATGTAAAGCAATGGTTCATAGTCATCACCCTGCACCAAAATACCAGGCAGCTTCCCACTTAAATTAGGCCGCTGTGGTACATTTTCACGCCATACCTCTTTCCGAACAACAAGCGCTGCACCAGGAGGAAGTCTTAAATTATCTGCGTCAAATAAATATGGATTTGAACCATGTTCTCTGATAGCTAAAAAAGCTTGAATTCTTTCAAAATTTTCTGGCGGGTTTACTTCAAAATCACCATGAATCTGTCCGCTCCAAGCACCTGCTTGAGGATACTCTAATCCAAAAGTATATGCTTCTGATAACCAATCAGCAGCAGGTAAATTATCATCATCTAAAAATGCGATTAGCTGCCCTTTGGCTTCACGTACTGCTCGCAATCTGGCAAAAGCTGCTCCCTGTTCGGTTTCTAAAAAATATCTTAAATGACAGTTTCCATCATATCTTTTTTGGTAATTCTGGATTATTTCAAACGTGTTATCAGAACTATTATTATCCACAACAACAATTTCCCAGTTAAGTTGTTCTACTCCTGTCTGGGTTAATAGCTTATCCAAAATTTTAGGTAAACGGGTTGCTCCATTGTATGCAGGGATGGCTACGGTAATATCTAAATTTTCAGCTGTTAAGTCAGTCATAATATTTAACGTTTTAATAATTTATTTTTTAAAGTATCCATTTTTCCACAGATAAAAAGGACTAATGAAACTACTTAAAAAAAGTTCCATTTCGCAAGCAGCTACCAAATCATTTTTCAGATTAGTTCGATATTTGAGTAAGTGTAACGTGATTTTACGCAAGTCATTTATCATATAAGATAAAAGAGCAAATGGTCTATATATTTGTTTTATATTTACCATTCTAGTTACACAACGGCTAAGTCCAATACCT
This sequence comes from Nostoc sp., assembly GCF_036917415.1. GTDB lineage: Bacteria > Cyanobacteriota > Cyanobacteriia > Cyanobacteriales > Nostocaceae > Nostoc. Next base: position 173,096 of record NZ_JBALDJ010000116.1, on the reverse strand, counting down.
CGGAAAAATGGAATTAAATAATCTTTTTGCAAACGCAATTTAGGTATTTTGTGTGATATTTCCATTTCTGGGTTATACCAGATTTCCCATCCTGATTTTTGGAGATAAGACAACATTTCTAAATCTTCACTGGTAAGCATATTGCCTTTAACTCTACCAGTTAAAATAGACTTATCTGGTATGCTTTCTAACCATGCTTTTTTACGGACAACAAGTCCGGCAGAAGGGGGTAGTAATTTTTTAGATGCTTCATATAATAGCGGTAGATTCCCGCGTTCTGTAATTGCTAAGAATGGAGCAATTCTCTTAAAATTTTCCGGTGGTTCTACTTCCCAGTCTGGATGAATTTGGCTGCCATAAGCTCCCGCTTTGGGATATTTTGCACCAAAAGCATAAGCTGCGACTACCCAATTTGATACTGGGTAGTTGTCATCATCTAGAAAACCTATGAATCTACCTTTAGCTTCTAAAACTGCCTTTTTTCGAGCATAAGCTGCGCCTTGTTTTGCTTCAAAGCAATACTTTAAAGGGTAAGGACATCGCCAATCTTTTTGATAGGTTTGAACAACTTTAGCTGTATTATCAGTGCTGTTATTGTCTACAACTATAATTTCCCAAGATAAATTTTCGGTGTGAAGTTGGTTTTGTAGCCGTTCTAGCAGTTCAGGCAAACGACTTTCACCGTTATAAGTTGGGATAGCTACAGTAAAGTCAAGGCAATTGTTCATTGCTCTAAAATTATATTTCTAAGTATGATGTGATACTCTTTATAGTATGCTCAAGTAATGAAAATACGACAATATATTACAAATTCTTCCTGGTGGTTAATAATCAGTCAAATATGTAAAATCAGTCATATTGCAACTTCTCTATCAATTTTGCTATCTCTTTTGCCGTTTTATATACCGTATTTTTAGGTATCTTTTCTATTTTACTGCTACAAGTAAATTTAATTGCAGTCACCATCTTTTTTCTTAAGAGTTGCGCCTAAAAGAGTATTGACGATAAGGCATCGCTTTAAGCTATTAGAGGATGATACAGAACTTCCAGCAGAAGCCAGTACAATTTTTAAACCTAGTGCGTTTGGTGATGTTGGGGTTGTGGTAAAAGTAAGAGTACCCATATAGTCAAAGGTAATAGTGTTTGGTTGATTAGTAGAATCGTATGCTCTAGAGTCTAAAGTACCAATTGTGTTTGGACTAATAATGTTACTACTTAACAACACTGAGCCTGCTGGAATTTGTAAATCTCCACCCAAGCTTTGCCATGTATTATCACTTAAGAGAATAGCAGAGGAACTGGGATAAACAGCAACTTTTATTACCTTGGTGGTGCTATCAGTTGTAAAACTGACACTGTAGCTAAGTTTGTTCTTTTTAGCTGTTTGCTGTGCTTGCTGTATGGAAGCTAAAACAGCATCTTGAGCTTTATTCAAGCGTTGTCGGTTCACAAAGGCAAACCAACCAGGGGCTGCGATCGCTGCTAAAATTCCTACTAACAGCAGTACTACTATTAACTCTATCAGGCTAAATCCAGCATCTTGTTGATTGTAGCCATCGGTAGAGGATCTATTTGCTAAATATTGTTGCTTCAGCTTTGTTTCTCGGCTGTGCAATTGGAAAGAATCTAATAGTCTTAAACTAGGAATATTCGGCATACTATCCTGCTTTTATGAATATTTGTCAAAGATAGAAGCTATTTGGTAAAGATGAAGCTGCTTCCTTGAACCTTAATGTTTGCACTCGGAAAATAACTAGATTTACTCTGCGCGTAACGTACTTTAGTTTCATCATTTTGTATTAAACGAGCTTGTGCATTACCCCTTAAATAAACTTCCGCAGCACTTCTATTATTTGCACTAACTGAATCTACACAAGCATAGAATCCTGTTTTGACAGTAGTTGCTGCTACTGGAATTTGACTAAAGTCAGTAGAGCATATTGCTGCTGGCGCTCCCTGTGCTATTGTTGTTTGATCTATAAAATCAACCAACACCACGGGATCTTGATTGTAAATTCCCCCTCTTGTCCAACTATTCATTTTTGCTTGTAATGTTATGCCTTTTTGTGACAAGTCAAATTGCTTAAAACCTTTATCTGGACATGGGAGATATTTTTCGGTGGGAAATCCTTCGCAAGCACCTACTGTTACTCTAGCAGCAGTATTTGGAACGCCATCTTTAATTTGCCATCTGGCGATGCGGGCAGCCTTAGACCAGTTAGGACTACCGTCTTGAATTAAATAGTAAGCTACCAATGAGTAAACAAAAGTATCATCTTTAAATTGAACCGCATCTGAAGAATTTCTAGTTTCAACAACGTTTTGGCTAAATTCTCGTTTCCAAAAAACAAGCACAGGAACTTTATCTGTTCCACTAGGTAGTTGATTCCCAGTTGTACTTGCATTTGGGCAAGTATTATCGGTACTAGTATCAACAGTACCGCTTAGACAAGCAATTCCAGTAGCATCATATATATATATTGCTTGTTGGAGATCGCGAGTAATATAATCTAGTGCAGCTTTAATTTCTTGCTCAGAGTTTGCTTTGGCTTGTTCCTGACCATCAGTGTTTAAAACACTGATCATAAAACTTAGTAACGGCGTAATTACTAAAAATGCAATGAGCATAGCCACCAGTAATTCAATCAGGGTAAAGCCACTATTTTTGTTTTGCTTGTGAGAGGGTTTTAGCTGAGTACTTAACAGCCACCTCAATATATTCATTTTGCTACAGTTCTCCTTAGTGACCGATATTGAGTTATAAAACTATTTATGTTTACCGAGTTAATTATGGTTGACAACCACCAAGACGATCGCACAAAGCGCTATAGGAACTTTGACCCCTGACAATTTCAGTTGTCATTTCTACTAGGGGAGCTTTGCGATCGCCTAGTCCCCCTGTGAATGTTGCTGCCGTTTTTCCATTGCTATCACTACTTTTTTTCAAGCTACCAGTACCGATGAAGGCATCTGAACGATATACCCGAACTCCCAAACGATAGCTTTGACCGCTATCAATTTGAGCGCTACTTGTGCTGATAGTTCCAACTGCATTGCCAAAAGCCTGAATGTAAAACTGAACTTGGCTGGTTGTACAGGTGGCTGGTAGAGTGATTGTGCCATCCTTGTGAAAGCAATATAAACTAGTTGCGTCTGCGGGAACAGCTGCACTACTGATTAAATAGTCACCACTGGTAGTTGAGCTTGATACTGTTCTGCGTGCAGCAGCAGTTGCAGCAGAAAGTGAGGTAGTATTTGATACTTGAGATTCTGCGATTGTTTTAGACTTAATAGCATCAATGAAGGCTTTAGCCGCTCCTGTTGCTAATTCGACCCGTTTAGCTTGCACACGAGTTGCTGTTGACATTACTAGGACAGGTGCGATCGCTACCAGCAAAATGGCAACTACGAGGATCGCCACAAGGGACTCAATGATCGTAAAACCAGACTCGTTAGACTGAGCAGATAATTGTTGTAGTTGACGTGGGTTCATACTCAATTTTTTAATAAGGCTATGTTTTACAGTAATTTGCGATCGGGTGTAAGCTAAAAAACATCTAATTTGCATAATCGAATTAAATATAATTCTTGTGGGGTGGGCATCCTGCCCGCCCAGCTTATGCAATTTAAATGTGGAACAGCTTAATACACTCGTAACCTCTCTCCAAACCTCTTCCCCATTAGGGAAAGAGGCTAGGTCTGTTAACGTGGTCTATTCACCTAAAAAGTGCTGTAAAAACTCTCATTCAGACACTTTAGGATGGTTGGAGTCGGCAGCTAGTAGGACGTTCAGTTGCAGGTAGCGCAAATTTGAAACCACTGCCAAAGTAACTAGTGTCAGCAGTATCAAACCCATCCGCTGTTTGAGTTTGGACAGCACACAACAGAGTTTTCACCCAAAGGTCATCGCGGCCTACTTCTCTGAAGTATTCATTCGGAGGATCTGCTGCTGGAGTTACAAAGCGCTGCGCAAACAAGTCGGGGTTTTGCGCTAATAACGCCACATCAAAACCCCAGTTACGGTTAGGAGGCATATAAAAAGGCGCTTCACCACTAGGATTAGTAACATAAGTACTATCTGATGTGTAACCAGGTCTTGCAGAATGCAGAACTCTGAAAAAGATACTGTTATTCTTAGCAAGGCTAGCAGTGTCAGTAAAATTAGGGTCAGCAGTGGTTGCTGGAGCAGTTGTTGGTCCTGGTCTAACAAAAGCTTGGAATGGTGCGGTAGCATAGATACTGCGTTTAAATTGGATGAATGAACCGTTGATATTGGCATCAACCCCATCCCAGTTTTCTAAAAACCGCACAAAGTTATGCAAACCCCCATTGATTTCGTAGGTATTTGGACCCACACGAGCCGGACTATCACCAGCAGCAACAACTAGATTAAAAGTTGTTGCACTTGCCTGAGACAACCATCTAGTGTTTTTAACAAGACTAGATAATCCTGCTAAACTGGCGTAACCTTGATCTTGAGGTGCTACGGTTGTTACCTGTAATTGCAATACAGGTTCTAATAACGGCTGGTATGTCGCATCTCTGGCTGTAAGAATCAATCCTGTTGTAGTTCCAGGAAAATCCCTCAAACTAGAAGCTGGTGGTCTGTGGTACCTGAAGAATAGACGATTAGTGGCGTTGTATTCTATTTTATCGAGTCCTGACCCTGGTGCTCCACCGTAATTAGTATCTGTTGTAGTTGCAAACCATAGGGCATTAGTTGCTGTTTCAGGTAAGGTACCGTTACTAAATTGGTCAACTACCTTCTTTCCGCCCACTGTTTTTATGCCCAGTACAACCGGAGTAGCGGTATTAAAAGGTATAAAAGTACCATCAGTTTTAACTGTTTGACCCGAAGTATTTCGTTTGTAGGCAACTCGGCGGGCAAATCTTTCAAAACCAGGCTGTGCCAGTTGGGCGGTAGTACCAGCTAAGAGTTTGCTACGCTCTGCATTTGCTGGAAGATTATGGGATTGTATTGTTTGATCGCCATCGTAACCAATATACCAATCCAATACTCCACATTCCGAAACTGGTATCTTGAAGCACATCTCCATTACATACTCTGGGAAAGTTCCTCGGCGTTGAATGGGTGTGACAAAGTTGGTCAAGTAAGAACTGTTATTGTCGGTAGAAGTGGGAGTACCTTGATAGTAGGCATCACCACCAGAGTCAATCAAGAATTTAGATGAAGTGACGAAGTTGTTATTCCAGAAACCTACCTTTAGTCGGCTGAGTACGAGGTTAGGATCGCTCCCTTGGTTATTTCGCAAGTCGTAATCACCCTCATTACGGAAACCTTCACGGAAGCTATTAGAAAGCAAAGTGACAGCATCAGCAATTACTGATGCTGGTCGCCAGGTTTCGCCTGTTGTGCAATTAGGTAGTCTAGGGTCACTAGGCCGACAAGCAAAGTCAGGATCGCGGTTTGTCTCAGCACGAGTGTAAAATTTAGTATCGTAGTTAGAAGCGCTGGGAGCAGGTAAAAGATCCGGGGTTTTGAATTCTTGTTTAGTGTGCAGATTAAAATTGCCTTTAACATACACTGGTAGCTCAGTTGCTAAAATTAAACCTTTTTCTTCTGGTCTGTAATTAGTCTTACGACTCAAGTCACTGCCATTAATCAACATAATGGCGTTGGGTCGCCGTTCTGGATCGAGCCTGTAGTCAGTAGCACTAACATTTTCACTAGCTGAGTTACTGGCATCTTTTTGAGCATCATCACGGGAGGCATAGATAATGCCGCTATTGGGCAATAGATATTCTTTATCCGATGCAGCGCCGATTGCTTGTGTGCGAAACTTACTTAAATCTATGGTAGTGGCACGAATTTCTAGAGGCTGACGCTGTTCGACTTCCAGATTGTAGTTTCCAGTTAATGCACCACCTTTATCTATAGCTTTAATTTGTCGGGCATCAAGAAATGCCCTTTCTGTGATTGCACCATGAGGAATGTAGGTAATACTCTGAGCTAGAGTGCCATCAGCAATCTGTATTGCACAGATGGTAGAGTCAATTGCTGATTGCTCAGAAAGAGTAAGTTTGCTGGTTGTTGCTTTGGCCAAAGCTTGCCTAAGTAGAGGATTCACAAGGCGACCATTGGGAAATACCAAGTTAGCTTGATGTTTCAAGCGATTTAGCAAAGTTACGCTAGTGTTAGTAACATCATCATCGTTAGTCGCAGCTGCAAAAAAACCATTGCTATCTACTGTCTGTCCTCTAGTTATGCCAGCAGATGTAGTAGTGGGAGCCTCGTAAACAACCCCATTATTTGATCTGGCTCCAGCAGGTCTAGCACCACTTGTGTCACCGCTCACATCCGGTAGTGTACCTGTATTTCTTGCTGTCTCAATGTTTGTGGGATCGTAGTAACTACTTACACAGGCCATAGGTGTTTGATAATCGTCTGGTGTAGCTGCCTCAGGATAGTAGGAATCAAACTTGTAGTGATAAACTGCCGTGGCACGCATTACCAAATCACCACGTTTTTGTTTACTCGCATCAAGAGGATCGGGCGGATCGGGTACAAGCATAGGCATAGTATCAGGCCAGACTACTGTGCCAGCACTTTCGTTGACTACCGACACAGGCGTGCTTGGATCATCAGGTGGTGTTGGACGAGTAGGTGTTAGTCCAGAACCTGTAGGTCTATATACTCCTGCACCTGTAATCACCCTCAGTCCACCGACCACATCGAGGGGATTAGATCGGGGTGAAGCGGCTGAAATTTCCCAAAAACCATCACGTCCTGTTACCCCTAAATCTGATAACTGTCTGACGCGAGTGGTACGAGTTCGATCTTTAGTAGTGCTACCTGTCCACTTCACAGCAGGATCGATAGGTTGGGGATCATCATCTCCGACAAACTTTCCTTTTGTGTTGTCCCATATAAGTTCAGGTAGGTTATTGCCTACTACGATGCGATCGCCTAACTGTGTTTCTATTACAGGAGTATTATCTACAACGTCTGGATCTCCAGTAGGTAGTTGCGCTGTATTTAGTGTTAGTTTTGTATTAGTATCTGTTGGATAAATCCACGCATCCATTGGACGTAGCGTATTAATAGAACCTTTCATAAAAGTTGCTGCATCTGCTGTGGTATAATCGACACCAGCAGATTTTTCAATACCAGAAGTACCATAAGGAACTTCTTTAAATGGTACACGCCTAGTACGTTTACGGAACCAATTTCCCAATTCTTCCTTACGTACTTTAGTCGCATCCAAGCTTGGATCGCTTAGAAGCCGATTATTTATATTAGTTTGGATTTCTTGAGGATCAGTATTAGCTAATTGTGCGTTCACTAATAAGTCTATGCGTTGAGCATAAGCCTGAGTGTTATAGGCAATGTCATTCGAGTTATTTGAGGTAGTTTTATTAGTAACTCCCAAAGATTTAGTTATATCAGGTGTATTATTTTCTCTAAATAAATCTACGCGTGTTCCACCTTTCTCAGTTGCACTGATTGGGCTACTAGTTGCAATATTACCGCCAACAACTATTTTGCCATTTTCTCGTTCGTAGTAACATGAATACCTACTACTGACCTGAAATAGGGTTATATTTTGATCGGTTTCACCAGTAAATAAGTTACTGTTGGTAAAGATGCGTCCATTGAGACGGAATCTCGGCCCTGGTGTAATATCTAAGTCATCTTCATAGACAACGGCATTATTAGTAATAGAAATTTGACTACGATCTTGTTGCATTTCTAATGCAGAAAAGCCCTTATTACCTCGATACTGCTCATATTTGGTTGTTGGTGTATTAAGAGAAGTAGCTTGAGCAATATCACTAATGGGAACCGTTACCGCATAAACGAAAAAGCTTTTTTTCAATTCGCCAGTTGGTAGTTTATACCAACCCGAACTACCTACTAAGCTGGCACTAGTATCACCAGCTACGTCACAAGCTCCACCTGCTTTAGCTGGTAGCATAGGAGGAGTTCTAGCATCTAGTGGGCTTCTACTTCTGGTTTGGGTTGTACCAGTTTGGGGGGGAGTGCGGAAGTAGAGACCATAGAGAATAAAGCTATCAAATTTACCGTTATTATCTGTATCGGCAGGAAATTTCCAGGCTGTTTGTATGTTTTCTTGATTTTCTAAAGCCATACTACTACCTGCTTCAATCATCGGAGTTGAAGTACTTTTATTAAGGTTATAAGCCAGGGTTATAGGAGTTTCATCACCAAATGTATAGATAGAAAGTTTATTAATTAAGGTATTGTATAGGGTTAGATTTGATGGGACAGAGCGTGGTAGAGTCGGGTCAGCAAACAGTGCAGTTATTTTGGCTTTAGCCCTTTCTAATGCAGGGGTGGCAGCTTGCATTGTTGCTTCATTCACGCGGACGTTACTAGCATTTTTAGAACGCTCAAAAGACCGAAATAAAATTGCAGTTGTTAATAGTACGACTACCAAAACTACCATCGCCACTGTTGGCAATACAAAGCCAGAGTTAACCGAGCCGCGTCTTCTTCGAGTACCAGAAATAGTTCGCAAAAGCCAAATAATTTGCTTATTAATTGCAGAGACAAACTGCTTGCTAATTTGTCTGAAGGTTTTTTTAATTACCTTGAATAGCTGGCGTTTTCGAGACATAGCTGCTTCCTGGTCAAGTGGATTATAGCGGATTTTCTATTTTGTCAAAGTTTTCACTTATGCCTATTAAGTATTTTTACAGGCATTAGATGAAAGGATATTTATCTAACTACTACATTTGGCTTTACTAACTTCCAAATAAAATAGCTATAAAAAAAAGATAATTTATTAAAGTTATATCATTTATAAATTGTTCATTTTATCCGGTAAACACTGATTTTTTCAGAATTATTTAGTTCAAGCCTGATAAATAATAAGAGCATTACTTCACAGTATATTTGCGTAAATGTGTTTTATTTGAAAACAAATTTATGAAGATTTTATCAGCAGAGTAGGCTTATAATACCCATCTGTTAAAGGAAAAATATCAGTTAGGTGCAAAATAATCAGATGTGCGGCTTAAATTCCCGACTTATTTAATTAAGAAGTCGGGAATCTTGTTGTTCACATTGCTTTGATTAATTACTAATTACTCACTAATACACCTTGGCGTAAATCCCATTACCACCTTTAAAGGCAAGCAAGCTTCTGCCACAAGGTACGAAAAATTAGTACCCTGTGGCAGAAGCTACTAGGCATCATAGATGCAACACGCAGTCACATTAACGTTAAAAAGGGTGGTTAGTGCAACAATATGGGGTTTAACCACCTGCGTGGGTTTCAAACCCTCAATTATTCTTAGACTTTGTTTGTGTATCCAAGCCAGTTTGGTTTTCTTCCTACAACCCTTTGGATACAGCAGGCGCTAGCCTCTCCTGTTGAGTGAAGGGGAGACGCCAGGTGCTATGTAGCAATTTGTGGTACTGACACCTTCACCAGCATTTTTTTGCTAAAAGACAGACCGTTCTCATTTTTGTCGATGATAATCGTGTCTCCAGAGATAAAAGTATTTTCCAATAATTTGGTGGCGAGGGGGTTTTCTACTTCTCGCTGAATTGCCCGTTTGAGTGGGCGGGCACCGTACACTGGATCATAGCCTGATTCGACAAGGTGATCGCAGGCTGATTGGGATATCTCAAAAAAGATTTTTTGCTCGCGGAGGAGATTTTCTACTCGCTTGAGTTGAATACGGATGATATGCCGCATTTCCGTGCGACTGAGGGCATGGAAGAGAATAATATCATCAAGGCGGTTGAGAAATTCTGGGCGGAAATGCGATCGCAAAGCATCCATTACCCGCTTTTGCATCATTTCATACTTGGAATCATCACCAGATACATCCAAGATATGTTCGCTACCAATGTTACTTGTCATGACGATCACAGTGTTGCGAAAATCCGCTGTACGCCCTAGTCCGTCAGTAATGCGACCATCATCTAACATTTGCAGAAATATGTTAAATACATCTGGGTGAGCTTTTTCAACCTCGTCTAACAAAATTACTGAGTAAGGCTTGCGGCGAACAGCCTCAGTGAGTTGCCCCCCTCTTTCAGAGTCTACATAGCCTGGAGGAGAACCAACTATTCGCATGACAGAATTTTTTTCCATATATTCCGACATGTCAAGCCGGATAATGGCATCATCAGAATCAAAGAGAAACTGAGCTAAAGCGCGAGCGAGTTCGGTTTTACCTACGCCCGTGGGACCCATGAACAAAAATGAACCAATAGGACGCGAGGGATCTTTCATCCCCGCACGGGCGCGGCGAATTGCGGCTGCTACTGCTTCTACAGCCTCTTCTTGCCCAATGACTCGTTGATGCAAATGACTTTCTAGTTGCAGTAATTTTTGTCGTTCCGATTCCAACAAGCGATTGACGGGGATTCCTGTCCACTTTGCGACGATTTCGGCAATATCGGCTTCGGTGACTTGTTCTCGCAGCAACGTGGAACCTTGGTTTTGAATTTCTAAAAGGCTCGCTTCTTTGGCTTCGCGATCGTGCTGCACTCCCTCCAATTTGCCATACTTCAGTTGGGCAGCTTTATTTAGATCATAGGCGCGTTCTGCCTGTTCAATTTGCACTCGCAGCGCATCTTCTTCTTTCTTTAAGGCGCTTATAGCCTCCAATATCTGCTTTTCACCTTGCCATTGCTCATTAAATATTTGCTGTTTTTCTGTTAAATTGGCGATTTCTTGTTCAATGCGCTCTAAACGTTCTTTCGTTTGGGGAGTACCCTTTTCTTCGCCAGCTAATGACAGCTTTTCCATTTCTAACTGCATGAGGCGGCGATCAATCGTTTCCAATTCGGCTGGTTTGGAGGTAATCTCCATTTTCAACTGTGCTGCTGCTTCATCCACTAAGTCAATAGCTTTATCTGGTAAAAAGCGATCGCTAATATAACGTGCTGACAGGGTTGCTGCTGCTACCAAAGCCGAATCAGAAATTTTGACGTTGTGATGGACTTCGTAGCGTTCTTTCAATCCCCGCAGAATCGAAATAGTATTTTCCACAGTTGGCTGATCGACAAATACTTGCTGAAAGCGGCGTTCTAGGGCGGCATCTTTCTCAATGTGTTTGCGGAACTCGTCGAGGGTAGTTGCACCAATACAACGCAATTCTCCCCGCGCCAGCATTGGTTTGAGCAAATTTCCCGCATCCATTGCCCCTTGTTGGCTGGAACCTGTACCGACTACGGTATGCAGTTCGTCAATAAACAGAACAATGTCACCGTTAGATTCTGTAACTTCCTTGAGGACTGCTTTGAGACGTTCTTCAAATTCTCCTCGTAATTTTGCTCCAGCAATTAAACTGCCGATATCTAATGAGATCAACTTGCGGTTTTTCAGAGATTCAGGAACATCACCGTTTACCATCCGTTGTGCTAATGCTTCTGCGATCGCTGTTTTACCTACCCCAGGTTCACCAATTAATACAGGGTTATTTTTGCTACGACGAGACAATACTTGAATTACCCGCCGAATTTCGTCATCCCGCCCAATTACCGGGTCGAGTTTTCCAGCTTTTGCCTGTTCTGTTAAATCTCTACCAAATTTTTGTAGGGCTTCATAGCGGGATTCTGGGGTTTGATCTGTCACCTTTTGGCTACCACGAATGGTTTTGATAGTAGCTTCGAGTTTAGGTGCATCCGCGCTAAAGCCTTTGAGTATTTTTCGTCCAATGCGATCGTCTTCAGCAAAGGCCAAAAGTATATGTTCCACGGAAATGTAGGAGTCTTTCATCCTGGCTCTAGCTTCCTCGGCTCGGTCTAGTAAAATATCTAAATTGCGGCTAAGGTAAAGCTGATCGCTTTTACCAACTTTGGGCTGGCGTTGGGTAAAGGCTTCTAGCTGCTGCTGCAAGCGGATTGGATCGACCTCAGATCGAGCCAGGATACGTATTGCTAGACTAGTGGGTTCTTCTAACAGGGCAATAATTAAATGTTCAACATCTAGTTGCTGTTGTTGATAAGCACGGACTATATCCTGAGATTTAACAATTGCTTCCCAGGCTTTATCAGTAAATTTATTTGGATCTGTAGGTTGCATCTTTATAATTTTGGAATTTGGATTTTTAGTTTAAGGATTGGGGATTATTAAAGGGAGTAGGGAGTTGGGAGTGGTTGTAACCCTACTCCTTCCTTAATACCCAGATAATTATCAAGGAAGGCAGGAGGCAGAGGGCAGGAGGCAGGAGGAAAACTGCCCGACGCTCGCGGACTCGCTAACGCTGCGCTATCTACCTCCTGCCGCGACGCCTTGGGAGCAGGGGTTTAAGACCTCACCGTTTATACGGCGCTTACAATTGGGAGGGGTCTGAATCCTCTCCCAATTGTTCCTTCTGCCTCCTGCCTCCTGCCTCCTTCAACCAAACATTCTCAGCGTATATCCGCGTGTATCTCCGGTGGCAATTTGGGATTGGCAATTGATGATAGTTTAATCTATTGCCTATTTCCTAATTTAAAACGAAAATACTGTTATGAGCAGACTTTCCCCGATAGTGTTATTGGAGCGATGTCTAACGACGGGCTATGACGCTCGCGGACTCGCTAACGCTTCGCTATCGACTTCGCTATAAATGTTGCTCATCAACGACAGTATTGGGGTAAAACTAATAGGATTTACGTAGAGGAGATCCCCTAACCCGCCGAAAAGCGGAAAAGTCTCGCGCGTCTTCTGGGTTTACTGACACGAGACGACAGTGCGCGGGAAAAATCAATCTCTCTCTAGCTCAACTTTTTAAGACATCTGTGTAGGATTTTCCTATGGCTCTTAAGCACAAGTTGCTGCCCAGATTCCCAGCTTCTTGAAGAAGTCGAGGATCTGAATCCAGCTTAAATAAATGACATTCCACCCTACCGGATAATTAATTTTTTGGAAATCCCTGATAAAAATTACTGACTCACAAGTTGCTCTTGTGATTCCTGTTTGACTCCTGAACCTTGAGTTCCCAGTTGAATCAGCTCAATTTTATACCCATCTGGATCTTCCACAAAGGCAATTACCGTCGAACCATGTTTCATCGCCCCTGGTTCGCGCACGAGTTTACCGCCCTGATTGCGAATTTCTTCACACGTAGCGTAAATATCATCAACGCCAAGGGCAATGTGACCGTAAGCATTACCTAATTCGTACTTTTCCACACCCCAATTGTAGGTTAGTTCGATCGCCGAGTTGTCGCTTTCGTCGCCATAGCCAACAAAAGCCAGGGTAAATTCTCCTCCAGGATAATCTTTCCGGCGCAGCAGTTTCATTCCTAGAATTTCACAGTAGAACTTTAAGGATTCTTCAAGGTTGCCTACCCGCAGCATTGTGTGTAGTAATCGCATATTGACCTTTTCTCTGTAATTGATTTAGTGTTATTCTCTGCAAACATTTTACCTAGCTCAAAGTCTTAAGGGAAAAATGCCGTCACAGAAAGAATTAAAAGCCGAAAGGACAGGATAAACAATTATCCATTTTTGGCATTGCTCCCCATCCCTATAATGGAAATCTTCTTTAATCTCAGCCGAGAAAGTCTCTTAACCGCCTATGCTAGCGATTGGGTTAGGCAACTGGACTGGATGCGTAACACACTCGAATAAAGGATAAAGTACAGATGAGTAAATTTCTAGATACTGCCATTGAGGCGATCGCAGCCCGTGAAATTCTTGATTCTCGCGGTAGACCGACAATTGAAGCCGAAGTGCATTTAGCTAACGGTGTTGTTGGACTGGCGCAAGTTCCCAGTGGTGCATCTACTGGCACTTTTGAGGCTCACGAACTGCGTGATGGCGATAAAAGTCGTTATGGGGGCAAAGGCGTACTCAAGGCTGTACAAAACGTCAGAGAAGCACTTGCACCAAAATTGTTAGGCTTGGATGCCCTCAACCAAGAACTGCTAGACCGGACAATGATTGCGATAGATGGTTCTGCTAACAAATCCAAATTGGGGGCTAATGCGATTTTGGGGGTTTCCTTAGCAGCTGCTAAAGCTGGTGCTGAGTCTCTAGAAATTCCTCTATATCGCTATTTAGGTGGCCCTTTAGCGAATTTGCTACCAGTGCCGTTGATGAACGTGATTAACGGTGGCGCACACGCCTCAAATAACGTGGATTTTCAAGAGTTTATGATTGTCCCAATTGGCGCAACTTCTTTCCAGGAAGCATTGCGTTGGGGTGCAGAGGTGTTTGCTACCCTCAGTCAAGTGTTAGATGAAAAGGGTTTGCTTACTGGTGTCGGCGATGAAGGCGGCTTTGCTCCTAACCTAGAATCTAATCAAGTGGCTTTGGAATTGTTGGTTGCTGCCATTAAGAAAGCTGGTTACAAACCAGGGGAACAAGTAGCTTTGGCGTTGGATGTGGCGGCTAGCGAATTTTACAAGAATGGTCAGTATGTTTACGATGGTAAACCTCACGCCCCGGCTGAATTTATTGATTATTTAGGACAACTAGTTGACCAATACCCAATTGTGTCAATTGAGGATGGCTTGCACGAAGAAGATTGGCAAAGTTGGCAATTACTGACCCAGAAGTTAGGTTCGCGGGTGCAATTGGTAGGGGATGACTTATTTGTGACTAACGCTACTCGCTTGCAAAGAGGCATCCAGGAAAAAGCCGCTAATGCCATTTTGATTAAGCTCAATCAAATTGGTTCACTTACTGAAACCTTGGAAACGATTGATTTGGCAACTCGCAATAGCATCCGTTCAGTAATTAGCCATCGTTCTGGTGAAACCGAAGACACAACGATCGCTGATTTAGCTGTAGCAACCCGTGCCGGTCAAATCAAAACAGGTTCTCTATGTCGCAGCGAACGAGTAGCAAAATATAATCGCTTGCTGCGAATTGAAGATCAACTAGGCGATCGCGCCGTTTATGCTGGTGCTGTGGGGTTAGGGCCGAAGTAGGGACTGGGGACTGGGGACTGGGTGACTGGGGACTGGGGACTGGGGACTGGGGGCTGAATTCTTCCTAATACCCAATACCCAATCCCTAATACCCAATTAAGGATAAAACCCCAACTTGGGCAACCCCAAGGTTTCATCCCAGCCCATCATCAGGTTCAGACACTGAATAGCTTGGCCCGCCTGTCCTTTAATTAGATTGTCAATTGCTGACATAACAATCACGCGACCTGTGCGTGGGTCAACTTCTACACCGATATAACAAAGATTGCTGCCGTTAGCCCACTTGGTTTGCGGGTAAACGCCGCTACCGCAGACTCTTACCCAAGGAGAGTTGCGGTAGAAGGCTGAGAAAATTGTGATTAAGTCATCTCGCACTAGACCGGGGTCGCTCATTGTGGCATATACTGTTGCCAAAATACCGCGTACTATTGGGATCAGGTGCGGTGTAAATTGGATCATGAGTTCGTGACCAGCTAAGTCACTGCAAATTTGCTCAATTTCTGGAGTATGACGGTGACGACCAAGATTGAAAGCTGTTATGGAATTGTCTGCTTCAGCTAGTAATAAGTTGGTTTGAACCTGCCGTCCACTGCTAGATGTGCCAGACTTAGCATCGATAATAGCTGTTTCTGGTCTGATTAAGCCTTGCTTTAAAAGTGGCGAAAGCGCAAGGAGACTAGCAGTCGCATAGGAACCAGGACAACCAATGAGTTGAGCTTCAGCAATGCGATCGCGATACAGTTCTGGTAATCCATAAACTGCTGTCGCTGCAATTGTGCGATCGCTTCTCTCTGT
Organism: Nostoc sp.; assembly: GCF_036917415.1. Taxonomy (GTDB): domain Bacteria; phylum Cyanobacteriota; class Cyanobacteriia; order Cyanobacteriales; family Nostocaceae; genus Nostoc. The sequence goes on along the minus strand of NZ_JBALDJ010000116.1, from coordinate 157,436 downwards.
ACCATACCAATTTGTATAAGTTGTCAAATTACTAAACCGATAGTCTGCACTCAAATCTAGTACTTTACATCCTTTTTCCAACAGTTTGGGTGCGATTTGGCAAGCCAGACCATTTGGTAAAGACAGGAAAACTACTTCACAGCGATGAGCAATTATTTCTGGTTCTACTGCCTCTATTAGCAGGTTAGTTGCATGAGCCAGATGCGGGTAGAGATCCCCAAAAGATTTCCCGATACTACTTTCACCTCCTAAATAAACTATTTCGACTTCTGGGTGATCCATCAGTAGTCGTACTAACTGCACTCCACCATAGCCCGACGCGCCAACAATCCCAACGGGTACGCGTCTAAATTTGCCCATGATCTGAAATCCTTATCCCATGAATGGTTAATTCGTTCTCAGCTATCAACAATATCAGCGACCAGACGCACAGCGCACAAAAGGTCTTAAACCCCTCTACTTTGTTCTAAGAAGATGGGGGAGCAAACAAACGATTATTATTCTTCTTCATCGCCTTCATCCTTTACTGTCGCTGCACTTTATCCCCACTTTTTATGGCAAAAATTTTTACCCCGTTATCAAATCATTGCTAGTCTACTTCTCTGCCTTATAAAGGAGCTACAATCTAAAAGAAGAAATTGTTAAAAAAATTTACGTTTATAGCTGGAAATCTTTCTGTGTCACAGACTAATCCTACCCAAACTTTTAAATTTGATTCGATTGATGCCGCTTTAGCAGACCTAAAAGCTGGTCGCGTCATTGTAGTGGTAGATGATGAAAATAGAGAAAATGAAGGCGACTTAATTTGTGCTGCCCAATTTGCCACACCCGACATGATTAATTTCATGGCAGTGGAAGCAAGAGGACTAATTTGTTTGGCAATGACAGGCGATCGCCTAGACGAGCTAGACTTACCCTTGATGGTAAGCAACATTACAGATACTAACCAAACTGCCTTCACTGTCAGTATTGATGCCGGGCCAGAATTAGGTGTCACTACAGGCATTTCAGCAGAAGACCGCGCCCGAACTATCCAGGTTACTCTCAACCCAGCTACAAAACCCACCGATTTGCGTCGTCCTGGTCATATTTTTCCGATTCGGGCTAAGGCTGGAGGCGTACTCAAACGCGCAGGACATACGGAAGCGGCTGTGGACTTAGCTAGGCTAGCAGGGCTATACCCGGCGGGGGTAATTTGTGAAATTCAAAACTCTGATGGTTCAATGGCGCGGTTGCAGCAGTTAGTTGAATACGCTAAACGTCACAATTTAAAAATAATTAGTATTGCGGATTTAATCAGCTATCGCCTACAGCACGATCGCCTAGTGTATCGTGAGGTAATTACCAAGCTGCCTAGTCAATTCGGTCAGTTTGAAATTTACGCCTACCGCCACACTCTGGATAATACAGAACACGTGGCAATTGTCAAGGGCGATCCAGCTAACTTCAAAGATGAGCCAGTGATGGTACGGATGCACTCAGAATGCTTAACTGGTGATGCTTTGGGTTCTTTGCGCTGCGACTGTAGGATGCAGTTGCAAGCTGCACTCAAAATGATTGAGTCTGCTGGTCAAGGTGTAGTTGTATACCTGCGTCAAGAAGGACGGGGAATCGGCTTGATTAACAAGCTGAAAGCCTACTCGTTGCAGGATATGGGGCTGGATACAGTAGAGGCAAATGAGCGTTTGGGATTTCCCGCTGACTTGCGAGACTACGGGATGGGGGCACAAATGCTCATGGACTTGGGTATCAAAAAAATTCGTTTGATTACCAATAATCCCCGCAAAATTGCTGGAGTCAAGGGTTATGGATTGGAAGTAGTCGATCGCGTGCCATTGTTGATTGAGGCAAATGACTACAATTCTTATTATTTGGCGACAAAGGCGAAAAAGCTGGGTCACATGCTGTTACAGACTTATCTGGTGACAGTAGCAATCCATTGGCAAGATGACCCGGAAGCTGTGACGGAACGTTATGAGCGCTTAGAAAAACTGCGACACTTAGCGAAAAGTAACGATCTATTGTTACAAGAAGAAGCGCGTCCCTTAGCGATCGCTCTATTTGACGAGCCATCTTTAACAGTACACTTGGGTTTCGATCAGGCAAAAGTTGCTAGCTGTGATTGGTATCAGCAGAGTGGTCATCCTTATATACAAGCTATCTTCCAAATTCTGGACAACCTCGCAACTGTGCCATACATCCAGAAACTAGAATTTCTGATTTCTTCTGGTTGCGATCCTTTGAGTAATTTACAAGTCCAACTAGATCGGCAGACATTCGCCGATGGTACACTGCCTTCGTCAATTAGCGATCGCTTGGAGACGCAGCAAATTTACAGCTTTAGTAAATAGCTTGGATGATTTTATTTTCAATAAATCTTGTAAGGTACACCACCAGAACCGATGAAGTAACTGTCGGAAGCGCCTCAAAATAACGGCATAATAAAACCACAATAGAGCGTCAAACCTGAAGATTGAGATTATGAATACAACTATTATTGCCAAAGTCACATCTGATGGAAAGCTAGAAATTCCTCCAGAGGTTTTGGAAAAGCTTCAGCCTTGTACAGAATATGAAGTCTCTGTTACTGAAAATGAAATTGTGTTTAAAAAAACAAATAACCGATTAACACTAAAAGCATTAAGGCAACGAGTAACACAGGCTGGTTCAGATCCAAATCAACCAACTCTCGAAGAAATTAGTCAAATAGTCAAGGAAGTTAGGCAAGAACTTTGGACTGAAACATGAGGGTTGTAGTTGATGTAAATGTTTGGATTTCAGCATTACTTTGGGGAGGAGTGCCAGATATAGTTTTGAAACTGGCAGAGGAGCAGAAAATAACTATATTTGCATCTGATGCATTATTTTTAGAGTTAGAAACTACTTTGCGTCGTCCAAAGTTTCAGTCTAAAATCGAGTCTTTAAATTTAAGAGTAGAAGATGTAATTAATGCCACAAAAGATGTACTCCAACTTTGTGTAACTGTTTCTGTCAATTCTCCTCAATTACGTGACCCAAAAGATATTATAGTTCTGGCTGCGGCTATTGCTGCAAATGTTGAAGTAATTATTACTGGTGATTTAGATTTATTGGTGTTGAGAGAGTTTAACGGAATTCCCATTTTGACACCACAAGATTTTCTGATGCGTTATTTTCCAGAAAGGTCTAATACTAATTCGTAGCAAATAAATTCTTTCACTAGACGATCGCATTTCTCCAGACAAGCTTACCAATAGGCAATTCGTGAAAACAAGATGATATGCGATCGCTCTCTAAACTTCTACTTTTTACCTCAGAACTTGGAACTCCGATATGAGAACTCGACATTTCAGTTTTATAGAGAAGACTGGGGTTTAGAGAATAGTTTTATTTATCCTCTAGCATCTCACTTCATGCCCCATACCCAATTCCCAATTAATAATGAGTTGCCGATTTACGATGATGCACAGCTGTAACGCCATCAGTATCTAACAATTTGCCATTCTCGACAGTCGCATAAACCAGCCAGTGGTCGCCAGATTCCATCCGATTTTGTACGGAACATTCGAGATATGCTAGGGCATCCGTAAGTATGGGAGAACCGCTTTCCGTTTCTTCGGCGGCGACATCAGCAAATCGGTCTTGTCCTGGGCCAAAAGGTTTGAGGAAGTGCTTCATCAACCCCAAGTGATTTCCTTCTTTAAGGATATTGAGGACAAATTTGTTTCCTGTATGCGTTAGTGTTTCTACTGCCCGGTCTTTAGCAACGGCGATGGTTAAACCAGGTGGACTAAAACTTGCTTGAGACACCCATGAAGCTAACATGGCACTAGAGCGATCGCCTTCCTTGGCTGTGAGAACGCAAAGAGAACCCACAATCCGACCAACTGCTTGTTCTACATTTGTTGCAGGTTGACGTGGCGATCGCACTTTTTTCGCTTTCTTCAGTGCTTGAGCAAAGTCGGTTCCAGCTTCTTCACATAATTGTAAGGTGGCATCGTCGGGTTTGAATTTTACGCGGATGGTGTCAAAACCAAACCGATAGCCAGCATCTTTTAATTTACCCTCAATTAAATCAACCGCTTCCCCACTCCAGCCAAAGGAACCAAAAGCACCAGCAAGTTTATTGTTAGTAGCGGTGGATAGCACAATTCCTAAAGCTGTTTGCACGGGTGTCGGTGCATGACCGCCGAGAGTAGGAGAACCGATGATGAAACCACCGGCTTTTTCCACAGCCGCCTGGATTTCTTCTGGTTCCGTAAATTCGCAGTTAATCGATTCTACGGCAACGCCAGCTTTTGTGATCCCACGAGCGATCGCTTGGGCTAATGTCGCTGTATTTCCATAAGCTGATGCATAAATCAATGCTACTGTCAAGTCAGCAGATGCTTGCTGCTGAATCCATTCCCGATAGGCTTTGGTTAGGTCGATTAAGCCATAGCGCACCAAAGGCCCGTGTCCAGTGCCATACATTCTCACGGAAAAATCGACCAGTTTATCCAACGCTGTTTCAACTTGACGAGCGTGGGGAGCCATGAGGCAATCAAAATAATAGCGCCGATCTTCGTTATATATTTCCCAGCCTTCATCAAATACCTGATCTCCACAAACGTGCGCCCCAAATAACTTATCTGTGTATAGAATTTCTGTTTGTGGATCGTAGGTGCAGAGTTGATCGGCATAGCGGGGATTGGGAGTGGGAATAAATTGTAAATTATGCCCGTTACCCAAATCTAGAGTTTCTTCGCCCCGCATCACAAGAATTTGCAAATCTGGATTTTCCAGCGCCCCACGTAAATTTATCGCCCCTGGATTAGAACACACAAAGGTGATTTGCGGGGCAATTTCTAACAAAGCTTTTAAAGTTGCAGCCCGGTTAGGATTTACGTGTCCCAAAATTACATAATCTAAATCTTCAAGATGGAAACGTTGTTGCAAAGCTTCTAAATAAATTTGCGTAAACGTTTCTCCTGGAGGATCGATAATGGCACTTTTATCGCTTTCGATTAAATAAGAATTAGCAGTTGTACCTTTAGCAAGAGCATATTCAATTTCAAATCTCAGCCTTGACCAACTGCGCGATCGCAGTATTCTCGTATCTGTAGCAATGGGAAAAACTTGAACGTCACGGGGTTTGTTTTTTGACATAGCTTTATTGGGGAATTGGGGATGGGGCATGGGGCATGGGGCATTAGTATTAATATATTCTCCCCGCTCCTGTGCCCCTCTGCTCCTCTGCTTTGCTTGTTAATAATGATTACCAACTTTACGGTGATGCACAGCAGTCAAACTTTCTGGCTTAGAAACCCCTCCGGCGTAGACTGTGCTATATACTCCCCAATGGTCGCCGCAATCCATTCTGCTGATGACTTCGCACTCCATGTAAGCAAGGGCATCGTTGAGGATAGGCGCACCATTTTCGGCTGGCTGAGTTCTCACACCTTGAAAACGATCTGCACCAGGGGCGAACCGTTTCAAAAAGTGTTTCATTAATGGTTGGAAATTGCCTTCTTCTAAAACGTTGAGAACAAAGCGATCGCCTACTTGCATGAGTGATTCAATTGCCCGATCTTTGGCGACTGCAATGGAGAATCCCAATGGTTTAAAGCTGGCTTGAGCAACCCAGGAGGCTAGCATGGCACTGGAAACATCGCCTTTTTTAGCAGTAATAATATATAACCCACCGCTGATTCTACCTAGTGCTTTATCTAAGTCAGCACCAAGGGATTTCATGGCTTTGATGCTGCGATCGCGTGTTACCCATTGAGCTAAGTCTGTGCCCGCTTCTTCACACAACTTGTAGGTATTTTCCGTAGGCGTTTGTTTAATCCGAATCGCGGGAAAAACTGTTGTCAAACCCAAATTACGGAATTTACTCAGTAAAGGATCTATCGGCTCATCATCGCCACTGCCGGTTTCAAACACGCCGATAGCTTGCTTTTCTTTGGCCGATCCTAAAACTGTGCTGAGTGCTGCTTGGATGCTAGCAGCGCCAGAAGCCGGAGGTAATCCAACGACTAGTCCAGCACAGCGGCTAACTAGTTCCCGCAGTTCTTGTAAATCGACTTCAGATCCCAAATCAACAATTTCCACGGCGACACCAGTTTTAGTGATACCGTTGGCAATTGCTTGCGCGAGGCGATCGCTATATCCGTATTCGGAAACGTAAAATATCCCAACTGCCGTTTCTGCCTTGGTTTGGCTTTGGCTCCAAGTGCGATAACGTCCAACTAGTTCTTCAACATTGTGAGATAATAATGGCCCGTGTCCTGTGGCAATCATGTCGATGGTTTTCAGTTCCGCCATCCGCTTCAGGGCAGATAGAACTGACCGGGCATTCGGCCCCATCAAGCAATCGTAGTAGTAATGAAAGTCTTCTTCGATAGCTGCTAAGTCTTCATCAAAGGTGCTATCTGAGCAATAGTGTAACCCAAAGGCATCGCAGGTATAGAGAATTTTGGTTTTGTGGTCAAAGCTGAAAATGGTATCCGGCCAATGCAAATTTGGGGCAATCACGAATTCAAATTCATGCCCATTGCCCAAATCTAAGCGATCGCCATTTTTCACAATCCGCCGTTTAAATGGCTGATGTACTAAATTCTCCAGAAACTGAATCGCCACTTTAGAACCAACAACGGTGATTTCTGGAGCCATAAGCAGCAAATCTTTAACTAAACCGCTATGGTCTGGCTCAGTGTGGCTGATAATCAAATAATCAATCTCTGTTGGGTTGATTAGTCCGGTAAGCGTATCAAAATATAGTTGACGAAACTTTTCGTGGGAGGTATCAACTAAGGCAGTCTGCTCCCCGCGAATCAGAAACGAGTTATAAGTAGTACCGTTTTGCAGACCAAACTCAATATCGAAGCGATCGCGATCCCAATCTAAAGAGCGAATAGCCGTCGTCTCTTGAGCAATCTCTACAGTCTGTATGGTGAGCCGTTTTTCAGTTTTTTCGGTGAGCGCTACCATAACTCCCCTCCTTGACACAATGAGTATTTGTTCCTCTAGGTTTATTGTGACACGGCTTGAATGTTAATTTTTATTAAAAAACATATAACTGACTTAAAAAAGTTAAAAGTGTGAAACAGCAGAGGCACAGAGAGGAAATTTGGCTAGCGTTGGAAATTGGTAATTCCCGGCTGCATTGGGCGTTGTTTGTTGGCGAAACGCTTTACTCAGCTTGGGATACCGATTATTTGCCTGACTCTGTTATACAACACTTGGCTGAATGTCAAACCCTGAATGATTTACTAGAGAAAATTTTTCCAGAAGGTGAATCTCTAACAAACACTCTACCCCTTTGCCCTCTCCTCGTCGCCTCTGTAGTTCCCAGCCAAACTGCTATTTGGCAAACTTACCCAAATACTCGCGTTATTACATTAGACCAAGTACCACTAAAAAATGTTTATCCCACACTAGGAATTGACCGCGCTTTAGCTTTGTGGGGTGCGGGGAAAACGTGGGGTTTTCCAATGTTAGTAATTGATGCTGGAACAGCGCTAACTTTTACATCTGCGGATGCTAATGAATCTCTAGTTGGAGGTGCAATTCTGGCGGGATTAGGCTTGCAATTTGCAACTCTCGGTCAACAAACAGGACAATTGCCATTTGTAGAAATACAAAATTTTCAGTCTTTACCACCACGTTTTGCACTTAATACAAAAGAGGCTATTAAAAGTGGAGTTATTTACACATTAATAGCTGGAATAAAAGCTTTTATTGAGGCGTGGTGGGCTTTATTTCCTGATGGTAAAATTGCAATAAAAGGGGGCGATCGCACTTTATTACTAAATTACCTACGAACCTTATATCCTGAAATTGCAGCACCTTTAATTGTGGAACCAAATTTAATTTTTTGGGGAATGCAAAAAATAGTAATGGGTGATAAGGAAATGGGAAATATTGGCACGATCACAAGATAAGCAGACAGGTTCAGCTATGGATGAAATAAAATTAGGGACTTCCATTAAAAAAAACATCCTATCGTAGATTTGTAAGGGCGCAAGAGCTTACAAATCTACAAATAATTTGAGATAATTTATTTTTTGCAAGTTCCTTAATCGCACTTATCTGTGACAGTTCTAGAAGTAATAACCCAAGTTGTTAGTTATCAAAAAGTGCCTTTGCTTAAATACAATATTTTGTTTTCTGGTATTTAAAAATACTTAAAAATTAGTTTTCTGTATCACATTTGATACAGTTGATAGACACTAACTAGCAACTTACGTTAATATTATTCGTGAGCAAAGGTTAAGAGTTATACTCTTCGCGAGACAGCAGAAAGCTTAGAGATATAGGATAATTACAAAATGCACCGCTTATTAGTCAATTTTACCTGTGGCTTGCTAGTTGCAGTTCCAGGTTCTAGTGGAGTAAGTCTACAACAAACTCATATTTGTCAAAGCCCGCAGTCAGAATCAAATTTCTTAGTTGTGGGTGGTGGTGGTGCGCCTTCTTACAACGAAATTGCTTTAGAGAAAAATGTACTTTACTTTCAGCGTACCCTGCAATTCATGGGGTACAATCCAAAGCAAGTTGCATCCATTTTCTTTGCCAATGGTAACGATGGCCAAGCCTCTGTGCGCTATATTGACCAGCAAAGAAGACAGCAATTTAAACGACCAAATATTCCTCACCTTCAAGGTGCTACTACTTTAAATAACTTAGAGCGTTATTTCAAGCAGTTAGGACAACATAAAAGTTCTAAAATTTCGTTTTTATACTTCACAGGACATGGAGGTAAAAATACACAAGACCTAGATAACAATTATTTTGTGTTGTGGAATGAACAACCGTTGAGTGTCAGGCATTTTTCTCAAATGCTAGATAAAATGCCATCAGAGAAGCCTGTTGTAGCAATGATGGCTCAGTGTTTTTCTGGCTCTTTTGCTAATTTTATCTATGAAGAGGGAAATCCCAAACGTCCTGTAGCACTTCAAACACGTTGTGGATTCTTTGCAACGATTAAAAGTCTACCTTCAGTCGGCTGTACGCCAGAGGTAAATGAGGCTGACTATCGAGATTATAGTTCTAGCTTCTTTGCAGGTTTGAGTGGACGCGATCGCACAGGTAAAACAGTGAGTTCTGCTGATTACAATCAAGATGGACGAATTACTTATGCCGAAGCTCATGCTTTTGCTAAGGTGGATGAGAAATCGATGGATTTACCAATATCTACTTCTGAGGCTTGGTTGCAGAACAAAGTTCTTCCAACACAGGAAAAGACAATTCTTACTCAACCAATTAGTCAAATTTTAAAGACAGCTCGCCCTGAACAGCGCTATGTAGTCAATTCTTTAGTGAAAAAGTTTAATTTAGACAAACAAAAGCCTATTTTTGGGGTTATACAAAATATAGATAGTAACAAAATTAAAATCGACGAACAGCAGGCTTATTTTAAACGCTTGAAGATGGAACTAATTAACATTGCTGTTGAAAAGCAAATCCGTACTTCTGGTAATCAAAAAGATATTGCGATACTCAAACGGTTGGTGAAGTGCGAGAGTGGTTCTTGGAAAAAATAAATTAACTATAGCGGTTCCCATTCAGATGCGGTACAAGATTAATCGCGAAGTGTAAGGGCACGGCAGTGCCGTGCCCTTACGGGTGTACCTCACTCAACCGAGAACGGCTATAAAACACCTGATAGTTTATATAGTATTGAGCCGAGATATGACCAAAAACCTGCAAGATGACCACTTTCCAACTCCTGCATCTATTCCATCCTAACTCCCGTTTTACTAAAGTCTGTCCACCTATTCCCAAACCTTTCACCACTTCTGCGATGAATTGTCGTCGGTTGCTTCCCTTAAGTTTTTTGGCTGTTTTGATGTACAGAGATTTTAGGTTCTCGGTGAGTTGAATGATAGATTTTGGAAACATGAGGTAGGCTGTATACTGAAATTATCTTTCTGCGATCAGTAGGATCAATCATTCTGTGGAGTTCTCTTAATAAACTCTTGAATCTCAATTGTCACAACTTCAGCACAAGATTCTGGTAAGTCATTTCCAGCATGGGCAATCATTTTTAACTCAACTTTCGGCATCAGTTGAGCATAAACCTGGCTTTTAGCTAAAGCATCTGGTGTATCTTGGCCACCTTGTAAAATAAAAACTGGGACATCTATCATATAAAGCTGCTTTTGCAGTAATTCCGCCTCAATTTCTACTTGTCGCCGTTTAAAAAGTAACTGGCAACCTATGGGATACGGCAATAGTGCTTGACGCAGTTGCAAGTCTTGTGCAATTTTTTCATGCCAACCCAGAATTTTAGTGAAAGGAGTTAGCGATCGCAACAATTGAACTATAAGTGGTGGATAATTCAATAATCGCCGCATCTTCTGGGAATACTCTTCTTGTCCTGCTATCTCTACGCCCTCTGGTGCTAGCAGTACCACACCATCAACTTTCTCTGGATACTTTAAAACATAGCTAGCAGCAATCCAACCCCCAAGAGAATGCCCCACTAAATATACTTTTTCTAGCTTCACAGCTTGCAAAAACTCAGCTAGACACTCAACTTGTAAATCTATCGAATGGTGGATATTAGGATTTTCTGATTCACCAAATCCTAACAAATCAGGTGCAAAACAATGAAAATCTTGTGCAAGGGATTCCATCACAGATAACCATTGACTGCTCTCATTCCAAGCACCATGTAAAAAAATTATAGGAGTTTTTTCACCGACTTCACGCCAGAATAATAGCCCTTGAGAGAGCTTTCTCCGGGAGTTACGGAATAGTGTATCCATTTTATTTAGTAATTAACTTTTAGCACCATAATAAATAGTCATTAGTCATTAGTCATTAGTCATTAGTTATTAGTCATTGGTTATTGGTCATTATTAACTAGTTCTGGACAAATTACAAACACAGAAGTGTGAACCAAGGCTTTTTGAGGTTATAACTTTGGCGGCAAATGACAAAGGACTAATGACTAATGACTAATGAAAAAATATTGTTATGCCAATGTTGTCAAGCCATTCAAGTAGTCTTGCAACTGCCGAGTATGGTCATGAGACATCTGTCCTGAAGGTAGTAAACTGGGAGAAAAAGCTTGGATTTCCATGACTTCTAAGGTGTCTTGAATTTCCATTGTCCCATGCACTTCGGCTTCAACCACAATACAAATAGAATGGATTCTGGGATCGCGGTCTGGTGCAGAGTAAACTCCTACTAAACGGTTAATTTTCACCAATTCTAGCCCGGTTTCCTCCATCAATTCCCGGCGGACTGTATTGGGAACATCTTCTCCCCAATCTACAATTCCTCCAGGCAATGACCAAAGACCATTGTCGCGCCGCCGGATCAGTACAATCCGACCATCGGGTAAAATTGGGATGATACTAGTGCCAGTAATGGGATGACGAAATATTATACCCAATACTGTTTGTCCAATACGCCATAAGCTACGTGTGGACTCGACAGCTGCCGGAAAAAAAGCAATAACGTTCAATCTTCAAAATTTATGTGTTGTATTCTCTAGTTCCCTACCACTTACATAGACTCAACTAATAAAATTTTTGTTGAGTTTTGTTTTATACAAAAATGTTTGTGGGTTAAGATTTTATTCTCACGATTTACGTAGAATACTATTAATTCTAACATCAAGTTTTAATAGAAGCACTGTATTTATATATACATGATATTTATTGAACCAAGTAAATTTTCAGTTTTTAGCTAGCATTAGTGCTGCTGAAACAAGCTATCACTAATAGTTTTTCAGTAGACATTAAAAAAAATAATATGAATAATAAGTCAAAATCCAAAATTCTGAATTTATAAGAGGAAATTTAGTAGGATTTAAAACTCCACTTAATTAAAGACCATTAAATCAAATATTAGACTCCATAGTTAAACCCACCTATGCCTGCTGAGTTTTGATGACTGACTCCTGAATTATTGCTTGATAATATTGGTTTGTTTCAATAACAACTAGTGAGCTATTCTACAATCTATTTGACAGATTAGAATCTCAGAAAAGATATTTTTCGTCTAGCTGGCGGGGAGAATTCAGAATTTTTATTGACAAAGCTAGGTAGAATGCGATAGGCTAGTACACTGTTTAAAGCGTATTTTTGCTGCACTAGGTTAAAAGTATATCAATAACATTGGTAGCTAATATTGCCTATGTGATGCCTAGTTGCTACTTTTTTGTTGTTTATTAATAGAGGTGAACATGGCCAAGCGCCGTAACCCGAAAAAAGAAAAGGCGCTACGTAACCAGGCGTATGCCAGAAAGTTTCGTAAACGGACTACGACAGGAAGAATGCAGAGAAGGTTCCAACAAAGACCACCAAAGAGTGAGGAAGAAGAAGGCGCAGCAGCAGCTGACACTGAATAAGCTGCCTGCTTAAATCCTTATTGTTTGGGTTATTTACCTTTTAGGGCGCACATTTATTTGTACGCCCTTATTTATTTTTGGGCATTGGGCATAGAGAAAAGACAAAAGAGAGATTTATTCAATAATTCCCCTTATATCCTTTATGTCCCTACTCTCCACTCCCCAATTCCTCTATTGAGCAATTTGAGCGCGGGCGGCTATAAGTGCTTTGTTTACCTGTACAAAGCCAGTTCCTCCGTAACTGTTGCGGGCAGCAACAACTTGACGGGGAGATATCGCTTCATAAATATCTGCTGCAAATGCCGGATGTAGTTGTTGCCATTCTTCCAATTTCAAATCTTTTAGGAGTTTACCTGCGGCAATACTAGTTTTTACCACCTTACCCACAAGATTGTAAGCTTCCCGGAAAGGAACGCCCCGTGCAGCCAGATAATCTGCTACATCGGTAGCATTAGAAAAATCTTCCGCTACAGCTGATGCTAATCGCTGGGTACGAAATTCTAAGCCTTCCCTGAGCAAAATTGTCATCGCTTCTAGTGAGGCTTTGACTGTGTTAACGCTATCAAATAGACCTTCTTTATCTTCTTGTAAGTCTTTGTTATATGCCAGGGGTAGCCCTTTCATGATGACTAACATCGCTTGGAGATGACCGAATACACGTCCCGTTTTCCCCCGCACCAATTCTGGTACATCGGGGTTTTTCTTTTGGGGCATGATACTGGAACCCGTAGCACAGCTATCTTTGAGGGTGACGAAGCGAAATTCTTCAGATGACCAAAGAATGACTTCTTCTGCAAGGCGGCTGAGGTGAACCATAATTAAGCTAGCAGCACACAAGAATTCGATCGCAAAATCGCGATCGCTCACTCCATCGAGGCTATTAGCATAAATATCCTCAAAATTTAAGAGTTTGGCTGTGTAGTGGCGATCAATAGGGAAAGTAGTTCCCGCTAAAGCACCACATCCCAAAGGTGAAATGTTCACGCGGCGAGAAACATCTCCTAAACGTTCCCAGTCGCGTTGCACCATTTGAAAGTATGCCAAGAGGTGGTGAGCTAAACTTAGAGGTTGGGCGCGTTGTAAGTGAGTATAGCCAGGAATCAGAGTTTCAACGTGCTTTTCGGCTATATCCAGTAAAACACCTTGAAATTCTCGCAATTCGCTTTTGATTTGTTGGATTTGGTCGCGCAGGTAAAGTCTGGTATCAGTGCCAACTTGGTCATTACGCGATCGCGCCGTATGCAACTTTTTACCTACATCACCGACAATTTCTGTCAGTCGGCGTTCAACTGCAAAATGTACATCTTCAGCATCGACACCAGGCTGAAATTTCTCCTGGCGGTACTCTTGGCGAATTTGTTCTAAACCAGCAACTAGTTGCTCTCCTTCTTCTGGGGAGATGATGCCCGTGTAAGCAAGCATTTTGGCATGAGCTTGAGAACCAGTGAGGTCATATTCGATTAATTCAATATCGAAACTTATACTGGCATTAAAACGAGCGATCGCTGGATGCAACGCTGATTCAAACCGCTGGCTCCAAGTTTGTTTTTCGGTCATAAATTATCAAGGAAAGGGCATTAATTTTAGATTTTGGATTAATTATCAATCCAAAATCCAAAATTCAAAATTACTTTAACCGTAGCTAGTTAGATTCCGAATCATATAGCCAATGACTAAACCAATCAACAATGCCCACACTTGACCTGTTTGTATAAAGTGGCTCCAAGCTTTTTGCATCTGACCCATAACGTTTGGATCGGTGATTGTTTGTGCTAGGGCTGTCCAATTTACAGGCAAATGCCAAAGTAACTGAGATGTCAAATCGCTGTAATTGCTCATCTTTGGTGATTAAGAAGTTAGGGGTGGCAAATTTCAGCATCAGTTTATTATTTACATTAATTACTGATATATACTGAAATATTTGGATATAACTTCAATGTCTTAACTCAAGATGTAGCTGATGCCAACCGCAATTTCTCGGCAGTCCGCAAAATCTGCCCCGCCAAAACTGCTGCACCAAAACCATTATCGATATTTACTACACCTACTCCCGCAGCACAAGAGTTAAGCATTGTCAATAAAGGTGCTAAACCACCAAAACTTGCGCCATAACCGATGCTCGTGGGTACGGCAATCACCGGACAACTCGCTAAACCAGCGACAACGCTAGGTAAAGCGCCTTCCATCCCTGCCACGACAATCAACACCGATGCTGATTCAATCAAGTGGCGGTTACTTAATAAGCGGTGAATTCCCGCAACGCCAACATCCCAGAGGCGCTGTACCCGAAAACCAGAAAGTTCAGCAGTGACAGCAGCTTCTTCAGCAACGGGTAAATCGGCAGTACCAGCAGAAATAATACCGATTTCACCCCAGAATTGTGGTTCTATAGTTGGGGGAGCGATCGCACAAATTCGCGCCGATTCGTAATATCGCAAACCGCTAACTTTTGATTGCAGTGCGGCATAAACTGCTGGTTCAATGCGAGTTGCCATCACCACCGGATTACGAAGACGCATCACTTCCATAATTTGAGCAATTTGTTCGGGCGTTTTACCAGGGCCCCAAATTACCTCTGGGAAACCAGTTCGTAGCTGCCGATGGTGGTCAATTTTGGCAAACTCCCCCACAGATTCATAAGCTAAATCTTTGAGTGAGTCTAATGCCGTATCTGGCGTAACTTTACCATTGGCAACCGCTTCGAGGAGCGATCGCAATTTTTTTTCATCGGTCATTTTTTATTTGTCCTTTGTTATTTGTCATTTATGAATAACCAATACCCCATATCCCAATGACTAATGACCAATGACTAATGACTAATCAGTTACTTTTAGTTCGTAGAGATTCCAGAATGGGCCACCAAGAGCAGTATATTGAATTCCTTGGAAGCGATCGCGCACTGCTTGCAGATTCAACCTTTCCACTAAATGAATAAACGGCAACTGTTCTGAGGCGATACGCTGATATTCGTAATAAATCTCCTTGCGCTTGTTTTCATCTAATACCTGTGCGCCCTTAATGTAAAGGCTATCAATTTCCTTTTCCCAGTCGGAAACTTTCCAGCCAGTCATGGGTGGATCTCCTGGTTGTGGCCCCAAATTAAATGCGTGGGATGCACCGGTAACTCTCCAGATATTGCTAGCGCCGTGGGGTTCAATACCGCCTCCAGCAAATCCTCCCAGATAACAATCCCAATTCTGCGTAACTTTGAGTTTTTCTAAATAAGAATTAAAGCTGAGAATTTGCAAATCTACTTGAATTCCAATCTTACCGAGATCCCGTCTGATTTGAGATGCCATATCTCCTCTAACTTTTCTTTCCGAATTTGTTAAAATTGTAAATCTGACTCGGTTGCCATCAGCATCGACAAGCTGATTTTGAGCATTATATTTGAACCCAGATTGTAACAGTAATTTCTTAGATTTATCTGGTTCGTAATTATATACTTTTAACCCTTTTTCTGGAGGAAGGAAGTAGGGACTCTTGACATAAACAAATGAATTTTGTAGTTCACCCAGTCCTCGATAAGCATTTGTTTTCATCGTTTCTCGGTCAAGTGCGTATGCTATAGCCTGCCTGAATTCCTTTTTATTAAACCAGCTAGATTTAATTGGGTCTACGAAAGGTTTACCCTGAGAATTCTTAGCTTTACTAAGATTGAAAGCAATAAAACTCGTACTTGTATCTGGACCACCGTTATAAATTTTAAACTTTGCCCGTTTTTCTTCTCGCTTTAGCAAACTAAAACCTTCAGGAGGAACTTCTAAATCATCCAACTGCCCAGAGCGAAAACTAATCAATTGGTTTTCAGTAGATTCAATAATTTGCCAAACAATTCGCTCAATGTAAGGCTGAGGATTACCCTGAGTATCTTTGCGCCAGTAGTATGGATTACGCCGAAATATAACTCGCTGACTGGAAACATAACTTTCCATTACATAGGGGCCGTTGCCAACAATTTGTTTAGGATCTGTCCCTGTTCCCCATATTGAGAGAAACTTAGAATTTTTATCAGATCCAGTTGTGCGAACTGCTTCCTGTAGAACATGGGCTGGCATAATTGGGATGCCGCCTACATATCTTAAAAAAGGAGCAAACGGTTCCAGTATGCTAAATTCAACCCGACGCTCATCAATTTTTTTCACCTTTGGCAAACTGCCCTTCTCGCCAATTCTTAGGGCATCTTTGGTAGAGGTGGGAATTTTAGGATTGAGGTAAATTTCGTTATAACTAAAGACAACATCATCAGCAGTCATTGGCTGACCATCTGACCACTTAATTCCTGATCGCAGGGCGATCACAATCCGCTGACCATCTTCAGAAACTTCCCACGCTTCTGCTAAAGCAGGCTCTAATTTTGTGGTTACGGGATTCTCATTAATCAATGAGTCATAGAGGAAGCCAAAAACGCTATATGCCGACTCATTCAGAGCATAGTTGAAAGTTGAAGGCTCACTCAAAACTGCGGTGACAAGTTGCGGCACTTGAGCAGCTGCGCTTTTGAAGTTAGCTGGATTGCAGGCGGTAACTGTAAGTGCAATTGCTGAAATCAGAATTAATGTTAGCCAAAAATGTTTAATTGCCAGAAATATTTTTTTAAAAAATCTCATAATTTCAAATTTATTTCCATCTTAATCAGTCCTCAATATCTCGATCAGAGGCTAAAAGAAAAGTTACTCTGAAGCAACTAGCAAGACAACAGCATAAGCACATATACCTTCTTCACGTCCAACGGGGCCTAATTTTTCGTTAGTGGTAGCTTTGATGCCAATTTGATTTGGTTGTAATTCTAAAACCGCCGCTAGTTTGTCGCGCATATTGTTAATATGCGGCTTTAATTTTGGACGTTCTGCTACTACTACCGAATCAATATTTCCCACCTGCCAACCTCGATCCCGAATTAGTTGATGTACTTGAGTTAATAGTACTAAACTATCTGCTCCCGCCCATTTAGGATCGCTAGGCGGAAAATAATGACCAATATCCCCCAAAGATAATGCCCCAAGCATCGCATCCATAATTGCATGGGTCAGTACATCAGCGTCACTATGACCTAATAAACCCAGTTCATGGGGAATTTGGATTCCACCTAAAATCAAAGCGCGATCGCTCACTAGTTGGTGAATATCGTAGCCGTTACCAATACGAATTTTTGTCATTTGTCATTTGTCATTTGTCATTTGTCATTTGTCATTTGTCATTTGTCATTTGTCATTTGTCATTTGTCAGGAGTTAGAAATTATTATTCTCTCCCTGCTCCCTTGCTCCCCTGCTCCCCTGCTCCCCCTGCTTCAATTTCTCCAACAAATCAGGGCGGCGATCGCGGGTTTTTTGAATTTGTTGTTCGTAACGCCACCGGGCGATCGCTGCATGATTCCCACTGAGCAAGACATCAGGCACTTTCAAGCCGCGAAAATTCGCAGGACGAGTATATTGGGGATAGTCCAGTAACCCTTCCTCAAAACTTTCTGCTGTCAGGGATTCAGTTTTGGCGACGGTTCCTGGTATTAGCCGCACTACACCATTAATCAAAGCCATTGCTGGAATTTCCCCACCAGTCAGAATAAAATCGCCCAAAGATATTTCACGAGTTACCAAATGTAGCACCCTCTCATCCACTCCTTCGTAATGCCCACAAATAACTACTAACTGGTCATAATTTGTCACCAATTCTTTCAAAAGAGGTTGATTAATTGCTTGACCCTGTGGACTCATCAAAATTACTTCTCTTCGGGGTAGAATCGGCAGCGACTCCACGGCGGTAAAAATAGGTTCTGGCTTCATTAGCATCCCAACACCACCGCCGTAAGGTTCATCATCTACTTTTCGGTGTTTGTCAGTCGTAAAGTCCCGTGGATTAATCAGATGCACTTCGGCAATCTGTTTGGCTAAGGCTTTACCTAGCAGCCCAGAATTGAGAACAGAGTTAAAACAGTCAGGAAAAAGCGTAACTATATCAAAGCGCACAGTTATTCGTATTCGAGGACACTAATCTTAAATTTGAATGTCTAGCAAACACCAGCAAGCCAAGGTCGGGTTAAACTCCAGTTAAACTTTATCAATAGTATCTAAAACTACCAGACCCCTGGATTTTAGATGGGATCAAAAGTTTTTCTAATTACTTAATTTATGTTTAAATGTTGTCACAACTACATTTAAATTAATAATCATATCAAGTTAACAACTTCCAGGATGCATCGAGCCAGCCTCAGAAAAAAGCGTAGTCTTAACTGCTCGTCCCCAACTCTAAAGGGGAAATCTAGCTACTTAAAGACTATTTTGCCCTGCTGCAAGTGGACAGGTGAAAAACAAGGCGCTGGCGAGAGAGGAATGGGAACAAACACGTTTAGACTGAGGCAACGCGAGCGTTAAGCGAGAATTTGGAGAGTGGCTTTCCCCAGTTCCAAACTTCCAAAAAGTGTTCTCTCAAAGAAGCAAAGCGCAAAAATTATCAGGCAACTGAACTTGTTAAATTCACACGCCATTCGCCACAAGCCGGGGAACCCGTCCAAAGCGATGGCTCCTGAAGTTGTTGACAGGAGAACCAAAATGCCGCAATTACAAGCTAAATCGCTAGAAATGAGGACACCCCAAGCAACTAAAACCGCCGTTCTGGTTATCGGAGGTGCAGAAGATAAAGTTCATGGGCGCGAAATCCTACGAACTTTTTTTGGACGCGCCGGTGCTAGTAAGGCTTATATTACAATAATTCCATCTGCCTCTCGCGAACCTGCCATCATCGGTGGTCGGTATATTCGCATTTTTGAAGAAATGGGTGCCCAAAAGGTAGAGATATTAGACATTCGCGAACGAGAACAGTGTGAAGCCTCCCAGATCAAAGCATCCTTAGAAGCCTGTAGTGGGGTATTTTTGACAGGAGGAGACCAACTGCGTCTTTGTGGCGTATTGGCAGATACGCCAGCAATGGAAATTATTCGCCAGCGGGTGAGGGCGGGGCAACTTACGTTAGCAGGCACCAGTGCAGGAGCGGCGGTGATGGGGCATCACATGATTGCTGGCGGCGGTAGTGGAGAGGCGCCCAATCGTTCCCTAGTGGATATGGCAACAGGCTTGGGATTTATTCCGGAAGTAATCGTTGACCAACACTTTCACAACCGTAATCGAATGGGGCGACTGATTAGTGCGATCGCAGCTCATCCCGATCGCTTAGGTATTGGCATTGACGAAGATACTTGTGCCGTTTTTGAACGTGATGGTTGGCTACAAGTTATGGGCAAAGGCAGTGTCACCATTGTCGATCCCACTGAGCTGACCCATACTAACGAACCCCATGTCGGTGCTAATGAACCGTTAACCGTGCATAATTTACGTCTCCATATCCTCAGCTACGGCGATCGCTTTCACTTGTACCAGCGGACTGTATTGCCTGCTGTACACCGAATCTCCAGCTGACGGGATAGAGTATCTGAGGTTACACTGAGTTGACCGCACATTTATTATTTCTTACCGTAGAAAAATGATAAGAATACCATGTAAAAAGAAAAAACTGTTTTTTATGAACAGTTTAGCGGTCAATTCCAGTAAGAAACTAGAATTTTGGTTCCGAATCTCCATCTACCTATTCCCATGAGAATTCTCAAGATCCAGACCTTACGCGGCCCAAACTATTGGAGCATTCGACGCCACAAACTGATCGTCATGCGCCTCGATTTAGAAAACCTTGGCGAGACGCCCTCGAATGAAATCCCTGGCTTTTATGAAGGATTAGTTGAGGCGCTGCCAAGTCTGGAGGGCCACTATTGTTCGCCTGGCTGTCGCGGTGGTTTTCTGATGCGAGTCAAAGAAGGCACTATGATCGGCCACATAGTAGAACACGTAGCCTTAGAACTCCAAGAATTAGCTGGGATGCATGTCGGCTTTGGTCGCACCCGCGAAACTGCCACACCCGGAATTTACCAAGTAGTAATCGAGTACCTGAATGAGGAAGCGGGACGCTACGCTGGACGAGCTGCAGTACGGCTGTGCCAGAGTATCGTTGATCGAGGCCGTTATCCCAAAGCAGAATTAGAGCAAGATATCCAAGACCTGAAAGACTTTTCCCGTGATGCTTCCTTAGGCCCTTCCACAGAAGCGATCGTCAAAGAAGCAGAAAAAAGAGGTATTCCCTGGATGGCGCTGGAAGCCCGCTTTTTGATTCAGCTAGGCTACGGCGTGAACCAGAAGCGAATGCAGGCCACAATGACAGACAACACCAGCATTCTGGGTGTAGAACTAGCTTGCGATAAAGAAGCCACTAAACGTATCCTTGCTGCTGCTGGTGCGCCAGTACCCAGAGGTACAGTAATCAACTTCTTAGACGATTTAGAACAAGCCATTGAATTAGTTGGTGGCTATCCCATCGTCATCAAGCCTCTGGATGGCAATCATGGACGTGGGATCACCATTGATATCAGAACTTGGGAAGAAGCTGAAGCCGGATACGAAGCTGCCAGACAGGTTTCCCGGTCAATTATTGTCGAAAGATATTACGTTGGACGTGACCACAGAGTACTGGTGGTAAATGGGAAAGTAGTAGCAGTAGCCGAGCGCGTCCCGGCTCATGTCATTGGCAACGGCAGATCAACCATTTCCGAACTGATTGAGGAAACAAACCTTGACCCGAATCGCGGTGAAGGACATGATAACGTCCTGACCAAGATTGAACTAGACCGCACCAGCTACCAGCTCCTAGAAAGGCAAGGTTACACCCTAAATAGTGTGCCACCCAAGGGGACTATTTGTTATCTCAGGGCAACAGCAAACTTGAGTACAGGTGGTAGTGCCGTAGACCGTACCGATGAAATTCACCCAGAAAATCTTTGGTTGGCACAACGAGTAGTCAAGATTATCGGTTTGGATATCGCCGGACTTGATATCGTCACCACAGATATTAGCCGTCCTCTGCGGGAAGTGGATGGCGTGATTGTCGAAGTTAACGCCGCTCCCGGTTTTCGGATGCACGTTGCCCCAAGCGTAGGTATTCCCCGCAACGTTGCTGGCGCAGTGATGGATATGCTGTTTACTAACGAGCAATCTAGCCAAATTCCCATCCTCAGCATCACGGGTACTAATGGTAAAACCACCACGACTCGACTACTAGCACATATTTATAAACAGACTGGTAAAGTAGTAGGTTATACTACTACTGATGGAACATATATCGGTGATTACTTAGTAGAATCTGGCGATAATACAGGCCCCCAAAGTGCCCACGTCATCCTCCAAGATCCCACAGTAGAAGTAGCAGTACTGGAAACGGCTCGCGGTGGTATTCTCCGCTCTGGATTGGGCTTTGAAGCCGCAAATGTAGGGGTAGTATTGAATGTGGCCGCCGACCACTTAGGAATAGGCGATATAGATACCATTGAGCAGTTAGCTAACCTCAAAAGTGTAGTAGCAGAAGCTGTATTCCCTGATGGCTATGTGGTACTTAACGCCGACGATCGCCGCGTCGCCGCCATGTCAGAAAAAACTAAGGCTAATATTGCTTACTTCACGATGAACCCCAATTCGGAATTAGTGCGGAAGCACATCCAAAAGGGCGGAGTCGCGGCAGTATATGAAAATGGCTATTTGTCAATTGTTAAAGGTGATTGGACACATCGCATAGAAAAAGCAGAAAATATACCTTTAACAATGGGCGGACGTGCGCCGTTTATGATTGCCAACGCTTTAGCTGCAAGTTTGGCAGCATTCGTGCAAAACGTCACAATTGAGCAGATTCGTGCTGGTTTGAGGACTTTCCGGGCTTCAGTTAGTCAAACACCGGGACGAATGAATTTATTTAATTTAGGCAATTACCATGCTCTGGTAGACTATGCTCACAACGCAGCCAGTTACGAAGCTGTAGGTTCGTTTGTGCGGAACTGGACTACAGGACAACGGATTGGTGTAATTGGCGGACCAGGCGATCGCCGCGACGAAGACTTTGTTACTTTGGGTAAATTAGCAGCACAAATTTTTGATTACATCATCATCAAAGAAGACGATGATACACGGGGACGCCAACGGGGTTCAGCTGCCCAGTTGATTATTCAAGGTATCACGGAAGTTAAGCCTGATAGCCGCTATGAATCGATTCTGGATGAAACCCAAGCGATAAATAAAGGCTTAGACATGGCTCCTGATAACAGCCTAGTGGTAATTTTGCCAGAAAGTGTTAGTAGGGCTATTAAGTTAATTAAGCTGCGTGGTTTAGCCAAGGAAGAGACACACCAACAAAATCCCGGCACAACTGTTATCGATTCCCAAAATGGAATCACACCTTCTTCTGTTGTTAATACCTTGCTGTAGTCAGGAATCAGGAGGAAGCACCGCGCTGGCTTCTCCTGACTCCTTTAATTACTGTTTTTCTTCTTCCTGATTGGTTTCCTCGCTGGGAGTTTTCATTTCCTCCTTAAAACCTCGTAGGGTTTTGCCCAGTGCAGTCCCCAGTTCGGGAATTTTTTTTGGGCCGAAAATTAAAATAGCGACTATGCTAATTACAGCTATTTCTGGCCATCCCAGTCCAAACATATAAATATTCCTCTAAGGCATCTGTAATTAAATATAGACATTGATGGCTCAAATCCGATGAGTTCGCCACTGATAAACACTCTACATCTTGTAAAATAGGGTATAAATAGAACTAAAATTCTCAAGTATTGTCCATAAGTAAACCTTTTTAATTGATTAGACTCCATTCTGCAATTTCCTTAAAACATCTGATTAGTTGGAGTACCTTTATTAAAACAGTCCTAACTGTACTGACTGCTTATTATCAGCATTTTCTGTTACTATTGGTGGTAAATCTGCTGGAGGTTCAACAACCAAAGGAGCGTTTTCTTCAAATCTCAGTTTTGAGCTTCTGATGTAGTTTTCATCAATCTCAAAAGCTAACCAGCGTCTTTGTAAAGTTTCTGCAACTCGACCTGTCATATTAGAACCAGCAAAAGGTTCTAAAACAATATCACCTGGTTCTGTACAAAGGTTGATGACAAACTCTGGTAAAGCTTGAGGGAATCTTGCTGGATGTGGCTTAAAACCTTCTTGTCTGCAACGCCTTTGGTAATAATCGTTGGAAGCAGTATTCGAGGCAGAAATTACATTTACGGGCTGGACTAAATCTTCAAATAAAGTTTCTTGTATAAGAGTCTGTTGCCCAATTTCTTCTTTGTCTGTACTACAACGTCCATCAATAATATTCGGGGGAATGGCTCCTCCCCTGTCCTTCCCAAATTTATCGGAAATATCATGGCCTGATGGTCTAATTTTGGGTTTATACCCATTATTTAGAAGGTTTTTCATCGCATCACTATAAGGCTTTAAAACCCTTCTGTTATTAGCTTTAGGATGCGGTTCTTTTGACAGCCACCAAATTGTATTTACTGAATCTTTAACTCTTTCCCTGCGAACTGTTACCCATTCGGCAGGGGTGGGTAGTTTTGCTGGGTTATACCAATACAATTCTTGTGCCAGATAAAATCCAAGTCCGCCTTTTTCTTTTGCTTTGCACAAAGCAACAACTAGTTCAAAATGATATAGAGAACGAACTGGCATTCCTTTAATCCAACTGCCACCTATATCAATAACTAGTGAGCCTGTTGGTTTGAGAATACGGTAAAACTGGGCTGCATAATCTTTAAACCATTCAACATATTCCTCAGCATCAACATTTCCGTATTCTTTTTTACGAACCAATGCAAATGGTGGAGAGGTACAAATTAAATCGATACTTTCGTCGAGAATACCTGCCATTAATTCTAGGCTGTTTCCTAAATAAGCAGCACCAAATTTTGTTTCGTAGTAAGGATTACAATTAAGTCTCATCTAAACTTTTTTAGTACATATGTACAGGATATGAAAACAGTATCATTCATAAAAGCATAAGTTATCCAACTGTTAGCTATTTTTTTTGATCAATTTGCTAAGTATCTGCACCAATATTCAGTACATAAGTTCTGTGTTAAGTATGGTTGAAGCCAAATTGGACACATTAAACAAAGCGATCGCTAGCTCAACTCACTTCCCATTGGATTGGTAATTGGCAAACCTAACCACTCACTTAATTCATGAGCTAACCATTCAAGTTCTACTTCGGATTTAATACCGCCATCGTTTCCACCAATCTGATATTTTTGTAATCCTGAGCAAATATATAATTGTGCTGGAACAGCAACTCTAGTGTCTTTAGAGCCTTTAATAAAGTGTTTTGGAATGTAAACCAACTTATTAACACTTTGCCTTGGCGATGGACGGGGACGCTCAAACTTCCAACTAAACAACTCCCAGGTTAGGGTAATTTGTTCTGGATTCAGGCGTAAGTAGATGCTTCCAAACAAATTAAAGATAAATTTATACATCATCATAAAGCCAGCACCCCAAAAAGGAAGTGAGAACAAGGCAAAGAGGATGTTGGTAGGAAAAGTGATTATTGAGAGAGCGTTAATTGTCCAGATCAGGACAAATGAATTCCAGATGATCGCAAAGAAACCTGTGAATACTATTGATTCATGGAAACCAGCTGGTGGAATGATAATTTCTAGAGAATCCCAATTTTTGGTTAGTTGAATCTTACTCCCATCTGGTTTGCCAACAACCAAAGTAGGCAAGTTTGTCGGTTGTGGTTTCTCTAAAGCTGCGTAGGCGGAGCCCGTCGTAGACATCGCTTGATCGGCAGAACTCAAACGCCGTTCTAAACTGGGTTCAACCATCGACTTCAACCAGCGAGTCAATGCAGGACTCACATTAGCCACTTCTTCAAACTGAATCCGAAAATCCTTTTGGGGTAAATCGGCTGGATGAGTACCCGTCACTAAATAAATTAGAGTTGCACCTAAGCTATAAAGATCGGAAGCCGGAACCGTGCGTCCGCCAAATTGCTCCTGTGACATATAGCCATAGCTTCCCACCACAGTCCTAGTCCCACCTTCTGTAGCCAAGACAGTTTGCACTGAGCCAAAATCTACTAGGTAAACTTGACCAACACTGTTACCCGAACGCTCTCCCAATAAAATATTGCTAGGCTTAATATCACGATGGATAACAGGCGGATATAAACCATGTAGATAAATAAGAATTTCTAAAAGTGCTTTGGCTATCTCTTTGACTTCTGCTTCGGTAAAAGTCCGCCCAGATTGGCAGTATTGCTCTAAGGTTTTTGCTGGGATATAACTTTGTACTAGGGCAAATCCTTTGATGGTCGTTGAATTTACCTCAAAATAGTCTAAATAGCGAGGTATTAAGGGATGTAACAAAGATTTTAGAGTTTCGGCTTCTCGTTCAAATAGCTTCAGCGAATCCCATTCAAAGTCACTACCAAAAGAGAGTAACTTAATTACAACTAATTCCTGAGTATTTAAATCACGAGCTACAAGTGTCCGCCGCCCTGCTTTTTTGCCTAATAGCTGCTGAACTTCGTAGCGATCGCCTAATATTTCGCCAATCATTATGGTTTCTTATAATGCTACCTTTGAAAAGTTTTTATAGCTTATGACTTCTCAATTTCGGCAAATCGATATCTTTAGTATAATTGCGTAATTCTATGCCCTCCCAACTTTGGCCTTATATTACCCCTGGTATTCCCGATGAATTATTCGAGCATTTGCCAGGAATTCCCCTGAGCCAGCGAGAAGTCCGACTACTATTGATTGCCCAACTACGGCTAAAATCAGATTCCGTGTTGTGGGATATTGGCGCCGGAACAGGTACAATTCCGGTAGAGGTGGGGCTATTGTGTCCAGACGGACAGATTATTGCTATCGAAAGGGATGAAGAAGTAGCTAATCTGATCAAGCGTAACTGCGATCGCTTTGATGTGAAAAATGTCGAAGTTGTTGAAGGCAGCGCCCCAGAGTGTTTGCATGACCTCAAAATTACCCCTCACCGCGTTTGTATCGAGGGAGGTCGCCCCATTCAGGAAATTCTGCAAGCAGCTTGGCATTATTTGCCGCCATCCGGTCGGGTTGTAGCCACAGCTGCTAATCTAGAAAGTCTGTATGCGATTTCCCAGAGCTTTTCTTTATTAAGGGCTAGAAATATCGAAGTTGTCCAATCTGCGGTTAACCGCCTAGAGACACGCGGCTTTTCTCAAACTTTTACCGCCGTTGATCCCATTTTTATCCTCAGTGGTGAGAAACTAGACTAAATCCAAAATACTTCTATGCCTTGGTCTCGGATTATTAGTGGAATTGTTGCGATCGCTCTTGCTCTTTGTGCAACCCTTTTGGGGGGTTGGTACTTTACCATTATCTTTGCGGTTATCATCTTTTTGGGTCAACAAGAATATTTTAATTTGGTACGAGCTAGAGGCATCGCTCCCGCCGCTAAAACTACTATGGCTGTCAGCCAAGTCTTGCTAGTGATTTGCACCCTTGATGGCAGTTTAGCTGACGCTGTGATGCCAATAGCCGGTACACTTATTTGTTTTTACCTGCTGTTTCAACCCAAATTTGCCACGATCGCTGATGTTTCCGCTTCCATTATGGGGCTATTTTACGTAGGTTATTTACCAAGTTACTGGGTGCGGTTACGAGCAATTGATAGCGCTACTTTTAGCAATCTCCCTTTTGGAGGTTACTGGCCCACAACCTGGACAGATTTCTGGGAAAAGGCAAATTCCGCTTCCTTAGCACAAGGTTTTACAGCCACACTACTGACTTTTTTGTGTATTTGGGCAGCTGATATCGGAGCTTACACCATTGGCAAATTCTTTGGTAAAACCCGTCTATCTGACATTAGCCCGAAAAAAACTGTAGAAGGTGCTGTCTTTGGCATTATTTCAAGTGTTGCCGTAGCCATAGCAGGAGCCTATTATCTTCACTTGCCTAAATCTCTCTTCACTGGTTTAGCATTGGGTTTGCTGATTGGCATTGCTAGTCTTTTAGGGGATCTCACAGAATCTATGCTCAAGCGGGATGCTGGAGTTAAAGATTCTGGGCAGTTAATCCCTGGTCATGGTGGTATTTTAGACCGTACCGATAGTTATATTTTCACAGCTCCTTTGGTTTACTATTTTGTGACATTGCTATTGCCATTGATAACAGATAGCGGGACTTAAACAAAAGTGAAGAACAAAAGCATCATAATTGAGTGGATTTGCGTTGAGTGGGTACGTCCTTATTGTTACCCTTGCTTACACACCAGTACCTTGTAGTCTCCCAACTCAAAAATCTCGGAAAATGAAGTAATTATGTCTACATTTTCGGGTGCGATCGCAGCAAGGGCGTGGGTAAGTTACTCAGACTAGCAATGGCGTGTGGTTGCTGGAATACGCCATTAGCATTGGATTGTAGATGCTGAGGGCATTGGTTGGTTCTTCTTCCTTTGCTCCCTGCTCCCTGCTCCCTGCTCCCTGCTCCCTGCTCCCTGCTCCCTGCTCCCTGCTCCCTGCTCCCTGCTCCCTGCTCCCTGTTCCCTGCTCCCTGCTCCCTGCTCCCTGCTCCCTGCTCCCCCACTGCCCTTACTTCGAGAAGCGTTATATTATTTAGGATAAGTAATTGGTATTTTTAGTTTTTAATTTTTAATCATCAAGGGTTAACGTTAATCCGTCCACGACACACCAGCTTGCCTGGGATCAGCGTTAGTTCTTGGATATCGACATCTGAGCCAAGATCCAGATTGTACTCATAATTGCCTTTTAATATATCTCCCCGATCGGGCTTGATTGGGATATGTGCCAGTTGCAACTCATGCCCACTGAGTAAGTGTAAGCCCAGACAAATCTCTAGAGGCGTTGTTTCACTATTGGTGACTTTCAAACCTCGCAGTATAATTTGGTTGTTCCCAAGGAGAATTTCTTGCCACTTGATTGGTTGTGACTGTGAGTAATCTGTTGGTAAAACCTTAACCAATAGATCGCTCAAAGCAGTCGATAATAAGTCTGATGAGAGAGAAGCATTCAGATCCTTCTCGTCTACGATTAAATCGCCAACCACTGGTACTGTTTCTAACAGTCGCAGGGCTTTTCCCTTGAGTACGGAACCGATATTTACCCGAATATTTTCTGCTATTAATTGAATTTGTGTAATTAGGAGACCTTGATAAACTGCATGAGTAGCAAAAACAGATACCGAAGGAATGCGTCCAGAGAAAAGTTGGCGATCGCTAGCTTTAATCTCCACTTCTAATTTCGATATTTGGCTGACCTGCGCTCTTAACCAGAGCTTGACGGCTGTTGTGAGTACCTGCGTAATTATGCGGATTTTATTTGCACTTGTTGTTTGGGAATTTTGATCTGGCATCTAAACTAATTTGTTTATGAGTATTTATTCAACAACCGAACATAAATTAAATAAGCTTTAAATGTAACATTTCTGCCTACTCGCTACACAATGCAAATATCATTTAATTGATAACAATAAATAAGCAATTTCCACATGGAGGTACGGTTACAAAAAATTCTCGCTCAATGGGGTATCGCCTCACGTCGTGAAGCCGAAGAAATGATTAGGCACTCACGGGTGCGGATTAATGGGGTATTGGCACATTTAGGTCAAAAAGTCGATCCTGAAAAAGATGCGATCGCAATTGATGGTAAGCCTGTATCCCAAAAGCAGCGTCCGGCTTTAATATATCTATTGCTGCATAAACCACCGGGAGTGGTTTCGACTTGCTACGACCCTCATCGAAGACCAACAGTCTTAGATTTACTACCGAAAGAATTACGGGAGGGTTCAGGTATTCATCCAGTTGGTCGTTTAGATGCAGACTCTACAGGAGCATTAATCCTGACTAATGACGGAGAACTGACATTTGGATTAACCCATCCACGTCACAGTATTTCCAAGACATATCATGTTTTGGTCAAAGGACATCCTCCAGAAACAGTACTACAGATGTGGCGTCAAGGTGTGATGTTGGAAGGTAGAAAAACTAGGGCTGCTAAGGTACATCTAATAGAAGATCGTAACGAGCAAAGCGTTTTAGAAATAGTGTTGCAGGAGGGAAGAAATCGCCAAATTCGCCGGATAGCCCAACAGTTAGGATACCCAGTAATCAAGCTGCATCGGACTGCTATCGGCCCAATTCAATTACAAACTCTAAAAGAACCCTTTTTGTCAGAGGGTAAATATCGTTCCCTCAAAGATTATGAGATTCACTTTTTGCAAGACCAGATAACGCAACCTAATTATTGATTCAGTGGAATTAAGGAGTGTCAGTAGGCATGAAATGGCTAAGAAAGAAGAATAATCACCAGCCATCACTTTCATTAGAGGAACAACGAGCCGAAAAGTTGGCAGAATTAGGCGCTCAACTTTGGGCATTGCGTCAAGAACGGGGTCTATCCCTAGAACAAGTGGTTGCATTGACCAGGATTCCCCGACGATTATTGCAGGCGATCGAAGAAGGTAATTTAAACGATCTGCCAGAACCAGTATATATTCAGGGTTTGATCAGGCAATTTGCCGATGCACTAGGCTTGAATGGAGTAGAATTTTCTGGCACTTTTCCGGTCAGTTCTGCACAAGTTAGCCCTCTAAGTAGAGGTAATACTTCACCCCTGGCTCAACTACGTCCGATTCATCTTTACTTTCTTTACATATTACTAATAGTATGCTCTGTAAATGGCTTATCTCAGTTATTAAATAACGCGTTACTACAAGCAAGTAATAGCCCAAACCAGCCATATCCAAA
This sequence comes from Nostoc sp., assembly GCF_036917415.1. Classification (GTDB taxonomy): domain Bacteria; phylum Cyanobacteriota; class Cyanobacteriia; order Cyanobacteriales; family Nostocaceae; genus Nostoc. The sequence continues at coordinate 127,498 of NZ_JBALDJ010000116.1, read as the reverse complement.
ACAAAAGTCCGTTGTTAAACCAGAAATAGCTCAACTAAAAGAGTCAACGCAGGTACAACCTGTCAGCGATATCCTCAGCGGTGTCCAAAAGGGACAGGTTGTCCAGGTTGGTGTGACTTTGAAAGCCTCATCTTGGATTCGTGTAGTAGCCGATGGCAAAACCGAGTTTGAGGGTATTCTGCCAGAGGGAACTCACCGAATTTGGAAAGCCCAAGAGCAACTGACAGTGAAAACTGATAATGCTGGTGGTGTGTTGGTGAGCGTCAATCAAGAGAAAGCCAAGAAAATGGGAGAGCCAGGGAAAGAGGAAGAAGTTAGGATTGCTGCCAAGCCTAAATTTTGAAATATGGAGTATAGGGCATTGGGCATGGGGCATGGGGATTGAATCTTCAATTTTGAATTTTGAATTTTGAATTTTGAATTGATTTCTCCCCCCTGCTCCCCTGCTCACTCATCTCCGTTTTTCTTCTTCCTTTGCCGCCTCTTGTCCCATGCCCCACTCCTCACTGGGCTTGGTCTTCCGGGGCGCGTCCATTAAGTTTGGTAAGAACTTTCAAGCGATCGCGCAATTCGTCTGTTATCGCTCCTGTTTGATAGCGCCACTCCCAGTTCCCCTCAGCAATACTGGGAAAATTCATCCGCGCTTCGTTTCCTAATCCCAAAATATCTTGCAAGGGAATAATCGCTTGGTTGGCTACAGAACTCAAAGCTAGGCGAATCAAATCCCAGTGAATACCATCAGGGCTGATAGAACCTAAATAAAGCAACAAGTTTTGCTTTTCCTCATCGTTAGCTGTATTGAACCAGCCTAAAGTTGTATCATTATCGTGAGTCCCAGTATAAACTACAGCATTGTGCCGATAATTGAATGGTAAAAATGGATTAGCGGAATCAGCACTAAAGGCAAATTGCAAAATTTTCATCCCCGGAAATTCATACTTGTCTCGCAGCGCTTCTACCCCCGGTGTAATTACTCCCAAATCTTCTGCTAAGACGGGTAGCTTGCCCAACTTTTGCCTAATCACTTCAAAAAAAGCATCCCCAGGCGCTTCCACCCATTTACCATTGATGGCAGTTTGTTCACCTTGCGGCACAGCCCAATAAGCCTCGAAGCCCCGGAAGTGGTCAATGCGAATTATATCTACATAATCGAGCATTGCCTCAAAGCGCTGTACCCACCACTTAAAGTCTTGTTTTTGCAATTCCTCCCAGTTGTAAACCGGGTTGCCCCACAATTGACCGGTAGCGCTAAAGTAATCTGGTGGAACTCCTGCCATTTGGGCAGCAGCTCCTGTCTGTTCATCTAGACAAAAGATGTTGGGATGCGCCCACACATCAGCACTATCATGAGCTACATAGATGGGGATATCGCCAATAATGTCAATACCGCGCATATTAGCGTAGCTTTTAAGCTCTGACCACTGGCGGAAAAACTCAAATTGGACAAACTTGTAATAAAAAATCTCTCCATTGAGCCGCTCCTGTACTTGCTCCATTGCTTGGGGATCGCGCTTGACAAGTTCTGACGGCCATGTATGCCAGTTTGCATTCTCGTTGGCATCTTTCAACGCCATAAATAAGGCGTAATTATCTAGCCAATAGGCTTTGCTGTCGCAAAAACCTTCAAACTCTTTTTGTTGGATAGGTGTGGCATTGGCTCTAAAATGTTCATAGGCTTTTTTGAGTAGCCCAATCTTAACCGACACAACCTTCTCGAAATCTACCTTTTCTTCGGGAAATCCTGGTAAATTAGCAAAGTCTTCTTCTGTTAGCAAACCCTCATCTCGCAGTTTTTCTGGGCTAATCAGCAGGGGACTTCCCGCCATTGCCGAGTAGCACATATACGGAGAATTACCGTATCCAGTGGGGCCCAAGGGTAAAACTTGCCAATATTGTTGATGGCTTTCTTTAAGAAAATCGATGAAGCGATAGGCTTCTAAGCCTAAATCCCCAATGCCAAATCGACTGGGAAAGGAGGTAGGATGCAGCAAAATACCACTTGATCTAGGAAAAGGCATAATTAATCTGAATTATAGGAGGAAGCGATTGTCTGAACGATACGCTAGGCGATCGCATCAAATTTATCACGGAACAGTATTTGCAGGGGAAATCAAGTAAACTCATTTTGTTTGTCATTTGTCCTTTGTCATTTGTCCTTTGTGAATAACCAATGACTAATGACTAATGACCAATGACTAATGACTAATGACAAAATAACTATGACTTACCGAAATCCTACACCGACAGTTGATATCATCATTGAACTTGTAGATCGACCTCATCGGCCAATAGTGTTAATTGAAAGACATAATCTACCTTTAGGTTGGGCTATTCCTGGTGGGTTTGTAGATTATGGGGAAGCGGTGGAAGTGGCGGCGCGGCGAGAAGCTGAGGAAGAAACGGGTTTACAGGTGGAGTTGGTTGAACAATTACTGGTGTATTCTGACCCCGATCGCGATCCGCGTCAGCATACGATTAGTATTGTGTTTTTGGCGACAGCTACGGGGGAACCTCTGGCTGGAGATGATGCTAAGGGTGTAGGCATTTTTGAGTATTGGTGTGTGCCTGGTAATTTATGTTTTGACCACGATCGCATTTTGCGCGATTATTGGCGATATCGGCATTATGGGATACGTCCGAGGTTGGGGTAAGAGGGACGAACCGCAGAGGCGCAAAGGGCGCAAAGGAAGAGGGGAGAAAAATATCGGGAATTTTCTACTATACAGTTTGGGTAAATGTTCTCTAGAAATCCGTTGGTGTTGGAAGGCTGTCAAAGCCAAGATTCTAAAGCTAAGGCTTGCACCTGTTGTATCCTTTTAAAATCGCTGTCCCCTGAGACAATGGTGAGGTTATAGTGCAGAGCAGTTGATGCGATCCACAAGTCGTTATCGCTAAAACCCAAGTCTTGAACTGTAAACTTTCTCCGCTTTGCTTTGTCTTTGGGGCCAAAATATTCGACAATTTCTCCTTTAAGGCTACCGTAAACATCGGCAACCCCTCCACTAATGGGATAAAGATCGATGGTTTGCAGAAAAGTTATGACAAAGCGAAGATTTACTTCTTGTTGAGAAGACTTTTGCACCATATAAAGGAGTTCACCTTGCACAATCACGCTAGTTGCAACTCCTAAGCCGATGTGTTCTTGTAATCGACGGATGAGGTTTGTTTCTCCGAAAATGATGCGGCTACAATGGTTGGTATCTAGGAGGTACGTCACTAAAATTCAGCCTGGGAACGGGTTTTGTAAACTAGCTGCAAGCACTCTTCAAAATCATCTCCTTGCCAGGTTCCGGCAAATTTTAGTAAGTCTTCTGCTTTAGAGCCTCTAAGAATTGGTGTTGCTTCCTGTATTTCCGGTTTTGTTTTCTGATTGGAAGTATCATCATTTTTTTCCGTTGACAGGTCAAGAGATATTTCCTCGGTTTCTGGTTTTGTCTTGAGAAAACGCAAAAAATCTAGTGTTTCAGCTAGTAGAACATCTGAGGATGATTCAATTTCTTGGAGCAGTAGTTCTTTAATATTCATCCTGGTTTATTCATAAATAATGTTTTGCAGTCTGTTGTAACAGTATTATACGAGTGCGGTCGAGATGCAGACCTGACTGGTGCGATAATGCCAGATGGAGAAGTCTACAAGTTGATCGCAGCTGAGGCAGAAATTGGTAAACAGGAAACATCGTTAGAGAAAGTAATATCTATGATCCGTAAAGTAATTAATACTGATAACGCACCCGCACCAGTGGGCCCTTATAATCAAGCGATCGCAGCTTCAGGTCAATTTGTATTCATTGCTGGACAAATTGCCATCGATCCTCGCCTTGGTGATGTCGTCTACACTGATGATGTCAAAAAGCAAACTGAGCAAGTATTAGCTAATCTTGAAGCCATCCTCACAGCAGCTGGGGCGACTTTCCAAGATGTGGTGAAAACCACTGTATTTTTAGCTGATATGAATGATTTCGCGGCGGTGAATGCCGTTTATGCTAAATATTTCCCAGAAGATACAGCCCCAGCGCGGGCTTGTGTTCAGGTATCGCGCTTACCTAAAGATGTGTTGGTGGAAATTGATGCGATCGCTGTAATTGGCGGTTAAAAGGAACGTATCAATGAGCAAAATCTTAACCTTGAATAACTTTACACAACATCTCTAAGGTTGCTCTTTATATGTTGGTAGTTTCCTGCCCATTTGACAAACACTTCATCGTCAGAAGTTTCGCCTTGGTTATATTTGGCAAAAAAATCTTCTGAATTTATTTGGTACTTTATTTCATAGGTATTTAACTGTTTGATAAGGGCAATCAGCGCATCTAGGGGAGATGTATATTCGATGATTTGTTTACGCATTGATTTCTACATTCAGTTTCATCGTTAATTATCTCTCAACAAACGCGTTCACGAAGTGACTCTGAAAGAGTATCGCCTCTATAACTTTGGGAATACTGAAATTAAGTACCCTAAAGGAGTATTAAAAATGTCAGAAAATCGTATCAGTGCCAGTTTAGCTCCAGCAGATAAAGAAGCAGTCATGCAGGCGATCGCTACAATAAGAGAAAAGTTACCGTTTTTGGTAGATTTGACCACCGACGAACGGCGAACAATGTTGAAGATGGGAGATAAAAGTCGGGCTTTTGTAAGCAAAGCTTTAGAAGTAGCAACACAAAACCCTAACTTTTTGCCCCGTTCTTTTGATTTGGAAGAGATGCGCCGAGATTTAGCGCTGTTTGAATCGTTGTATCCAGTGCTTTTGTCTCTAACGCAACTGCAAGAATTGGTGGATGATACCTGTATAGCCTCTGCTAGCGAAGCCTATGCAGCAGCATTAGCAGTTTATAGCTATGCCAAAGCTAGCGGTGATGTCACAGGTTTAGATGGAGTAATAGATGAGATGGGACGCAGGTTTAACCGCCGTTCTAAGAAAAAGCAACCCGAAGTACCAGTTGGCTAAAGCTTAAAATAGGTAATCATACCAGTTGTAAAGTTACTAAAATACACATAATTTGTAGGGGCATAACATTGTTATGCCCTTTTCGCGTTTTATATCCAAAGATTCTTGAAACCCGCACAGGCGGGTTTTGTCTGTGTAGCCGCGATTTTTATAGTGCATCTCGTTAATCTAAAATACACTTTGACCTCTCTCCAAACCTCTCTCCTAAAAGGAGAGAGGCTTTGAATCTTACTCCCCTTCCCTTGTAGGGAAGGGGCTGGGGGTTAGGTCTATATTAGACTCCACCGATAAGCGCTAATTCGCCAAGGCATTTTTGAGCCTCAGAAGGTCAACATTGAGCCTCAGAAGGTCAACATCGAGCTTCAGAAGGTCAACATCGAGCTTCAGAAGGTCAACATTGAGCCTCAGAAGGTCAACATCGAGCCTCAGAAGGTCAACATCGAGCTTCAGAAGGTCAACATCGAGCTTCAGAAGGTCAACATCGAGCTTCAGAAGGTCAACATCGAGCCTCAGAAGCTCAACATCGAGCCTCAGAAGCTCAACATCGAGCCTCAGAAGCTCAACATTGAGCCTCAGAAGGTCAATGCATAAAAATTAACTAAAAAAAATTTCATAAATTCCGAAATCCACTTTATATATTTAGTAGTCATTCTGTAGGCATTAGCACCTCAAAATTGAATCTTGTAATGAACCCACAAAACAAGCCCAAGAACCTACAAGATATTATTAAACAACGTCAGCAATTAGGTTTTGTGGGTCGTGAAGACCAAACCAATCAATTTCGCCAAAATCTGGCATTGCATGTAGAAGACGATCGCCGTCGTTTTTTGTATAACATTTGGGGTGAAGGCGGGGTTGGTAAAAGCACACTTGTACGACAGTTTCGCAAAATTGCTGAAGAAGCAAAAAATATTACGGCTTATATAGATGAAGCTGAAAAAACTGTACCAGAAGTTATGGGTCGTCTAGCTGAAGACTTGGAACGGCAAGGTCACAAATTGCCGCAGTTTACCGAACGCTACAAAGTTTACCGTCAGAAGCGCCAAGAATTAGAAACCGATCCAGATGCTCCTCAAGGTTTTTCGGCTTTTGTAGGCAAAACTGTAGTTAAAACTGGTGTGCGTCTGGCGCGCCACGTTCCCGTTGGCGGTGCTGTATTTGACTTTGTAGATGGAGATGCTTTAGCTACCCAAGCCGGAGAATGGGCATCTTATGTTGCGAAGAAAATCACAAATAAAGATGAGGTGCGCTTAATTCAAGAACCTGTGGAAGTCCTCACCCCACTATTTTTACAAGATATTTTTAAAATTTGTGAGAAAACTGCTATCGCCTTGTTTTTTGATACTTATGAACGCATCGGGGAATTCTTAGATAACTGGTTACGAGAAATTCTAGAGGGTCGCCACGGTCAAGTATCTTTCAATATATTGATAACTATTGCTGGTCGGCAGGAATTAGATGAAAATCTTTGGACAGGCAATGAGGGGTTAATGTTTTACCGCTTAATAGAGCGATACACGGAAGCTCTACAAGACTTTGACTGCGCCATTGGACTTGACCCCAAATCTGCCTGGGTGATCATAAATCGCGGTGAAACTTACCGCTCAATGGAGCGTTACGCAGAAGCACTACAAGATTTTAACCACGCCATTGAACTTGACCCCAGAGTTGACTGGGCGATCGCAAATCGTGGTGAAACTTACCGCTTAATGAAGCAATACACGGAAGCTCTACAAGACTTTGACTGCGCGATTGAACTTGACCCCAAATATGCCTGGGCGATCGCACATCGCGGTGAAACTTATCGCTCAATGAAGGGATACACGGAAGCTCTACAAGACTTTGACTGCGCCATTGAACTTGACCCTAAAGATGCCTGGGCGATCGCACGTCGCGGTCAAACATACCTGATGCTTAAATTGTATAATGAGGCTTTTGCAGATTTCAATTACGCTATTGATTTAGATTCTGACAGTAATTGGTATTTATATAATCGCGCTTTAGCCTACCTAGCCCTTAACCAACCAGACAAAGCACGAACTGACCTAGTGCTTGCCATCAAGCTTGCTAAACAGCATTACGAAAAAGATACTAAAGACTGGCGTAATGCCTTTAATTTAGCTCTTTACTACTTGGCTGCTAATTATACTCAACCAGCAGAGCAGTTATATCGCTATGCCTTATCTAAAGGTGCTTCTTCAGAATCTATTCGTGAAGCTATCCAAGACTTAAATAACTTTTTAACTGTCTTCCCTGACCATTTGCAAGCTACATCCATGCGACAGTTGTTGCAGTCTTCTCTAACTTAGACCATATAATTTCCAGTAGAAATTGTGAAGCGATGCCTGCGGTGGGGGCTACGCCTACGCCTTTACAACTTTGCCCTTCTAAGGGACTTCCAAATAAAAAAATATTCCAAAACTGACGCAAAAATCCTCTTAATCTCTCTTCTCTCTGTGTTCTCTGCGTCTCTGTGGTTCGTTTTTTGGGATAATTTATTTCTTGGAAATCCCTAATGAGAGGCTGTAGGCGATCGCTCAATTCAATTGCATAGAAATGTTAAAGATTTTGCCTTTTTCATGACAAAGTGCGACGGTCTACCATAGAGACGGTGACACAAAAAATAAAACCATACTTGGATGATTAAAAATGAAATCAACAGACGAAAGAGAACAGTTAATTAAAGATATAAACGTACTATTACATCAAGCTTACGACAGTACTTTAGATGAAATTTACGCCCTCTTAAAAAGAATCGATGATGTAGACGACGAAGAAGACTTAAAAGCCATTAAAGAAGCTAGGGAAGATATACGCATTAATGGTACTGTGTCTTGGGATGAAATTCAAAACGAAATCAGAAATGAAATAAACAAGGATGTTGCGTGAGTTACGAAGTTAAATTTTCAAAGGTTGCGAAAAAGCAGTTTAGGAAATTACCTTTAGATGTACAACAGCGCATACAAACTAAAATCAACGACTTGGCAATAGAACCGCGTCCAAACGGGGTAAAAAAATTACAAGGGGATGATACTTCATATCGTGTTCGAGTAGGAGATTATCGAGTTGTTTATGAAGTAGATGATGATGTTTTGATAGTAACTGTAATTAAAGTAGGACATCGTAGCGAGATTTATAAAGATGAAAGTTAGCACAAGTCCATGACTTGGTGCATTAGGATAGATAGTGCTACCAATAGTTGCGATCGCTAAACCTAATTGCATATAAATATTAAGCGATCGCAATTCTGTATCCCTACGGTATCAGCCAGGTAAAAACGGGATTTATCTAAATCCACTCAAATCCTTGTGTGGCTAAAAATTCTTTAGCCGGTTCCAAAATATCTTTGCTTAAAATCAGGGTGACTTTTGGAGAACTAAGATACAAACGAAAACGCTTAATAAGAAATAGTTGGTTAGCAGGTTCAATTTTCCTAATGGCACTCCAGGGAATTAACAACGGCGTAAGTCCAAAGCTAAACAACGGGAAAATACTCAGATAAATCCCTTGAGGAGTTATACCAACATTTAAAGTTCCTTTGTAGTCTACCAACCCCACACAACCGCTTTGCATTCGCGAGAAGTTTTGTGGCGGCGCTTCTTTCATGCGGTAGAGTTTAGCGAGGCGATTCCAGTCATGACGGAATAAAAAAATCATGACTATCGTGGAAAATGTAAAAAAAACGATGTATAACCACTGAGGGGTATGTGGCATTTGTTTTTAAATCATTGATGATTGACGCTTCAACTGTAAGCGATGTCTAACGACAAGTCTCTTGGCGCCTACGTATTCATCAATCAACTACATTCCCTTGAATTTTTCCAAATTATGGGAGCATCCCAGTTAAAAATTACTTAATAAAAATCCTATTCATTCAAAAAACTGGCCTTAATTAAAGCCAGTTTTTTGATTTTATTGCAAACTTCTAGCGGACTTAGGGCCGAGTATTAACGGAACACACTTGAGAAGATATTATTAAGCTTTCTCATTAAAATGTCAAGATTTTATGAATTATTCCCCCAAAGTTTGCCATTATATATCGCAACTTCCCTTAAATTTTCAGGCTGTGCTGATAAATTTTTGTCGCCAAAATGCTGATTCATCAAGGCGGGAACTTGTGTAGCTTGAATTCGACTATGGCGTGTTTTATCTGGCATAACTAAATTCGGCCCAGCTTTACAGTTCTTCATACAACCAGTGCCCTTGATTGTAACTTGGTCTTCTAAACCGCGATCGCTTAAAGCTGCCTCCAACGCCTGACAAACTGCTTTACCACCGCGTTTCATACAATCAGACTTTTGACACACCAAAATCGTGGCCTTAGTCTTAGCTGGTTTTACCTTGACATCATCAATAGATGGGGGTTCTTGTCGTGCAGCGATGGTTTTAACTGCCGCTATTTCAGAACGCGCCGCCATCACACGTTCAGCTTTCAGTGTAACTTTGTCTTTTTTTATATCGTATTCTTTATAACCAACAACTTGTAGCCAAGTACCTGTTGGTAGCCGCAAGTCAAAAGCAGCCCGTAAATGTTTAGCGAGTTTAATGTAGCATTCACCCTCATGAGTAGCCAGCAGTAAACCTTTCAGCTTATAGCCATCTTTAATAACAAAATCTATAAATCTGCCCTCAAGGCAAAATTGTGATACTTCCATATTGTTAGATCCACCCATTTTTTAACCTCCTTTTAATTAATACAAGCTATCAAGCAAGATATTCTCAGCAGCTAAAAATTATAACTGTTAGTAGCGACTTTTCCAGCAACACTCAAGAGTCCAAATCTGGTCTTGACGAGAGGCTGTAAATCGCCGTACTACACTCCAAAGTTGAACAGCCGCAGTCAGATTGCTAATTTCAACTTTTAATGGCTGGTTAGCCGCACAACTACAGGGAATGTCTAACTCCTCTAGACGTTGATAGACTTGCCAGCGATCTACCCAATTCACCTCTACAAGGTGGTTTATTTCTATTTCTGAACTATACGATTTCAAGAGAATTGCCCTCAAAGTGCAACAAACTTGCAGTAACTACCACCATTTAACTCCCTGCTTTTTGAAAGTCTTAGTAGTCTAGCCTCTTAAAACCAGCATACCTTAAGTGCAAACAATTCTCATTAATTTTGAAAAAAAAATAAAATTTTTGCAATCATCCTATGAGGGAGATCGGGGAGATGACCAGGACAATTAGGGCAAGGAGGTATTTACTCCCCCATCTACCCTCACCGAAACAGTGCTGAGTGCTGAGTAACGAGTGCTGAGTAAAAAAGTAATAATTGCACTCAGCACTTTATGTTTGAAGCCACGGCTTTTAAGCCAAGGAAAAAGAAATAAATATTTATTTCGAGGAGAGTGCAACAAGAAATAATACGTCCAAGATCAATCCCCTAGATTTATCTATGGGGTTACTCTAAGCTGAGGCACTATAAGCCGAGGCACTCCTGAATTTCTAGAGTATGTATGCATACTTAACTTTTCATGTCAATAGTAATGAAAAATATACACAGCTAGATGAGCGTGCCATAATCCAGCAAACGAGAAACTTAAGACTTTTAGTAAACAAAAATACAAAATCTTGTGATGGCAAATTGGCTTGCTCTTATTGTGAAAATGTTAATATGTAAACAATGAGCTGTTAAAATCTATAATTGCTAAATAGCGAGGAGAACAATGTCTGAAACGCAAACTTTGTTACGGAATTTTGGTCATGTATATGACAATCCTGTGTTGCTGGATCGCAGTGTAACTGCTCCAGTTACAGAAGGATTTAACGTTATATTAGCTAGTTTCCAGGCACTGTACTTGCAGTACCAAAAGCATCATTTTGTAGTTGAAGGCTCAGAATTTTACTCTCTGCATGAGTTTTTTAACGAAAGCTACAACCAAGTACAAGACCACGTTCATGAAATTGGCGAACGTTTGGATGGACTGGGTGGTGTGCCAGTAGCTACCTTCAGCAAATTAGCAGAATTAACCTGTTTTGAGCAAGAATCTGAAGGCGTATATTCCTCTCGCCAAATGGTGGAAAACGACCTAGCTGCCGAACAAGCAATCATTGGTGTAATTCGTCGTCAAGCTGCTCAGGCAGAGAGTTTAGGCGATCGAGGCACACGCTATCTGTACGAAAAGATTTTGTTGAAAACTGAGGAACGTGCATATCATTTATCTCACTTCCTCGCTAAAGACAGCTTAACTTTAGGGTTTGTCCAAGCAGCTCAAAGCTAAAATTCTCATAATCTAGATTTGTCTACCTAGACTCAAAGAAAAAGTTGGCAGTCCAACTATTAAAATATTATAAAAAATGGCAGAGAATGGCATACCTAATTTCTCTGCCATTTTTCATCTAAGTAAACATATTTATATAATCTTTAACGTTGAAAATATTTAGCAATTAGCTAGTTAAGATAAATTTTTATCTAAGTAATTTATTTGTGCATAAATAAGCAGACAGATAGATACCAAAATAAATCATCATTTATCGCAAGGTTCATCAGATTAAATAATAAAGATTCGCAAAAGCTTTATAAATTTGAGGATCGTAATTAAATAAAATTAGAAATACAAAATAATCATTGGGCATTGGGCAAAACAGTTCCGAGTTTCGAGTTCCGTTAGCGGAAGCGGGGCGTTTAGCCCGTGCTGAGTAAAGAAGTGAGATTCCCCACTCAGCACTCCTGAAGGGCATTGGGTATTGTTTATTAATTATTCTCCCCTGCTCCCCCACTCCCCAGTCCTTCCTGTCATCAAACTTAGAAAACTTAATAATAAAAAGCACCATAGGGGGTAAAGACCCTTAAAATGATCAGGATTTGTATTCTCGTATTCCAAGGCAACGACTATGCCCCGCCGTGACGACCTCCGGAAGATTCTACTGTTAGGCTCTGGCCCAATTGTGATTGGACAAGCCTGTGAGTTTGACTACTCTGGCACTCAAGCCTGCAAAGCACTCCGAGAAGAAGGCTATGAAGTGGTTTTGGTCAACTCTAACCCTGCAACGATTATGACCGACCCGGAAACGGCCGATCGTACTTACATTGAGCCGCTAACTCCAGAATTGGTCGAAAAAGTCATCGAAAAAGAACGCCCCGATGCTCTACTACCAACGATGGGAGGACAAACTGCCCTCAATCTCGCCGTTGCTTTAGCCAAAAAAGGGGTGTTGGAAAAGTACGGCGTTGAGTTAATTGGCGCTAAACTCCCAGCGATCGAAAAAGCCGAAGATCGAAAGCTGTTTGGTGAAGCAATGGCAAGGATTGGGGTAGCTGTTTGTCCTAGCGATACAGCCGAATCTTTAGAAGAAGCCAAAGCTGTTGCCCGCCAAATTGGTACTTATCCTCTAATTATTCGTCCAGCTTTCACAATGGGTGGAAGTGGCGGCGGCATTGCCTACAACCAAGAAGAATTTGAAGAAATGGCACAGGTAGGTATAGATGCCAGTCCTGTTTCGCAAATTCTCATTGACCAGTCTTTACTCGGCTGGAAAGAATATGAACTCGAAGTGATGCGTGACTTGGCAGATAACGTGGTGATTATCTGTTCCATCGAAAACCTTGACCCGATGGGCATTCACACCGGAGACTCTATTACCGTCGCTCCCGCGCAAACCCTTACTGATAAAGAATATCAAAGGCTGCGGGATATGGCAATTAAAATCATCCGCGAAATCGGTGTGGAAACTGGCGGTTCTAATATTCAATTTGCTGTCAATCCGCTTAATGGCGATGTGGTTGTAATTGAGATGAACCCCCGCGTTTCCCGCAGTTCGGCTTTATCTTCCAAAGCTACAGGTTTCCCCATCGCTAAAATGGCCGCAAAATTGGCTGTGGGCTACACCTTGGATGAAATTAAAAATGACATCACCAAGAAAACTCCCGCATCCTTTGAGCCGACAATTGACTATGTGGTGACAAAAATCCCCCGCTTCGCCTTTGAAAAGTTCCCCGGTTCCGACCCAGTGCTGACAACCCAAATGAAATCAGTCGGGGAAGCAATGGCAATTGGGCGGACGTTCAACGAATCCTTCCAAAAGGCACTGCGATCGCTCGAAACCGGACGCGCTGGTTGGGGTTGCGATCGAGCCGAAAAATTACCCAGTGGCGAGCAAATTCGCGCCCAACTGCGGACACCTAACCCCGATCGCATTTTCTCCGTGCGCCATGCCTTGCAACTAGGGATTAGTGCTGAGGAAATCTACGAACTGACTGGTATTGACCCGTGGTTTCTAGATAAATTTCAACAACTGCTAGATGTCGAGAAATTTCTCAAGCGGACACCTTTACAGCAATTGACAAAAGAGCAATTTTATGAAGTGAAGCGGGACGGATATAGCGATCGCCAGATTGCTTACGCCACCAAAGCCACTGAAGATGAAGTTCGCGCCTACCGCAAACAACTAGGAATCATCCCAGTTTATAAAACAGTAGATACCTGCGCCGCTGAGTTTGAAGCCTTTACCCCCTATTACTATTCTACCTACGAAGAAGAAACAGAGGTTTTGCCTGTAACCAAGCCAAAAGTGTTGATTTTGGGTGGTGGCCCCAACCGCATTGGACAGGGAATTGAGTTTGATTATTGTTGTTGTCACGCCGCCTATGCCTTGAAGGATGCGGGGTATGAGACAATTATGGTCAACTCTAACCCAGAGACAGTTTCGACAGACTACGATACCAGCGATCGCCTTTACTTTGAGCCGTTAACAAAAGAAGATGTCCTTAATATTATTGAAACTGAAAATCCAGTTGGGGTGATAATCCAGTTTGGTGGGCAAACACCGCTAAAGCTGGCTCTCCCATTACAAGAGTTTCTCAGCAATGACACTTCAGAACTCCTCACTAAAATTTGGGGTACATCACCCGATTCCATCGACATGGCAGAAAACCGGGAGCGGTTTGAAAAGATTCTCCAACAGTTGAATATTGCCCAACCGCCTAATGGTATTGCGCGGAGTTATGAAGATGCGTTGATTGTCGCTAAACGTATTGGGTATCCGGTGGTAGTGCGTCCTAGCTATGTGTTGGGGGGACGGGCGATGGAAATCGTTTATTCCGATGCTGAGTTAGAACGCTACATGACCTTTGCGGTACTAGTGGAACCAGAACATCCGATTTTGATTGATAAGTTTTTGGAAAATGCGATTGAAGTTGATGTTGATGCGATCGCCGATCGTACAGGAAGGGTGGTGATTGGTGGCATCATGGAACACATCGAACAAGCTGGGATTCACTCAGGAGATTCCGCTTGTTCCTTACCTTCCATTTCCCTATCACCAGCAGTTCTCAATCAGATTCGCACTTGGACGATACAGCTAGCACAAGCATTATCAGTCATAGGATTGATGAATATTCAGTTTGCTGTTGTCGGCGCAAGCAGCTATTCTCCCCAAGTTTACATTCTAGAAGCTAATCCCCGCGCTTCCCGCACAGTGCCCTTTGTATCTAAAGCAACAGGCATACAATTAGCAAAACTAGCATCTTTAATTATGTCAGGGAAAACCTTAGAGGAGCTATATTTCACAGAGGAAGTCATTCCCACATATATTGCTGTCAAAGAAGCTGTATTACCCTTTAATAAATTCCCAGGAACTGATACAATATTGGGCCCAGAAATGAGATCCACTGGTGAGGTGATGGGGATTGACAGCGACTTTGGCCGTGCCTTTGCCAAAGCGGAATTGGGTGCTGGGGAGCGTTTACCACTGACGGGAACTGTATTTGTATCAATGAGCGATCGCGATAAAGCTGCTGCAAGTAGTGTGGTGAAGGAATTTATCGATTTGGGCTTTACAGTGATGGCTACCCTTGGTACACGCCGAGTTCTTCTGGAACAGGGGCTAAATATTGAATTAGTGTTAAAACTCCATGAAGGTCGTCCCCACGTCCTGGATGCGATCAAAAATCAGAAAATCCAACTTATTATCAACACACCTTCAGGGGAAGAAGCCCAAACTGATGCTAGGTTAATCCGCCGCACAGCCTTAGCTTACAAAATTCCGATCGTTACTACCATCGCCGGTGCAAAAGCTACCGTCGCCGCCATCCGTTCCTTACAAAATACGACTTTGGACGTGAAAACCATCCAAGATTACTGTGCGAAGGAGTAGAGAATAGGAAGTAAGGGAGCAGGGGAGAATAATTAATAACTAATGCCCAATGCCCATCAGGAGTGCTGAGTGCTGAGTGCTGAGTGGGGAATCTCACTTCTTTACTCAGTACGGGCTAAACGCCCCGCTTCCGCTAACGGAACTCGAAACTCGGAACTGTTTTGCCCCATGCCCAGAAAAAATTAAACAATTGTTAGAAGAGAATGAATATAGTTCTCATTGAGATACTTTAACAAATATGAGGAAAATTATTTGAAGCAGATAATTTCTTAAATTGACTTTTAGTCAGCCTTAAGATAGAGGGCAATGTTGGATGAACTGGAAAAACCAGGAAATTTCATGTCGCCATCTAGCCAAAATCTTCTCATAAATGTTACAATTGTTAATAAGACTTCCATAAAACAATGTTTAAAAAGCAACCTTTTATCTAACTGTAGATACTTGTGAAAAGTAGGAAATAACTGTAGTTTTAGCAGTTAAGAAGCCTAAATTTGATTATTATGAGCAGCCGAGTTTCTCAGGCGCGTAAGTTGCAAACCATAGTACAGGTTCCCAGTCTGACTGGGTAGCACCCTAATAAATAAAGAAAGCATCTATCCTTTAATGACCCTACCGCCAACCCCATCATTACCAAAGAGTAGCGCCATGAAGACCGCTCAGACAGCCACAGACCTCGTGCGGACTTACCTGCGTGAGATTGGCCGTGTGCCACTCTTAACCCACGAGGAAGAGATTTTCTATGGTAAACAGGTGCAACGTTCCTGCGCTTTGCACGACTCAAGGGAATCTCTTGCCACGCAGCTAGGTCATCAACCGACTCTAGAAGAGTGGGCCAAAGCAACAAACCTAGAACCAGCAGAGTTGAACGAAGCGATCGCAGATGGTGAAATTGCCAAGCGCAAGATGGTAGAAGCCAATTTGCGGCTGGTAGTCTCCGTTGCCAAAAAATACATTAAGCGCAACGTCGATTTACTGGACTTGATCCAAGAAGGTAGTATTGGTATGCAACGGGGCGTAGAAAAGTTTGACCCCACCAAAGGATATAGATTTTCTACTTATGCCTATTGGTGGATTCGGCAAGCTATTACTCGTGCTATAGCCGAAAAAGCTCGTACCATTCGGCTGCCGATCCATATCACTGAAAAATTAAATAAGATTAAAAAGGCACAGCGCCAATTGTCTCAAAAGTTGGGACGCGCTCCGACGGCTGGGGAGCTAGCTCAAGAATTAGAATTGACGCCCAAACAAGTACGAGAGTATTTAGAAAAGGCGCGTTTGCCTCTTTCCTTGGATTTGCGGCTGGGTGATAACTACGACACCGAACTTGGAGAAATGCTGGAAGATCCAGGAGCTTCTCCCGAAGAGTTTGTTATGCAATCTTCGCTATCTTATGACTTAGATCGCCTGATGGGCGATCTCACGCCACAACAGAGGGAAGTAATCACACTACGCTTTGGCTTAACTGATGGGCAAGCCCTGACTCTGGCTAGAATTGGTGAAATACTGAACATCAGCCGAGAACGAGTCCGACAAATTGAACGGGAAGCTTTAAGCAAACTTCGCAAGTCTAAAGCCAATATGGATGAATATTTGGCAAGTTAGGAGTAAGGAGTGATGAGTTTTTAATTAACTCCCCACTCCTTACCTATTTATTGGGGTGAGAAAATACGCTGACTTTGGTACGGTTACACCTACTTCCACTCTGACGCTAGGCTGTTACATTAGTTGACAGGAAGACAAAATAACTAAGTCAAATCCAAAACAGACATTTAATATTTAAATCACAAGCACCGCAGCTAATAGTGGTAGTTAAGGAGCTAAAAAATGAGTAACTCATCCAATCGTGTCTCAGAATTTTTTAATAGCGAATCAGAAACTAACGATTTATTATGGCAGTACGTTAAATCCTTGAGTCCAGAGACAGTTACCCAGCTATCCAAACCCACGTCTGCCGAAGTCTTTCAAGTCATGGAACGGAATATTACAGGACTATTAGGTAATCTACCTTCAGAACACTTTGGTGTTACTGTAACCACAAATCGGGAAAATCTAGGTAGGCTTCTTGCTTCTGCGATGATTAGTGGTTATTTCTTGCGTAACGCTGAACAGAGAATGAATTTTGAAATGGCTCTACAAGGATCTGAAACCGACAACAGCGAAATTGACTAGAAATGTAAAATTTGGGAAATTCAATCAATATTGTTGGGCTGATAGCTAGTCATAGTTACGGCGATACGAATTGAAAATAAGTCTCTGCGAAATATTTGCTGCTAATTCTCGATCATACATCAGCTAAGTTTTTTAAAATATCCAAAATAGTGGCGAATTAAGATTGAAATTTAAACGCAAAGGAACGCGGAGGTTGGCGCAGAGTAACGCGGAGTCTTTGATTTCGCTTCTCTGTGAACTTCTGTAATTTTTTGATTAATTCAATCAATTATATCAATTATATGATGTCCAGCTAGTTAATTATAATTGCTGAACTTATGGAGAAACCATAAAAATTTTTCCGCTCTAACGCTCTGCGGTCTTAATTAATAATAAGTTTTTAATTTGATACGATATTAAAGGCATATTTATAAATTATTAATGTTAATGCACATTTGTTGACCTTTGCAATAAATCTAAACTCGGCAGAGTTACAACTAGTCTGCCGAGTTTTGTTATTAGTCAAGAGTCAAAATTCAGGAATTTTTTCTCTACTCCCCATCCAATTATGAGTGAAACCAGTTCTTTCCCACCCCATAAAATCATTGGTGTTGCAGTAATTTGGAATGACCAAAAGCAAATTTTAATTGACCGCCGTCGTCCAGAAGGAGCGATGGGTGGTTTATGGGAATTTCCTGGTGGTAAAATAGAGCTTGGTGAAACCATTCAAGAATGTATTCAACGGGAAATTTCTGAAGAACTGGGAATAGTAATTGAAGTGGGAGAGCATCTGATTACTATTGACCACAGCTATACAAACTTGCGCGTTACTCTCACAGTACATCACTGCCGACATGTTACAGGTGTTCCCCAAGCTTTAGAATCCGATGAAATTCGCTGGGTAACTTTGGAAGAACTGGAGCAGTTTGCTTTTCCGAAAGCAAATACTCAAATTATTGCTGCATTAAAAGGGAGCAGGGGAGCAGGGGAGCAGAAGAGAATAATTAATAACCAATGCCCAATGACCAATGACCAATGACTAATGACCAATGACTAATGACTAATCCCGTAACAATCTATTAATTGCATCAGGTTGAGTCCCGCAATTTTCTACAATAGGCGCAGGGACTTTGATTTAAGGTGTCAGCAAATAAATGCCTAAAACCGTTGCCGATGTGATGAGCCGCGATCCTATTGTTGTCCGGGAGGAAACTCCACTCAAGGAAGCTATCCAAATTCTTGCAGAACGCCATATCAGCGGACTACCTGTTGTGGACGATCTCGGTAAATTGGTAGGCATTATCTCGGAAACCGATTTGATGTGGCAAGAAACTGGTGTTACTCCACCTGCGTACATTATGTTTCTTGATAGTGTTATCTATTTAAAAAATCCTGCTACGTATGACCGTGATTTGCACAAGGCTCTAGGGCAAACCGTCGGGGAGGTGATGAGTAAAAACCCGATCGCTATTTCCCCTGATAAAACTTTAAAAGAAGCAGCTACAATCATGCACGATCGCAGCGTTCACCGCTTGCCAGTACTTGATAGTACAGATCAAGTAATTGGTATTCTTACTCGTGGTGATGTTATTCGGGCAATGGCTGCTAGTCAAGATTAGTCAGCTGTCATTGGTCATTGGTCATTGGTCATTAGTCATTAGTCATTAGTTCTTGATACTTAACTGTTGACTTTTGACTCTTTTTTATACATTTGAAAATCAAGGATAACTAAATGAGTATTACTCCGGAGTCTGTTAAGCAATTGCTCAGTTCTGAGGATTTAGGCGATCGCTTACGTGCTGTAAATCAAATCCGCCAATTGGAACCTGCGGTTGGCTTTGAATTAATTCAAAGTGCGATTGGCGATCGCAATTCCCGTGTCCGTTACACAGCAGTGAGTCAAATGGATACACTTGGAACCCAAGATTTACAGCGATCCTTGGAGATTTTGCGCGATCGCTTACTTAATGACTCCGAAGTAGATGTACAAGCAGCAGCAGCAGACTGTTTGGGCGCTCTGAAGTTACATGAAGCTTTTGAAGATTTACAGCAGTTGTATCATACAACTGGTGAATGGCTAATACAATTCAGTATTATTGCTACATTAGGAGAGTTGGGCGATCCACGAGCCTTTGAACTACTCAAAGAGGCACTCTCATCAGAAAACGAATTAGTTCAAACTGCTGCTATTAGTTCTTTGGGTGACTTGGGAGATGTACAAGCTGTTCCTCTGTTAGCTCCCTATGCTACCAATCCAGATTGGCAAATTCGTTACAGACTTGTACAAGCCTTGGCTCGTTTGGATAATCCAGAAGCCAAATCTATATTAGAAACTCTGGCTAATGATGAAGTAGAAGCGATCGCAAGTGAAGCCAAAAATTCTTTGCAGTCAGTTTAAGTCTATCTAATACCATTTCTTTGTGAGCCTGCGCCAAACTTTTTTAACTTTTTTCTCTGTGTCCTTTGCGTCCTTTGCGGTTCGTTTTTCTTTCTTGTACTTATGGTTTAGCGCATCTTCATACAGAATTGGTATAAGGTTAAGAAAATTCACCTTTAATATAGATTTGTCTGACGGGATAAAAAAATCGACCTGGTTGGTAAATTTTGCATTCCAGCCAGATCGAATAGACCAATTAGAGTTACTTTTAGCAATTAAAAGTAACTTTTTTATATTTAGGATCGGACTATTGAATGACACTTTTGCGACGGCGAGACATAACCATGCCAGCACCAACTAAACCTAAGCCTAGCATTGTGGTTGGCTCAGGAACGCTAACTGCGTTAAGAGTTAAGTGGTAAGTGCTTGTCTTTCCAGAAAGAGAAGCGCCCAAATTGCCTGTCGCAATAGTTTTTCCATTGAAATTAAATTTCCCCGTAATCCCATCCAATATTACGTCATTAATGTCAGTACCCGATTTCCGAATTCTGGTAACTACAGAATCATCTAAGTCAAAGCTAAGAAGCGCAGTAGTACTACCCAGGGTTCGCGATCCGAAATTAATGAATGGAGTGTAAACGCCTGTAGAGTATGTAGCTGTTGTGCCTGATAGATTAGCTATCTTGGTTAAATTTAGAGTGTTAATGGTAATACCTGCGCCTGGGTTTAAATTTGGTGAGAAGGCTGTAAAATCACCATCAGTATCAACACCGTCAACATCGACAAATTTAATGCTAGTCTTAAGTGGATTAATTCCATCATTAGGAACGATAGATGTACCATCAAGACCAATACTCCCATTCAGGCTTACAGCTTGAGCTGAACCAGCAGATGTAAAAATCCCAGCACTAACCAAGGGAATTGCAAAAGTAGCAGCCAGAGTCGCGTTTACTAATTTAGATTTTAAACTAATCATGATCCTTTAAGAGTCCTAATAATAACCTAGAACAGAGAAATTGATTGCTTGACCTTTACTATCAGTAATCTATTTAAAATACTGTCAGCGAAAGCGAAACTTGTGTGATGTATTTCTTATCTCCATAAAATCACATAGACTTAGAACCTGCAATATTTACTGAGTGATCTTCATCACATCTTCAACTAATAAATAGTCTTCATAAAATTTTCATTTCTTACATATCTGCGCTTCGTATATCTCTTACTCTCTAGGGTTTAAATTATTGGCAATAGCTCTGACTTTAATAAAAACTATCTGCGTGATGGTAAAAATAAATATTTTTTTATACTTAAAATTACTCAACCATATTTTAGAACAATGGAGTATGCAGTGTACCTATAATCTTTCTAGTTGCCAATATTTAGTGAAACGGTTCCTCTCATAGAATAAATGGGAGGAACTGCTGTATTTGTTTACTATGGATAGTCTTTGCGCTCAAATTGAATGTTTGTAGTAAACAGCTAATTGCTAGCTATTACTAATGTTCTCAAATCTGTCAGATTTTTCAAATGCTAAGAGCCAAATACCTGTGGCCAGGTTGTTACAACAAAAACTACAACTGCGGCGATCGCTAACAACCCTTGAATCAAATTTCCAACCAAAGACCCGACTATAATTCCTATACCTGCTTTAACCGCTAACCCTAATTCACGTCGGTAAAGATACTCACCAATAATTGCTCCCAAAAGCGGGCCTAGTAAAATTCCTAACAGTGGCCCCCCAAAAGGTAAAGTTGGCAATAATCCCAAAAATCCTACCACCAAACCAACAATTGCGCCAATTTGCCCCCACTTGCTAGCTCCAGCTTGTTTTGCTCCCACATAGCTAGCTAAAAAATCTACTCCGACACTGAGCAGTAAAACTATAATTGTCACAATTAGTGGAATTTTGATAGCTGTAAAGGAACTAGTAACGATTCCCCAGATGATAATTGCAATTAAAATTAAGCTGCTACCGGGAATGGCTGGAACTACAGCACCAATAATACCCACAACCATTACAGCAACTAATAGCCAATAAATAATTTGCATAGATCAATTGTAGATTTTCAAATTTTCTCATAGAGGCGCACATCTGCGCACTCCTACTGTTTATTCTATCTGGGTAAGATAGCGAAAAATGCCTAGTACACTGTGGTGCAAGTTTGCCTAATGCTTCTAAACTGCTATTTAAAAGCTCAAAACCCATGACGAGAAAAATATTAACTGGACTAAGTTCTGAAGCCTACGAGCACCCCTTTGATCGCAAAGCCTTGGCTTCTTTGCAAAATATGCCCGGTGTTTCCCTACTACTCAAAAAAATTAACGAATACGGTATCGATCGCCTACTAAGACTGCAAAGCCTTGGTAGTGAAATCAGAATTTCGCCGCGTAATTTTGCCGAATTACATCAAGCATTTGTAGAAACCTGCCAAATTCTTGATGTTACTCCACTTCCTGAATTGTATCTATTTCGAGGCACAGGTCACATTCAAACCTACATTGTTGGCGTGGAAAAACCCCTTGTCGGTATCAATTTAGATGCAATGGAGTGGCTTGGCGTAGATGAGTTGCTTTATGTTTTCGGACACGAAATCGCTCGCATCAAGAGTAAGCACATGATTTATCACCAAATGGCAATTGTTATGCCAACGTTGAAAAATTTGTTGAGCAGTACCACACTGGGAGTCGGTGGCTTAGTAGCTGGTGGAATGGAACTAGGTTTGTATAATTGGCGGATGATGGCTAGGTTCACTGCCGATCGGGCTGCAATGCTTGCTTGTCAGGATATTGATGTAGCAACTACTACATTGATGAAACTCGCAGGTTTGCCAGATGAGTATTTGACTACTGCTGTAATGGAAGATTTTCTCGTCCAAGCCCGTGAGTTTGCATCCAATAACTTTGATAGTATAGATAAAGTCACCAAAATATTAAGCTATACAGAGCCTGGGCTTTCTTGGGTAGTTATGCGGGCTGGCGAGTTATTGAAATGGGTTGATTCAGGAGCTTATGATAATTTAATTCAACAGACAAATTTAAAGACACCGGAAGAACTAGAAGAAAAAGAAGGAAAAACACCAGAAGAAAAGGAAGGTTGGAATTTTTTGACTTCTTGGTGAGTTAATAATTCGTAATTCGTAATTCGTAATTAACTTATAGATACGAGCAAGTCAATTTTGAGGTAGTAATTACAATTACGAGTTATTCTCACAGATGACAAACCTAAATTTAGATTAAGTCGCTTGGTTGGATAAATTCGAGCGAAGAGTAACGCCTAGCTTATCAGCTATTCCGGCAATCCAGTTTTCATCTTGTTTGGTGTAACTTCGAGGAGCATTTGCTCCCAAAATTAATGCACCTTGGTTGCCAATAGGTTGACAAATTACACCTTGAGTATTTTCTGGTAAATAATCAAATTCAAACCTACCTGGATATATTTTTAGAGCAACTAGATAAATCGGTTTTTGTTTTTCGAGTACCTGTTTTAAGATTACTCCTGGCACAACTTCAGATTTAGTACCCAGAATCCCGCGACGCAACAAAACTTTACCTTGATAAAAAACCACAAGCGATCGCGTTACTGTGTTAGTCAACAATAAATGAGATGCCCAGGCTAGCTCTGTTTTTACGGATTCTGGTAAATCTGCTGCTAGTACAAAACCTTCTTCTCCAATTAGTTCTACAATATCAGGCGATCGCGGCTGAACTTGCTCCCAAATTAAACCCGTCAAAATTAACACCGCACTCAAAATCACGCCCACGACATCACCACGCGATTGAGACTGGGTTAATTCCGGTGTTAATAAACGGTTAATCAGTAAAAGCACAGCGCCTAGCCCACCCACGACAATGGGTAGACGCCGCAAAACTCGATTTGGATCGGGTTTAGTCATTTGTCATTTGTCATTTGTCATTGGGCATGGGTTATTCTCCTTGTCCCCCTGCCCCCTGCTCCCCTGCTCCCTCATCCTCACTCCTCCCCTGGTTCAATAATTCGCTGGAAAAGATAACCAGTACCCCGTGCAGTGAGAATCAATTCTGGGTTGCTAGGATCATCTTCTAATTTTGCCCGCAAACGTGATATATGCACATCTACTACGCGGGTATCTACATGACGTTCTGGCGTATAACCCCATACTTCCTGCAAAATTTCCGAACGAGAAAAAGCTTCTCCAGAGCGACTGACTAACAACTCTAACAAGCTGAACTCCATACCCGTCAATCGAATCCGCTCATCGCCTTTGTAGACTTGTCGCTTATTTGTATCGATTTTAATATTAGCGACATGGATTACCCCAGAACTGGGAATTCCAGAAGCACCGTTTTTATCTACTCGCCGCAGCACCGAGCGAATCCGGGCTTCTAGCTCTTTAGGGGAAAATGGTTTAACTACATAGTCATCAGCACCTAATTCTAATCCGGTGATGCGATCGGCGACATCACCCAAGGCTGTTAGCATAATAATGGGCACATCTGATTCTTTTCGTAATTCTTGACATACACCATAGCCGTCTAGCTTTGGCATCATTACATCTAAAACTACCAGGTCAGGCTCTGTTTTGCGAAAAGTATCCAAAGCTTCTTCCCCGTCGCCAGCCGTCACTACATCGTAGCCAATCATGGAAAGGCGTGTTTCCAAAATCCGGCGAATGCTGGCTTCGTCGTCTACCACCAAGATTTTTTCTTTATGGCTTTCCAAGTTTCTCTAGGCTCCTTGACTAAAAATTCACATGATTAATTTTTAATACCATAATATTAAGATATCATTCCATGAATTGATTTGGAAAAAGCTCTAAATACCACTATTATTAGTTTTTAGTTTTTTTCAAGAATTAAGTAAATATTAAGATTATTTAATAAGATTTGAGAATGGCAAAGCCAAAAACTTTTTACACTTGTAACGAATGTGGAGCAGAATCGCCCCAGTGGTTTGGTAAGTGTCCAGCTTGCGGTACTTACAACTCTCTAGAAGAACAAATTTCTATTCAATCCTCAGTAGATGTACCCAGTCGAGGGGGAGTGAGTAGTTGGCAATCAGCTCAAGGCAATGGCAAATCTCACGGTAAACCAGCTAAAGCGCGAGCCTCTTTAACATT
Organism: Nostoc sp.; assembly: GCF_036917415.1. Classification (GTDB taxonomy): domain Bacteria; phylum Cyanobacteriota; class Cyanobacteriia; order Cyanobacteriales; family Nostocaceae; genus Nostoc. The sequence continues at coordinate 102,838 of NZ_JBALDJ010000116.1, read as the reverse complement.
CGATCAAATTACCGATCGCCAAATTGCTCGTTGGGAGTCTGGTTATGGAGAATTAGATCGAGTGCTTGGAGGTGGGGTTGTCCCTGGCTCTATGGTGCTGATTGGTGGCGATCCAGGTATTGGTAAATCGACTTTATTGTTGCAAGTATCCAATCAATTAGCACAGAAATATCGCATCCTTTACGTAACTGGTGAAGAATCGGGACAGCAGGTAAAATTACGAGCTTCCCGTTTGGGAGTATCAAAAACCCTAAGTGTGGTAAACGAGGATCAGGTAACAGTAGTAGATACTACACTTCCTATAGACCCTGACAGTATAGGTGCAGATTTATATGTACTGCCAGAAACAGATTTAGAAGAAATTTTACGGGAAATAGACTCTCTCAAACCAAATGTGGCGGTGATTGATAGTATCCAAACAGTGTTTTTTCCGGCGCTGACTTCTGCACCAGGTTCAGTAGCTCAGGTACGGGAATGTACCGCAGCACTGATGAAAGTGGCGAAGCACGAAGATGTCACCATGCTGATTGTGGGACACGTCACCAAAGAAGGAGCGATCGCCGGGCCAAAAGTTTTAGAACATTTAGTCGATACGGTGTTGTATTTTGAAGGCGATCGCTTTGCCTCCCATCGGTTATTACGGACAGTCAAAAACCGCTTCGGTGCAACTCACGAAATTGGCATCTTTGAAATGGTGACAGATGGATTGCGAGAAGTTGCCAACCCCTCAGAGTTATTTTTAGGCAACCGTGACGATCCAGCACCAGGTACTGCCATTGTCGTGGCTTGCGAAGGCACTCGCCCGATTGTTGTAGAATTGCAGGCTTTAGTGAGTCCTACCAGCTACCCTTCCCCTCGGCGTGCTGGAACTGGCGTAGACTACAACCGCTTAGTGCAAATTCTCGCCGTCTTAGAAAAACGAGTGGGAATTCCCATGTCCAAGTTAGATTCTTACGTTGCTTCTGCGGGTGGATTGAATGTGGAAGAACCTGCGGTAGATTTGGGAATTGCGATCGCAATTGTAGCTAGTTTCCGCGATCGCATAGTCGATCCCGGCACAGTATTAATCGGTGAAGTTGGGTTAGGTGGACAAGTGCGATCGGTTTCCCAAATGGAACTGCGGTTGAAAGAAGCAGCTAAATTGGGATTTAAACGAGCGATCGTCCCTAAAGGACAAAAATTCCCCGATCTTGATATCGAGATTTTACCCGTTGCCAAAGTAATAGATGCGATTATTGCCGCCATCCCGCATCAAGAATTGACAGCCGACGATTTAGAACCCGATGAAGATGAGTAATTATAGCTGCCCTTCTTAAGGGGGGTTGGGGGATCTAAAACAGTCAAACACCAGCGTAAAATCCGCGACTTTAACACCACCTCAAAGGACAATCCACCATGACAACCCTCACCCAAGACTACCAAATCACTTGGGAAAAACTACCCGATGATTACAAACTCCCCGACGATCCAGTGGACAACATCAACCAACCAGTCTTAGCTGCGGCACTCACAGAAAGCCTACAATTAGCCGGAAAAATTTCAGCTAACGCCCTAACAACAACTAATTACGGCATTTGTGCGACTCTAAACAACAAAATGGTCATTAAAGCTCCTGATTGGGCTTTCATTGCCAAAATTAATGTTAGTAGAGAAGAAGTAATACGCAGTTACACACCTCAATTACAAGGTGACATTCCCGTAATTGTGATGGAATTTGTTTCCGATACACAGGAGACAGAATATTCTATCAAAGCGACATATCCCCCAGGAAAATGGTTTTTCTACGAGCGCATCTTAAAAGTGCCAAACTACATTATCTTTGAGCCAGATAGCGGCAGTTTTGAGATGTATCGCTTACAGAACACAGAACAGTATATTTTGCAAGAGCCTGATGAAAATCAACGCTACTGGATAGCAGAAATGAATCTTTACCTTGGGGTGTGGCAAGGTACTCGTGAAAATCGCCCAGGAAACTGGTTACGGTGGTGGGATGAACAAGGAAACCTTTTGCCTTGGGGTTCTGAGTTAGCTCAACAAGAACGACAACGCGCCCAACAAGAACGACAACGCGCCCAACGACTAGCAGCACAATTGCGAACGGCAGGAATTGAGCCAGAAGTGTGATGAAATTTTTTAGGAAAAATTGAAAGCCATCGATCTCCGATTTGTTTGACCAGCCGAGGATCTTACTCACAAATGATTAGTAGGGCTAAATACCAGTTGTTAGGCAAGACGAGGGTTTAACAACTGCGATCGCCATAGGTTGATTACGATTGAATACACTGCTTATTTTAGGCTGCATCAGCAGCGCCTTAGATCTTTCTTGACACAAGACGGAGTTTTGCGTGTGCCAAAATAAATACCAATAAAACTACGGTTTTTATCTATGGTGTGGAATCTAGGGCAGCAGTTATTTGGCGATCGCTACATAATCGAGAGAAAATTGGGTGAAGGTGGAATTGGCATCACCTATCTGGCAAATAATCGACGCGGTGAATTGCGAGTCATCAAAAGTAAGTAAGACTGGCAAACAATAAAAACAACATGAAAGCATACGAATTCCCAGCAAATATCGTCTTCTATTGAAGAATAAAAGATATGACTTCTTCTCCCCACTATATTCCTCAATCTGATCCCCCACTTCCTCCTTGGGAAACTCTGCCAACGATGTATGATTTACCAAGTGACAACCCAGAGGAACCAGGCTTACCAGACGATTTTCACTTTTTACAACCCTTACTTTTATACCTAACTTTTCAGCCCATTAACTGGAATTCAGAACTAGTTTACAGTGCGGCTGACCTTAATCTCTACTATGATTTACAGCATCCTTTGTGGTATAAGCGCCCAGATTGGTTTGGTGTACTAGGTGTAGGAAAATTATATAAAGGGCAAGACTTACGGTTAAGTTATGTAACTTGGCAAGAGCCAGCAAATCCGTTTGTGGTTATTGAGTTATTATCTCCAGGTACAGAAGACGAAGATTTAGGCACAAGAAGAGAAAGTGCAGCAGATAAACCTCCTAGCAAATGGGAAGTTTATGAGCGAATTTTGCGGATTCCCTACTATGTTGTATTTAGTCGCTACATTAATGAACTCCGGGCATTTCAGTTAGTAGGCGGTCATTATGAACCGATGAATTTGACCGAAGGGCGCTTACTAATGCCAGAGATAGATTTAAGTTTAGGCTTATGGCAAGGTTCATTTCGAGATATTGAAAGGTTGTGGTTAAGGTGGTTTACTTTGACGGGAGAATTAATTCTTGCACCTACAGAGGAAGCTGCTGCTGCAACTGAACGAGCTATTATTGCAGAACAAGAAGCTGCTCAAGCCAAACGAAAAGCAGAACAATTAGCAGAACGTTTGCGTCAGTTAGGTGTGAATCCTGATGAACTAGATGAATTATTGTAGTTTCAAGAGCATTAGATGATACGCAGCATAATTTTCTGCTTTTGAGGAATCACCTGCACTGAAAACTTTGATAGCCGATGCCGAAGCAGCTATCTGATAATGATATAGGTTCTCAGAAAGATTAATTTTTGAGAGCGATCGCATATTTAGCACTTGAAATACATATAATATTCCTTTCAGCAAGTCTATAGCAACCTCAGTTTTTATGAAAAACCATGATGTCACGCTATATCCTTACTGTTCCTCAACGCAGTTTCAATTGGGTTACTAACGGGAAAATAAGGTTCAGCAGCAAATCTAAAAGGCGATGCCCTGAACATTTGCAGATATTACCGCAGACACTGATTATGTTGCGGCGGCTAAAATACTTAAGTATTAGTAGTACGATCGAATTACTCAGGTTAAAATTGTCTATTTGGTACACAAGACCATCAGAAAATTGTAGAAAAGTGTATTTCCTTGGCTCGATAGTGGTGCTAACCTCAATTTAAAGGATGTTATCAGCCTTTATCTGCTAGAGTTTCTGACTTTCAGCAAATTAGATAATTTATCAATAACAAAATCGCTAGGAGTGCGATGATGATGTCACAGTCCCCTATGACAAGGCCAGAAATAGTTGCTGGAACTCTAATCGATAACCGCTATATTATCCAAAAACTTCTAGGACAGGGAGGATTGGGACGAACTTACTTAGCATTTGACACTCGTCGGTTTAATGAAGCCTGTGTTCTCAAAGAATTTGCACCCATTGGCACAGGGGAAAGTGGACTGGAACAATATCGTAACTTATTTAAAAGAGAAGCTAAAATTCTTCATCAATTGCAACATCCTCAAATACCCAAGTTTTTGGCTTGCTTTGAAGGAGATGGTCGGCTATTCCTAGTACAAGAGTATGTTGACGGTAAAACATATTCAAGACTGCTAGGAGAACTTCAACGTCAAGGAAGAAATTTCTCTGAAGACGAAGTTATCCAGTGGCTAAAGAATCTGCTGCCTGTTTTGGAATATGTCCACCAGCACAACATTATCCATCGAGATATTTCTCCTGACAACATCATGTTACCCGATGGCAAGGATCTGCCAGTGCTGATTGATTTCGGGGTAGGTAAGCAAATTGCTGACATGAACGAAGGGAGAAGTTCCAACCAACAGGTAACGTTTGTTGGTAAAATGTCCCTTGTCGGCAAAGTGGGATATGCTCCCCGCGAACAGATTAGTTTGGGTTTATGTTCACCCTCTAGTGACCTTTATGCTTTAGGTGTAACTGCTATTGTATTACTCACAGCTAGAGATCCATCTTTACTAATGGATCAATATTCACTTGAATGGAACTGGCGTGATTATACCTATGTTACTGATGGGTTTGCTCAAGTACTTGATTATATGTTGGAAGATAGACCTAATAAGCGATACCAAACAGCCAGCGAAGTTCTCAGAGATTTAGAGTATATTGGAGAACCAGAAGTGGCAATGCCTTCTGCAATCATGGTTGATGATTTACCGGCTACGGTATTTAACCCTGAATTTCAGGCTATGTCGGTTCTATCGCAGTCATATAACCAACCTGAAGAAACAATTTTTAATTCACCTACTAGTCCCCAAACTGGGCAAAGAATCGAACAACAATCTTCACTCCAACCAGCATTTATCAAACATTGTCAGCAAGAATTAGCCTACCACATCGGCCCAATGGCAAATCTGATTATAGAAGAAATACTAGCTCACAATCCTTATATTTCAGCTGACCAATTTATTGAACTTGTAACTAAGGAAATTCCTAACTTTCAAGCAGCTTTTGAATTCAAAAAAAGCTTATTTTCATAAAGATTTAAACATCATGAATTGAGGAATAATTTTTCATCTCTTAACTAATTCTGTGGGTTTAAGTCAAGAGAGCTAATATAAAGTAACAAGGTTTTTTGGCAGGATCTAAATACTGCTTACAAAGATTAATAACGTTAGTATTGCGCAAAGCGAGTCTGTATGCTTCTATGGATAAGTAAGCTACACGCAAAGTCTTGTACAGAGGGTTATTACGTTAGCATAGCGGTAGCGAGTCTGCGTATACCTGTAAAAAAGCAAGCTACGCGCAGCGTCTTGAGAGAGCCTGATTACGAATTATTATAATCGCCTGTACTTCCTTGAGTACGCTTGATTCTTTTCATCGCCATTTCTAAACTTAACTGCATCCGTTTAAAGGCTCTAGCTAAATTACCGATTTCATCATTAGATATCTGCTCAAATTCAACTTCCATATGTCCCGTACTAACTTCTTCGGCTATGCGAGTCATGCGTTTGAGAGGCATCACAACTTGTCGATTCAAGAACAAGTTGACTAACAGGATAGTCGCTATAAATATAGCTGATACAATCAAAATAATTAGTAAAGAAGACTGATTTGCTTTGTTGATGACATTCTTGGCAGGTACTGATATAATCTGAGCGCCAACAATTTCATTAAGCTTCCACCCAAATCCATTAGCAGCACCATAAAGACTAATCATACTTTGAGGTGCAGCTTCAGGTACACTATGACAGACCAGACAGCTTTTTTCAGAAACTGCTAAGGGACGAGCAATATAAAAGATATCCCCACCAGGAATTGAGCGAAATCCACTAACTTCTTTAAGGTCTAATTTATTTCTGAACTGTTCTACAATATCTGTCTCAAAACTGTCAGCCTTATCCCGAAGATTTGTGGGATTGAGAGTTGCTTCTTTATAAAAGAAATCTCGGTAGTCTGTTGTTTTCCGTAAAATTTCAAACACCTCTCGTGCTGAGTATCCAGGTACCGTTTGCGGCAAAAACTCAGTAGCCAATTTATCAACTAGCTCTGGATTTACTTGATCACTGGTATATTTACGAACAGAACTCATGGTTTGGATGAGCATGAGACCAGTTGAGCTAATATCTTGTTTAGCATTCTCCCTCAGTAGAGAAGAAAGAGTAAATCCACTCAAGCTCAGACCAAATGTCAAAATTACCAGTAGCAGAATTGTAAATTTTTGTTTCAAATTTAGATTCTTTAGCATAATTTTAGATTACCTACAAGTCAAATTATTATGAACAAATATGTCTAAAGTTACTGTTTACTCTAACATGAGCAATCAACTTTCATTTTTTTGTGTAAAGGCATAGTTTAGGCAAAACTATGAAGCTATATCCAACTTTATACTATTAGTAATTATTGAGGTTAATGAAAATGTTATATAAGTAACTAAGTTCCCAAAAGCTACAACAGCAATTCAAATAGAATTCCCAAAAATTCGTATTGGCTGTTCTGATACCGTGCCAAAATAAATACCAGCAATTGTAAAATATTACTAATGGTGTGGAATGCAGGAAAGTCTTTATTCGGGGGACGCTACATTATTGAAAGCCAACTAGGTGAAGGCGGAATTGGCATTACTTATCTTGCCAGAAATCAACGAAATCAACAGCGAGTGATTAAAACCCTCAAAGAAGAAATTCTGAATCACCCCGCCTGGATACTCCACCGAAACAAGTTACGGCAAGACTTTCGTGATGAAGCAGTTCGGCTGGCTGTGTGTCACCATCCTCATATAGTACAGATAGAAACCATTTTCGATGAGGGAAATTTGCCCTGCATGGTGATGGATTACATCGAAGGGGAAGACTTGGCACAGCGCTTGAGGCGAATAGGAGTGCTATCAGAAGCAGAAGCGCTACTTTACATCCGGCAAATTGGTGATGCTTTGACCCTAATCCATTCTAAAGGACTGTTGCATCGGGATCTCAAACCACGCAACATCATGATCCGCATTGATAAATTAGAAGCAGTACTAATAGACTTTGGCATCGCTAGAGAGTTTGTTCCTAATACGATCCAAAGGCATACAGTGTATCGTACTCCTGGTTTTGCCCCACCTGAACAGTATGAATCAGAGGCACCGCGAGGAGAATACATTGATATTTACGCCCTAGCCGCTACTTTGTATAATTTGCTTACCGCAGTTGTACCAACTAGTGCAGATGATAGACGTCACAATATTAATTTAGAACCACCACAATATTTTAATCCCAACATCAGCAACAGGGTAAATCAAGCTATTATGTGCGGCATGGATCTGGAGTCAACGTATCGTCCCCAGTCTGTGCAAGAGTGGTTGGATTTATTGGGATCTGAGACAGGGGAATATGTAACAAAAGTATCATCTGCTTTAGTGATAACCCCTAAGCTACAACTACCTATACCTATTGTATTAGATCGGCAGAACTGGAAATGCGTACAGACCCTCAAAGGTCATTCTAGTATGGTTCATGCGATCGCCATTAGCCCAAATGGGCAATTTATTGCTAGTGGCAGTAATGACAAGACCATCAAACTTTGGCAAGTGGGTACTGGTAAGCTAGTGCGTCAGCTGGGTCGTTGGTCTTCTAGTCATTCTAGTATGGTTCATTCCGTCGCCTTTAGCCCAATCTCTTCAAACCTTTCTTATCAAGGCGAGTCCGGCAAATCTGCGGGAGTTGCAGACCTGAACCGGGGAATCTTAGCTAGCGGCAGTTGGGATAATACAATCAAATTGTGGGATGTCAACACAGGTAAAGAAATTCGTACCCTCACTGGTCATGCTAATTGGGTGAATTCCGTTGCTTTTAGTCCAGATGGCAAGTTTCTGGCTAGTGGCAGTGCTGACTGCACAGTCAAAGTGTGGCAGGTACACACAGGCATAGAAATCCAAACTTTTACAGGTCATTCCGACCCAGTTTCGTCAGTCGCTTACTCTCCGAGAACGCCGCCTGCAACCAATAGCCAGGATAGACAGCTAGTGGCTAGTAGTAGTAATGATTACACCATTAAACTGTGGCAAATATACACAGGCAGAAATATTTACACACTCACAGGCCATTCCTTCTTTGTTAACTGTATCGCCTTCAGCAAAAATGGAGAAATTATCGCCAGTGGTAGTGGTGATAACACGATTAAACTCTGGCACGTAAATACAGGCAAAGAAATTCGTACTCTCACGGGCCATTCTGATTCAGTTTGGTCAGTTGCCTTTAGCCAGGATGGACAATTTCTCGCTAGTGGCAGTTGGGACAACACTATCAAACTGTGGCACATACACAGTGGTAGAGAAATCAGCACACTTACAGGGCATTCCAACTATGTTAGATGCGTCGCCTTCAGTCCCGATGGCCAAACCCTAGTTAGCGGTAGTGATGACGACACTATTAAAATTTGGCGAAGGGGGTAATAAATAATTCGTAATTCGTAATTTTTCTATAAATCTACAGATAGAACTCCGATCGCCCCAAATTTGTGACAATAATGACGGCAACCGTTATTTTTGAACAATAAAAAATTATATGGGCTTTGGTATTGGTGATTTATTCTGGATTTTCCTCCTTCTGACTTCTTTGCAACCCCTTTGGCAAAAACGTCAAATAGAATATCGGCGCTTGCGTGCTTTACAAGAATTCCAGCAGGAACGCAAAAGTCGAGTGATTTTGCTGATTCACCGTCAAGAGTCCATTAGCTTTTTGGGAATTCCCATATCTCGCTACATTACTATCGAAGACTCAGAACAAATATTGCGGGCAATTCGCCTCACACCTCCAGATGTGCCGATTGACTTAATTTTGCACACTCCTGGCGGTTTAGTTTTGGCTACTGAACAAATCGCCAGAGCGTTAATTCGCCACCAAGCAAAAGTCACAGTCTTTGTACCTCACTATGCTATGAGTGGCGGTACAATGCTTGCCCTCGCCTCTGATGAAATTATTATGGATGCTAACGCTGTCTTAGGGCCAGTTGATCCACAACTAGGCAATTACCCCGCAGCCAGTATCCTGAAAGTAGTTGAAGATAAACCCATCAGTGAGATTGATGACCAAACCCTAATTATGGCTGATCTCTCACGCAAAGCAATACAGCAGGTACAGCGATTTGTGCGAACTTTGCTAAAAGACAGTATACCTAAACAAAAAGTTCTGCCAGAAAACATCGAACCGATTATCGAAGCCTTGACAACTGGGCGCGTCACCCACGACTATCCCATCACTATTGAAGAAGCAACAGAAATGGGGCTGCCCGTAACCGTCGGACTGCCCCATTCTATTTACGATCTCATGGATCTGTTCCCACAGCCACAAGGAGGACGACCCAGCGTGCAGTACATTCCTATGCCTTACAATGACCGCCGTCCAATTCTACCTACACCCAAAGGCAGACCCTTAGAAGAACCAAATCAGATTACTTGAGGGACTTTGGGGTAGGAGTTTTTTGTGGCGACTAGGGTGTAGCTGTCGGTGTCGCTGTTGGTGTAGACATCGGTGTCGCTGTTGGTGTAGACATCGGTGTAGACATCGGTGTCGCTGTTGGTGTAGACATCGGTGTAGACATCGGTGTCTCTGTTGGTGTAGACATCGGTGTAGACATCGGTGTCGCTGTTGGTTTAGCTGTCGGTTTAGTTGTTGGTTTAGCCGTTGGTTTAGGCGTTGGCTGACTGAAGAGTGTCTTTGCTTCTTCATTCAGCTTTTGGCGGAGTGCTAAATTCGCAATTCCAGTTTCTTGCAACTGATATTTCTTCTGATACTCCTTCACCACTTCTTCCGTGCGGGAACCATAAAAATGATCGCGCGGCAGGGGAGGATTTGGCTTCACCACTGCATTCAAATTTCTGTGCAGAATTTGAACGATGTTAGCAGCAAAATTTTGGGTTTTTGGTCCTGCGATGCCATCAACTGGTTTTAGCTTATAACCAGTCTGAAATTCTCGAATTGCCTTTTTAGTTTCCTGGTCTGTCAAAGCAGTATTTGTTACCTTGACGTTATAACCTAATCCCCGCAATACCTCACGGAATTGCTGGGGCGTATAACTTTTTTGAGGGGCTGCAAAACCTGTGTCTGTAATTACCAAACTAGCAGTCATCAGGCAAGTAACAGCAAAGGTTGCGCTTGATTTTCCAAACCCACACCACATACTTAAAAACTCCTTTGGGTTAAATCAGCAGGATCATAAACATTAACAGCTGCATTTTAAGTTTGTTTAATAACTTTTTTCACGATTATTTAATGAATTTTGAATAAATTGTGATTTTTTTTTGTTAAGTTTAGCTAAGGCTGTGGAAAATAACTTCTGTCATCCATCAAAAGAAGTATCTTGTATTAGCAAAGATACAGCGGTTATCATTTGAAGCGAATATATCCTTTTAACACTAAACTGCGGTAGAAAATCACATCTGTGCATTGGCATTAACTTAAGGTGAAAGGCAGTCTCTTTACCTGTGGCTGTGCTGCAATGAGGAGTATTTTCAGCCTATGGTTGGAAAAGAGGTTTTAAAGGAGTTTTGTTTTGGCTGAAGTACTTCTACTGGGGTCTACTCGACTGGAAATTGCTGTAATTGGTTAGAAAGGGCCAAAAATTAATAAGGGACTTCCAAATAAATAAATATCCCATCGCTGTTAAGGCAGGGGGGCAGGGAGCAGGGGAAAAGAAAGCCGTTTTGATGGGCGTGAAATTGGATAATTTATTTCTTGGAGTTCCCTAAATGAAAGAGTTTATGTTTTAAACACCTAAATAAGTATCATATATTACAGAAAATGAAAAATATAAAATCTTCTAAGCAGCGTAATCTTTGGTTTGAAAAATTTATGGCAATTGCTGCCACCGTAAATTTAAGTTTAGTTTTGTTTGATTTAAGTTACGTACCCTGGCGAGATTTCTACTTGCGAAAACTTCCCCAAATTACCAAGATTTATGACCCAATAAAAGGTATTGAACTCCATCGAGACACAGAAAACTATCTGAAAACAGTAGATGCATTAGAAAAACAAGTCAGACAAACAGGGTTACAGTCGCCTCAGGTAAATAACAGACTAGAGGAAATAAGGGGTCTGAGCAGCGAGATGATTGACAGTAACCCGTTTGCAGGAGTGAATAAGAGTGGGACTCTGGAAAAAATCAAAAGAAGGATGCGATCGCACATCCGCAAAGAATCTGCAAAACAGTCCTTCGCTACTTTTTGGAGTCAGCCATATTTATCACAAAATGGCTGGCTTGAAGAAATGAATTTTTTTAACAAGAGCATCCGCCCTTTGATCGCGAGTAACTACTACCGCCAAATCGGGGAAAATGGGGATTTTATTGATAAATTCTGGATTATTGACTTACCCTTTGTGATTTTATTTGGCGTAGAATTGCTAGGGCGTACCTTTTTGCTCAGACGCCAACATCCTGGTTTTAGCTGGTTAGAAGCAGTATTGTGGCGTTGGTACGATTTATTTTTACTGATCCCATTTTGGCGAGGGTTGCGAATCATACCTGTATTAATTCGCCTCGATCAAGCGCGGTTATTGAATCTGCATCCAGTGCGAAAGCAAATTAATCAGGGGATTGTCGCCAATTTTGCCGAAGAACTCACAGAAATTGTAGTAGTGAGGGTGATTAATCAGGTTCAGGGTTCAATTCAGCGGGGTGAGTTAACAAGCTGGCTCTCGCAACAAGAAAATTTACGTCCCTACATAGATATTAATAATGTGAATGAACTGGAAGCGATCGCAGGTCTTTTGGTAAAAACAATTGTCTACCAAGTGCTACCCGATATTCAACCTGCGATCGTTGCCATTCTGCGCCACAACATCGAAACCGTCTTCCATCAAGTCCCCATCTATCGTAACCTCCAGAATCTCCCTGGTGTGGAACACGCCCAAACTCAGTTAAGCGAACAACTGGCGACTCAAATCACAACTAATCTTTACAAAACTTTAGTTAGCGCTGTTGAAGACCCTGTAGGAGCAAAACTCACCAGTCAATTACTAGAAAGCTTCACCAAGGTCTTGGGATCTCAAATCAAGGAAAAACATATACTCTCAGAAATTCAGAGTTTACTTTTTGACTTCTTAGAGGAAATCAAACTCAACTATGTCCAGCGTTTATCCCAAGAAGACATAGACCAAATTATCGAGCAAACCCGGCAGTTAAGAACACAAGTATTAGTTCCCGCAGTAGTGGATAAAGGCGCTATTTTCCCAAAAAGACGGGAAGGGTAGAGAGAGCAGAGGACAAGGAGAATTGGGGACAAGGGGAAAAACTTGTTACAAGTTCTCACCTCTTGTCACCTTGTCTCCCTTGCTCCTCTGCTTTTATGCCCTGTGCACCTCTGCCTCTTGTGCCCAATGCCCAATGCCCAATGCACGACTATAAAAGAAATGCGCTAAACTCGAATTAGGCGAATCATAATTTGGTTCGTCACAAGACTTCTTGGAAGATATACCTATCGCAGGAAGTGGGTCGATGCCCACTTTTTTTGTTGAATTCTCTCATGGTTCATCCTTTAGTTCCACAAATTATTGATTTGGCGACACCAGTGGCAGAAGAACTGGGATTGGAGGTGGTTAGCGTGGTTTTTCACACCAACCAAAGTCCACCAGTGTTGCGGGTAGACATTCGCAATCCTGAGCAAGACACTGGGTTGAACGATTGTGAGAGGATGAGCCGTGCTTTAGAAGCCTCCTTAGATGCTACGGAGATCGTTCCAGATACATACGTCTTGGAAGTGTCTAGTCCTGGTATTTCGCGGCAACTGGTAACAGACAGGGAGTTTATTTCCTTTAAAGGATTTCCTGTCATCATCTCCACTTCGCCACCCTACGACGGACAACAAGAATGGATTGGTCAGTTGATTCGTCGGGATGAGACAGCACTTTACTTAAATCAAAAAGGTCGTGTAGTCGAAATTCCCCGCTCCCTAATAACTAAGGTGCAGTTAGAGGAGCGCCGATAAACAAGTTACTAAGGCTAGAGGCTAGGGACTAGGGATTGGAGGGGCACAGGAGCAGAGGAGCAGAGGAGCAGAGGGAAGTTACTGCAAGTCTTTCCCTTTGCACCCGATGCCCAATGCCCAATGCCCAGTCTCTAGTTCCTAATTTTTAAAGGAGATTGCTTATGTCAATGGTTACTTTACCTGGATTAAAGGAATTAATTGAAAGTATAAGTCGCGAACGGAATTTACCCCGGCTTGCAGTTCAATCAGCTATTAGAGAAGCACTACTCAAAGGCTATGAACGTTATCGCCGCGCCCAAAATCTAGAGCGCAAACAGTTTGACGAAGATTATTTTGAAAATTTTGAAGTTGAACTCGATATCGAAGGAGAAGGATTTCGCGTTCTTTCCACCAAAACCATTGTTGAAGAAGTAGATAATACAGACCACCAAATTTCCCTAGATGAAGTTCAACAAGTCGCTCCTGAAGCACAGTTAGGGGACTCTGTGGTACTGGATGTTACCCCCGACCAAGGAGAATTTGGTCGGATGGCGGCGATGCAAACTAAGCAAGTATTGGCACAAAAATTACGGGATCAACAGCGCCAGATGGTGCAAGAAGAGTTCCAAGATTTAGAAGGAACTGTTCTCCAAGCAAGAGTCCTGCGGTTTGAACGGCAATCAGTGGTTTTAGCAGTTAGCAGCGGCTTTGGTCAGCCAGAAGTAGAAGCCGAATTACCGAAGCGGGAACAGTTGCCCAACGATAATTATCGAGCGAATGCCACCTTCAAGGTATATCTGAAAAAAGTCTCCCAAGGTCAGCAACGAGGCCCACAGTTGCTTGTGTCTCGTGCTGATGCTGGTTTGGTAGTTTATCTTTTCGCCAACGAAGTCCCAGAAATTGAAGATGAAGTTGTACGGATTGTTGCCGTAGCTAGGGAGGCAAACCCCCCTTCCCGCTATGTCGGCCCCCGAACTAAAATAGCAGTAGATACTCTCGATCGCGATGTAGACCCAGTAGGCGCTTGTATTGGAGCTAGGGGATCGCGAATTCAAGTGGTAGTCAACGAATTACGCGGTGAAAAAATAGATGTAATTCGCTGGTCGCCAGACCCAGCAACATACATTGCTAATGCCTTAAGTCCAGCACGGGTAGATGAAGTACGCTTGATGGACCCAGAATCGCGGCAAACTCACGTACTTGTAGCTGAAGATCAATTGAGTTTAGCTATTGGGAAAGAAGGACAAAACGTCCGTTTGGCAGCCCGTCTAACTGGTTGGAAAATAGACATTAAAGACAAAGTTAAGTATGACTATGCAGCAGAGGATACCAAATTTGCAGCTGTCAGAACAAAATATCAATCAGAGGAATTAGAAGACGACCTGGAATATGAAGAAGAATTCGAGGATGAAAATCAGAACGAATTAGAAGAGGAAGATAGTTTTGACAATAACAATGATGAATAATTGCTTAATTTTGTAAAGTTTTGATACTGTAAGATTGTAGTCTCAGTCTCAAGGGTTATTTTCTCAAAAGCTACTTGGTATAAGTAAAAAATAGTAATAAAAAACTTCTTTTGACATCAAAATCCTGGACTGAGATCGCAGAGAACCGATGAAACCAAATTATCGGCGCTGTATTAGTTGCCGTAAAGTAGGCTCAAAAGATGAGTTTTGGCGGATTGTCCGCGTCTTTCCATCGGGAAAGGTACAATTAGATCGGGGCATGGGGCGTTCTGCCTATATTTGTCCAGAAACGAGTTGCTTACAAGCGGCTCAAAAAAAAAATCGACTAGGGCGATCGCTACATGCATCAGTGCCAGAAGCACTGTACCAAAGCTTGTCGCAACGTCTAACCCGCAGTAATACCCAAAACCAAATTTAGTTGGAACAACTTTGTGACGTAATCATTAACAGGAATTGTGTCGAAAGCCGAAGTCGCGCTTTCATCACACTCCCTGTCGATCGTTAAGGTTAGTGCCAAAATAGTAAATGGGTGTAAAAGGCATTCGGCTCTCCAATAACGAGGGGCGAGGCAACATTCCCAGAACAAAATGTAATCGTTTGTATTGTGGAAGACTCAGAATCAACAAAACAAGAAACTACAAAATGGCAACCTGGTAGCGCTCAGGCGCAGTTCGGCGTCAAGGGTTCCTATAAAAATCTTTTATTTAAGAAATTTTTATGGGTATCCCTCAACCATCATTCCTGGTGGGGATGCCATTATTAAACCGAAACATCTCTCTTTCCTGATTGGAGGCACCGGCAAAAACTGAACGGCAACCTAAAAACAGTAATCCAAGGATGGAGATGTCGCACTCCCAGGCAACCATCCGCTAAAACTGTAAATTAAAGGGGAAGAGTGGATGAACAACGGCAAAGTTAGAATCTATGAATTATCAAAGGAATTGAATTTGGATAACAAAGAGCTACTAGCAATTTGCGACCAGCTCGATATTGCGGTCAAAAGCCATAGCAGCACGATTTCAGAATCCGAGGCAGAAAGCATCCGGGCGGCAGCAGAAAAGCTAGCAGCTACGAATGTGTCAGCCAAAAAGGAACTAGGTACAACCAGCCATAAGCCAAATTCACCACCCAACGGCGGACCTTCGCGACCTGCTGCACCCCACAAACAGCAAATTTTGGAAATACGCAAACCCAAAATATTGAGAAATACTACCTCCAACGCCCCAGAGGCGTCACTTGCTAACAATACCCAAGCTGCCTTGTCTGAAGCTAATCCTCCCTCTCCGCCACGGCCTTTCGCTACACCAGTTTCACCCCTGAAGCCGACGGTACCAACTAGACCTGTACCCCGGACTCAATCTGAGACTCAAGAGCAACCTCCGATCGCTGACTTGGAACAAACGCCTAATCCAAATCCGGCACAGGAAAAAATAGCATCCCAAAAACCGGAAAAAATAGTTCCACCCAGACCAAAATCGGAAAAACCGATCAAACCACAACTAGTTACTCCTCCAGCCAGACCTGCGGCGGAAGAAGCCCAGGTGGCAGACGAGCTAACCGGATCTCAGGCAGATAAACCGATCCTTAAACGCGACCAACGGCAACGACCCGCAGAAGGCGATCGCGAGCAAATTAAGCCAAGAGTCGCTAAACTGCCAACAGACCAGTCTCCACCATCTGCACCACAAAGAACAAGTCGTCCTACCCCTGCACCCAGCAGACCAGAGCAGAGAGGCAATAGACCATCTGCACCATCACAACTGGGAGAGGGACAAAGACCCAGACCAGCACGTCCAGGTGAAGCAGTAGCAGCCGCAATGCCGATCGCTACTCCACCCAGACAGATGTCAGGTATAGCGGGTAAATCTCAAGGATTGGGTGATGAACCAGTCACACCGGATCTCCTCGATTTGAAACGGCCAAGTCCGCCTCGACCGACCAAAGGCGGCAAAAAGTGGGTAGAAGAGGAAATAATTGACGAGGTTAAAGAGAAGGCAAAAGCTGGCGTCAAAGGCAAGCGAATCAAACCCATACTTGATGATGAGTTTGAAGAAGATTTGCTGGATGATGACGATATCGACTCACCAGCCACAGTCCAAGTCAGTCTTTCTATCGCTCGTCCTCCCAAACCGAAAGCGACTCGACCTGTACAGATACCAGGTGCAACCCTTGCTAGCGCCCCAACCGCAAGAGCCAGAAAGTCTGGTTCCAGGTCTGGTTCCAAGTCTGGTTCTGGGCGCGACCATCACCAAAATCGTCGCCAAGAAGCCGAGACAAAGCGCGATCGCCCCGAAAAAGTGACGATCACAGGGCCGTTGACTGTGCAAGAACTAGCTGACGTTTTAGCTGTTCCCGATACAGAGATTGTGAAAATCCTGTTCCTTAAAGGCATGGCGGTGAGTATCACCCAAAATCTGGATATTCCCACAATTACCCTGGTAGGAAAAGAACTAGAAATAGAAGTCGAAACCGCCGAGCGAGAAGCAGAAGCTCGGAAAATTACGGAAATGGTCGGCGCAGAAGACCTAGAATATCTCCACCGCCGTCCACCAGTGGTGACAATTATGGGTCACGTCGACCACGGTAAAACAACCCTACTCGACTCAATCCGCAAAACCAAAGTGGCTGCTGGCGAAGCCGGCGGGATCACTCAACACATCGGTGCATACCATGTGGATGTGGAACATGAGGGCAAACCACAGCAGATAGTCTTCCTGGATACTCCTGGTCACGAAGCCTTTACAGCTATGCGGGCACGAGGAGCGCGGGTAACAGACATTGCCGTCTTAGTAGTGGCTGCTGATGATGGTGTCCGTCCCCAAACCATTGAAGCCATTAGCCACGCCCAAGCCGCGGGAGTGCCAATTGTTGTTGCAATCAACAAAATTGACAAAGAAGGGGCACAGCCAGAGCGGGTTAAACAAGAACTGACCCAGTATGGTCTGACATCAGAAGACTGGGGCGGTGAGACAATCATGGTTCCGGTGAGTGCCATTAGAGGTGAAAATCTGGATACACTCTTAGAGATGATTCTGCTAGTAGCAGAGGTTGCAGAACTATCTGCCAACCCAGATCGCACCGCCAAAGGAACTGTCATTGAAGCACATCTGGATAAAGCTAAGGGAGCAGTTGCTACCCTGCTAATTCAGAATGGCACCCTGCATGTGGGAGATATCTTAGTAGCTGGCTCGGCCTTCGGTAAAGTCCGGGCGATGGTGGATGACAGAGGTAAGAGAGTAGACATTGCTTCTCCTTCCTTTGCTGTCGAGGTACTAGGTTTAAGTGATGTGCCAGCAGCCGGCGACGAGTTCGAGGTCTTCCAGAACGAAAAAGAAGCCAGAGCACTCGCTAGCGATCGCGCAGACAGACAACGCCTATCCCGCCTATTACAAGGACGTGTTACCCTCACAACCCTGTCGGCTCAAGCACAAGAAGGCGAGTTGAAAGAACTCAACTTGATCTTGAAAGGAGACGTACAAGGTTCGGTGGAAGCCATCGTGGGAGCGCTCAAGCAAATCCCGCAAAACGAAGTCCAAATTCGGATGCTGTTGGCTACGGCTGGGGAAATCACCGAGACAGATATCGATTTAGCCGCTGCTAGTAACGCTGTAATTATCGGTTTCAACACCACCTTTGCCAGTGGCGCTAGACAAGCCGCCGATGAAGCAGGTGTCGATGTCCGGGAATATAACGTCATCTACAAACTCCTAGAAGATATCCAAGATGCCTTGGAAGGTCTTTTGGAACCAGAGTTGGTGGAAGAACCCTTGGGTCAAACCGAAGTCCGTGCCGTCTTCCCAGTCGGTCGTGGTGCGGTTGCCGGTTGCTACGTTCAATCTGGCAAGCTAGTTCGCAACTGCAAGGTCAGGGTGCGACGTGGCGGTAAGGTGATCTATGAAGGCGTCCTTGACTCCCTAAAACGGATGAAAGAAGATACTCGCGAGGTCAACGCCGGCTATGAATGCGGTGTCGGCATGGATAAATTCAATGATTGGGTTGAAGGTGACATCATCGAAGCCTATCAAATGGTTACAAAGCGGCGCACTCTCACCTTAACGAGATAGTGTTGAGGGTAAAATGGTTAGAAGTTAGGAGTGATAAATTAGGAGTTAGGAGTTAAAGGCTGCTAATTGCTAACTCCTAACTCTTAACTCACAACTTTCTATAATATGCATTCATTTCGCTCTGAACCTATTTTGTGGATTCACGTCGCTGGATTAGCGACGTTGCCTGTTTTTTTAGTACTCTGCTTATTGTTCTTGTCTGTAGGCGAGCCATTTTTACCAGTCTGGATGGAGCTATTTTTAGTGGCCGCCATTGGTGTTCTCCCCCTGCTATGGATGCAGTTGCGTCGCCCCTTTTATATATTTGCTCTTTTAGGAATAGCCCTAAAGCCAGAAAATCTGACTGAACGGCAGCGAAAAATTCTCTGTTTAATTAATACAAAGTTAAATCGTATCCTGGCATTAGTTGCAGCAATATTGTCGGTTTGGATATTGTGGAATCTTTACCAAATTGCCCCATTAGTAGCAAATTCAGCTAAATTTCTTCCACAATGGCGTAGCCTTGCACTCGTGCTTGCGGGATTAGCCTTTTTAGGCAGCAATCTATTTTTACAAATACCTGTGAGTGTAATGCGAGTTTTGGTGATTAATGAGACAGAATTTGCTGGCATTGAGCCATTATCTTTAGAAAAGATTAAGCAAGATTTCACTATTTTAGGAGTGCGGGTTAATCAAATCGTGCCCCGATTATTGCAATCCTTGTTTAGGATAAATACAGATTCATAGTAGCCTCTAAAGTAGATTACAGCGGATTTCAAGTTGGTAAGATACACGAGCTAAGTCTCTTACCCAGATATAAAGCGTGTTTACTCCTGAATTCTAAATTTTGAATTCTGCTGTATTTAACTTTAAAGGGCTAGAGAAAAGAGCAGGGGAGGCAGGGGGCAGAGGAGCAGAGAAGAATAAATAACCAATGCCCAATGTCTATTGTCCAGTTACCGTTGAAGTTTAAATTAAAGGAATAAGGAACTATGGCTCAAATTCCAGCTTCTAGCGATCGCCAATTTTCTGCCGATACTGAAATTTGGTATAGCCTCAAATGTGCGATTTCCACTAGTTCAGGTTTTCAACGTTGGCAACTAGAACGCGGTGCTCAATTGCATGGAATTTACTTGGAACAGCAGGTACAGCGGTATTTACGAGAAACTTTAGAAACTTTAGCTTACTAAAAACCTAATAAATCTTGTAAGCTTGTTTGCAAGCGGCGGAGTTGACGGTATGCACCCTGCAAGCGATCGCCATCAACTTCCACTTCATTTGTGGGATAATTCTTAATAATCTCAATCAGCGACACTTGCCCGTCTTGATTCGCAGAAAGTACCAAAGCGGCTCGTAAAGCTTGCCGATTTGCTCTTTGAGACGGTGTAGAAATAACTTGACTAACTCGATCCAAAATAATATTACCAATCTGGCTATTTAGTACTTTATCTAAAAATACAGGGTTTACCTTCACAGGCTTTGTTAAATACTGACGAATGGCTTTGGGGTCTTGTCGCGCCAAAGCTAAATTAACTCTTAGTGAACCTGAGAGTTCACCTGTTTGGGCAAAGGTGGATAGTTCCTCTACAGAAAGTGATTCACGGAAGATACCATACTTCAGCACTACTCGTTCTGCTGCAAAGGCAGGAGTAGACAAAAACAGAAGACAGATAATGCCTACTAAAACTAAGACGCGACGCAGCCCTAAAAAATTAAAATGCATTTCTCCTGATTTCCAATAGGTTTGCTTTTTTGTGATGATATTCCAGCAGAATTAGTTGCAGCATCTAGCTTTAGGGAATACTAAAAATCGTCTTATCCCCATAGTGCCCCTAAGAAAATTTTCTGAATAACACAATATAACTAATGTATAAGTTCTGTGACCTATATAGGGAATTTAGCTGAATCAGTGCTAATCATCCAGTATAGTTTTGCATGGGTTTTAGAGCAGCTACAAGGCTGTTATCTTTAACCTTGTTCGACATACCGTAATTCAGACATATCACAGACTCAAAAAATGAAATATCGGGGTTCTTACATTTCTCTAGCGAAAAATTTTCGCCTTCTTTCCAGCAGTCATCTCAGATACACTTTGCGTTTGGGAGCCGGACTAACGGCAATACTTGTTGTTTCTAGTGGGTCAATACTACTACCTAGTGAGGTTAATGCTGGTGCGACTCATCCAGAAAATATCGCCCCAACTCATACAGCGCAAGCTCCTACAACTGCCGCAGCGATTTATGTTAATCCAGCAACTGGTGCAGATAGGGCTGGTGCTGGTGCAACCTCGGCAGCACCCTACAAAAGCATCAGTTTCGCTCTCAGTCAAGCCCAAGCAGGTGCAGTGATTCAATTAGCACCTGGTAACTATAACCAGGAAAGTGGCGAAACTTTCCCACTTTTGCTTAAACCAGGGGTGACACTGCGGGGTGATGAAGCTAATAAAGGTCAGGCGATATTGATTACAGGTGGAGGCTTTTACACTAGTCGTACCTTTGCCAGACAGGACATTACCATCCTTGCCGAACAAGATACCACGATTACCGGTGTCACCGTCACCAACCCAAATAGCCGGGGTACAGCTGTGTGGGTAGAGTCAACTAATCCGACTATCAAAAACAGTACTTTTACTAACAGTGTCAGAGAAGGTGTTTTTGTAACCGGTACAGGCAATCCCAAAATTGAAAGTAACCAGTTTGTGCAAAACAAAGGCAATGGGATTTCAGTTGTTAGAACTGCTCAAGGAGAAATTCGGAATAACTTATTTCAGGATACTGGTTTTGGTCTGTCGATTAATGGCAGTTCCACACCCCTAGTTGTGGAAAACCAAATAGTCCAAAACCAAGACGGTCTTTATATCTCAGAGTCAGCGAAGCCCATATTGCGTAAGAATGTTATTCAGAACAATAAACGGGATGGAGTAGTAGCAATTGGTAATGCTCTACCCGACCTTGGCACTAACGAAAATCCTGGTGGAAATCTTATTCGCAATAACACTCGTTATGATGTGAACAACGCCACTAAAACCGGTCAAATTGTCGCTGTTGGCAACGATATCGATCAGAAAAAGATTTTCGGCTCAGTAAATTTCGTTGCTGCAACTGTTGATGTACCCCCTGGAGGGCCTGTTGCCTTTAAGGATGTGCCAGCAAATTACTGGGCAAAAACCTACATCCAAGCTTTAGCCTCCCAAAATATTATTGCTGGCTTTCCTGATGGCAGTTTTAAACCCAATGAACCTGTAACCCGCGCTCAATTCGCCACTATTGTTACTAAAGCCCTAACACCAGCAGCCAAACGCGCAAGCATTCAATTTAAGGATGTAGCAAGCAATTTCTGGGCTTACGCTGCCATTCAATCTGCTTACCAGAGTCAATTTGTTTCTGGCTATCCCGATGGCACTTTTAAGCCACAGCAGCAAATTCCTAGAGTGCAGGCGTTAGTCGCTTTAGCTAATGGTTTGGGCTTAACTGCAAGTAATCAGAATGTCCTTTCCTTTTACACTGATGCTGCCCAGATTCCTAATTATGCGATCGCACCTGTTGCCGCCGCAACTGCACGGCAATTAGTAATCAACTATCCTACAGCGAAGCAACTCAATCCTAATCGTGAAGCGACTAGAGCCGAAGTTGCTGCCTTTGTTTACCAGGCACTCGTCAATGCTGGACGTGCCCAACCAATTCCTTCATCTTATTTGGTAACAGTTCAGTAAATGTCTAGTTAGCAAATTGGAAACGCCAGACTAACAATTATCAGTCTGGCGCTTCCAATATAGTGGTTTTTTAATTTTAGGGTTTTTAATCATAAAAGTTGGGGTCTTTAAATATAGCTGACCCCATTTGAATATGATTGGGTTTATAGTCAGGGTCTTTATATTGGCTGACCCCGTTTCAACGATTTCTATTTTCTCAGAAATTTTTGCTTTTTGGGATTTCCTAATAATTTTTTTATTTTTTCTTTCTAGATATTTTAATCTTCATAAAAGCATGAGTAAATTTGAAGAAAAGATATATTAAAAGAAAGTAGTCAAAAATTAACTAGCTAAGATTTCTCCCTTCAGGAATTAGGATTTTTACCCGAATTGGGGCGTTGTTGCCGACGCTGTTCCCACCGCCAGAGGAAAACCATTAAAGCAACTATTCCGACTTGGAGAGCTAAACTAGGCAAAGCATTCTCAACATTGCGTCCGGCAAGCACTTGGAAGAAAAAGATGAATGCACCGAGTAAGCCAGAAGCACCAAAAGCAATGTAGAAAAATTGTCGGAAGCCGCGATAAGGAGCAGCTATTTCTGCTTTCAGGCTGGCATATTGTTCAGCATTAAGACGATTTTTGGGATTTTGATCTACCATGATTAAATCATGTTATACTTTTAGATTGTGTACGCCGATGTGGCTCAGTGGTAGAGCAGCTGATTCGTAATCAGCAGGCCGTGGGTTCAAATCCCATCATCGGCTTTGATGAAAGTATTCCTCAATATTAGAGTTTGACACAAATCATGTACAGTGACTAATTATCTGTGATCGGTAACACATTGATGTCGTTGTGACAAATTATTGTCATCAAACCTAGATTATTACTGATGATGGTGATTATGTGACAGTGCCAGTAATTCAGGTATTTACTACTAATTCGGGAGCGTAGGCGAAGCCCGTCGCAGACATCGCTGCAGCTATAAATCAAGGCAAACTTATAACTAGATGAGCATTGTCCTAACCAACTGCCAGAAATTACACAGCAGTTACTCGCATCTTCAAAACCCATTACGTACGGCGCGTTGGCGTTTGCGCAGTGTCCTGTTGACGCAGCCTCTCGTAGAGAAGGGGAGCCTACCGTACCCCTTTGGGGAAGCAAGCTACGCGTAGCGTCTGTCTGCGACACGCTGCGCGAACGTAGAGAAGGTATCGCTTCCCAGACGAATTACTAATTATTTTGGTGGAATTTTCCCGTCATTCTGAGCTTGTTTAATCGCTCGTTTCACAATTAACACCGCCATCTGAGACAAAGAACGCTCCTCTGCATCAGCCAATTGTTGCAGGGCTTCTTTGTCTTCTTCTTCCATGTAAATAGTTACTGTAACTTTTCCCATATCACCATCATAAGCGATTTTGTTTTTTTCTAACTTTATCACATAAAAACACAGCAATTAACATAAATTTAATTGGTTTTTATGTATAATTACTGATAAGTCAAAAGCCAGCCATCAACTTTCTCAGGGCGGATGCTGGCTTTTGGCCCCCCTATCACAGGAGACATTTCCTATGTTAAAGCCTGTTAGCTACAAAACAGATCAACACAAAGCTTATCAACAAGCTTTAGATGATTTCGGCATCACAGAATTACTAGCAAAGCTCAACAACTACTCTGACGCTGACTTTGATAGCACCTGGATACAACCCCAGCAGCAAGAAATAGAAAGTCTAGCTGCAATTCTGATATCTGGGTTAACTCACAGCATCAAGGGTAAGTTGATTGCCAATTATCTTAATCTCATCCGGCATAGTCACCAAGATATAGTCCCAGGTTTGATTAACCTGAAATACCCAGACGCATCTATTGAGCTTCCCGCTAACTTTCCTGATGTAGCGAAGACACCCAGATTTTTATATGGCGATCGCTTGCGTTGGCTCTCTCTTGAAAGCGATACTGACTGGGGTATTGTCATTGGTCGATTTTATAGCTTTGCTTCTCATCGCTGCTGCTGGAGTTGGTGCTACCTGATTTGGTTGAGCAAAGACAGTCCCAGTGCGGATTGGACATCTGCCGATATTGCTTGGGAAGAAGATTTAGAACCCATTAGCGAGGAGACAAAGTTATGAATCCTCATCCACTCAAGCAACGAGAGCAAGATTTGATGCAATTCTACAGTTATTGTCAACTAAGCATGACTCCCAAGCAGTTTTACTCTAAGTGGCAGGTGAACTACGAAGAAATAGCTCAGATTTGCTCTCGTTCCCTGTCCACGGTTCGACGCTGGTTTGCTAGAGGTAAAAACTACCGCCGTCCCATGCCTAATGATTTACGTCACCTGGCGCTGATGAACTTTTTGCTGGAACACTTTGAAGAGATTCCCGAAGAACTGTTGCAGAAGCTGTGTTTTCTAGACGAAAGTGAGTAGAAATTGAATCTAATTTCAATATCAAAATGATATTTCTTGCCAGCTACCATCACAGTAGGCTGGCTTTTGTCTTGGAAATTACAGATTTTAACAGGAGAATTTCATGACTTATCTTGAAAAGCTCAGTCCTTGGTGTATAGTCCGGCTTTTACCTAATATGCAGAATCAGGTTGTAGCTCGTTTTCGTCGCCGCAGCGATGCCGAAGCGCATTTACAAGTTTTGCGCCGACTCATCCCCAACGTGAGTTTTACACTAATTTTCAATGTGGTTTTAGAGCAACAAGATTTGACTGCTTTAAAGTAATACCATTTCACGAAATTCTTGATACAAATTAGTTTTCTTGCTTCCCCTGCCTGCCTTAACAGATAAATTTGCTTAACCAAACCGTATTTGCCTCTACTCCCATTTTCAAGTCAGGTAAATTATTGCAGCAATGGAGTTGTGCCATTACCGTTAGTTGACGCATTCGCAATTGTAGCTTGAGTAGCTTGAGTAGGTTGAGTAGTAAGAACTGTTACAACTGAAGTAACTTTTGAACTAGATTGTTTATTTCGTTTTCGATTAGAGCCGCCAGCTTTGGAATACTCTATACTGTTTCTGCCGTAGACAGTTGCAACTCCACTTAGCATTCGTTCAGACATTTCACAGAGGGCTTTATCCATCTGGGTTACTGTTTTACGCGATTCTTCCAGATTGGACACCAGCGTATTATTAGCTTCTACCATTGCACGGGTAGTATTGATTAAGTGGTTGTAGGCTTCAATAGTTAACCCATGTCCTAAATCCAGATTTTCATCAATAGATTTAAGCAAGGCGAGACGAAGTTGGGCTTTGTCAACAGCAGCAGAACCACGAGTTTTTAAAGACATAACACATCCTTTTTTAATAATTCCTTTTTCAACATAGTGGAGTATCCTTTTGCCTGAGATGGGTAGTTTTGTGGATTTATTTCATTAAAAGTTCAACGAAATAATTACGAGTTTGCCTGTGTTTTTACTCATTTTTCATATCGATTTGTTGTTTAAAAATAAGTACAATCAGCAACAGTAATCACAAAATCAATAAATGCGTACCCCGAAATAACAAATGGGTATCCCGAAATAACAAATGGGTACCCCAAAATAACAAATGGGTACCACAAAATAACAAATGCATACCCCAAAATAACAAATGGGTACCCCGAAATAACAAATGAGTACCCCGAAATAACAAATGAGTACCCCGAAATAACAAATGAGTACCCCGAAATAACAAATGCATACCCCAAAATAACAAATGAGTACCCCGAAATAACAAATGCGATCGCAAAATCTATAAATGTGTTGGAGTAGCCCAACCCAGGCATCGCCAAAATCACAAACGATAAATTAAAACTGCTACGGGGCGATCGCTTAGAATAAAGCAAGTAATGAAAAAGTTAATTCATTGAGCTTCAGCAAATGCCTTCCTACTTGGTCAATTTACCTGTTCAACTACAGCAAGAGATAGAGCAATGGGCAACTAGCCAAGGAATTTCCCTCGATCAATTTATTTTGTGGGCAGTAACAGAAAAAGTTGCCTCCCTTCGCCATCAACTGAACGACCCCTCCTTTCCCTTGATTAGCTATCGCATTGGAAACAGTGGCCAAAAAGTTCCCGTTGTTAGTGGTACAGGAATTCGAGTGCAAACTCTAGCGATTGCTGCTCATCAGTGGGGCTGGTCTTGCGAGCAAATTGTCCAACAGTATGGTATTACCGAAGCTCAGATCAATGATGCACTGGGTTTTTACACTGCCCATCGTACCGAGATTGATGAAGCGATCGCTACAGAACAAGCGATTGAAACTGCTGGTGTCTAAACTCCTGCTGCATTTAGATGCAGACACCTCCATTAAAGCATTGCATACGGCTCTAGTTGCTCTTGGTCAGCCCTTTCGGGGAAGTCAAAAGTCAAAAGTCAAAAGTCAAAAGTAAGAACAGGATTGGCAAACTCAAGCTGAAAGGGACTCGTGACCTCCACTTCTACTCCTTTGACCAGATTAAAAGAGTCAGGTTGGTCAAACGTGCCGATGGCTGTTATGTGCAATTCTGTGTGTCTGTTGAGCGCACAGAAACAATTGAGCCAATTATACTGTTACGAGTAATGACAGCTAAAAAACTTAATCTAATAACAGATTGACTAACTAAACCACTGGATTGAAAATCATCATCATTAGGTGAAATGATTTCATCAAAGTTAGGAATATATTGTTTTAATTGTGTACTAATTCCACATATCAAAAAGTCTTGATATTTTGGCATTTATCTCAAAATCAGCGTAGGACGGTTTTTTATTTCTCCATTTGCTTGAGGAATAGGAGTTAGTATGATATTATCTTATTTCATAATTAGGGTTATATTCTTTAATTGATTCTATAGCATATTCTGGTTCATCTTCTGCATAACATTGATTTAAGTTATTTAAAGAGAAAGATTGCCAATTTTCTGTTTCTTCTGTATTGGTTTCTAAAACGGTTACATCTTCGACTTGTGGAAGTGTTGAAGATTTAGTGATTAAATATTTGGCATAATGTAAAAGTTCAATTTTCAGGGAACTGGGCAAATTTTCTATGATTTTCCATAGGGCTGTTTCGGTATTCATACATTACTCTTTTTGGAATTTAGAAGGATTAATATTATTTATTATTTTGATTGTAAGGTACAAGATCGGCAATCACACTATTTTGTAGGAGTGATGTCTGCGACGAGGAAGGCGATAAGCCTAACGGCATAGCTTCTCTACGAGAGGCTGCGCCAACGCTTACCGCAAAATCAGTATATTGTCTAAGGTATCCATTGCACAATTACCTCTTGCTTTGGGTTAAATACAAGTAAACGTAAGCGGTTTCTTAGAAATATTGCTCAACTGCCAAACCCGGTAAACTGACGTATATAGGGTTCGTGAAACGCCAAAATAATATCTTGCTTGGGTACTCCTATTTCTACCAATCGATTGGCAATTCCTTCTTCAGTACCATCATGTTGAATCCATATTTTCCCATCTTTAATATCGAGATGTAGAATACAGCCAAAATCGCGTTTATTTCCCCGCCAACCGACATAAAGTAATTGATAGTGGTCTTGTTGTTCATCGAAAATTGTTTGCACTTCATACTCTTGGGCATTTCTTTGCATCGAAGCTTGCTTTTGCCGTTCGCAAAGAAGATGTCGAATATATTGCCGATATTTTTCTACAGCCATTGACGAATAACCTCCTCTTGTACATCGTAAATTATCAATCGTAATTGATATTTTGCAACTGCCGATGTAATAAATTTCCGTTGAAAAAAACTTTCATAAATTGGTACGCGAACAGCTAAATAAAGTTGGCGTTCTGGTTCAATTTTATCTAGGGCATCCCGATAGTTTAAAAACTGCCCCAAGGCTGTATGAAATTCGGAAACATTCGATGGACTAATAAAACTTTTAATTTCTACCGCTATTTTTCGTCCTTCTCTCTCTGCCCCTAAAAGTTGCTCTGCGGCTAAATCAATCTCAAAATCTACATCATCCACATTTATTTCATAAGGATCAGCCGTAATTTTCCAGTCGTCTTTTTCTAAAGCATTTCTGACAATATTATGAAATCTATCTTTTGCCATATTAATTAACTATCTTAAATATTAGGCTGGTTCAAGTAGATAATACACAATATTCGCTTAAATCCGTATTTAAACTTAGGGTTAGTTTGGTAGTAATACCCAAAGATATGCAAGCGATGGCTGGGTTGGGCTACGCCAAGGCATCCTCTTTGTACCTGAAGCCGCTACTGGGCGCAAAATCAGTATATTGTCTGTTCACAAGTAAAAAACACTCATCCACGAGGTTCTTTCATTGTCAGACACACATCATTTGTGATGAAATCCTACACTTTTCTGGAATTTAGGGTGTTGGTGTTGAATTTTTCTTATGATCTAGTTGCGTCTCATACCCTTACCTATGAACGAACTGCGTCAGCAAGCCTATTTCAATCTCATTCAACGCCTGTTGAATTGCCGTACTAACGATGAATTCCAAGAAACTTTGGCAGCAAACCAAGAATTAGTAGATATTGGCTTCTTGCAGACAATAAAAGCAGTAGCACAGTGGTTTTCACAGCAAGGGGATGAGACGACAGCAAATTGGTTGCAAAGTTTGGCAATGCAACTAGGGAAAGCGTTGAATCTAGATAATAAAGCAGATTTACAATCTCTCAGTGAGGAGGAGATACAGACATATTACCAATTCTTGATGGAGGTACTACAAGCAACCGCAAACAGTAAAGGTAATTCTCAGGTAATTTACTCCTTGCTGGCAAAGAATATAGACAAACTCGACGGAGCGTTTGCAGAACTATTGCGCCGTTGGGCAACAAATACCCTAGCCGAAGCGGAAACAGATAAAGCAACATTCATCGCCGCAGACATTAGTAATTTTAGCAATCTCATTCAGCAGTTTCCTTTGGGTAGCAAAGCCAACAACATCGAAATTGCTATTACTGGGTACGGAATCGCACTCACTGTATATAAACGCAGTGCCTTTCCTGTAGATTGGGCTGGAACGCAAAATAATTTGGGGAATGCTTACCGTAAAAGAATATTAGGAGAAACATCGGAGAATCTGGAAAAAGCCATCGCTGCATATGAATTGGCTTTGGAAGTCAGAACCCGCAGTGCCTTTCCTGTAGATTGGGCAATGACACAAACTAATCTGGGGAATGCTTACTTATACAGAATATTAGGAGAAAAAGCGGAGAATCTGGAAAAGGCGATCGCTGCATATGAATTGTCTCTGGAAGTCAGAACCCGCAGTGCCTTTCCTGTAGATTGGGCAATGACGCAAAATAATCTGGGGAATGTTTACTCTGAGAGAATATTAGGGAACAGAGCGGAGAATCTGGAAAAGGCGATCGTTGCATATGAATTGTCTCTGGAAGTCAGAACCCGTAGTGCCTTTCCTGTACAATGGGCAATGACGCAAACTAATCTGGGGAATGCTTACGTTAACAGAATATTAGGAGAAAAAGCGGAGAATCTGGAAAAAGCCATCGCCGCATACGGATTGGCTCTGGAAGTCAGAACCAGCAGTGCTTTTCCTGTAGATTGGGCAATGACGCAAAATAATCTGGGGAATGCTTGCCTTAGTAGAATATTAGGAGAAAAAGCGGAGAATCTGGAAAAAGCGATCGCTTGTTATACTGCTGCTTTAACTATCTACACCAGAGAAGCTTTGCCTGTAGATTGGGCAATGACGCAACATAATCTCGCAAATGCCTACAGCAATAGAATTAAAGGAGACAGGACAGATAACATCGAAAAAGCGATCGCTTGTTATACTGCTGCTTTAACTGTCAGAACCAGAGAAGCTTTGCCTGTAGATTGGGCAATGACGCAACATAATCTCGTAAATACTTACACGGAGAGAATTAAAGGAGACAAGGCAGATAACATTGAACAGGCGATCGCGGCTGCTACTGCTGCTTTAACTGTCAGAACCAGAGGAACTTTGCCTCAAGATTGGGCAGCAACACAAAATAATTTGGCTGCTGCCTACAGGGAGAGAATTAAAGGAGACAAGGCAGATAACATCGAACAGGCGATCGCTGCTTATACTGCTGCTTTAACTGTCAGAACCAGAGAAACTTTGCTTCAAGATTGGGCAGCAACGCAAAACAATCTCGCTACTGCCTACTTTAAGAGAATTAAAGGAGACAAGGCAGAGAACATCGAAAATGCGATCGCTGCTTATACTGCTGCTTTAACTGTCTACACCAGAGAAGCTTTGCCTAAAGATGGGGCAGAGATTTTATTCAACCTGGGAATTACTTATCAAGACGCAGCCCAGTTTGCCTTAGCGTACAATACTTTTGAGTCTGCCATTGCCACTATAGAATCTTTACGGGAAGAAATAGTATCTGGGGAGGAAAGCAAACGTAAGCAAGCTGAACGCTTTAACCAAGTTTATAGCTGCATGGTAGAAGTTTGCTTGGAATTGGATAAGATTACCGAAGCGATTGAATATGTTGAACGTAGTAAAACCCGCAATTTAGTTGAACAAATTCTTGAACGTGACTCTAAAACCATCTTCCCTCCAGAAGTAGTCACTCAATTAGAAAAATACAGGGATGAAATAGCCGTAGGACAATATCAAATCCAAAATGGCGAAGCTGAAAACCCAAAAGTCCTTGCACAACATCTTCAACAATTGCGACAGCAGCGTAATGAATTGCAAAACCGCTATTTACCCGTTGGTTATGGTTTCAATTTCGACTCTTTCCAAGGTTCTTTCGATGAGCATACAGCCATTATCGAGTGGTATATTCTCAACGATAAAATTCTGGCGTTTATTGTCACAAAGCTAGGAGAGGTAAAAATTTGGGAATCTCAACCAGAAGATTTAGAAGCTTTGTTTAATTGGATCAATCAATATTTGCAAAACTACTACACTCAAAAAGAGCAATGGCTGAATAGCTTAGGGGTAGAACTCAAAAAATTAGCCTCAATTCTGCACATTGATGAAATATTAACCCAGATACCAAAGCACTGCGATCAACTCATCCTAATTCCCCATCAATTCCTGCATTTATTCCCCCTTCATGCAATTCCAGTAAATCAAAATTTGAAAAATTCGTCTTGTCTTCTGGATTTATTTGCTGGTGGTGTCAGCTATGCACCCAGTTGTCAACTACTGCAACAAGTACAACAGCGACAACGCCCTGATTTTCAATCTCTATTTGCAATTCAAAATCCTACAGAAGACCTGAATTACACCAATTTGGAAGTAGAAAGCATATTATCTTACTTTCCCTCCCATCAAGTATTATCCAAAAAGCAAGCCACAAAAGCTGCCTTATCCCAAGCAGCAACACAATTAAAAGAAGCAAATTATCTCCACTTTTCTTGTCACGGTTCTTTCAACTTAAATTATCCCCAAAATTCTTTTTTATTATTAGCAGATGCCGATGTTTACCCTATTCCTGATGATGCTAACCCAGAAAGATATCTCAAAGTTTCTGATACGAAAGCTGTAGATTTAAGTAAATGTTTGACATTGGGTAATTTATTTGAACGAACCTTCGACTTTAGTCAAACTCGTCTCGTAGTTCTCTCAGCCTGCGAAACAGGTTTAATTGACTTCAATAATACCAGTGATGAATATATCGGCTTACCTAGTGGCTTTCTCTATGCAGGTAGTAGCAGTGTTGTAAGTAGTTTATGGACGGTAAACGATTTATCAACATCCTTTTTGATGATTAAGTTCATTCAAATTTTAAAAAATGCTACAGATATGTCAATACCACTTGCTATGAATCAAGCCCAGCGTTGGTTGCGGGATGCTACTAAAGAAGAATTGCAGGAATGGGTAAAAAAATTGGCGTTAGATAGCACTAAGAAAGGAAAGATACGTCGTCAAATTAATAATATGACTGGAGAGCAACCATTCAACTCTCCCTTTCATTGGGCTGCATTTACTGCTGTTGGCAAATAGGAGAATAATAATGTCCGATCATGAAACAACTGTTAATATTTTTATCCATCTGCTGAATACTCAATCTTCTCTATTTTCAGCAGAGGATAGAATTACACTAATGAAATTGATTAATAACCAACCTGATGACATTAAATTTTTATCCAATGCTATCTCCGATTGGCTGTCAGAACATCCTGAAGTAGAGAAAGCTTTAGCAGAATTTGAGGAAATAGGACGAAGAGGGCCAGGCGATAAGCAAGCAAATACAAATATTCCCAAATACGAACTTGATAAAAAAAATATACTTAATGAGATTCAACAAAGTTCGTCATCTGCTAAAGAGACAAAAAAACCAACTTAGGCTAAGAGGTTGTTTGAAAAGTGATATGTTGTAATTTTTATCGAATTATTACCCCCCTTAGTCCCCCCTTATAAAGGGGGGAAATAAGAAAATCCGGTTCCCTCCCCTTTATAAGGGGAGGGTTAGGGTGGGGTAAAGTATCTGAACACCGCGACATTTATCTTTATTTTAAAATGGATTATTTTTCAACAGTAAAGATAGCTTATCCCAAACTAACTCTTTATGCCTTTCATCTGAAGCATAGCCTGTCACAAAAACCTAAAATTCCTGTAAAAAATGCCAACGATTTATGGTTAAAATGCCAGCAGCTTGGTAAACAACTTGGTATTCCTAAACTAGAAACTTTACCTGAACTGATTGAAAAAGCAAATAATAAAAAAACTAGTATCACTGGAGAAATACTTACCGAACGTTTATTAAAATTTACCGCCATCCAACATCAACAAAATCTACACTTAAGTGGTGAAGCTAATCCCCTAGAAATTCACGATACCTACGCACTTGATTTAACTCTACGTTATCCTTATCCAGAAGTAAAACTTGCTGAATTAAGAGGGCTAAATCCAGATGATTGCTTACTTTCTAAAAATATCAAAGTTTCTCTAGGACAAACCCTAGTATTTTTTGCTCAACCTGTAGGAAAAATAGATAATGAACAAGCATTCGCTGATGCTTGTGTCAAAGCATTATTATCAGAAGAAACTGTCCGAAAACTAAAGATTTATCGTCAGCATCAAGGGCAATTATTAGGTAGTTCGATATTTGAATATGAAAATGATCCTGACTGTCCTGAAGAACAGTGTCATTTACTAATTTGGTTAAATACCCATTCCCTAAGTACAGAATTAGAAAACAAGGGAGAATATTATTATCCTTTAATTGACCTTCTTCTTTGTCGCAGTAAAATTATTTATGCTCGTTCTGAAGCTATATGGTGTTATGAACAAGCTATATCAGCTTATTCTGATCTGGAAAAGTATAAACAAGAATTTCAAGAGCAAAAAAATAACTCTAGAGATTCAAAATTTGATAATTTAAATCAATGGCTACAGGAAATACCAGAAATTTCTTTTAATTATGTTGATTACTTAAGAAATTTAGAACTGCACAGAACTACAATTAAAACTAATAGTAAAAACTATCGTTTATATCTTGACAAACTAAATAAAATAGGCATTAAATCAGATAATTTAGAATTTTTGTCCAACTTCCTAGAACTAGCTGAAGATACCTTTGTCGAACAAATTAACACAAACTTAGCTTATCTTACCCCCGGTCAAAACCTCTTTGACCAGATGATTGGCACTATTCGCGGCATAGTAGAGTTAGAACAAGCCAAACGCGATCGCTCTTTAGAACGCACCATCCAAGTACTAGGTATAGCCTTTGGTGGCGGTGCAATAGTTTCTGGTATTGTCACCCAACACATAGATAAACCCTTTGCACCACAGATAAATTTCAAGTACCCAGTTCACCCCTTGGTGTCATCTTTACTTTGGAGTGTTTTAGCTACGGCGATCTTTGGTATAGTGGCGTGGTGGGTTACTCAACCGAAACCAGAGAGAAATAAATAGAAGTAGGCAGAGTTAGAGCAAGTTATCCTACTGACGCTACATCAACAGTAGGAATAATCTTGCTGTGCGATGTCTACGACGGGCTACGCCTACGCGCATTTTCGACAACCAGAAAAATTCACGCTATTTTGGGTTGATATGCGATCGCTCCTTCAAGTGAAAGCCTGGAATTATTACTCAAACTCAGTTTCGCAGAAAGATTTTAACAAATCAATACAGTTAGCGATCGCCTTCGTCGTAGAGACAACCAAAAACTATAATGAATGCATAAAGCAACCAATGCAAGGTTAGGAGAATCTAAATAATGCAGGCTCATAGCAGTTCAGAGCAAAGGCTACTTGAAAAAATTCAAAAGCTGCCTCCCGAACAAGTTTTGCTAGTTGAAGATTTTATTGATTCTC
The DNA here is from genome assembly GCF_036917415.1 of Nostoc sp. Classification (GTDB taxonomy): domain Bacteria; phylum Cyanobacteriota; class Cyanobacteriia; order Cyanobacteriales; family Nostocaceae; genus Nostoc. Next base: position 68,270 of record NZ_JBALDJ010000116.1, on the reverse strand, counting down.
TGGAGCTGCAAAATACAAACCATAGCCTTACTTTTGCAGCAGCAAAACTTTCTGAACCAGTTCTGCTCAAAATCTGGGATAACCCTGATGATGCAGAATATGACAAACTATGAATTTGGTGATGTTATTTTAGTACCGTTTCCCTTTACTGACCAGAGTACTACTAAAAAACGTCCAGCAGTAGTTGTGAGTTCTAATAGCTATCAACGTGAGCGTTCTGATTTAATATTGATAGCTATTACTAGTCAAGCGAATCCAGCAACTTCCTTTGGTGAAATCACAATTACTGGATGGCGAGTAGCTGGTCTTCTTAAACCTTCAATTATCAAACCAGTTTTGACTACCATAGATAAAGGGCTAGGGATTAAAAAGTTAGGGTGACTTCAGGAGCCAAACCTCAGACTTTGCAAAACCTTTTTCTGGCTATTTTGGGTTGATATGCGATCGCTCCTTCGAGTTAAAGCCTAGAATGATCAATCAAACTCAGTTTCGCAGAAAGCTTTTAACAAATCAATACAATTAGCGATCGCTCCTAAATGAGCAATTTCATATCCATGTGTATTTTGTGTGGGAAATGCCAAACACGCAGCACGCCCAACATGGCCAAATTTCATTGCAATCGAAGCATCACTACCAAACTGACTTAATATCGTTAGCTGCACTGGTATATCAAGTTGCTTGGCTGATTGGCGCAGTTGTCCATTTAACCCCTCATCATATATTCCATAGGCATCTTGAGACAAAAGTACAGGACTTTCGCCATCCTTAATCGGATATTCCTCAGATAATGGACAAATTTCTAAAGCAATCAACGCATCCAAACGTTGATTTTGGGTGAAAAATAGCGCCCCAATTGCTCCCACTTCTTCTTTAGCTGACGCTACTAAATAAACATCGACTACTGGCTGTTTGAGATTTTCAGCCAAAGCTAGCAAAATGGCAACAGAGGCTTTGTTATCCAAAGTGTAACCAGCAATATGATCCTTTAACCGAATTGGACGCTTGCGATGTTTGCCAATCACCATTCTAGTTCCAGGTCGGATACCAGCTGCTTCTAATTGAGCAAATGTCAGCTTCGTTTCAATCCAGGTATTTTCCCACTTAACAATAGTATCTTCCTGCTGCACTTTCTGGGGCGATTCGTGAGAAACATGGCGGGAACCAAAGCTGAGAATACCGTTGATGGTTTCGTTATCTCCCAATAAATCTACAACACCCTCGCCATAAACCCACGGGAAAGAACCGCCAAGTTTGCTGACTTTGACACGACCTTCATCACCGAGACTCTTGACAATTGCGCCAATTTCGTCTTTATGCGCGGTAATAGCGATCGCTCGGTCTGGATTTTTCCCTGGAATCTTGGCAATAATATTATCGGCGCGATCGCACCAGACTTCTACACCCAGAGCCGCAAATCGTTGCATCAACAACTGGTTAATCTCAGCTTCTGCACCACTAGGAGAATGGTGCATGATCAATTCTTCAATAATTTCAAATAGGCGATCGTAATCCCACATCAATACAATTAAGTTTAGTTTTCAACTGTTGTATGAGACAATTGTGCATCAACAACCTGATTTACTGATACAAGTACTGACCTTTTTTGTTGACCAGAAAGAAAAAGGTACAAGCCCCTAAATTTATTTTGGTGGTTCTTAATCTTAATTTTGACTTTTGACTTTTGACTTTTGACTTCCCAGAAGGGGCTGACGCTTCAGCACTCCTATCGCACCAAAAGCACCAAGGGCTAAAATCCCCAAGTTTATCGCAGGTTCAGGAACAGACTTAGCCTCAATCGCCGCCAGTGCAGTGTCTGCTATCACCTTATGAACAGCAGTTGTTGGGTGGAAACCGTCCCAGATAAGAAACTTGTTGTTACCTGGGTTACATATATCTAGCCTAGATAGACAAGACTCGGTTACATTCGTAAAACCCAATGCGCTTGCCTGATTAAATAAAGAATAAGTGTCAATAGAGATGATGTTGAGATTCGGATTTTGATTCAAAGCGCTCACAGTGTTTGCTAAACCCAAGTTGAACTCACTAGTAGATTTGCTAAGGGTTGTAGGGTTGCGATCGTTGATTTTAGCTGCTGGTAGCTGTCCCAAATCTGGTAAGTTAAACACCAAAATATTTTTTGCGCCGACTCCTACCAGAGTATTCAACGCCAGGGATATATTGCTGATTGGCGTAGTAGAGTCTTCGGGGTTGAGAAAAAAGAAATCATTCGCACCTCCCCACAATGTATAAAGTGCATCTGGATCAGCAGTTTGATTATTTGCTTTCAGAGTTCCAGCAAAACCAAGGACTTGTTTGAGCACTCCCGGTAAATTTGGATTGGGAACGACAGCATTACCTAAACCAGAGCTAGCACCACCGAAAGCGAAGTTTATCCCTTGGGTAGGAGGTGTGGAAGGAATAGTAGTGAATAAAGTGGGCTTTAATCCTAGCTGATTTCCGAGATAATCCACCCAGATCGGCCCATCAGAAAAACGTCCATCAAAGTAAGGTGGGCTTTGAGGATATGTTTTACCGGTAGCATTGTATATATTGCCTGTATCGGAAAGACTATCGCCAAATACATAAAGCCGATCAAAACTCACAGCCGAGGCTTTGGTCGGCAACATGAAAGAAAATAGAACAAATCCTACTGCTACAGCTTGTTTCTTCATATTTGTTTTACCTGTGGTTTTTTTAATTTATTTAAAAGCAATAAAAGGGCGATAGTCTGACAACTTAGTCTTTTGAAGATACTTCAAAACTAAGTACGTCTATTGAGTTAATTTACGTTGTTTTACTTAACTATGCCTCAAAAATTCATCAAACACAGGTAAAAACTCTTAAAACACTTAGATTTACATTTTCTTGATAAAAAATAGGTATATTACAAAGAAATCACAAAATTTGTATACTAAAGGGCGAAATTGCCAACTTTTATGCTGTATGGACTAACTGCAACTAAATCAGGTAGACCATTGTAGGCATAGCTTTAACTTTGCTTTAATTTCAAAGCCTCAGTAGCCGATACACCCTCACTCTGACTGCCGAAATACCACAAAGCCGTAGCAGCCTCAGCACGAGTTACTGGTTTTTTGGGTTGAAACAGAGTCGTATAGCCAAACACTCGACGAATATTCGATTGTTCGCCATTCTGGTAATCAGCCAACACTGCTCTTAAAGCCTTAGAGTCAATTCTCGCTGCGTCTTGGAAACCCCAGGTTTGTTTGACTGCATCTAAGTTAGCAGAGGGTAAAGCTTGGCGAGTATCTAAGGGTAATTTCCATAGCAGTAACTGTTCCCGCGTTAGAGGTGCATCAGGACGAAACAAAACTACTGTAGAATCTCCAGACAAAGGACTGGGAATTAACCCAGCTTCGGCTAATCCCTGAATTGCTGAGAAATCAGGGTCTTTTGTTGACACATCACTAAAAGCTGGTTGAGTACTTTCTGATGCCAAGCGAATTTGTTTAGCTGGATTGTTGGCATACACAGCATTGTTAGCAGCAATTAGCCAACGGGCATATTCCCGATGTGTAACGATTTTAGCGGGTTCAAACTGGTTATTTGTGTTAGTAGAGTTGCTCTTGGTTGTCTTTGCTTCTATAGATAAAACACCTAATGTAGCCAAGTCTTGGATATGTTGCCGCCATTCTTGTGGGGCTTTATTCAGATCGTTGAATACTTGAGATTTAGGGGTGGCTGTAGGGATTGTTTGGTTATTAGCTGTGCTTAGTGGCTGTGCTGCCAAGTTTGTGGGTGGTATTGGGCCAATAAACTGTGAATTTCCCGGTTGAGGAACGGCGTTAGTAGTTTCGTTAGTATTTGTATTTGGGGTAGGTTGTGGCGTTGCGGTACTATTCGTTACGTAATCAATCAGTAATTCAGTGGCTGTTTGGGGTTGATTAGGTTTGGCATTAGTAACTGATTGAGGCTGAATGGAAACCTTCAACAGCAAATCATTACGGCGTGCCTCAAAAGCACCTCCCGCATCATCTGTTGGCTGTCGTAAAACCTGCCAGTTATTTGTTTGAAACTGGCTGCGATAAAAGCTAGCAATAAAATTACTGGGGTCAGAACTTAACCAACGAGTTGAGATTTTGTTTTCTGAGCCGCTAGCAGGTGTAACTTCCTGTAGTTTGGCATTGGAATATAAGGGTATATCTTTAGGAAAATCAGATGGTAACTGAACTGCTGATTCATTTTGCTGTGCTTGCGGTTGATTACCTTGAGATTCTCCAAAGACAACTCCATCGCTTTGCAGTTTCGGATCTGCCGCCAAAGATTGCTCAAGGTTTCTGGCAACTGGACTATTAGCACAGGCTGTTAAGGAAGTGAGTATAACAGCCCAAATTAGAAATACAGCCGAACGTTTACAGGGAAGCACAGGAAATCACAAATTGAGTTTCAATTCCTACCCTAGCGCAGACTGTCCATTAAATGGGAATGAGGCATGGGACATGGTTATTCTCCTTTATTCCCCTGCTCTCCTCTGACTCTATATATCACCAAAAAACATTACCGACTCACTACGTCTTCTTCGTAAATGTCTATGTTGGTGATAATATCTCCAAAAATGAGTAAACGGTAGCAAAAGCTACCGTATTGTCTTCGTTTTACAGCCATTAGGTTTTGATAATTCCTATGCTTATTTATAGAGTTCCCTAAAATTCTGGAAAACTAACATTTTTGCAAAAAAACATAAATAAACCTGAAATCCTTGCTAGATAAGAGTTTTATGAGTTGGGAGTTCGTAGCAAAGACTTTAGGATTTAGATCGGGACTAGAGCTACCGACTACAAACCAATCGATACTAGATTGTGAACCAATTTTTCAGAGAGTTATCTAAACATCCAAGTTGTAGAGCAGATAACTGGTCAAAAAACAGTTTAGCTAGCAAAAGCTTGAATCTACTTCTAGATGCACTAGTTGTAATGCGATCGCCAAGCAATTGAAATGATAGACTAGGAATAAAGCCCCCTTTAGCCTCACCCAAAGAGGGGAATAGATTGAGTTAACTAACACTGGCTGACAATCGATTCTGAAAATTATTCATCTGACGATCGTAATGTGAGTCAGACAAAATCTGAAAAATGCCAGTGTTAAACAATTCTAGGAACTTAGCGTAAGTTCGTTATTCTTGGCAAGTGGGGTAATAGGTAAAGCAGTCAAGTGTCGCAGCAGTTTCCCTATCTCTCAAATTGATTTTCTGGAGAAAGTGCTACTTGTGCTGTAGTCAAGAATTTATTAACAGCCTCGAAAGCAGTGAGTGCTGGCTCTAAAAGTGCGTAGTTTACCGCCGTAGGCATCGCCTCTATAGTTATCCAAAACTTTCCCTCAATCAACCCATCCCCTGTTATTCTTGGATAGGGCTGTGGTTCTTTTAGGAAAGCTGGAAGGTGCGCTTCGCAAGTTATAGAAGTAGTACAGAGTTGACTTTGGCTGTTTGTCCCAATCCTAGTTAATGATTGGCTATAAGCGAAAAAGACACTTCATCAAATGCACTAGCGTTTGAGAAAACCCTCTACAAACTTGGTCTGAACAGTTAACAGCTTCCTGATAGATTAGATACAATGAGCATCTGTGTTTTCTTGGGCGTAGGCGTAGCCCGTCGTAGACATCGCTTGCTCAAAGCGAGTACTCAAATTAACATGGTGCTGCACTAGCCGATTTGACATAGTATTAAACCTTTCACCTGCTGGCTTTGGGAAAATTTTTGATTCAGGGCAAATTAAGACTTATATTCAAGGGGCTTGGGTGTTTCTTGGAGATAAAGTTAACCAAAAGGGAGTAAAAGGCTGAAAAAGATATGTCTGATGTCAAAAACGCAGATCGGATAGGAGTATGAAAATCTAAAATAGATATTAAGAAGAAAAAACAACGACCATCGACAACCGTCAGTCCTTTTTACTTTCTGTAAAGCGTCACCGGGTTGTTACCAGTGCTGAAACACGATTACATGCAAGTTTCCCAGGATCAGCCTACTTATTCTGAGGCTCCACTCCAGCTGTTACTGTTTGTCGATGGACGCCCCAAGTCCCGTCAACAGGTACAGCGAATACGTGCTTACTTAAAAGAATTACAGGCTGAGTATAGTTTTGAACTTCAAACTATTGATGTTGGTCAACAACCTTACTTAGCAGAACACTTTAAGTTGGTAGCAACGCCAGCTTTAATCAAAATTCACCCGGAACCACGACAGGTTTTGGCTGGGAGTAATATCATAGCGCAATTGAAAAATTGGTGGCCTCGCTGGCAAGCCTCTCTAGACGCCTATTTGAAATTACAGGAAGATTTACAAGAGCGTATAGACGATACTGTTAGGGCGACATCACCCAAATCCACTATCCGTTCAGTTGCTGTTTCTGCCGAACTCATCCGACTCTCAGACGAGATTTTTCGCTTAAAACAGGAAAAAGATAACCTCCAAGAGCAGCTACAGTTTAAAGATCGGGTGATTGGGATGCTGGCACACGATCTCCGTAATCCGCTAACTGCTGCCGCGATCGCCATCGAAACTCTCCAATCTAACTACAATTTAGAGACAGGCCAATTTCAGCGCCTCAAACCATCCTTGACAGCGCATCTATTAAAACAAGCCCGTAATCAAACTAAGATCATCGATCGGATGATTGCCGACCTTTTGCAGGTAGGTCGTGGCAAAGATACAGAATTTCCTATACTACCACAAAAGGTACAGCTAGGTAAACTGTGCTTAGATGTACTAGAAGAATTGTGCGATCGCTACACCGCCAAATCCCAAGAGGTCGAAACAGATATTCCCAATGACTTACCTTATGTATATGCTGACCCAGAACGCATCCGACAAGTGCTAGTAAATCTGTTGGATAATGCCATCAAATACACCCCAGAAGGTGGCAAGATTAGCATCGCCGGATTGCACCGCACTACCCAAAAAGTTCAGTTTAGTATTGGCGATACTGGGCCTGGTATTCCTATAGAGAATCGCGATCGCATCTTTGAAAACCACTTCCGCTTGCAACGGGATGAAGGTACAGAAGGTTACGGCATTGGCCTTTGTTTATGCCAACGCATCGTTCTGGCACATTATGGCCAAATTTGGGTGGATTCTGCCCCCAATAACGGAGCATGGTTTCACTTCACACTGCCAGTTTATCCTTCTTAGGGCATAGGGCATAGGGCATTAGGGCTTGGGCATTCACAAATGACAAATGACAAATGACAAATGACAAATGACAATTAAGAACTTGAGACAAAGCGATCGCGTCCCCCAGCCTTTGCTTGGTAGAGTGCTTTATCTGCCAGCACGATCAACTCTGAAGGTGAAGATTCCCAAGTCGGGACAATAGTTGCCACGCCCATACTGAGAGTGACGTGCTGACTCACCGCAGAACCGTCATGAACAATTTGCAAATCTTTGATTCCCGCTTGGATCGCGGCGGCAACGTGAAGTGCGCCAGATGCAGGAGTGTATGGCATAATCACAGCAAATTCTTCACCACCATAACGCGCTACTAAATCCTGATGTTTTTGTGCCTTAAGGCTTAAGACAGCGCCCACCTTTTGTAAACATACATCCCCTGCCGGATGGCCATATTTATCATTATAAAATTTAAAAAAGTCGATATCACACAAAATCATTGACAAGGAAAATCCCTCTTGTGCGAGATTAATCCATTGAGTATTGAGATAATCGTCAAAGCGGCGACGATTAGCCAACTCAGTTAAGCCATCTACATTGGCAAGGTGATGCAAAGCTTCATTTGCCGCCTCTAACTGTTTGTATACTTGTGCTTGCTGTAGCAGTCGGCGCAACCGCTGGCGTAATACAGGCCAGTGAATTGGCTTAGTGACATAATCAGTAGCTCCCGCTTCAAAAGCACGGTTTACAGATTCTTCATCGTCCAAGCATGTGATCATCAAGATGGGAGTGCGCTCCCATATCTTGGAGATAACCGTATTATTATGGTTCGAGTCAGTATCAAAAGTGGCAAGAGCTGAGATTAAATTATTCCTGGCAATCTGGAGCAAGTGCTTACAGCAAGTAAAGCCATCCATCACAGGCATTACAGCATCTAGCAAAACTATATCCGGTTTGATAGTATCGTAGGCATCTAAACATTGCTTACCATCATTGACCTCGACCACTCGATAACCTTCTTGTTCCATTGCTTTACGCAACAATACCCGGATGGTCTTGTCATCATCAGCCACTAGAATCAGTGGTGGTTGCTTAGAAACAGTAAATGGGCTTATGCCTGACATGAGTTGCCTTCCACTTGCTGGACTATCCTGAAAAAGGCTGTGCAACTCAATTGCATAGGGGCGATCGCTATTTTCATCAATGCCAGGATTTGCGGCAAAGGTTTGTCTGGCTTCACAATCAACTGTTTTTTGACAATGGACTGCCCAATGTTGTTGGGCAAAGCTTGCGGTAGATAAATAAGTTGCATAGACAATCTGTAATTGGAACACGAAGGCAATTGCTACCTTTTTGTTCACCGATGGTTATGGGAGGAAATGTTACTTTTATATTTCCCTATTGTTCAAGTCGAATTACGATTTTTTTGAGAATTACAAATACACACCTTAATTCTTTAGTTGTGTAGTTAGTTGAGAAACCTAGCGATCCAGAGCAAGGCAATTGCCAAAGTACCCTCAGAAGATAGTTAATACTAAATACTAATATCACCTGACTGAAATTTTTTTAGTCTATTCGACAAGGCTTGCTGAGGTTTAGTATAATTACATAAGATTGAGATTAAACTTAGTTTAAAGCTTTATTTTCAAGTGATCTATAACAATTTCGTTCTACCCATAAACCGCCCATAGCTACAGTTTTGCAGATCGTACTCAATTCTGTTTTAACCGACTATAACTTTTTACCAGTCGTTGTTAGACGAATGAGTACTATAAACCTATTGACATTCCCTAAATCTTTAAAATGCCAGACTCATTAATGTATCAGCAGGATAATTTTGTTGTTCTCGAAACAAATCAACCAGAACAATTTATGACATCACCAGAGTTATTAGAAAAGCTCAAAACAACTCTTCAACAACTCATAATTCAAGATTTGCCGCCTGACTTGCAAAAATTTGATACTGTGGAAGCTCAAGCACAATATTTACTTGACACTAGCTGCAAATTAGATATTAGCCCTGGGCAATATTTACAGTGGTACGCAGTTCGTTTAGAAAAGTAAGTTTTTGGTTAAGTGCTTAAGAGAAGCCCAAAAAATTTTAAGATTTTAAGTAAAAGTTGCTGCTCAGATTCCCGACTTCTTAAAGAATTCGGGCAGGGAAATCGTGGTTAAGGGAATTCCAAAAATAATAATTACTAATTCATAATTCATAGTTAAAGACACTGTACAGTAGACCACACACTCATCAAAAATTTAGTGGTCAACAAGAGAATGGAGAGTACAGGAGCTACCACTAATTGTAATTATGAATTATTAATTATGTTGACTGTTGTAAAAATATGGGTAACAACAAGTCATAAAGGAATGAAGTTTGGGTAACGATAATTTTTGCTCTTGACTATTGACTACTGACTAGTGATTCTTTTTGAGTATTGATTAGCGCTAGCTCAATTGTATTTTCAGATGGCTGCGTTATTTGAATTTCCAATCCAGGACCAAAATAATTGGTCATTTTTTCATGCTTTTTTTGCCACACATCAATTGGTATTAGTGGTGAATCAAATTCTAAAATTAGGGCATAGCTCCCATTAACTTCTGTTTCTCGTAACCCTGTGACTGTTGGCCGTTCCTGGTCAGTGGGACTCAAACCCAGAAAAGAAAGTGTTGTATCTAGATGAGCATCTTGACCGTAGCAATATCGGGTGATGTCTTTGCGAATTTTATTTTGCGTATCAGTTGCTTGCTGCTGGCGCAGTATCAATGCTGAGGGTGACGTAGTTTGGGTAAATGGTACTGGCTTAAGTTCATTAGCTTTTAGTGCCAGCCCTCCCAATAATAGAGGAATCCCGTAAAAAAATCCGACAAGATTGAGTGTGGCATTATTATCAGCATAGGCGACGAAGCCAATGATGGTTAATATGCCACCGATAGTTAGACCGAGTGTTCCTAAAGAGATTTGGCGTAGCATGAGCTTAAATTAGTATAAAGTCTGAATACCTTAGTTTTATTATCATCGGCTATGAGCAACAAATTAGGAAAGAACATCGTCCTCAAGCGCTAGTATTCAACTAACCCTAAATTGCCATATTAAGGCGGTTAGAAACCGCACGCCAGTTGCTAAAGAGCCGGAAGGGAACACACCAAGAGCGAACAAGTCAGGCATTGTCGCCCAAAGCACTGGCTTCGTTTAAACGAGATTTTACTCACCTTTATCTTTGTGATTTTCAAACACTCAATTTTTCCTTAGTCTACATTCGCGCAGCATCTCGTAGGGAAGGCAAGTGGCTCTAAGTACACAGCTTCGTAAATTTGTGACCAATTGAGGGTTTGAGTTTAAACGCAGAGGAACGCAGAGTATAGCGCAGAGGAGCGCAAAGTTTGTTTGAGTCCATTCGCTACGAACTTTAGGGTTAGCTGTAGTAAGTTGACTACTAAGGGCGTATAGTGTCCCAGAATATTAGATTTTGAGTTAACTTTAAATTTAAAGGTAGTTAAAGATAGGAAAAAAATAATGGATATACAGACTATAAAAGAACGAATTGTGGCAGTTCAAAGTAAACGCGATTACCTATTAAGCTTACTGGAGCAACCAAACCTGGGAACTTTAAGAATTGACGTAAATCAGGCTTTGGAAGAACTGGATGAACTAATTGATGAATTTACACGCACCATTCCGGTAGAGTAGAAGTTATCAAAAATTACGTCGGTTTAACCTCAACTTCAGGCTAGACCGACGTTATTCAGTAGTATCATGTCTTCAAATCCCCAGAATTGAACTAAGCCTGAGTTGGCGAAGCAATAATCACTGCATCATTTATCCTGCCACTGAACCATCTCCGCCACGCTGACCTAACTGCCTAACTAAAGCAATAAGTTCGCTTGTAGGGACATCTTTCTTGCAAACGTCATCAAAGCTAGACATTGCCTTTGTACCGTGAAAATTTACGTCTTCCACTGATGAGTAAGCAAGTATCTGGGTGTTCGGAGATATAGCTTTAATGTGACTAGACGCACTCCACCCATCCATGACTGGCATCTGTAAATCTAGAACAATTACGTCAGGATGGCAACGTTTAACCATTTCTATAGCTTCTTCACCATTACTGGCTAAACCTACTACTTGAATATTTTCCTGGCAAGAAAAAACCAACTGTAAGGTTAAGCGAGTCAGTTCGTGGTCATCAACTACTAAAACACGCAAGGTAGAAAGCTCGCAGGATAACATTAACATTGAGGGGAAAGACAAATTTATTTAGAATAACCTTTCCAGTTTATGAGAACAAGTGCCAGCACTAACTCTATCCTATGGTTGAATAACTTGTGTGAACTTATGATGATAAACAACTTAGACAACTGCTCAAAAAATTCAATTTTTCTAAGAAAGCTAAGTTGAGCTAGTTGTCAAGGTATAAGAACTTATTTTTTAATCAATCAGGTTGGGACTACACCAGTTGAGCGTAATGCCATGTTCATGAGAATTTTTTGTGAATTAGCTTCTGGAGAATCATCATAAGGACGCCGTTGAATGTAAGTACCATCAGCTTGTAATTCCCAAGCTTGGCGATTATCTGCGAGCATAATTCCCATAATTTCTTGCAAATCTTTAGCAATATCTGGGTCTTTTACTGGGGCAATTACTTCGACTCGGCGATCCAGGTTGCGGCGCATCCAGTCCGCACTGCCGATATAGATTTCCTCCTGTGTATTGTTATGAAAATAATAAATCCGAGAGTGTTCTAAAAAGCGACCGACAATGCTAATGATGCGAATGTTTTCACTAATGTCTTTGATTCCTGGGCGTAAACAACAAACGCCTCTGATAATTAAGTCGATTTGCACTCCGGTGCGGGAAGCTTCATATAAAGTGGCGATAATTTCTGGATCGACTAGGGAATTCATTTTGGCGACAATCCGTCCAGAAAATCCATTTTGAACATTTTCGATTTCGCGATGAATTAGTGCCAAAAAGCGATCGCGCATATTCACAGGCGCAACCAGCAACTCTCGATAAGATTTTTGCAGGGAATATCCTGTTAAGAAATTAAATAAATCTGTAATGTCAGCACCCAATTCTTCACGGCAACTAAACAATCCCAAATCTGTATATAGTCGTGCCGTTTTCTGGTTATAGTTACCTGTGCCAATATGCACGTAGCGACGTATCCGGTCTTTTTCGCGCCGTACTACCATGACGGTTTTACTATGGGTTTTTAGCCCGACTAAACCATAGACGACATGAACTCCAACTCTTTCTAGTCGTTTTGCCCAGTAAATATTATTCTCCTCATCAAATCGCGCTTTTAATTCCACCAGCACAGATACCTGCTTGCCATTTTCAGCAGCGGCAATTAAAGCGTTGACGATGGGCGAGTCACCAGAAGTCCGGTAAAGCGTCATCTTGATGGCTAACACATTTGGATCGTAGGCAGCATGGGTAATAAAGCGCACTACTGTAGCCGAAAAGGATTGATAGGGATGGTGTACTAGTAAATCCTTTTCTCGAATTACAGCAAAAAAGTCTTTTCCTTCGTCCGTCTCTAGCGCATCTGGGTCTAAACTCGGTTCTCTCAACCTTTGTAGGCGTAATGGTACAACAGATTGGCGTGGTGGATCTTTGAGTTCCGGCAATGGTAAGGACATAAAGTACATTAAATCCCGCAGTCCCAAAAGACCATCTACCTCGTAAACATCACTTTCTGTTAATTCCAAATCATGCAATAATCGCGATCGCACTATTTCAGGAGTCTGGGATTGAATTTCTAGCCGGACTGGACTACCACCCAGCCGCCGTTTTCGCAATTCCTGTTCGATGGCTAACAACAAATCATCTGCTTCATCTTCTTCTAAGACCAAATCGGCATCACGGGTAATGCGGAACGGATGATATTCTTGAATGTTCATCCCTGGAAATAGAGATTCCAAGTTATGAGCGATCGCCTGTTCTAAAGGTACTCCAGTCCAGTGGGCAGGTTTTTCGCTGTTCTGATCTCCCAACTCAGGCGGTATCGGTAAAAATCGTGGTAGAACACTAGGGACTTTGATTCTGGCAAAGAATTCTTCTTCGGTGTCTGGGTTCTTGACCACAACAGCCAGATTCAGACTGAGATTAGAAATAAAAGGAAAGGGATGACTAGGATCGACAGCCAGAGGAGTCAAAACTGGAAAGACTTGTTCCTCAAAATAGCTGTTGAGATGAGTCCGCTGCTTTTGATTCAAATCTATGTAATTCAGAATATGAATGCCATGATTTACTAGTAGAGGACGAAGTACTTCTTCAAAATGTTGGTGCTGTTTCTGAAAGTGGGGAATGAGGGTAGACCTAATATCGTCTAATTGTTGTTGTGGTGTGCGACCATCGGGAGTTAACAGGCTAACTTTTGCCTCTACTTGTTGCTTTAAGCCAGCAACGCGCACCATGAAAAACTCATCTAAATTAGAGTTAAATATTCCCAAAAACTTAAGACGTTCCAGAAGTGGGGTGCGATCGTCACAAGCTTCATGTAAAACCCTAGCATTAAATTCTAACCAGCTTAACTCCCGGTTAAGATAATATTGTGGATCGCTGAGATTGATGGGGGTAGCACTTTTCTTAGATTTTGCCATAATGACCTAAGGGCAGGCAGATGTGGCCCATTTAGCTGGGGGACAATAAACATAGTAAGTTAAATGGTGCTTGAGCAAAACGCTAAAGCAATTTTTGGCTGTGCTGATTCTCTACCTTGCTACTGGTAAAGGACAGACATCATACTTAAATCAAAAATCTATTTGTATTTAAATAACTTTAGTCAAAGACTCAAAAACTAACTTGTATAGGCACGAAAGCCAACATTACTAAGAAGTTTTTGGGTGCTTTGTGCGATCGCCTTGGGTATTTTCCAGATAATCACCCTACCCACTTAACCTATAACTAGATTTTATAGCCGTTTTCAATTTTGTGGAATATGGTATTGGCGTATAGTTATGTGCCCTTTCAAAATATTGTATCCATACAATAACTGCGATCGGCCTGGGGATTCAAATCGTTGCCCACAGCATATTAACCATAAAGATGCACTTAAGATTTAGCAAAGATATGACATAGCCATATCTGACAAGTTTTAACGAATTGTTAAGCAGTGTTTACAGAGTATTGGGGTGTTGGAAGCAGTCTAAAGTCTTACCTCCAGCATTTTCTGAATTTGGTTTTACGAAATCCAAAATTTGGTAATCATTGCCACAAGTTTCATCCAGATACTGAATAGGCACAAGTCTTGCTGCAACTCAATTTTTATAAGCTTTTTGAAGCTTTTATTCAGAGCTACACCAACAATTCCATCTATTATTTTTTTTAATTTATGACCTATAAAATTTTGATAAATTTCAGTATTATTGCTGAGAAATTTTTGGTAGGTAATGGTTATATTGAAAACGTAAAGAGAAACAACACGGGGAGTTTGTTAATCATGAAAATTTCTGCGATCGTTAAAGGCGGCATCTGCTTATTAGGTTTGGTTGGCGTTGGTAATATCCTGGCTGCACCAGCAAGTGCAGGGCCAGCAACAGCCCGTGGTGCTGTAACTATTGTTAGAGCTTCAGGCGCTTCTGTTAGTGTTAGTGGTGAATTAACTTTGCCTCAAAATGGTTACTACGATCAGGCTCTAACCATTACACCTACCTATGGCGGCACATCAGCTGCAGACGATGAAACCATAACTGATTTAAAAATAGACCCAAGCACACCTAACGTTACTTTGCTCACTGCTAGCAGCAATCCTTTCGTGACTTCAGCAGCAGCAGCCTTAGACGCAGCTGCTAACGACATTGGCGCACAAGCAGCGATCATTCGGGCTGGTGCTGGTTCTAATGGCTTAGGCGGTTTAGAATAGATTAAGTTTTTGCTTTTGCCTCGTAAGTACTTACAAAATTTTTAGCAACTGACAGAACAGTTGAATAAATCAATACATCATAGGGAAAAGAAATAGCAATGCTATATCTGTTCCCTATATTTATATTTGTATATATGATATTGCGCTTCTTTTTAGCTCAGATTCCCGACTTTTCTAAAAAGTCGGGAATCTTGTTATATAGGTCTTTGGGGCGCATAGTTCGTCTCTACCTTCTATTACAGACTCCAATACAAAGATTAAATTTTTCCTTTGTGTCTCGTTCCTAGTCTCCAAATGGGAATGCTTATTTGCAGGTTCCACGTTCATTATTAGTAGTGGCAGAATCATACTACTAGGCTAAGAATATTTGTAGGTTGGGTTTCGCTATTGCTCAACCTAATCTAGCCCGCAAAACCTACGCAGAATTGAAACGTTAGGGACTTCCAAATAAAAAAACATCCCAAATTTTCTTGTGGGATTAGTGTCCTCACCCGTCCCATATTTAGGGCGGCAGGACTTCGGTGTGAGCGCTCAGTCGAACGCTGCCCATCCCACAAGATGGATAATTTATTTCTTGGAAGTCTATTAATGAGTGATGTGCAACTCGTCATCATCCCTTTACATAGTTTTAGTGATATCAATATAAACCCTGAGACTCCCAGAAAATAATGAATCCAGCACTTGCGTAACAATACGAACCTTCAAAATGTTCATTATTTAACAATATGCTCATATCAGGGATTCTATATTTCTATATGATGAAAGTATATGAAAGTAATAAAAAAAGATAAAAAACATTCCACCTCTACTTTTGCTAGTCGAGGTTAATTTTACATTCCCAAGCAAAATCTGGAAACAAGCTAAGGCAACAACATGAGGAGTTTATAAAACATGAATAGCTTATCCAACAAATTATCTATAATTATTCGGGGAAGTATTTGTTTATTAGGTTTAGTGAGTGGAGGATATTTTTTAGCGACACCGGCAAATGCACAACAAGCTACTGCTCGTGGTGCTGTTACTCTTATTAGACCTTCTGGTACTTTTCTCAGTGTCAGTGGCGAAGTAACTTTACCTTCTGGCTCTTATTATGAAGGAGGTTTAACAATTTCTCCTACCTATGGAGGTATAGCAGGTGGAAATGACGAAACCATAACTAGTCTGACTATAACCCCAGGAGTAGCTCAAACTACTATCTTCTCTAACCCAAACCCATTTATTAATACAGCAGCGAATTTATTAAACAATAGTACTTCTGTTGAAGATTTAACATCTATAATCCAAGCAGGCAGTAGTAATAATGGCTTAGGTGCTTTAGATTAGACAGAATTGACAAATTAAAAATCTTAGATCCCCGAATTCTTTGAGAAATCGGGGATCTTTGACAATGCTATCAAAATCGATAACCACCTTGAAGCTTTAGGTCAAATCCATTCTCACCTGTACCAATTTGAGTTTCGATAAACACACTATTGTCGGGGAAATTGTGCCTCACAATGACTCCATAATTAAAGCCAGAAACTCGGCTGCTCAAGCCCAGATTATTAATACTATAATTTTTTAGATAAACACCAGCAGAAATATTTTTACTGAGTCTGTGTAAACCCTGAAATTCAAAGAAAAACTCTTTGCCCATCTCTAAATTTGTCTTGAGATTCAAACCATGACTAGTACTAAATTCTCCATTGAAAAGACCTAAAAATTCTCCATTACTATTATTTTCAATAAAAGCAACACCAGGAGCTAAAGAAAAACCAAAGTTTCTTTCTTGATGCTGATATAAATAACTTAAATAAGTAGAAAAAGGATTATTTTTATTAGAGGAACTATTCCAATCAACTCTCAAATATGGTACGTGAGTGTTGATAGCCACAGGTCTTTTGGCTGAATTTAACCGTATATTAGTTTTAATATAGTTGAGAAGTATATTAGTATATAAACCTAATGTTGGTTCTTCCGTCCCTAAATTATTATTAGAAACGCCTGGTGCTGAGTTAGCATCTATATTAAACCAAGTTCCTAAATTAGCACTATAGTTAAAGTTTCCAGAAGAACCTGCTGCTAGCAATTCAACTGTTGGTAAAGATAGATAACCGTTAAAGCTATTAAAACTAACACCTATTTTGTCAACTCTAGTGAGTTCCATATAATCGAATGCTAAATCAGCTGCTCGTACTTGGAGCGGTACTAGCGTTGAATCTCCTGAATTAAATTTTTGTACAAATCTTTGCCCTTGGGGATTTGTCAAAATAACTTCTACAGCAGAGGCTTCGTTGATAGGATCGATAGAAGTACCATTTAAAGGAATTGGAATACCAATGTAGGTTAGAGGCCCAAATTTTTTATTAGAGAGCCTGAGATCGGAAAAAAATGTATCACCTTCATCTAAAATAGAAATATTTCTTTCAAGAAACTGAACTGCTCGTTTGTGGTTTCCTGTTCTTATTTGCAAGATGTTAGAGTGATTAGGAGTGACTTGACTGGGAAATGTGTAAGTTCCAGATACCTGCTCTAACCCACTAGATGCATTGGCATAAGATAAAGTGCGATTCAGCCTGTTATTGATTTGTCTTCTTTGTTCAGCCGTAGCAGGTGTATTTAAAGGAGTAAAACCTTCTCCATTTTTTAATTTTTGTTTAGCTTCTTCTAAACCTTGTTGAATATTATCAATTTTAATAGCTTCAAAAACTCCACCTAATAGCAAACCTAATGTAGAATTTACCGATTGGATAGTATCAATACTAGTATCGCTAAATTTAGCTGTTAGAGATAATCCTGGAGCAGAAAAAATATTAGAATAAGTAGCTTTAATTGCAACTGGATCGTATTGAATTAAACTGCGATTATGAGGATGGCTAATATACAGTCTGTGCCAATCAGAACTTTCTTGAGTTTGAGATAGTGTCTCAAATACAGGATCTCTTCTTCCTAAAGATAGCCACTGCAAAGAGTTAAGATAATGAAAATCTTTTTCGGGTTGAGAAAGAAAAGGATTGACTGCTATATTTAACAAATCAAAGTTATCAAATTTTCCAAGTTGAGCAACTTTAATACCTGGAAAGGAAGAGATAGGAGCAGTAAAACCAAAACCTTTTCCCGTCAAAATATCTCCCCAGAAGATGCCAGCAGCTTCTAGGGCACTATTAGGAATGATTTCACCTTTTTGGAGTCTGACGTTTCCATCGTCTAGCAAAGGTTGTATATTTGTCGTTGGAAAGCCTTGTAGAATTTTGGGAGCATTCGTAGCATCTAAAGCTTGAAATAAAGCTTGCCCACCATTAACACTCAAAGTAGAGCCACTACCAAGAACTGGAATAGGATTTTTTAGAACTGTGACATTAGGATTGTTTGAGTCAATGCCACTATTAATAATAACTCTGCCAGCAGGTATACCTTCAGGATTTATCAATTGTCCGGCTATTGAGGTTACAGAAAAGTTATTAGTTTCAACTTCTCCAGCTAACTCCCGAAAATCTGTCGGTATAGCAAATAGAGTTTGCAATCCCCAAAATGCCTGTTGTGAGGTAACATTTTGGGTAATATAAGTATTAGTTTGTCTTCCTTGAGAGAGGATGCCAACTTGGGAGCCTTTAGTTTCAACTACTATTCTATTACGATCGAGAACCCAGTAAAACTGGTCAGCCTTGGGAAATTTTGCATAAGTAAATTTATCAATAATCTGATTATCTTCAGAAAATCTTACTCTTATATCTGTATCTATATAATTTTCATTTTTATTTGGCTTAAATAATTCTGTGGAAAAAGTAAGGTTATCTGTAGGGTTAACAATCCAAGGATACTTATTGGCACTAAATGTTAGGGCATCAAGAATTATTGTCTTTTGGATTGCTTGTGGTTGCTTTTTTGTTCGGCGTAGTTTTTCTATTAGTATTTGTTGCTGGGGTGTGTATGGTTTTGATGGATTTGAATTTGATGGTTGAATTGTATTTGGTTGGGGCTTTTCTTCATCTTCTTCAGGTAGCTTGGGAGGTTTGTCTTTGTATTCTTCAATTGGGATAACGTCAGCAATGGTGAATTTTCGTAATTGTTTTGGTTTCTCTAAGTTAGAGTTAGACTTTTTTAAAGTCTGTTTTAACAGTTCTTTGCTTTGGAAGTTATTTATTTTTTGTTTGGAATTGATTAATGACCTGTTATGATTAGCGATTAAATCAATATTGTTTTGCCTGTTTATGCCTAGAGCGATCGCAGATAATTTAATAAATATAATTTTATATATAATTGTTGAAGATAATAAACAAATTCCCAAAAGTTTTACATTTTTCCTGAATCTCATTAGGGAGATGTTTGTAATGTTTTGATTTAAATTTTTCAATGTTTTCAGAAGAAGATTTTTAGCGATTAAAACTATTGAGCATTGACTAATGTCGAAAATTAACCATTATTTAATACTTAGTTTTTGAATTTATTATTGATTTATTTGATTCGATGGATTCAACAGTGTTTCAGTAAATATAGATAATCAAAAAAGTTTGATTTCTTATCCTGTCTGCAAATAATAAAATAGGATTAAGCAGATTTACTGCAACAAGAGTGTAATTCTTGAGTAAAAATTCAACCTCAGCAAAATCACCACAACTCAAAAATTGAGCTATTGTTTAGCCGTATAAATACGTAATTAAAGGATATTCACTTAAAAAAAGAGTAAAAAAATACTTTAGGCTACTCACTGTCTTTTGATAATTTAATACATATTTTGTTTACGTATTATTATTGAGATTTTTTTAGGCTTTAATTATACATTAATTGTACATTGATTGAGCAAATTGAGGATATCTTTAACCATGTAGTGGAAATAGTAGAGCGATATCTCACAATCAGCCGCTGTGCATCTATGCTGATATTTGAGCTAATTAATGCTATGCAGATAAATTTCGCATTAATGTAGAAGCCAGTTTTCTTAGCTCGACTTTATCCATTTTTTGGCAACGCTCAAGCTGACGCTGAAACCTTTGTGGAACGCTCGTTTTACTTTTTCGTTTTCACCGATAATCAGTGACACGGAAAAAGTTTTTACCAAAAAGCTAAGGTTTTGCTAATACAAGAGAAGCAAGTTCTTAATTTTGGATAAAGTCGAGTTAAGAATCGCTTTTAACAGACTTTTCTGAACAGCCAAAGGTGAGAAAAGGACTAAGAATTATTAAAAAAGGTTAAGCTATTTTTGAGATAATCAGGCTGGTGACTGAATATCACATTTAGATTTATTAAAAAAAGTTAATGAAACCTAGACATATTGATATAGAAGTAACGAGGTTAGAAGCCCTCCGCCAGTATCAAATTCTTGACACAGAACCCGAAGAAGCCTATGACAATCTTGCTCAGTTAGCGGCCTTTATTTGTGGCACTCCCATATCTTTGGTAAATTTTATTGATGAAAATCGTCAATGGTTTAAAGCAAAAATAGGTTTAGATGTATCAGAAATGCCCCGGAGTGTTGGATTATCTTATCTTTGCCAAGAGCAGCGTAATGTTGTGGTGGTTCCTGATACCCTAGCTGATGAGAAGTTGGCAAGTAATCCGGTAGTAACTGGCTATCCATATATACGGTTTTATGCAGGTGTACCCTTAATTACTCCAAAGGGAGATATGTTAGGAACTCTGTGTGCAATTGACCGAGTTCCACGACAACTAAGCCAAAAACAAGTGGAGGCGCTTGTGGGTTTGAGTCGCCTGGTAATCGACCAACTCGAACTCAGGCGTCATGTAAGTGAGGTATCTAAAGTTACTGAAGAACTAGTGGCACACGAGCAAGCAGCCCGCGCCCAATCTGAAGCCACCAAAACCCGCATCACCAATCTTCTCGAAAGTATCACTGATGGTTTTTTTGCCCTGGATCAAAAGTGGCAATTCACCTATATTAATGGTCAAGCAGAACGGCTATTGGAAAAAACTCGCAATCAGCTTTTGGGTAAAAACATCTGGGAGGCGTTTCCAGAAATTCTTGGCACAACATTTGATTCTGAATATCACAGAGCAATCTTAGAACAGGTTAGCGTCGAATTTGAGGAGTTCTATCTGCCACAGCAGCAGTGGCTTAAAGTTCATGCCTATCCAGCAAAAGACGGCTTGTCAGTTTATTTTCAAGATGTTACTGAACGACGGAAAACAGCAGAAGCCCTACGAGAAAGTGAAGAACGTTGGCAATTAGCATTACATGGTAATAATGATGGTATTTGGGATTGGAACCTCAAGACTAATGAAGTGTTCTTCTCAACTCGATGGAAGGAAATGCTCGGCTATAAAGACCACGAAGTTTCCAACCGTTGGGACGAATGGACAAAACGAATCCATCCCGATGAGCGAGATTGGGTACTTCAGGCTTTCCAAGACCACTTTGCCAAGAAAACACCGTTTTACGTCTGTGAATATCGAGTCCAGTGCCAAGACGGCAGCTATAAGTGGATTCTAGATCGAGGACAGGCACTTTGGGACGCATTAGGTGATATAGTGCGGATGGTTGGTTCTTATACTGATATCACAGATCGCAAGCGGGCAGATGAAGAATTAAAGCGGCAAAATCTGCGATCGCAACTATTTGCCGAAATCACCCTAAAAATTCGAGAATCTTTACAAATAGATGAAATTCTTCAAACCACTGTCACAGAGGTACAAAAACTACTACAAGCTGACCGTGTATTAATTTTTCGATTGGAAACTGACGGTTCTGGAACAGTGGTACAAGAGGCAGTGCTGCCTGGTTGGCCAGTAATTCTAGGAAAAAATATTTTTGACCGCTGCTTTAAAGAAGAATATATAGAAAGATATCGCCAGGGAAGAGTAAGTGTCCTTGAAGACATTGAAGCTGCTCATATTCAACCATGCCATCGAGAATTTCTTCAGCAGTTTGCTGTCAGGGCTAACCTCGTAGTGCCGATTCTTGTTAGGGACGATATTTGGGGCTTATTGCTAGCTCATCAGTGTGGCGCACCTCGACAGTGGAATCAGTTTGAGATGGATTTGTTACAGCAATTAGCGAACCAAATTGGGATTGCTTTATCTCAGGCACAACTATTAGAAAAAGAAACCCAGCAAAGTCAGGAACTTACTCATTCTAATGCGGAATTAGAACAGTTTGCCTACGTAGCTTCCCATGATTTACAAGAGCCGTTGCGGATGGTAACTAGTTATTTACAACTGCTAGAGCGGAGATACAAAAACAAACTGGATGCCAATGCGGATCAGTTTATCACCTACGCAGTAAATGGGGCCAGCCGAATGCAAACCCTAATCAACGATCTGTTAAACTATTCCCGTGTCAGCACCCGTGGACAGCCTTTTGTACCAGTTGATTGTAGTGACATCTTACAACAGGTGCTTATTAATCTTCAAGTTGCGATCGCAGATAGTAGAGCAGTTGTCACTTATGATATTCTACCTGAAGTGATAGCTGATGCTACCCAATTGACACAAGTATTTCAAAACCTGATTGCCAACGCGATCAAATTTTGCGATCGTCAACAGCCATTAATTCACATTGGAGTAAGTAAGAGAGATGCAGATATATTAGATGGAAAAAATTTAAATTTTCCCCCCTCGGAGGATGAATGGTTGTTCTCAGTGAGTGATAATGGGATTGGTTTAGAATCCCAATATACTGAACGTATTTTTATAATTTTTCAGCGCTTACACGGTAGAGACAAGTATCCAGGTACTGGAATTGGTCTGGCAATTTGTAAAAAAATTATCGAACGCCACGGCGGCCGGATTTGGGTTGAGTCGAAACCGGGACAAGGCTCGACTTTCTACTTCACAATTCCAGATAGAGCAGGTAAGCAATGGTAAACACCATAACAGCGATTATGCCTATTGAGGTTTTGTTAGTAGAGGATAATCCTGGCGATGTCCAACTTACACGCATCGCCCTAGAAGATAGTAAAATCTCAATTCACTTGAACGTAGTCGAGGATGGTGTAGAGGCAATGGCATTCTTGCGAAAACAGGGAAAATATGCTAGATTACCTCATCCAGATATTGTACTGCTCGATTTTAACCTTCCGAGAAAAGATGGACGAGAGGTATTAGCAGAAATTAAAGGAGATGAAAACCTCAAACGAATTCCTGTAGTAGTTTTGACGACTTCCCAGGCTGAAGAAGATATCCTCAAAGCCTATAACCTTTTTGCCAACTGTTATATAACTAAGCCAGTAGATTTCGATCAATTTGTGAAAATTGTCCAATCAATAGAAAATTTTTGGTTTGCGATCGTAAAACTGCCACCGGAGTAGTGGAAATGGCAGGTAAAAATATTATTAAAGTCTTGTTAGTAGAAGACAACCCTGGTGATGTCTTATTGTTACAAGAGTTATTCAAAGAAGTTACCACAGTTGTAGTTGAGTTGATGCCCGTTGAACGGCTTTATGAAGCAGTCAACTACCTAACAAACGAAATTTTTGATGTTATTTTATTAGACCTCTCGCTGCCAGATAGCCAGGGATTACAAACCTTTGTCATCGCTCACAATCAGGCAAAAGCAACTCCAATCATTGTGCTGACGGGTATAAATGATGAAACCCTGGCAACTAGCGCAATGCAACAAGGAGCGCAGGATTATTTAGTGAAGGGGCAAGTAACTGGCGACTTGCTAGTACGTTCTATGCGTTACGCCATCGAACGTCAACGGGCAGACAACGCACTGCGGCAGAGTGAGGAGCGATTTCGGGTTGCTCTCAAAAACTCTCCAATCTTTGTCTATAACCAGGATAGAGATTTACGGTACACCTGGGTTTACAATCCCCCATCTGGATTGACAGTTGAGAAAATATTGGGCAAACAAGATTTAGATATCATCCCAGTAGAAGATGCTCAACATCTGATCACAATTAAACGTGGAGTGCTGACTACAGGCATAGGAACGCGAGAGGAAGTATCAATTACCATCAAAGATATAACGCGATATTACGATTTAACTGTCGAGCCACTACGGAATGAAACCCAAGAAATTGTCGGGGTGACATGCGCCAGTATAGATATTAGCGAGCGACAAGCTGCGCTACGCGATCGCAAATTGGCAGAAGAAAAAATTCGCGAACAAGCAGCATTACTAGATGTCACCACAGATGCCATTTGCGTCCGAGATTTAAACAATCAAATTATCTTCTGGAACAAAGGCGCAGAAACACTTTACGGCTGGCAAGCTACAGAGGCATGGGGTAAAAATGCTAGCGAACTTTTGTATGACGAACCTTCACCGGAAATTGAAGCGGCTCTATTGCAAGCTATTAGTCAAGGTAAGTGGCAGGGCGAGTTAACAAAACTTACTAAAATGAACAAAGAAATCCTTGTTGCTAGTCGCTGGAGTCTGGTATGCGATGAACAAGGAAAACCTAAATCAATTCTCACCGTTGACACAGATATTACCGAGAAAAAGCATCTAGAAGCCCAATTATTTCGCGCTCAACGCCTGGAAAGTATTGGCACTTTAGCTAGTGGTATTGCTCACGACCTCAACAACATCCTGACACCGATTTTGGCAGGAGCGCAACTGCTACCGCTAAAATTTCCCGATGCAGATGAGCGAACTCGTCATCTACTAGAAATTTTAGAAATCAACGCTAGACGCGGTGCTGATTTGGTCAAACAAGTGCTGTCCTTTGCGCGGGGTGTAGAAGGAAAGCACATCACTTTGCAACTCAAACATATAATTGTGGAAATTGCCAAGATTCTTAAAGAGACCTTTCCCAAATCGATAGAAATCAGCACTAATGTACCGCAAGATTTGTGGATGGTTTCTGGAGATAGTACCCAACTGCATCAAGTGCTGATGAACCTCTGCGTTAACGCCCGCGATGCTATGTCCAATAGCGGTACTTTGAGTATTTCTGCTGAAAATATGTTAATTGACGCAAATTATGCCCGTATGAACCTAGAAGCCAAAGAGGGGCCTTACATAGTGATTACTGTCTTCGATACTGGAGTTGGTATTCCTAAAGAAATGCTAGATAGAATTTTTGAGCCATTCTTTACTACAAAAGATGTCGGACAAGGCACTGGTTTAGGACTTTCCACAGTACTGGGGATTATTAAAAGTCACGGAGGTTTTGTGAACGTGTATAGCGAGCCGGGGAGTGAGACTAGCTTTCAGGTTTACTTACCAGCCGTAGAAGGAATGGAAACAATTAGCCCCGAAGATATGCCACCACAGACAGGACATGGAGAATTGATTTTGGTTGTGGATGATGAAGCAGCCATTCAAGAGATTGCGATAACATCATTAGAAGCTCACAACTATAAAATCTTAGTTGCCAGTGATGGCATTGAGGCGATCGCATTATACGCTCAAAATAAAGACAAAATTAGTGCCGTCCTCATGGATATTATGCTGCCCTCACTGGATGGTTTAACTGCCATCCGTACCTTGCAAAAAATCAACCCCCAAGTCAGAATTATCGCCAGCAGTGGACTTATGTCTGACAATAAGCTCAGTGCAATAACAGCCATTGGTGTCAATACATTTTTGTCGAAGCCCTATACTGTCAACGAATTATTGCTTTCTTTACAGAAAGTACTATCGGGAGTCAAGTAATTACGTAAGTATACTGTTAGCTGTGAGTACAAAACGCTGCTTTATTGATGTGGGTGCAAATTGCTTGGATTTAGATATGATTGAGCATCCGTTAACACACTCCTTTTACCGATACTCACAGCTTGGCTAAATCAATATGCCTCGGTTTCTTAGGTTATCATCAATATAGTAGTTTTAGGTGCATTGTTACTCATATCCCTGCAAGTTTGGGCGCAAGATTGGCGTCTGGTTCGCGGTGGCATCCCTTTCCGTATCAGTGGTATAGCTTTGATAGAGCAACAAAGCAATAGGCTCGATTTTCTGATTGTCCATGACAACAAACAAAAAAACAGCGGTGTATGTCGCTGGTTACTTAAGATTGCGTGGTAACAAAATTGTATGGCGGCAAAATTCTCAATTTGTTCCTCTCTACCACTCTGATTATCACAAAATTGAAGCTATGGAACTTGTTCCCGGTGCAGAAGGCGGTGTAGTAGTTAGTACAGACGACGAGAATTTGGGTTCTTATGTGTACATTGTGGGTGGAAGTAGCTGAACAGTATGTCCTTTGAACTGAGGTACAGTTTAAAGATTTGCTAATCTTCGCCAGGAAGCATATAGCGGGTAACTGAACCTTTATGCTCAATATTCACAGCGTACTGTGAGAGAAATTCCTCTGACCACATCGGCTCAGACGCAGGCTGAATTCCAGGCTCATTACTAACCCAAGAAGGAGCCGGAGTATAGAAGTCCTTGCCGTTAAGTTGTCGAGAAAGCCACTCTACACCTTCATAGTGACAACGACCCGCTCCCAGAAAATCACCTTGCCTATCGAAAATTTCTATAAACCGACCGCTATTGTCCCATCCATCATCAACATATCCCTGTATCAAAACAAACGAATACTGGTTTATTTGCGATCGCCGAGCAGTTTCCTTAAACATCAATATCCATATATTGAATACTTTGTCAATATTTTTAGGGCGATCGCAACTTGGTCTAAATTGACTATTATCTTATCGATAACGGCCACTCTATTAATTACCCCTACACATTAAATCGGAACAACATTACATCCCCTTCCTGCACAACATACTCTTTACCTTCACTGCGAACCAACCCTTTCTCCTTCGCCGCATTCATCGAACCGGTTGTTACCAAATCTTTATAAGCAACAGTTTCGGCGCGAATAAATCCCCGTTCAAAATCACTGTGAATTACACCAGCAGCTTGAGGTGCAGACATTCCCGCATTAATTGTCCAAGCGCGGGTTTCTTTGGGGCCACAGGTAAAATACGTCCGCAAGCCTAGAAGCATATAAGTTGCCCGAATCAATGATTTCAAACCGCCTTCTTCCACACCTAAAGACGCAAGAAAATCAGCTTTATCTGACTCTGGTAATTCCACTAATTCCGCTTCAACTTGAGCCGAAACTATCACAACTTGGGCATTTTCAGTTGCTGCAATTTGCCGCACTGTTTCCACAAAATGATTACCAGTTGCCAACTCATCTTCAGATACATTCGCGGCGTAGATAATCGGTTTATAAGTGAGCAAATCCAGTCCTTTAATAATTTCTGCTTCTTCTTCGTTCAAGCTTACCTGACGCACCGATTTTCCTTCATTTAAAACCGCAGCTAATTTTTCTAAAACTGTGATTTCAAACTGTGCATCTTTGCTAGTACGAGCTTGTTTGCGAGTGCGGTCAATTCGTCGCTCAATTTGTGCTAAATCTGATAAACCCAGTTCTATATTAATGATTTCAATATCTCGTGCTGGGTCAACAGAACCAGCAACGTGGATAATATCGTCATTTTCAAAACAACGTACCACATGGACGATCGCATCAACTTCCCGGATGTGGGACAGGAATTGATTCCCTAGTCCCTCACCCTGACTTGCACCTTTAACTAAACCGGCAATATCCACAAATTCGACCCGCGCCGGGATAGTTTGTGCCGAACTGGCAATCTTAGCAAGAACATTTAACCGTTCATCCGGTACTGCGACAACGCCGACATTCGGTTCAATCGTGCAAAAAGGGAAGTTAGCCGCTTCAGCTTTAGCATTAGCAACTACAGCATTAAATAAAGTAGATTTTCCGACGTTGGGAAGTCCGACAATTCCGGCTCTTAGCATTTTTGATTTTAGATTTGGGATTTTGGATTACATTACCAAGGTAATCTAAACAGGTTCCGGTATGGTTTGGGGAATTGGTGCTGGAACTGTTTGAGGAATGGGAGCAGGTACTGGTTCTGGTACAGGCCCCGGTACAGGTTCGGGACTAGGTAGCGGATTTGGCTCAGGATTGGGACTAGGTAGCGGGTTCGGGCCAGGAGTAGGAATTTGTGGTTCTGGTATAGAAATCGCAGTGAGATTAATCATGGTAAATCTAAATTAAATTATTCAACCCTCCTAAAGTAGATGACAACCTCATCTGTTGACATCTCCCCAAATGGCTACACCCACGAACACTTTCTTTAATAATTTACCGCTCTTGTCATTAATTCGTAGCAAAATGGACTCAAACAAACTTTGCGTTCCTCTGCGCTTACCTCTGCGCCCCTTTGCGTTTAAATTCCAACCCTCAATTCGCCACCATACCCAAAGCTCTACGAAACTACTGCTCCTTTACCTTTTCTACCACCTCTGGTACTGGATCGTAACCACCTGGATGAAACGGATGACAGCGCAAAATTCGCAGAGTTGCCATCCAGCTACCACGTAACACTCCAAATCGTTCAATGGCTTGAATAGCATACATCGAACAAGTTGGTTGAAAGCGACAAGTCGGGAGAAACAACGGCGAGATAAACATTCGGTAGCCCCGAATCAGCCAAATAAATAATAATTTCATTGCAGCTACCCAAATCTTATAAATTAGTAACAGGGATAAAACTTTTCATTTTGTTGCATCTTTGTTAATTACATTTTCTGACTTCACCTCAATTCCGGTTTTATGGCTGCAAATTGCGTTGGCTGCAATCTGGGTATTACTCATCCTCCTGATTGCATGGGTGGTAAACCGCTTCGCCAACGAGCCAGAAATCGTGCGGAAGATAGTTCATATTGGCACTGGTAATGTGATTTTAATCGCTTGGTGGCTAGATATTCCTGCCAGTGTAGGGATTACAGCTTCTATTTTAGCGAGTGCAATCACCTTATTATCCTACCGATTGCCCATTCTTCCTGGTATTAATAGCGTTGGACGGCAAAGTTTAGGGACATTTTTTTACTCTGTCAGTTTCGGTATTTTAGTTGCCTGGTTCTGGTATTTACAACAACCACAGTATGCAGCACTCGGAATTTTGATAATGACTTGGGGAGATGGATTAGCAGCCTTAATTGGGCAACGCTTTGGTACACATAAGTATAAAGTTTTTGGTACAGAAAAAAGTTGGGAAGGCTCCCTAACTATGATGCTTGTTAGCTATGTCGTCAGTAATTTGATTTTAGTTGGAGCTCAAGGAAACAGTTGGCAAACTTGGGCGATATCCCTGATGGTGGCAGTTATAGCTACTGCTTTAGAAGCTGTTTCATTTTTGGGTATTGACAATTTGACAGTTCCTTTGGGTAGTGCAGCCCTTGCCTTCTTTTTAAGTAACTTAGTTCTTAGTTAATAATCTTCTTGAGCGCCATTCCTAATTGTTCAGGACTTACGCAAAAACTCTCTGCAACTTTATTCCTTTTCTACGAAACGCCCAAGGGACTGCCTTCTCTACGAGAGGCTATGCGTAGCTTGCTTTTGTGTAGGGGTAGGCTATCGGTGACGCTTAAACCTTTAGCAATAAGCAAAAGCTAATGAGATTATTTTTAAATTTATTGAGAATAGACTGTTATTATTGACATGATATGGCCGCCCTGACTTTGCGCCGAGCAGCTAGGCGAACAACTTAGGACTCAGAGGTTTAATACGTCAAACTCATGCAAAGTATTCCATAGTATAAGTATTTATAATCTAACCTCTATTGATAGCGCGTTTTTTCAACTCTCGTGAGATAATACTGTGGAGTCTGGTTAGTCATTCAATTTATCAAACTTTTTAATTTACTTAAAATCTCAGCTTAGGGTCTTTCAGATTTGACATTTATCAATTGCAGTTATAAAAATAATTGCATTGATGAATAGAATTTTATTTGCTATTTCAGGCATTTCCTAATCTGAGGATTTCTTAATTTTTATCTCTTGAAAGTCATGAAAGCTGTTTACGGACGCGATCGCTTCCGTTATGGATGGAAGAAACAAGTAAAATCCTTTTTCCTCCTGCCTCCTGCCTTGTTTCTTTAAAGAGCTATAGTCGATAAATTATTAGTCTAAATTTTGCACACGTGTAAAACTTTTAAACGCACTTCTTCAACATTACATAGTATTCCCGCTAATTTCTATTCTGCTTCTGTAACGCTAAAAGGAAATAATTATGAGTTTATCTAATAAAATAGCCCAGAAAATAAGTAATTATGATAATCCTAAATCCATCGGTTCAAAATTTAGAAACAAACGAATCGCAACTTTAGTTTCGATAATTGAAAAAACTTATAAAAAGCATGGATTAGTTAACATACTTGATATTGGTGGAAGAAAAAATTACTGGAATATATTACCCGAAGAATTATTGAAGCTAAATAAAGTTCACATAACTGTTGTTAATTTACCTGGGGAGATTTTACCAGCAGCTGAAGAACATTATAAATTTATTTATGGAGATGCTTGCAACCTGAATAATTTTCCAGATAATTCTTTCCATATAGTTCATTCTAATTCTGTAATTGAGCATGTTGGAAATTGGCAAAATATGATGAATTTTGCTAAAGAAGTTAAAAGGCTAGCACCAAATACATATGTACAAACACCATATTTTTGGTTTCCAATAGAGCCACATTTTATGTGTCCTTTTTTCCATTGGCTACCGAGACCAGTAAGAATTAGTTTAATTATGCGTTTTGATTTAGGAAATCACAAACGCTCTCAGACAGTTAACGAAGCTACCGCCAAACTTGAAAATTATCGTTTGTTAGATAAAAAAATGTTACAAGAGTTATTTGTCGATTGTTTTATCAAACATGAAGTAGTTTTTGGCGTGACTAAATCTATCATAGCTATTCGTAATGAATAATAGAGTATTGGGGATACCGCGACCATGACCGACGATATTCCAGAAAAGGCTATCACTACTACTAAGTAGGCTTTGCCTACAAACTATCTAGTCCTGTAGTTTAAACTTTGCAATTAGCAGGCGAGGAAAAAATTTATAAAATTCTCAATTATTTTATCTGAAAAAAACCTGAAACTATTGCTTGGTAATCATTTAAGGCTTTTATTCCTCGAATTTCATATTTATTAAATCTGCTTTAATATCTACAGAATGTGGGTAAATTATGCCTCTAATTTTGCCGAGTCTATTAGCAGCGATCGCTCCAAAATCCAATCGAGTAAAATCGGATTGACTAATTCCGGCGCTTCATCCTGCGGACAATGCCCTACTCCCTCTAAAGGAATAAACTTTTCTACTTGCACAAAGTTAGCTAATTCTCTCCCTAACTTAATTGGTTCCCACGGATCAGCCGTTCCCCACAAGATAATCGCCGGACAGGGTAGCAGTGGTAAAAGCTCTTCTGGTAAAGGCCCTGTAGAATAAGAAGTAAAAGCAAGGAACACAGCCCCAGCCCCCGGATCGCTTGCTGGTGAAGTGAGAATATCTACCAACTCATCTGTCACCATTTCAGCATTCGCATAAGCTTGCAGCAGAATTTTCCGCACCGTTTTCGGTTTGGCGAGTTGATTGAAAAAGAAATCACCAACTGGTTTGATAGATAACAGGCGTTGTAGCAAAGGCGCTCCGTAACGACGAGATAAAGGTAAAGTTACCCGTTTGCGATCGTGCAACAGCCGTAAAGAACAGTTGAGCAAAGCAACTCCCAAGGCAATATCTGGGTTGCTTACTGCTGCTTGCATGGCTACAATACAGCCAATAGAATTTCCGACTAAAAAAGCTGGCTCACCGACAACTTCACGGCAAAAATCTGCTACTTGCTGTCCCCAGGTTTCTAATGTATAGGTAATTCTTTCACCAGGTTGAGGTTTTGCGGAAGCGCCAAAACCAATCAAATCGATCGCATAAACACGGCAATTTTCCGCTAATACGGGAATATTTTTTCGCCAGTGCCACCAAGAAGCACCAAATCCATGCACTAGGACAACAGCTGGCCCAGTAGTTCCTTGGGTTTGATAGCAGATTGGAAAATCTTGCCAAATCCAGATTTTTGTAGAGTTAAGTGCTGTTTTTGAACTTGAGGTTGTCATGGTAAATTTGATGTAAACAATGCTAAAAGCTTTTCAGCAGCAAGGCACAAGTAAAATTGTTTTTAATTTGCATAAAATTTATCAGATTTTCAAAATAAACCCTTTGCTCTAGTGATAGCCTATACATATACCACAAAAGCTTCTAGGCTGATAATACTAGCATTAAGCTGATAATTTTATCCAGTATAGAGAGTTTTCATCTTGTTGATAGAAGTAACTTACTCACAACGGAGATTATGTCAGTATTAAAAATCATAACTTTTCTAATATGAGTAATATTTTGGCTATTTTTTAGATGTGAGTGAATTAGCATCAGTGCTAGATTCAGTAGTTTCACAATTTACGATCGCAAATTTGGTCTATAAGATTGGCGAATATGAGGCATCGGCTAAGGGATGGTTTGCAACTGGAAACTGACGCTGAATTTAACAATATTTTTCTTGTTCCTAGTTCTGCGAGCCAGAAATTATGAATCTACTAGAAACAATTGATACTCCCGTTGGGAGCTACGCACCAGATTTTGAACTGCCAGGAATTGATGGTCAAGTACACCATCTCAGGCGTTATCTTGAAAAGTTCCGAGCAGTCGGCGTTATTTCCATGTGTAACCACTGCCCTTATGTAGAGCGGTATTTAGGCAGGCTAAAAAATATTCAAGCCGAATTTGCCCTAAAAGGCTTCACACTAATTGGACTCAATGGTAGTAATGTTGACTACAACACTAAATCAAGCTTTGAAAATATGAAAGCTTTTGCCCGATGTCACCAGTTGAACTTCCCCTACCTGTGGGACTCAACGCAAGATGTGACCGGTAGTTTCGGTGCAACAAAAACACCAACGGCCTTTCTCATAGACACAAATGGTATAGTCCGTTACAAAGGTAAAATTGATAATCATCCCCAAGAGCCATTATCAGTGGGAGAGGATTATTTGAGAACTGCGATCGCTTCTCTATTTAAAGGTGAAGAAATAGCCATACCACAAACAGAACCAATCGGGACTACATTGATTTGGCGTAACTAGACATAGATTGTCCCTGTAACTGCTATCTTAAATTGGAGGCAATTGCAACTTTTTTGATAAAGCGTAACTTCATGGGAACGAATTACCGACGGGTTTTACTCAAACTGAGCGGTGAAGCCTTAATGGGCAACATGGGCTATGGAATTGATCCAGAAGTGGTCAAAGGAATAGCACAAGAATTAGCAGAGGTGATAGCCACTGGTACTCAAATCGCCATAGTTGTTGGCGGCGGCAATATTTTTCGTGGCGTCAAAGCAGCGTCGGCGGGGATGGACAGGGCAACCGCTGACTATATCGGGATGATTGCCACGGTAATGAATGCCATGACGCTGCAAGATTCGCTAGAACGCATAGGAGTGCAGACGCGAGTGCAAACCGCGATCGCTATGCAAGAATTAGCGGAACCGTATATCCGTCGTCGTGCCATCCGTCATCTTGAAAAAGGGCGGGTGGTAATTTTTGGTGCTGGTTCTGGAAATCCCTTTTTTACTACAGATACGACTGCGGCATTAAGAGCCGCAGAAATTGATGCTGAGGTGATTTTTAAAGCCACCAAAGTAGATGGAGTATATGATGCCGATCCTCATATTTATCCTGACGCCAAGCGTTACAATAGCTTAACCTACGCGCACGTTTTAGCCCAAGATTTGCGGGTGATGGATAGTACTGCGATCGCCTTGTGTAAAGAAAATAATATCCCAATTCTGGTATTTGACCTAACGGTGCGAGGAAATATCCACCGAGCAGTCTTGGGAGAATCCATCGGCACCCTTGTGGGAGGTTCTTGTGAAATTAGCTGAAGCTGAAAGTACGATGCAAAAAACCGTTGAGTCAACTCAACGAGCTTTTAACTCGATTCGCACTGGTCGCGCCAATGCGAGTCTATTAGATAAGGTATTGGTGGACTATTACGGTTCGCCTACTTCCTTGAAATCACTGGCAAATATTAGCACGCCAGATGCTACGACGATCTTAATTCAACCCTACGAGCGCAACACCCTAAACATCGTTGAGAAGGCTATTTCCCTCTCAGATGTGGGTTTAACACCCAGTAACGACGGTTCTGTAATCCGGTTGAATATTCCGCCCTTAACGAGCGAACGCCGTAAAGAATTCGTCAAAATGGCATCCAAGTATGCTGAAGAGGGTCGTGTTGCTATTCGCAACATTCGCCGCGATGCCATAGACGCCATTCGCAAACAGGAGAAAGCCTCTGAAATCTCCAAAGATGAATCAAAAGACCAACAAGACAACTTGCAAAAACTGACAAACGAGTATAATGCCAAAATAGACGCACTGTTGGCAGAAAAAGAAAAAGACATCACGACTGTTTAAAGTCTAAAGTCTTGAGCATAAAGGCTGAAGGATAATGGATAAATTCTTCAGCCTTTATCATTTTTTAGGTATTTAACAAAAATTGATCGAGTATCTCAATAGAAAATAAACTAATTCTGGAGCAAAAATTTAATATGTACGACTGCATCATCGTCGGCGCTGGCCCAGCTGGTGGAACAGCTGCATATCATTTAGCCAAACAAGGTCGCTCAGTATTAGTGTTGGAAAAAGAATCTCTGCCAAGGTATAAACCTTGTGGCGGTGGTGTATCTCCAGCGATCGCTCAATGGTTTGACTTTGATTTTAGCCCAGCGATTTCTGTAAAAGCCGATTCCCTTCGCTTTACCTGGAAATTGGGCGACCCCGTGGAAGCAAAAATCGCCACCAAAGAACCAATCTGGATGGTGCGACGAGATATTTTTGACCATTTTCTAGTGCAGCAAGGACAGAAACAAGGGACTGAAGTACGAGATAATACGGTAGTAACTGGTATTGAATTTCAAAGTGACTATTGGCAAGTTAACACAGCTAATGGCCCAGTTACAGGTCGCTACTTAATCGCGGCTGATGGTGCCAAAGGAGCAATGGCAAAATGGCTAGGTTTCAAAGAACGTAAACGTCTGCTCACAGGGGCTTTAGAGGCAGAAATCCCTGGCATTATAGAAAACAAACCCATAATTCATTTTGAGTTTGGCTTGGTCAAAAACGGCTATCTTTGGAACTTCCCCAAAGCTGATGGTTATTCCATAGGTGTCGGGACGTTTATTGGTGGTCGTCAACCCCAGGACTTCAAAAAGATTTTGGATGAGTACGCCAAATCGTTGAATTTAGACCTCAAAACCAGCAAACAATATGGTCATCCCCTATGTATTTGGGATGGTAATCAAAAGCTGCACACGCAGAATGCGGTTTTAGCTGGGGAAGCTGCTTGTGTGGTTGATCCCATGACAGCAGAAGGCATTCGCCCCTCAATATTTAGTGGTTTACTCGCAGCCGCAACCATTAATGAAGCACTTTCTGGTGACACTAACGCTTTAGAAAAATATAGCGAAGCTATTAATGAAGAATTGGGTACTGAGATGGCTTGGGCGCAAAAATTAGCTGGAGCATTCTATCGGTTTTCCAACATTGGCTACAAAGTTGGTGTTAAGCATCCCTCGGCTCCCCAGATCATGGGTAAGATTATGTGTGGAGAACTGCGCTATGGAGATGTTGCCGATCGTGCCCTGAAGCGTTTAATTCCTGGTTTTGGAGGTTAATTAACCAGATAAGTTACTTGAGCAACTTGCTTAAAGTTAGGCAAACTTCCGCCAGACTAGGTATTTCTTAATATGGCAATTTACTTGACAAAACGGCTGTTTATGTTCGCTAATATTCTTGCTCTTGTCCTCTTCATGCCGGGAATTGCTTTAGCTGCACCCGTTCAAATCAATACGACTTATGGTGTTATTTTTGCCCAAAGTACCAAAACTCAAAGCTACTCCACCTCGTCGGACATTAGCCTGACTCCCTTACAACGCCAGGAACTCCAGGCAGTGCGTCAGAGAAGAAATAGGGAAATTGCGGCAGTATTAAACTCATCTCAGCGTGACCAACTTAATCACAATCTCCGGGCTGGTAATAATATCAAGCAAGCGCTAGAAAAACTAAATTTGCAACCAGAACAGCAAGATTTGGTAAAGGCGATCGTGCAATTTACTAACTTGAAAATGAAAGTTATTTCATCTAAGCATTTGCTAAAAATAGGAGATAAATAAAGGTTTGATTTATAAAATTTATCGAAAAATTTGACTAATCTGGATTTCAATTTCTGGAAAGGCAATCAAGGATAACGTTGCATCCTCCTGCAAAATAAATTCAAGATTGTAACCTTCTAAACCTAGTTCGCGGAAAATATAAACCCGACGCTGATTCACATCCAAAATCCAGTAGTCAGCAATTTCTGCTTTCGCATAAAGAGGCGCTTTTTGTTTGCGATCTGTCTCTAGTGTTGTATCCCATATTCCGCAGGTTAGTTAAGAAAGAAGATAATATTTTCGACAAGGAGCACCAAAAAACTGGAGAATCCATTGCCTTTCATGGGTTAAGTTGGCAATTTGCTTAATTTGGGCGATCATAACTAAATGAATCGACATAAAACATTGAAATACCCAACGTAAGGTTGGAGTAGAAGTTGGTTTACCCAACTGATTATCAATAGTTTTTTTCGCTCGTTGTAAAGCTTGACGTAGAGCTCTTTGACCCAGACTGTAAACAAGCAGGTATAAACCCATAACCATTGCTAGTGCAGCAACTCGCTCAGTCGAATTTCCGTTCAAAATCATTGCTTTGACAACTTGACCTGCACTGATGAGTTCTTGAGAATGAGTTCCTAGCAGTCGATTGATTTGTTCTACTAGATTCATCTCATCAAGTGGTCAATATCCTGTACTCTGATATCTAGTGGTGGTGCTGTCATGCTTCTAAAATGCACCATTTACGTCATTTTCAAAATACAGCATTTACGATCGCACCTGCAAAATGTGGGTTGAATAGTCAAAACCATTAACCAATCGAAAACCCTCTGAGAGGTGGCTACAGAGTCGATGGTAGGTTATTACTAGCTAGAATGAAAAGTTGTAGAAAATAGCAAAGTGTCACTAAGGGGCAAATCAAGGCAAATCCCTCAATAGTTGCCTAGAGAGGGATTTTGGGGTGAGTGTGGCGTTGATTTTTTGACTGCTAGTTTAAATTATTTGCTTTCTCAACTGCTTCCTTTAACTCTTCAAAGGTAATACTACCGTCTTTGTCTAAATCATACTGTACTAGTAACTCCTGGGGACTAGTGGTATTTGTTTCTGATGAGATGATTGCACTTAAGCCAGGACTTAAAAAAAGATCATTAATGGAGACTTTGCCGTCTCGATCGCCATCTAAGGTATTAAAAAGAGATTGAAGCTCTTGCTCGGTTGTCATAAGTTTCTATCTGAATTAATTTTTCAATTTAATATCTCAAAATCTTGACAAAGACGCAAGGAAAGTTAATGAAAATTTAATGAAATTTTTATACTTAGGCAATGTTTTCTTATAAGAGACTCGACCGCGCACTATAGATTTTTCAACACGCTGGTGTATACAGTAAAATATATTACTTAAAACTGTCAAGTATTAAGCAAAAAAAAATTACAGTTATGTGTGGGATGTCGGGAAATGGGAGTAATATGGCCCGTGGGAGAGTGTGGCAACAAGATTTTATCGATGCGAAAAAGCCGGAATTTGGAATCAAATCTTAGAGCACCTACAAGCGATGGCAGATTCTCAAGGAAAACTTGATTGGGAAGTTCATTATGTGGATGGCACAGTTGTGCGCGCCCACCAGCTTCGTGCTGGTGGAAAAAAGGGGGCGTTCGCGTAGCGTCTCGAAGAGAAGAAGAGGTATGATTACAATCGCTTCAGATAGTCAGATGCACAAAGCGTTGTCGCTGCATAGGGAGGATTTTTGGCACTCCTGGGGATAACTTGCTCATCAATCAGTTCTACCCTTTCATCCTATGTAATAATACCGATTTCAAACATCCGGTGATATTCGTTTACAGTCCACAGGCGGACTCTAGTTTGTGTCATTGTATTTCCTTTAGCCATCGGACATCACTTTTAGGCGATTATCCCTTACTCTCAACTTTGGCAGCATCTATAATTAATCTTGCCCTATTTAGTTCGTTACCATGTCGGAAGAAGATATCCGAGCCGCGAGGCTGGAGAAAGTAGAACAACTCAAGCAGCTAGGGACTAACCCTTACGCTTATCGTTGGGAATCTACCCATCATGCAGCGCAGTTGCAAGAAAAGTTTGCCGATTTAGTCAGTGGTGAAGAAGTTGATTTAGAAGTTGCCATAGCCGGACGCATTATGGCGCGTCGCGTTTTCGGTAAATTGGCTTTTTTCACCTTGCAAGATGAAACCGGTACAATTCAGCTTTATCTGGATAAAAATCGCATCCAAGAAGGTATGGCAGATATTGATGCCGATGCCTTCAATCACCTGAAGCAACTTACAGATGCAGGCGACATATTAGGAGCCAAAGGTACTATTAAACGGACTGAAAAGGGCGAGTTATCTGTCTACGTTAAACAATATACTATCCTTACTAAATCCCTGTTGCCGCTACCCGACAAGTGGCATGGATTAACGGATGTTGCCAAGCGTTACCGTCAGCGCTACGTTGACTTGATTGTAAACCCGGAAGTGCGGCAAACTTTCCGCCGTCGCGCCCAAATTACTGCTGGTATTCGTCGTTATTTAGAAGAACGGGATTTTCTGGAAATTGAAACGCCAGTTTTGCAAAGTGAAACTGGGGGTGCAGATGCACGTCCATTTATCACTTACCACAACACTTTAGAAATGGAATTGTATCTGCGAATTGCCACAGAACTCCATCTCAAGCGGTTGATTGTGGGTGGTTTTGAAAAGGTGTTTGAATTGGGGCGGGTTTTCCGTAATGAGGGAATTTCAACTCGACACAATCCCGAATTTACGACGATTGAAGTTTACCAAGCCTACGCCGATTACAACGATATGATGGCGCTGACAGAAGGGATTATTACTACTGTCGCCCAAGAGGTACTCGGCACACTGCAAATCACCTACCAAGAGGAACCTATTGATTTGACACCACCTTGGCGGCGAGTGACAATGCACGATTTAGTTAAAGAATTTACGGGCTTGGATTTTAATTCGTTCCAAAGTTTGGAAGAAGCAAAAATAGCAAGTAAAAATGCTGCTATTCCTGGTATAGATGAAGCCCAATCAATTGGTAAGTTACTAAATTTAGCTTTTGAAGAGAAGGTAGAAGCCAATTTAATTCAACCTACCTTTGTAATTGATTACCCTGTAGAAATTTCGCCCTTAGCAAAACCCCACCGTTCTCAACCTGGTTTGGTGGAAAGATTTGAGTTATTTATAGTCGGGCGAGAAACTGGGAATAGCTTCTCAGAACTTACCGATCCCATCGATCAAAGAGAGCGTTTAGAAGCCCAAGCTGAAAGAAAAGCTGCTGGCGACTTAGAAGCCCAAGGTGTAGATGAAGACTTTCTGACAGCTTTGGAATACGGTATGCCGCCTACAGGTGGTTTAGGGATTGGGATTGATCGATTGGTGATGTTATTAACTGATTGTGCCAGTATTCGGGATGCGATCGCCTTCCCCTTACTCAAGCCTCCCAGCAGCCTGATTAAAGAATTTCGTTATGATCCAACAACTCAAACACTAACTATTGAATTTGACAATGGAAGTGTTTATGAGTATTTCAAAGTACCCCTTAGTGTAAAGGAAGGCTTAGAAAATGCACCGTCTGAAGGTCAATACTTTAACAAGTTTATTAAAGGGAAATTTAAGTTTGAACAATTGAGTTGAGTTAGTAAAGGTAAATGGGGCGATGACTTGCCCTATTTATCAACTTGATTCGGATTTGGTAAGAGTTTCGCCTGGAGTGTCTCTCGTTCCGATGTTCTGCATGGGAATGGCTGATTAGAGGCTCTGCCTACAATCAGACATTGAGTCAGCAGCCACATGAATGTATTCTCATGCGGAGCATAGGAACGAGGAAAGGCTTGTATCTTACCAAGCAAGGATTTTAGGACTTGTGTGTACACCGTAGACTAGAGAAGGAGGAGAATTCAAAGCCTTTCAAGAGCAGGAGCGAAAAGTCTGAGTGCGGGCTTGTCTCCTCATCTCCCTAATCCCCCCAACCCCTACACCACTACTTTTTCTAAAATCAGCTTAGAACGCTTCACTTGCTCAGGAATTGCCACGGGATAATCTCCAGTGAAGCAGGCAGAACAGAAACTATTGGTGTCTTCTCGTGTCGCTTCTAACATTCCCTCCCAACTGAGATAAGCGAGGCTGTCTACTTCCAGTTGCTTGGCAATTTCCGCTACTGACTTGGTAGCAGCAATCAGTTGATCCTGAGAATCGGTATCGATGCCATAAAAGCAGGGATGAGTTACAGGCGGAGAAGAAATTCGCATGTGTACCTCTACTGCACCTGCTTCACGTAAGGTTTTGACTAGTTTACGGCTGGTAGTACCGCGAACAATCGAGTCGTCTACAATAATCACTCGTTTACCTGCCAGCACATCTCTGAGGGGGTTGAGTTTCATACGGATACCGGACTCGCGCATCATTTGTGTTGGCTGAATAAACGTTCGCCCAACATAGCGATTTTTAATCAAACCTTCGGCGTAAGATACACCAGAAGCTTGGGAAAATCCGATCGCAGCAGGTATACCAGAATCAGGCACACCAAAGACAATATCGGCATCTACAGCAGATTCTTTAGCTAATTGGTGTCCTAACCGCATTCGGTAGCTGTACAAACTCTCGTTGTGCATGACGCTATCAGGACGGGCAAAGTAAATCATTTCAAAGATGCACAATTTCCGCTCGGGCTTTTGGCTCCAATGGTAAGAAGCTAAACCTTCTTCAGTAATCCAAACTAATTCACCTGGTTCTACGTCTCGCAGGTATTCGGCTCCAATGATGTCTAAACCACAAGTCTCGGAAGCCAAAACGTAACGAACTGGATTACCAGCCAAAGTCCCAATTACTAAGGGGCGAATGCCATTGGGATCGCGGACACCCATAACGCCAATAGGAGTGCCAATAACTAAACTAAAGGCTCCTTGGCAACGGTGAAATGCCTGAATTGCACCTTCTAGCCAATCTGCACCAGCATGGATGGCTTCTGCGATCGCAAAAGCGATCATTTCTGAGTCTGTTGTCGTCACTAAGTTACATTTGTTCTCAAGCAACTCTTGACGCAGTTGCACAGTATTGACTAAATTGCCATTATGTGCTAAAGCTAATGAACCTAAACGGGTTTCTAGCACTGCGGGTTGGGCATTAACTTTGCGGCTAGAACCTGTGGTGGAATAACGAGTGTGACCAACACCAAGGCTACCGGGCAATTGATCCAAGATGGATTCATTAAAAACTTGAGACACCAAGCCCATATCTTTGTGGAGATGTACTTGTGTTCCCTCAAAGGTGGCAATACCAGCTGATTCTTGACCCCGATGTTGAAGGGCATACAATCCAAAGTAGGTCAGTTTAGCAACGTTTTCTCCTGGGGCATAGATGCCAAAAACACCACAAGCTTCTTCTGGCTTGTCAGGTTGATTTTCATGACTATTGATTGGGTTGTTGGTCTGGTCGGGGTATTCATCCGAAGTGACAGAATGAATAGAAATCATGCTAGCTTTGCTCCTGGTGGGGGGGTCAATCAATTTTGGATTTGAGATTGACGATTTTGGATCGATCTGCACCGTAGTAGATATGCGGCTTGGGATTGGAGAATGGCTATTTTAGATTTGTTTCGCCCAATAGGAGCAAGACATGAACTAGAAGTAACGCCCCCAATCCAAAATCTAAAATTCAAAATCTAAAATCGGTAGTCAGTCACTGGGATTATATAGATGGCTGCGGAGTTCTTAACAAATCTTTAACCATCCATTAAAACAGTACCGTAATTTTGCTCAGAGACGCTAGTCAAAGAGGGAAGAGTTAGGAGTTATACTTTTATATTCCTAAATCCTCACTTTCAACTTCTAGCTTCTTGGGTGGTAGTAGTGTGGATGGCGATACGTCTGGCGATCGCATGGGAATAGCGATCGCTCATATCTTCGATCCTAACTTTGATTAAGGTTTGGTTATCAGTAGTGAAAACCCCCAAACCCGTCTCAAAATTACCAACTACACCCAGTTTTTGCCAATCTTGACCTAGATGTTCCTGTAAGTATGATTCCCAAATTTCTTGTTGTGCTGATGCTACAGAAACTAAAATTCTGGCACCACCTTCGGCAAACAACACCTCGTCGAGGCGAGGCAGTGCGGTCTTGGGGTCTCCCCAAGTGGAGCAACTGCCGTGGTTTAACTGTGTTGGTGCTATTTCTAAATTGATTTCGGCACCAAGGTTGCCAGCAAGACAACATTCGGCTATGGCGATCGCCACTCCTCCCTCAGCAGAATCGTGGGCTGAACGTACCCAACCATTACGAATTCCTTCACGACAAACTTTTTGGACGCGGCGTTCCAAGTCAAAATCTACCCGTGGTGGTTTTCCGGCAACAGTCCCGTGGATAGTGGCTAAATATTCAGATGCTCCCAAACTGATTTTGGATGCCAGAGGCAAT
Organism: Nostoc sp.; assembly: GCF_036917415.1. GTDB lineage: Bacteria > Cyanobacteriota > Cyanobacteriia > Cyanobacteriales > Nostocaceae > Nostoc. The sequence continues at coordinate 25,938 of NZ_JBALDJ010000116.1, read as the reverse complement.
CCGAGAAGATAAATCACATCGCCGGATGCTTGCCAACCTTGACCACAAATTTTGGTTATATCAGGAATCAAACCCACCATACCGACAACAGGAGTGGGATAAATGGGTTGTGGGATGCTTTGAGAATCAAGAGTTTCATTGTACAAAGAGACATTTCCGCCTGTGACTGGTGTCGCCAATTCTCGGCAACCTTCCGCCAAACCGCGACAAGCTTCTGCCAATTGCCAGTAACCAATCGGTTTTTCTGGGGAGCCAAAATTCAAGTTATCCGTTACCGCCAGAGGTTCTGCACCTACACAGCTAAGATTGCGTGCAGCTTCTGCCACCACTGCCTTAGCTCCTTCGTAGGGGTCAAGATAAACATACCGAGGATTGCAATCCACCGTGGCAGCAATACCGGGTTGGACATTGGGAATTCTTCTCTGCTCCTCTGCCCCCCCGCTCCTCTGCCCCCTATCCTCTTCAAGGGGGCGCAAGCGGATAACAGCGGCATCTGCACCACCTGGCAGGATTACCGTATTATTTTGTACTTGATGGTCGTACTGACGATATACCCAGTTTTTAGAAGCGATCGTGGGTGTATCGAGCAAAGTTAAGAGAATATTATTCCAACTTTGTAGTCCTTCTTGGAGTTCTATTCCAGCAGTTGTAGAAGGAGGTAGGGAATCAACAGTCCATTCCCAAGCTTGACGCGCATATTCTGGTGCTTCTGCCAACAACTCTCGGTTATACAGTGGGGTATTCTCCGCCAAAGCCTCAGCGGGAATTTCTGCTGCTACTTCACCCTGAAAGAGAATCCGCACAATAGGTTCAGCTATAACTGCCCCAGCAACAACGGCTTGAAGTCCCCACCGATGAAAAATGTCGATTAATTCTTGCTCACGCCCTTTATGAGCAACAAACAGCATTCGTTCTTGAGATTCCGAAAGTAGATATTCATAAGGAACCATCCCCATTTCTCTTACGGGAATCTTATCTAAATCTAGTTCAATTCCCACACCGCCTTTTGCTGCCATCTCTGAGGTAGAACAGGTGATCCCCGCTGCTCCCATATCCTGGGCGGCGACAACTGCACCCGTCTTAAACGCCTCCAGACAAGCTTCAATTAACGACTTTTCCAAAAAGGGATCGCCCACTTGCACAGCAGGGCGATCGTCTATGGATTTATCGCTCAATTCTGCACTAGCAAAACTCGCGCCTCCCATACCATCGCGCCCAGTGGTGGAACCAACATACAGCACGGGGTTGCCTAAGCCAGATGCTCCAGATTTGACGATTTCTGGTGTTTCCATCAATCCTAGTGCCATAACGTTCACCAGAGGATTACCAGAGTAAGCAGAGTCAAAGTAAACTTCGCCGCCAACGGTAGGTACTCCCACACAGTTACCATAATGAGAGATTCCTGCCACTACGCCTTGGAACAGCCTTTGAGTTTTGGCATCTTCTAGGGAACCAAAGCGTAACGAGTTTAATAGGGCAATGGGACGCGCACCCATTGTAAAAATATCTCTGAGAATACCGCCTACTCCCGTTGCAGCTCCCTGAAAGGGTTCGACCGCTGAGGGATGGTTGTGAGATTCAATCTTAAAAGCTAGTTGGAGTCCATCACCCAAGTCTACAACACCAGCATTTTCACCAGGCCCCACGAGGATGCGGGGGCCATCGGTGGGAAATTGTTTGAGTAGAGGTCGAGAATTTTTATAACAGCAATGCTCAGACCACATTACGCCAAACATTCCCAGTTCAGCTTTGTTGGGATGACGTCCTAGCCGACGGACAATTTCTGCGTATTCTTCTGGCTTTAAACCTTCTGCGGCGATTTCTTCGGCGGAAAAGGCTGGTTTTGAGGTTGCAGTCATGAAAATGCACTCTGGGGGACAGAGCATTATTCTATCGATTTACTTGCCTTGCAGATGCAGTTTTAGGAATGCAGATAATTCTTCTTTGAATATTTCTTTTTGGACTACTTGAATCACCAAGTTGTAAGCTTGCTCTTGGGATAAGTTCAAACTGTAGCCGTTTAAGGTTATGAAAATATCCATAACCGCAAATGCAGTGCGTTTGTTGCCATCAATAAACGGATGGTTCATCGCTAAATGGTACAGGTATGCTGCTGCTTGCTCGTGAATTGTAGGATGGAGAAGTTCGCCGCCAAAAGTAGCTTGAGGTTGTGCCAATGCTTAATCTAGCGAACCTTCGTCTCTGACACCAGATGTTCCACCAAAGCTGTTTATCTCATTTTGGTGAATGTCTAGGACTTGAGAAATAGAAAGAAATCTAGGAGTCTGCAAGGCGACGGTAAACCTCCTGCCATTTCTGTTTAGAAGCTAAATAAGCCTGCCATACCTCTTCATCTGAGGCAATCTGATTTGAGGCAGTATTTTCTAACTTGTCTTCATTTTGTTCAATCTCGCGGAAAGATTGGGCAAAATCAGGAATATTTAATAATACTTTTTCAGTAACTTCGTTTTCTTCTGTTTCTTGCAAATAAGCCAGAAACGCAACTGCTAATCGCAACTTTTCAAGAGAAAGTTGACGCAAACGGCTTTCGGCTTCTGATAAATAATTGCTGTGCTTTTGTTCTGTTGCCATCGTTACCTCAAGCTAGGTTTTTTGCCAGTTGTGAATCACTTTTGCTGCTAACTCTAGCTTATCGCGCTTGCAACCACCGCATCATTTGAATTAGTAGCTATGTTGGTGAATGGCGTTAAAAGTATTTTAGGATGCTAATTAATTTATGTTGTAAAACACGATGCCTACGGTGGCAAGCTATGCACTTTTACTTTCCTGTAGATTGAAGCGCGATCGCTCTTCAATTAAACTTTAACTTAATACCTGTATCTCCATCTTGGTAAGTATTGGCAGAAGATGCTTGTGCAACCTTTCTTACAAGCAAACTTGTTTCTTGGATGGAGGGGTAGTACAACCCCAGAATCTGCTCAACAGGATTATTCCGATCGTGAGGTAGACAAGATGAAAATCGATACCACACCAAATGCTTTAGTCTTTAAAGATAACTTGATTTTTTAATCTTGGTGAAATTTCTAGCTCCTTTACTTACGTGAATCTAGTGTCACTCAGAGATTATTCGGGTATATGCAGTTTAGATGTAACAATTAAGTGACGAGAATCACACATACTTGATGATTAGGATCGTCTCCTGGCGATCAATAGCTAGGCATAATTAATGACAACTGAACTCTAGCCGAGTCATTAATAGGGAACACACTTAAATAGCCGACAGCTTTAATCAAAGACTGTCGGTTTTTTGTATTTGTCATTAGTCATTAGTCATTAGTCATTAGTCATTAGTCATTAGTCATTAGTCATTAGTCATTAGTCATTAGTCATTAGTCATTAGTCATTAGTCATTAGTTAGATGCCTACTTGCCCTGAGCGACTTGTGCCGAGCGTCCGTGTAGCGTCTCGTAGAGAAGCCGAAGGTATGCCCAATACTTCTCTACGAGACGGACGCTAGGCACTCAGTGCCCCATACCCATATCCATAAAATTTCCCCACAACTGGTTGGTAACTTGACAGAGATTTTGCCACAGCCACTACCAAATGTGGGGAAGGTTACGATCAAATTGGGGATTTTATGCCTATCGAGTGCTAATACCTCGCACTTACTCTAGTAGACCGAAAGTATATTCCTAGAAGTAGCACATACTTTGTATTAAGACATCGCTTGAATGATGTAATCAAAGTAAGGTGCTGCTTCGGCAGCGTCTTCTGCACTCAGTAAGCTAAGGGAGGCTGTTTTGAGAGAATTGATCGCTTCTACCATTCCAGGCACGGGAACGCCCAATGAATTGTACATTTCGCGCACACCAATCAAACCGATTTTTTCAATTGGCTCTTTGTCACCGGCAAGTACACCATAGGTAATTAGGCGTAAGTACCAGCCAAAATCACGGATACATAGAGAGCGTTGGCGTTCACCGTAAGCATTACCTCCGGGGGAGATAAAGTCAGGACGCTTCTGCCAAAGTTGTTTGGTTGCTTCTTGAACTATCTTTTTTTCGTTTTCGGCTAAGGTAGCGGCAATCCGCGTCCGTTGTACGCCGGTTTCCAAAAAGTCTTTGATATTTTTAAGTTCGCCACTGCTGGGATAACGCAGTTCGTCGTCGGCTTTGAGAATAACTTGGCTAATTACAGTCATGATTATTGAAATCACCTGAAATATTATCTGTTAGTTTAGCGAGTCGGAGGTACACAAGTGAAGGGATCGGAGCTACTTATGTATTGAATTTATCTGTTTGGGGAGATGAGGGGGCAGGAGGTAGGGAGCAGGGGAAGCAGGGGAGGCAGGGGAGGCAGGGGGAGCAGGGGAGGTAGGGGAGGCAGGGGGAGCAGGGGAGGCAGGGGGAGCAGGGGAGGCAGGGGGAGCAGGGGAGGCAGGGGGAGCAGGGGGAGCAGGGGAGGCAGGGGGAGCAGGGGAGGTAGGGGAGGCAGGGGGAGCAGCGGGAAAAGAACTATTGAATTATTGCCCGATGCCCAATGACTAATGACTAATGACTAATGACCAATGACAAATGACTAAAATAATTTGGCAACAGGGTGAATTAATTGAAGTGACGATCGCTAATCTGAATGATACAGGCGATGGTGTAGGACGTGCTGATGAGCGTGTAGTGTTTGTCCCAGATACTGTCCCAGGCGATCGCGCCATTGTCCGCTTAGTTCATGTTAAACCTAAATACGCCCACGGGAAGCTCCAACAGCTATTGTCACCATCCCCCCACCGGATCCGACCTAGTTGTATTGTGGCGGATAAGTGCGGTGGTTGCCAGTGGCAGCATATTAATTATGATTACCAGCTAGTAGCCAAGCAAAATCAAGTTATTCAAGCTTTGGAACGCATTGGCGGTTTTATCCAACCACCAGTAGATCCGGTACTCGCCGCCTCTTCTGCTTTCGGCTACCGTAACAAATCTACATATCCTCTCTCGCTATCGGCAACAGGACAGGTACAGGCTGGTTACTATCAAAAAGGTAGTCACCAATTAATTAATTTAAATCAATGTCCAGTCCAAGATGCGCGATTAAATCCCTTACTTGCCGAAGTTAAGCAGGATATCCAACAGCAAGGTTGGCAAATTTACGATGAACAGCGCCACCAAGGAAAAATTCGCCATCTCGGTTTACGCATTGGCCGACACACAGGGGAAATGTTGCTGACTTTGGTGGTGAAGGACTGGAATTTATTAGGAATTGAAACCCAAGCCCAGGAATGGTTAAAGCGTTATCCGCAGTTAGTAGGAGTGTCGCTCAACCGCAATAGCGATCGCACAAATGCTATCTTTGGATCGGAAACCCGTTGCATCGCTGGAGTACCCCACCTGCGTGAATATTTTGCTGGACTGGAATTTCAAGTACGCCCAGATACATTTTTCCAAGTGTATACAGAAACAGCAGAGGCGCTATTGCAGGTAATTCAATCAGAACTCAATCTTCAAGGGCATGAGTTGCTAGTTGATGCCTATTGTGGTATTGGAACTTTAACTTTACCCCTCGCCCAAAAAGTGCGTCAAGCTACAGGATTAGAAGTGCAACCAGCAGCAGTAGAACAAGCTATTTTGAATGCCCACCGCAACGGAATTGATAATGTGACATTCCAAGTCGGGGCAGTAGAGAAATTGCTTCCCCAAATGGGCACAATACCAGAAGTAGTAATACTCGATCCGCCACGTAAGGGGTGCGATCGCGCAGTCATAGAGACTTTACGGCAATTGAAACCATCTCGGATCGTTTACGTCAGCTGTAAAGTAGCTACCCTCGCCCGCGACCTGAAATTGCTTTGTCAAGATGGGCAATATACCATCACACGGGTACAACCTGCTGATTTTTTTCCTCAAACTGCTCATGTTGAAGCTGCCGCCTTTCTTGTGCTATCACATTTTGACAAGGGTAGTAATTCCTTCAAAAAAACTGAAATTTGAAATTTTTAGTCTAGTGCATACTAAAGATGCTAAAATTGAATTAAGCCAAAGATAAAAATTCATTTTATTTAAATAAATTCAAGTTGCATGGGTTCTTAAAAACATGAAGAAGATTGTGTAAATTATAAATCGGCAACTAACTAGAGTATGCCAATACTCTCTAAAATTAACAGCATATTCTTAATTTGCTGAATTCATTATCAAACTTATTTCAGCCGATATATACCTAAACAATTCCAATTCATAGAATAGAGCCAATGCTCCCTAGCATTTTCAAAATTTAGTTTTAAAGACGCAAGTTTGAAGGCAGCATGACCACCTCAAGTTTTATCAGGGTGACTGTAATAGCAAACTGATGTCTAGCTAAGTGAAAGCTATGGGGTTTCTCTTGTGATTACTATTTCACTCCGTCCAGTTGGACGTTATTGGGGCACTATTAGTTTTGCCTCAACCCTCTACCTTTGTCCCATATTAGACTTATTGTTGGCAGAAATTCCAGCAAGATTACAAGCAGAACTGCGGCTAGGACTTCAAGAAGCCCTAGTCAACGCAGCTAAACATGGTAACAATCTCGATCCGAGTAAAACAGTTGTAGTTCGTTTTTCCGTAATAGATAATCAATATTGGTGGATAATATCAGACCAGGGTAGTGGCTTTATTCCTTCATCTACTAGTAATGAAGAACCAACAGACTATCTTCCACCAGATGAGTCAGAAAATGGTCGTGGTTTATGTCTTCTGCATCAAATTTTTGATCGGGTAGAATGGAACCGCAAAGGCACAGAATTGAGGCTTTGTAAACAAATGGAAAATCGCCGAGGATTATCTCTGCGGCGATAACAGGGCTAGTAGAGACGCGATTAATCGCGTCTGGGTAGGAAAGAAAGTTATTGGTTGATTGATTTTTTATTGCCTACTCTCTATTTTCCGTGAGTCGGACAGGGAGGGGCAGAAATGGAGCGATCTAACCAACCAACTGCTTGTTGTAATCTAGCTTGAGCTTCTTCTGGCTGATTCTTTAAAAGATACACAATCGCTGCTGCTACTTGTTCATTAGCGCGGGAATTACGGTTAGACTTGAGGCGATGCCAATCGTTAGGGGAAATAGTCAGCCTTTCCATGAGGGCTTGAGCTAGTTCCAGAGTAGTAAGTTCATTCAGTTGACTGGTTTTAGGCAGCTGAGTAGATTGAGACATAATTATGAGTGCTGTTAGCGATAGCGGGGCGTTTAGCCTGTGATGAGTGCTGAGTGCTGAGTCAAAAACTCATAGTTTTAATTTTGACTATTGGCAGGTTGCATTTAATCTTAGTTTACTACTTGTACATGAAGCCGTCTAAACAATCACAGCCGTCAGCAGAAAATCCCGAACCAGATTTTGAACAAGAACTAGAGGAAGTAGAACGATCGCTCCTATCCTTGAGAGAACGTTACGATCAAGTGCAACGCGATCGCCAACAACAGGCACAATGGCAACAGCGCTGCGATCGACTAAAGCACAATAAATCTCAGACACCAGAAATCAAAGCAGAGTTACGGCAAATTCAACGGCAGTTGGAAATGCTAGAACTAAACTTAGAAAGTCAGTTATTTTCTTGGCGTAGCCTCAAAAAACCTTTCTGGCAAGTCGTCCGCTTTGGTGGAATGGGCGTTATCATAGGCTGGATATTAAAGTCTTATGCTGGATAAATATGGTAAATCGACGGATTGCAGAAATATTGCGAAGTGGTCAACCTGATGAGTCCCTGCAAATTCAAGGCTGGGTGCGGACGAAACGCGAGTCCAAAGGGTTTGCTTTTATTGAAGTCAATGACGGCTCATCACTAGCTAATTTGCAAGTCGTCATCAATCAGGATTTGCCAGACTATGAAGCTATCTTGAAAAAATTGAATACAGGTGCTGCTGTCGAGGTGACAGGGGTATTAGTAGCTTCTCTTGGTAAAGGACAACGGATTGAATTGAAAGCTGAGACAGTGAAAGTTTACGGAGAAGCCGATCCCGATACATATCCCCTGCAAAAGAAACGCCATTCCTTTGAGTTTCTGCGAACCATTGGACATTTGCGATCGCGTACTAATTCCTTTGGCGCAGTTTTCCGCGTCAGAAATGCTTGTTCGACAGCAATTCACCAATTCTTCCAAGAAAGAGGCTTTTTGTGGGTACACACACCCATCATCACTGCTAGTGACTGCGAAGGTGCGGGTGAACTCTTTAGCGTTACCAGTTTAGATTTAAAGAATATTCCTCGGACAGAAAACCAAGCAGTAGATTACAGTCAAGACTTTTTTGCTAAACCTACATATTTAACAGTTAGCGGCCAGTTGGAAGCAGAAGTTATGGCAATGGCGTTTAGTAACGTCTACACTTTTGGCCCTACCTTCCGTGCAGAAAATTCCAACACCTCGCGCCACTTAGCGGAATTTTGGATGGTTGAGCCAGAAATGGCTTTTTGCGATCTAGAAGGTGATATGGATTTAGCTGAGGCGTTTCTCAAACACATTTTTAAATATGTATTGGAAACTTGCCGAGAAGATATGGAATTTTTCAATGAACGTATTGATAAATCTGTGTTGGCAACAGCCGAAAATATTATTAATAATCAGTTTGAACGCTTAACTTATACAGAAGCGATCAAACTTTTAGAAAAAGCTGATGTCAAATTTGAATATCCTGTGAGTTGGGGCTTAGATTTACAATCAGAACACGAACGCTACTTGGCTGAACAGCTTTTCAAGAAGCCTGCGATCGTTACAGATTACCCAGCGCAAATCAAAGCCTTTTATATGCGTTTAAACGACGATGAAAAAACCGTCCGCGCAATGGATATTCTCGCACCCAAAATTGGCGAAATTGTCGGCGGTTCTCAGAGAGAAGAACGTCTGGAAGTCTTAGAACGCCGCGTGTTAGCGCAAGGATTAAACCCAGAAGATTTGTGGTGGTATCTTGATTTGCGTCGTTATGGTACTGTCCCCCACGCTGGTTTTGGACTGGGTTTTGAACGACTCGTGCAATTCATGACGGGTATGGGAAATATTCGTGATGTGATTCCATTTCCGCGTACACCGCAAAGTGCTGAGTTTTAGTTTGAGAATTTGGAACCCAGGTGATTATAAATCGTGTCTACACAAACCAAGTTCGTCTGCACGGACTAATAAAAACTTTGAAACCCGCGAATGCTGGTTTTGCTAGCGTAGCCGCGTATTTTATAAAGCGATTAGTTAAAATTAAGATTTTTGAATCTCCTCTTGTAAAACTTGAATTTGCTCAATAGGTAATTCAGTAACTTGAGCAATTTGCTCTAAACTCATTCCAATTCCCAACAAATTTAAAGCCAACTTTCTTGTTGTTTCTGCTTTACCTTTGGCTTCGCCTTTAGCTTCGCCTTTGGCTTCGCCTTCTTCTAGGATTTGTTGATAAATGACTGATTCGCGCATAATCTCACTCCTTAAAATCTTGGTAATTACATTCTTATCTAACACCAGACCTGCTAAAATTCCACTAGCAGCAGCTATATTTCTTTGTAACATATATAGCGGTTATCACTTCAGTGCAATGCAGTCTGAACCTCACCCCGTATTTGCTGACCCAAACACTCCTTTCTCTTTAGCAAGGAGAGGGTTAGGGGTGAGGTTTAAATTTCATACACAATAAATTAGGGTTACAACAATTGTTGTAACCCTACAGATTGGCTATACTCAATCTGCTCGAAAACTGCCATATAATAACAATTAACCTCATAACTGCCAAATTATGAGCAATTATTCACAATTACTACATCTAGTTTAATGGTTTGCAAAGGCAAATACTTTCTTGCTTGCTTGCCTGCGTGGGATAAGTGACGCTAGTGTTAAAAGAATTGTGCAAAGTAAAACCCTCATCCCAGAAGTCGATTAGGAAGCTAGAATGGCAATTCCAAATAAACAAGTAAAACCTAATACTGATATTTTAGATAATAGACGCACCTAAACTCGCATCCAGGTTCGCATTCCTAAAGACTTGGATGAGAAACCAGTTATTTCACGACTAGCTTCTCACTATGGCATTACAATCATTATTGCTGATGCTCAGGTAAGCGCAAACGTGCCACAATATAGCTGCTTCGATCTGGAACTACGGGGCACTGTTTCCCAGATTGAAAGCGCCCTAACTTACCTGGATGAACTGGATTTAGAAGTTTTGCACCAATCCAGCCCTGAAGAAGATGGTTGGTAAATTGAGTGCTGAGTCCTGAGTTATAAGTGCTGAGTCAAAAACACTCAGCACTCAACACTCAGCACTAGGTACTAAGTTTAGGCCATTTGATTTTCAATTGCCCACCGCGCTAGTTCAGTGCGGTTGTGGAGATTGGTTTTACCCAACATATTGGACACATGGCTTTCAACCGTGCGCTGACTAACATTTAGTTCTTCAGCAATTTCACGGTTAGCTAAACCCCTAGCGACAAACTGGACTACTTTCAGTTCGGTTGGGGTTAATTGCACATCGAAGGGAACCTGGATACGGGAACCGTTTTCGCCTCCTTTTGCTTGGTGTTCTTTCCAACGGATAGTTTGTTTCAGCGAGGATTCAACTTGCGCTACGAGTTCTTCTGGTTCAAAGGGCTTGACCATATAAACATCAGCACCTTTGTTCAGACCTTTAACTCGGTCTGCACTTTGTCCCTTAGCTGAAAGGAAAAGAACTGGAATCCAGCTGGTGCGTTCGTTTTGCCGGACTTGTTCCACAAATGTATATCCGTCCATTTCCGGCATCATCACGTCGCAGATAATCATGTCTGGAACATCTTGCTCTAAAATTTCCAGAGCTTCACGTCCATTTTCAGCGGTGATGACTTCGTATCCCCGGAATTCTAAGTAATCCTTCACCAGCAAGATGAGGTTAGGGTCATCATCAATCAATAGAAGTCGTTTGTGATCTTTCATGCTGGGCTCTTTCATAGCAGTGGCACTTGTCGCGCTTCGGTCCATCAAAGTCTTGAATATTTATCCTCTATGGTGGGTTATTCGAGATGTTGTCCTTTTTCCTACTTAACTTGCCTTTGCTGTCTCGAAGTCTCAAAAATGCCGAGCACTTTCAATAGACTAGTAGCTCGATAGCAAAAGTCCAGCAAGGATACGTATAGCAGTAGTATCTATAATGCGCTATTATATATCGCTTTGAAAGGGGCGGGGTAAAAAACACTGATTAAATAATAATCTTTCGGACTTACAAGTAAGTATTGGCTTAAAGATGACCCTACCTCAAAACCAACCCGCACTTTCTTAAAGCTTACTGCTATACCATATCCTTTGATTGTTAAACCTCTATGAGGTGTTCACAAGAAACTAGGGAAGTTTCTGGCAAAAGATGGATTGAAAACGCATATTCTTCTACCACCTTATTGCCTATTCTTGGACGATCCGCAGGGTAACTTCCGGGTTTGCTTGGCGATACCAGACACCATCAGGGTAAATCACCATTATGGGTCTAGAACAAGAAACACGCAAGCAGTTGGCTTTAGTTTAATAGACGCAAATAGAATGACTTTAGTGCGGCTCATCGAGTTTTAAATCTTTAAGTCGCTTTTTTAAGTAATCCCAGAATTCCAGACTAGCTCGTTTTGAGTAGCAATTGCCTGGTCAGCGCAAATAAAAATATGTCGCTGAATTTTTGCAAGTCCTAAACTTTCTACACAATTACTCAGGTCTTATGTTCCAAAGATTGAGTGTTTTTGGGAATTTGATGGTTGGACTGGATCGCTGTCACTGTATTGTTACTCATCGAGCGGCTCCCTGATTACAGTTCTATAACAATTTTCAAGCTTTGCAAATAAAGTTGACTGGGGAGTCGGGAATGGGGAAGAACTCTCATAACTCTTAACTCCCCACTTTCTACTCTCTTCGTAACTTACAGAACAAAACCCGCAAGGTAGAAATAATTAAGCATTTATACTTAAGTACATCTATGACCCTTTAGTTCGGGAACCCGTACTCAAGAGATTCTTGCCATTGGACGCCACTTTTCGGTAAATTAGCACTCAGGAGTTGAGAGTGCTAAACTCTGGAGAAAATAATTATGGCAGCTTTATCTCTAAGCGTTTCTACAGTTAAACCTTTAGGCGATCGCGTTTTCGTAAAAGTGAACGCCTCTGAGGAAAAGACCGCAGGTGGTCTGTATTTGCCCGATACTGCCAAGGAAAAGCCCCAGGTAGGGGAAGTAGTCGCCCTTGGCCCTGGCAAGCGTAATGACGATGGAAACCGTCAGGAATTGGAAATTAAAGTCGGCGATAAGGTGCTGTACTCTAAGTACGCTGGCACTGACATCAAGCTCGGTACTGAAGAATATGTACTGCTTTCTGAAAAAGATATTTTAGCAGTTGTTATCTAGTGGTCATTAGTCATTGGTCATTAGTCATTAGCCAATGACAAAGGACAAATGACAAATGACGAAGAACAAAAGACAAATGACAAAGGACAACTAACAATAAATTATGGCAAAGCGCATTATCTACAACGAAAACGCCCGTCGCGCCTTGGAACGAGGCATTGACATCCTGGCTGAGGCTGTAGCTGTTACCCTTGGCCCCAAAGGTCGTAACGTAGTTCTAGAAAAGAAATTTGGCGCACCGCAAATCGTCAATGACGGTGTAACAATCGCTAAAGAAATCGAATTAGAAGACCACATTGAAAACACTGGCGTAGCTCTGATTCGTCAAGCTGCTTCTAAGACCAATGATGCTGCGGGCGATGGCACCACCACTGCTACCGTTTTAGCTCATGCGATCGTCAAAGAAGGCTTGCGGAACGTTGCTGCTGGTGCTAATGCGATTTCCCTCAAGCGCGGTATTGACAAAGCTGCCAGCTTCCTGGTAGAAAAAATTGCTGAACACGCCCGTCCAGTGGAAGATTCAAAAGCCATTGCCCAAGTTGGTGCGATCTCGGCTGGTAATGATGAAGAAGTCGGTCAGATGATTGCCCAAGCAATGGACAAGGTGGGCAAAGAAGGCGTAATTTCTCTAGAAGAAGGGAAATCTATGGTCACCGAGTTGGAAATCACTGAAGGGATGCGCTTTGATAAAGGCTACATCTCTCCCTATTTCGCCACCGACGCTGAACGGATGGAAGCGGTTTTTGATGAGCCTTTCCTACTGCTGACTGATAAGAAAATTGCCCTAGTACAAGACCTCGTACCAGTGTTAGAGCAAGTAGCTCGTGCTGGTCGTCCTTTGGTGATTATCGCCGAAGATATTGAAAAAGAAGCTTTAGCAACCTTGGTAGTAAACCGTTTGCGCGGTGTACTCAACGTAGCTGCTGTTAAGGCTCCTGGCTTTGGCGATCGCCGCAAAGCACTACTAGAAGATATCGCCGTTTTGACTGGTGGTCAACTAGTTACCGAAGATGCTGGTCTAAAGCTAGATAACACCAAGCTGGATAGCCTGGGTAAAGCTCGCCGGATCACCATTACCAAGGACAGCACGACAATTGTTGCCGAAGGTAACGAAGCTGCTGTTAAGGCTCGTGTCGAACAGATTCGTCGTCAAATTGACGAAACCGAATCTTCTTACGATAAAGAGAAACTGCAAGAGCGTCTTGCTAAACTCTCCGGTGGTGTTGCTGTAGTGAAAGTGGGTGCAGCCACCGAAACCGAAATGAAAGACAAGAAGTTGCGCCTAGAGGACGCTATCAACGCCACTAAAGCTGCTGTGGAAGAAGGTATCGTTCCTGGCGGTGGTACAACTCTGGCTCACCTTGCTCCCGACTTGGAAGTTTGGGCAAAGAGCAATCTTAAAGATGAAGAGTTGATTGGTGCTTTGATTGTGGTTCGTGCCTTACCTGCACCTCTGAAGCGGATTGCTGAAAACGCCGGTCAGAATGGTGCTGTAATCGCTGAACGCGTCAAAGAGAAAGAATTTAGTGTTGGCTACAACGCTGCAACAAACGAATTTGTCGATTTGTTAGCTGCTGGTATTGTTGACCCTGCGAAAGTGACTCGTTCTGCTTTGCAAAACGCTGCTTCTATCGCTGGTATGGTGTTGACAACCGAATGTATTATAGTTGACAAGCCTGAACCAAAAGATAGCGCTCCTGCTGGCGCTGGCGCTGGTGGCGGCGACTTCGATTACTAATACTTTGTAGTTACATAATTTGTAAAACAGCTGCTTCCCTTGTGGAGGTGGCTGTTTTTTTGTGTGAGGAGAAGAGGAAGAAGGTGAGTTACGACAACGCTTGTAAATATTTAGCTGAACAGTACCCGACTGAGTTTGTGCGTTGGTTGCTTGGGGTAGAGCAGTAGAGGAATTAATAAAAATGATTTACTTTTAAAACTGCATTATATTTTAGAGATCGAGGCTGCAAGTAGTTTTCCGCTTTTATCTTGAGCTTGCAATTTTTGAATAATATGCTCAATTATACTATTCAAATCCTTGCGGCGGCGCATAGAGCGTTTCGGGTCAAGTTGACTATGTTTCAATAATTCTCTAACCTGTTCTCCTAACTCAGTTAAGTAAAACCTCAGCTGTTCTTCATTCTGTTCGCGTAAAATTTGCCGACATTCAGTTAGGATAATATCGCCATTTTCGAGAGTTTTACTAGCGTCTGACTGCTTTGGTGTTGCGTCGGATGAATCTTTACTTTTTTGAGCATTTGAACTGTTAATTAGACATTTTTCTACAGCCTTGGCAAGTTTTGGATCGGATTCTACAACTTCTGCGATCGCTCTTAATAAATCTGCAATTTGTGATGCTTCCATTATCTACTTACTCTCTGTATAAATTCTTTAGTTAATTTCACCATAGATTCATGAGAATCATCATATTTTTGTTTATATGTCAAATAATTACTCAGTTCTAACCCTTCGGCAATTTTTGCTCTTTCTAAAATTTTGGTTTCAAAAACTGGTGGATAGAAAGGGTTAACAATAATAGAGTTTAGATTTTCACTTTGGGCTATAGTTCGGTTATAACGAGAAATTAATGTTCCAACTGTTTTTAAGTTATGTACATAATCTCTATTAAACTTTTCAATATGTTCAAGTAATAAATCTAATCCATGAATTGACATTCGATTTGGTACACAAGGGATTATACAAGCATTGCTAGCTAGAAATGCACTTTTAACTACTGTGTTAATATTGGGGGCACAGTCTATTAAAATATAATCATAATTATTTAATAAAGGTTTAAGTATTGTACGAAGAAGATCGACAGGTTTAAAATTAAAAGAATAATAACCTGATGGTAATTCTTCCTGGATTTCAAATAGCCTTGGGCTGCTAGGTATCAGATGTAAGTGAGCAAAAGAATTTCTGTTTCTGACATTTGAAACATTGTGTTTAACTATAAAATTTTCGCTTTTAATATTTTCTAAAAAATATTCAGGATTTTTAAATAAATAAGGCAATGTCAATTTTTTACTTTCAAATTCTTTTTCCCAAACCTCTTCTGACATTAAAGCACTAGTCAAATTACTTTGAGGATCGAGGTCAATAGCAAGTACACGCTTTTTGTACATTGTATCGCCTGCTAAATATTCCGCTAATGCCATGACTATGGTAGTTTTACCAACTCCACCCTTGAGATTGCAAATACTTATCACTTTAGCTGTCATAATTTCTGGTAAATTGAGGCATTTTATGGGCTACAGTTCTATCTTTCCCTGTAAAGATGCCCAACTAACAGGTTCATTTCTACTTTTACATAAAAACCCATGAGCGAAATTAATCCTGAAACAGCCCCCTTACATACCTTAAACCCACTCAACCGATTTTCTGACAGAGCAGAGGATTATGTAAAATATCGACCAAGTTACCCCACAGATGCAATTGATATTATCTTGGAAGGATTAGGTGAAAATTCACAACTTGTAGTAGCAGATATTGGTGCAGGTACAGGAATTGCTTCCAGACTGTTAGCTGAACGAGGGGTTAATGTCATAGCCATAGAACCAAATGTGGCGATGCGAGAAGCGGCTCAATTTCATCCTTTGATAGAGTTTCGTGATGGAACAGCAGAATTTACCCAACTACCTGATAATTCAGTTGATTTAGTTACTTGTTTTCAAGCTTTCCACTGGTTCAATCCCGAACCAACTTTATTGGAATTTCACCGCATTTTAAAACCATCAGCACGCTTGGCTGTAGTGTGGAATAACCGCGATAAAGAAGATGTCTTAACTACAGAATATAGCCAAATAATCCGCGAAGCATCTAATAATCATCCAGCAGAATCTCGAATGCAGTCGGTAGAGCCATTGTTAGTAACTCCCCATTTTATTAACATCCACGAATATACTTTTACTTATAGACAACAGTTAGATTTCACAGGACTTATTGGACGAGCAATGAGTGTTTCTTACCTTCCGCGTAAAGGTTTGGGATATGAACAGCTTATTGATAGGTTTCAAGAATTATATCAGCGCTTTCGTGATGAGAGTGGTTTTGTCTATATGGTCTATCGCACTAGCGTACACCTTGGTGAAGTAATTTAAAAATAAAAATGGGAATCATAAGAAGTAGGGTGCGTTATTTCACTCTCAAGAAATATCAGGATTCACATGGCACAACCAAAATATGAAGGTTATTGCGAATGCATTCCTACCAAATTAGTTAGAGAAAAATTTGGAGATGTCAATGTTTATGCCCAAAATGCTAAATCACTCTTAACAAAAGCTACTGGTTTTATTGGTAATTATGATTTTACTCTAAATCCTTACAGGGGATGTCAATACGGTTGTAGTTATTGCTATGCTGCTGCATTTACTCCTAATGCTCAAATGCGCCAAGACTGGGGCAAATGGGTAATTTTTAAGGAAAATTCTGCTGAGATTTTAGCGAAAGAATTAAAAAAATGGTATGAAAAAAATCCACAGATTCCTCCTAGTATATATATGAGTAGCGTTACCGATCCTTATCAACCACTTGAGTCTAAACATCAACTGACTCGTCGGTTGTTGGAGGTAATGCTAGATGTGGGGATTGACGGTTATCCAACTCCAACTTTGGTGATTCAAACTCGTAGCCCAATTATTACTAGAGACATTGATTATTTACAACGATTTAAGCGATTGCGAATTAATATGAGTATTCCCACTGGGAGTGAATTAGTGAGAAAAGATTTTGAACCGCGATCGCCCAGTATTAAAGCTAGATTAAATGCTATCACTAAAATTAAACAAAGTATTGATTATTTCAAAGGTTTTCCTCCCAAAATTTCTATCACTATTACCCCTCTACTTCCTACTTTACCAACTGATGAAGCTGCTTTTATTGACAAACTAGCCATCGCCGATAGAGTTGTAATTCAAGCTTTTCATCCTAGCCAGAGTCGTTCTCTTATGGCATCAACTCGCCAAGAAGCTGAAGAAATTAAGCAAAAATACGCTTGGTGGTATGAGGATGAGAAATTAAGCTATATGAAATTTAAGGAAAAATTAGTTTCTCGGCTTCCAGGTGTAGAAATTATGGAAGGTAAAGAGGGATTTGGTTATGAATAACTCTATCGTAAATTGGTGGCAAAGTCAGCAGTTAAAATTATCTTTAAAACGCGGGTATATCCGACGTGCAGTCCAACTATTGCAAGAGATTCAAAAATCAGGTGCAACATTTTCATGGTTAGAAAAACTATTTAGGGATAAACTTAAACTTGAACGTTATTCCCAAGAATACAAACGACAAACAGAAACTTTAAGTGAACAACTAACAGAAGCATCCCAGCAAAAAGCTAATCTCATATTACTGCCAAATGAAGAATTTGTTAAATATATCTATAAAGTTTTTAATTTAATACAACACGATGAATATAAACTGCAATCTACTAGTATTGATGAACGGATATTTGATGATTTTGAATCAAGGCTAGTTGAATATCTCAAAGAAGAATTTAGTAAAATTCCTGATAAACAGTTATTTATTAAGCTAGAAGACGCTCTTGAGGATATTAATAACTTAAAAATTGGACAAGACCCAGACTACCGTTTTAGTCTAACTCCTCATGTCTACTTTATGAAGTATTTTTTAGAAAATGTATATTGCATATATTTAGCTTGGTTTCTCATTTACCAGGATGGTTTACTACCGAGTAAGGTTAATATCCTTGATATTGCAGCAGGCCCAGGAACAGTTGCTTATGGTTTAGCTTTATTTCTCCAAAGTAGTAGCGGTTTTTTTCATATTCCGCAAATGCACATATCTTACTATTCTTTAGAAAAACAAGATGCCTTTCAGTTTCGTGGACTTCAGTTTTGGCGACGATATATAGAGTTGCGTCTAACCACAGTGAATGCTTACTTCCGCTTTGTTACTACTGATATTTTTACTTGGGAAACTCAATCGAATAATCTACCCAAAGACTTTTTCGACTTTATCGTAATTTCTCACTGCTTATTTGCAGATCCAGTCAAGAGGGTTGAAGCTAATAATACTTACAAGCAAATATTTGTCAGTAGCTTAAAAAATTCAGGTTATATTCTGCTAATTGTACAAGATAAAAAGTTATTCAAAGTTTACGATGTTCACCAAGTTGAAAACCAAGAGCAGGAAGAAAATGTAGTGCATAAATTTCTGGCAGAACTTGGATTAGAATTAGTTTGGTATAAATATCTAACTTCAACAGGTTCAAGAACATCTTTGTCCGTTACTGAATTTGCTAAGTTTGCTCAAGAAAAATTACCAAAAAAACTCTATATGAGTCCAATACTACAACAGTATTTTGGTCAGAAGTATCAATCCCACTATATATTAGATGATTATGTAATCTTGGCGAAAAAATCATGAAAAATTGCAGGTGAAGCCGCAAAGAATGTATTAAATAAATATAAAGCAAGATGCTTGGATTAGTGATATTTGTCCCTGGAAGATCCCCCAAGCCCCCTTAAAAAGGCTTGCTCTAATTCCCTCCTTTTTAAGGAGGGTTAGGGAGGATCAAGCCTTAACCCAAGCTTATTGAAATATAAGGTATCTGAACTTTAATCTTGAATTTATAAATGACCTGCAACTCACAAATAGCAGAAGGTTGGCATGGCAAACTTAATTTAGTCTATGCCGATCGCCAAGGTGCAACCCAGTTAATTTACAATTACCAACAAGCGCCTCTGAAGGTACAACGCCCATTTTATCCAGAAGGTGAAAAAGTTTGTCATAGCGTAATTTTACATACAGCTGGGGGAATGGTGGGAGGCGATCGCTTATCCTCTAACATCCACCTCCAACCCCAAGCCCAAGCCTTAATCACTACAGCTGCTGCAAGCAAGATATATCGCAGCAATGGCTTACAAGCTAGACAAACCATCCAAATGCAAGTTGATGCTGGTGCTTGTTTAGAATGGTTGCCGCAAGAGACAATTTTATTTGACGGTGCGATTTATCGGCAAGATTTACGGGTAGAATTAGCAACCGAGGCCAGTTGGTTAGGCTGGGAAATTACCCGATTTGGTCGCAGTGCTAGAGGTGAAAAATTCTTGCGAGGGGAATGGCGATCGCACACCGAAATTTGGCAACAAGGCGTTCCCTTATGGATTGATCGACAATGTTTACCGGGTAGCGAAGACATTTTCCACAGTCCCCACGGCTTGGCTGGAAAACCAATAGTAGGTAGTCTAGTTTGGGTTGGTGGTGCAGTTTCAGCAGAAATCGTCGAAAAAACGCGAAATTTATGGCATGGTGAAGGAGAAGTAGGTGTTACCAAGTTACAACATGGATTATTGTGTCGATATCGCGGTTCTTCTACATCTGAGGTGAGAAACTGGTTTATTGATGTTTGGCACATGCTGCGAGTTTCTTTTCTGAATCGTGGTAATTGTATACCAAGAGTTTGGCAGGTTTAAACGTAGACGTGTAGCGGCTTGCCGCAGGCTACCGCAGAGGAGCCAGCGCGTTGCATGGGTTCCCCGTGTTGTAGCAACTGGCGTCGTGCAGAGAACATAGAGGAGATAGGAATGCAACTTACGCCACAGGAAAAAGATAAGCTATTAATTTTTACAGCTGCTTTATTAGCAGAAAGACGAAAACAAAGGGGTTTAAAACTGAATTATCCCGAAGCAGTTGCTTATATTTCTGCTGCAATTTTAGAAGGTGCGAGAGATGGGCAAACTGTAGCAGAATTGATGAGTTATGGTACAACTCTATTAACGCGGGATGATGTCATGGAAGGGATACCAGAAATGGTGCATGAAGTACAGGTTGAAGCTACTTTTCCTGATGGCACAAAGTTAGTGACAGTACATAATCCAATCCGTTAATTTACTGAATATTAAGTTCTATTAAGTACAAAATTGTTTTTTAGACACTGGTTAATAAGAAGTATAAAATTTAGGACATAATCAAAAATGCACTATTTGACTATCGTCAAGCATAAAGGCAATGAATACAGGAAACACTGGCTTTACAGCAACCATTATAACCACTGCCATAACTACTGCCTTTGCAGTTGTAGCCGGAATAGTTAATCACATTATGTCTGGCAACAGAGACAGAGGAAATCAGCAGACAACTGCATCGTTAAAATATACTGAACAGCAGCTTGAAGAACTATATGGACCACTTGCTTTTCTGATTTGGGAAGGTAGACGTACTTATACAGATTTAGCAGAAAAGTTAATAGAAATGCGCGGTAGAAAACATATTTTAGGATCTCTGAAAGTAGGAGAAAAAAATGACCATATAATTTTCCCATTGCGAGACGAAGAAGAAATTAAACTCTGGATTTTTTGGATAGAAAAAGATGCTTTTCCTCGCCATGAAGAAATTAAAAAGCTTTTGATGACAAATACACACTTAATTAAAGGTGAAATAATGCCAGACAGTTATCTAGATTTTTTGGATTACCATAATTCCTGGAAAATGGAACATCTGCGGTGGCAAGAACAGCAAATTGAATATTCGTGGAAATCAAAATTTAGCTTTCCATTCCAATTTGAAAATGACATTCTTGAAACTTTTACATACCTTAAGGGTCAACAAGCAAACTTTTTACAACTTAACAGGACTTACGCAAAAATCGCCAAAAAGCTTAATTTCTCAAACCGCCGTCTCCCAGAGAAGACGCCAAGAACGCCTTCTGTGCGAGAGGCTCCGCTAACGCGCAGCGTCTCGTAGAGAAGAATTTGTAGAGTGTGCGTAAGTCCTATTTAAATTAAATATTGGATTGATTGAACATGATACCAGGAGAAATCATTACACCAGTAGGTGAAATTGAATTAAATATTGGTCGTCCAACTATAAAATTGCAAGTGTCAAATACAGGCGATCGCCCCATACAAGTCGGTTCCCACTATCACTTTTATGAAGTTAACACTGCCTTAAACTTTGATAGAGAACAAGCGCGAGGAATGCGGCTGGATATCCCTGCTGGAACCGCAGTTCGTTTTGAACCCGGCGACGAAAAAAAAATAACTCTAGTTCCCCTCGTTGGTACTCGCCAAGTCTACGGCTTCAACACCAAAATTAACGGAAACCTCTAAAAACCTCCGCGTACCTCTGCGCTTCCCTCAGCGTCCCTCTGCGTTTGAAAATCACATAATTTTATAAACCCAATATTTAGCTTAATTGATTAATTATTTGAATTACATTCTAAAGAATTCCACGCCCCTCTCTCCGTTTCAAGTAGGCGGCCAATTGAGCAGGTGATTTTAACTTAACAATTTGCTGGCATCCAGTGTGAGGACATGCGAGAAAAAACATATCCAGAGCAACACCTGAATGATGATTTTTTTCGCGTAATATCATGGGCAAATGATGCACCGGACAAAGTATTTCATCATCTTTTTCTTTCAGATGTGACTTGATTCGAGAGATTGTTGCTTTTTTTACAGAGGTATCATCAAATATTGTAGAAAGTTGTTGGTTTGAAACTTGAAATTCAAAAATATCAGACTTGTGAAGAAAACCTACATCCATAGCTGTAAAACTCTTTGTTCTTCTGCATTGTAGAGGCAGGTTATTGTAGAAGCCAGTACAAGCCCAGAAAAAGTCACTAAGTTGGTAAAGACTGCCATCAAGACGCTTTTGGGACTGCAAAATCATCGCTTTTCCGCAATTACATTTTTTCTCTAAGACAACTTGACCCATGTGGAATTGCAGTATATGAACCTTATTACTGTTTAAAGTTGAGGTTTCGTAGTCTTCAGGACTTGCACACTGATTTTCCGCAATTTCTTCCGATTTAAGTTCTTGATATTCCTTAAATTTATCAGTTCGCAAAAGCTCTAGTTCTTGCTTGCGTTCTTGACCTTGCCGGGATATATGTCCGTCACGTCGTTCTTTGCGTTCGAGTTCGACAACTTCAACATCAATTATCTCAAGTTCCTCGGTTACATTTTTAGCAGTCTTATTACTATAAGAACTATTTGTCTGTTGACTTGAAGAGTCTTTATTGCTGCGGGAGTTAGTCCAATGACGAATGACTTCTACGGTATGACGAATAACCTCTACAGCAGTACATTTTACAAACTCTCTGAGGACTGTTGTACCAGCAGCAAATAGTGCTTCAAATAACATATAATTAAATGCCGAATTTGATTAAAGTTTAGACGTAACTCTAGATAATGCAGACTACATCTGCTTTCTTAGTTTACCTATGTAAACATTGCAGTATAATCTGTATTTATACGGAATTATTTCAGTAAATGTGCTAAATATTCTTCATCCCTATTAACTTCAGTTTTATTTCATTAATATTTATTTACCTAAATTTACTGCCATCGTAAAAATATCAAGTTATACAAAAACTATCACCTTATCTTCATAAGGTTGCTTAAAAATATTCAAATCAACATCATTACCAGGAGTGCACCATGAGTTACAGAATGTCCCGCCGCGCCTACGCCGAAACATACGGCCCAACAGTAGGCGATCGCATCCGACTTGCAGACACAGAATTATTTATTGAAGTTGAACAAGATTTCACTACCTACGGCGATGAAGTAAAATTCGGCGGCGGTAAAGTTATCAGAGACGGGATGGGACAATCCCCCATTTCTAACGCCGATGGTGCTGTAGATTTAGTAATTACTAATGCCTTAATTCTCGATTGGTGGGGTATTGTCAAAGCAGATATTGGCATTAAAGATGGCAAGATTTTCAAAATTGGTAAAGCCGGAAATCCTTATATTCAAGACAATGTAGATATTATTATTGGCCCCGGAACTGAAGCCTTAGCTGGTGAAGGAATGATTCTCACTGCTGGCGGTATCGATGCCCATATTCATTTTATTTGTCCCCAACAGATTGAAGTTGCGATCGCTTCTGGTATTACCACCATGATCGGCGGCGGTACTGGCCCCGCCACAGGTACAAATGCCACTACCTGCACCCCCGGCCCTTGGAACATTTACCGGATGCTGCAAGCCGCTGATGCTTTTCCCGTGAACTTAGGATTTTTGGGTAAAGGAAATACTAGTCAACCCCAAGGACTTGTAGAACAAGTAGCCGCCGGAGCAATGGGGTTAAAACTACATGAAGACTGGGGAACTACACCCGCAGCAATTGATACTTGCCTCAGTGTTGCCGATGAATATGATGTGCAAGTAGCGATTCATACTGATACCCTGAATGAAGCCGGATTTGTGGAAGATACGATCGCAGCTTTCAAGAATCGTACCATCCACACTTACCACACTGAAGGCGCAGGCGGAGGACACGCACCAGATATTATCAAAGTTTGCAGCCAAGCCAATGTTCTACCATCTTCCACCAATCCCACACGTCCTTACACTCTCAACACCTTAGACGAACACCTGGATATGTTGATGGTATGCCATCACCTCGATCCAGCGATCGCCGAAGATGTTGCCTTTGCCGAATCTCGTATCCGCCGAGAAACCATTGCTGCTGAAGACATTTTGCACGACTTAGGCGCATTTAGCATGATTTCTTCCGATTCCCAAGCAATGGGAAGGGTAGGCGAAGTGATAATTCGCACCTGGCAGACATCTCACAAAATGAAAATGCAACGGGGAACTCTTAACCCACAAGGAACAGAGCAAAGAGCAGACAACTTTAGAGCAAAAAGATATGTTGCTAAGTATACTATCAACCCAGCGATCGCTCACGGAATTGCTCAATATGTCGGTTCAGTGGAAGAGGGAAAATTAGCAGATTTATGTTTGTGGCGATCGGCGTTTTTTGGTGTGAAACCAGAGATAGTGATTAAAGGCGGAATGATTGCATGGTCGCAAATGGGTGATGCCAACGCCAGTATTCCCACACCGCAACCAGTACATATGCGACCGATGTTTGGTAGTTTTGCAGGTGCGCGTCATGCCACATCATTGACTTTTGTTTCGCAAGCAGCTTTAGAGAAAGAAATTCCCAGCCAGCTAGGTTTACAAAAGGCAGCAGTTGCAGTTTCTGGGACACGCCAATTGAGTAAGCGGGATATGAAGCTGAATGATGCACTACCCCATATAAAAGTAGATCCAGAAACATATCAAGTCAGGGCAGATGGTGAGTTGCTGATTTGTGAACCTGCGACAGTTTTACCAATGGCACAGAGGTACTTTTTGTTTTAATTCATGACCGAGCAACTTACTGATTACGATAGTCCTTGGAAAGAAGTCATTGAGTTATATTTCCCCCGCTTTCTGGAATTCTTTTTCACCCAAGCTTATGCCGAAATCGACTGGACGCGACCTTATGAATTTCTGGACACAGAACTGCAACAGCTAGAACCGGATGCAGAAATTGGGCGGCGTTTGGTTGATAAAGTTGCAAAAGTTTGGCTACTGGATGGAGAGCAAGCTTGGGTATTGGTTCATGTGGAAGTCCAAGGGCAATATGACAGCCAATTTGCCGAACGGATGTACACATATAATTACCGCTTGTTTGACCGCCATAAAAAGCGAGTCATTAGTTTAGCAGTTTTAGCAGATGAACAAGCGAATTGGCGACCTTCCAGCTATAGCTATCAACTGGGCGGATGTCGCGTCAGCTTAGAGTTTCCTGTGGCGAAACTGTTGGACTATGAGCAAGGGTGGGAAACCTTAGAGCAAACTACCAACCCCTTTGGTGTAATTGTGATGGCGCATCTTAAAACCAAGGCAACGCAACGAAATCCAGAAAATCGGCTACAGTGGAAACTAAGCCTAGTCAGACGGCTGTATGAACGGGGATTAACCGGGAAGATATTCGGGAATTATTTCGGTTCATCGACTGGATAATGGTTTTGCCAAAAGAGTTGGCACTTAGTTTTAAAACAGAAGTAAGAAGTTACGAGGAGGCAGATAGAATGCGGTACGTAACTAGTATTGAAAGGCTAGCGAAAGAAGAAGGAATTGTCGAAAATGCTAGAGAAAGCATCATTACAGTTCTAGAAACGCGGTTTGGAGAAGTGCCAAGCTCTATTATCGAAGTTATCAATGGGATAGAAGAACCATCTGTGCTAAAAATGCTTCATAAAAGTGCGATCGCAATTCCTTCCACAACAGAATTCCAGCAAGTTTTAGATAGTCTCACCTCTGCGAAATAAGCGTAGGTATCGAGCGGTTTATTGCCAGATATCGCTCTTAAAGATCAGAGTAACATTGCTCTCATTGATTTTTTTTATTAAGGTTACGATCAAATAGTTAAACGTTGCATCTGATGTAGAAAATCATGCTACCTTTTAAGAAAAAAATTGTGACTGATGAAGCTATGTGTCTGGTAGCAGTGTTAATTGATTATCAGGACTGGCAGCAAATTGAGAAGATATTAGAAGCTCATCAATCACAACAAAAACAAGAGTTTAATTTAAACCAGTATGCTGGTGTAATTCAACTAACTCAAGACCCTTTGGAATATCAGCAGCAAATTAGGGATGAGTAGTGTTGACACAACCTTTGATTTTTTTAGATACAAATGTAATCTTGTATTTTTTGGGTGGTCGCTTGGTAAATCCATTATTATTAGGACAATATTTTATTTCAGTGATTACTGAGATTGAATTGCTCTCTTATCCGAGCAGGGTTAGCGCGTCTCAAACCCTATTGACAAATGGATTCTATGAGAGAGTTGAGTTAGGGAGAGCCGCCGCCAAAACAGAAACCATATACT
>NZ_JBALDJ010000115.1:0-37774 GCF_036917415.1 Nostoc sp. | reverse complement strand
TTTAGCTATAGCAATTATTGATGGCATGGAAGCTAGAAGTTTAAAGGGTGGATATGACCTTGAGCGTCTTATATTTAATTGCGCCTAGCTACTTAACGAAAAATATTTCCATCTATTTTGCTTAGAATAATACTTAAAAGTACTATAGCAGTTCCCGGCATAATGAGGTACATTTTCAAAACTACTAAGCTTGGTAAACAAGATTTGGGTGTACCTCAGTTGCTGAGGAAATGCTATATTTACGTTTGGGTGGAGTATTAAGTTGATTCCTGAAAAGCCTGGGCTATAGCATTGCGGGCTGGTTTAGATTGCAGGTTCTCATCGAAGGGAAGCGGACGCAGAAATTTCCAGAGACTTGAATTGTTTCTAAAGGTTTTTCTTGGCATCCACTGGGGATGACGTATCCAGGTATGACGGTCGGTAAGTCCCCATGTAATCACAGTATCGACTTTAGCTGCAAAGCACAGGTCAAGATATCGCTTGTAACTATCGGCTACCATTTGGTCTAGGCTTTTGATACTATCGGGTAGTGGGGTATCAATGATAATATCTAATTCCGTAATTATTGGTTTCACTTCAAGATCGTTAAGCCGTTTTAAAACCGAATTAAATCCTTTTTCGTCAAAAGGATATGCAGTAGAAAACCATAGATGTGATTGGATACCTGCCCCATCAATTTTAACACCACTATTCTTCAGATATTCGACCATTCTTAAGAAACGTTCTGATTTCCATGTGGTGCCTTCGATGCCAAAATCGTTTAGGTAAAATTTCTTGCTGCTATCAACTGAAGCAGCAATTAAAAACAAGTCTCGAATCAATTCTGGTTTTACCCCTTTACGCAAACCGGTTGTTGGGTTATCAGTTTCATTTTCACTATCAGCGATAATTTCATTGGCAATATCCCAAGACTTTAAAACGGGACTATTGCGATAATGCCCCATGACTCCTTTAACATGGCGTTCGATCATCTCAGGTGTAGGGGGGTAAGGAACCCAGTCTGGTTTTCCCATGTGCCAGAAAAGGGTATGCCCGTGCAATTCTATCTTATGTTTTTGGCAGAAATCAGCGATCGCATCTGCTGACTCAAAGGTAAATAATCCTTGCTGTGGTTCAGTAGCGTCCCATTTTAATTCACCATTCGGTGTCACAATCGAACATTCACGAGCAATCAGGTTAGCGTAATCTTTCTCTGTTTGCAAAAATTCACTAGAAATTGCTGCGCCATAACGCTTTCCTTTGGCGGCAGCTAATTGTCGAAGGGGAGAATTTAAATTTTTACTTGTATAATTTGCTGCAACTACATTCATGCCTTGGTCTTCTTTTTGGTCATCCTTTTGTAAAAACCCCATAGTTAATAAGGCAGAAAGGGTTGTGTATCCTGCTCTCCTTAAAAAATTTCTCCGATAAGGCATAAATTGTATTTAATACAAAACATACATATAAGATTATTATATTACATAATAAGTTTTGATACTTTTGGAGGTGTAGTAATGATTCTCACAGTCATTGCACCCAAAAAGACAAAGTTACCGTTTGTCTCACCCTCCTGTAATGCTTTGTATGAAATACTACCCATTTATTAGTACATAATTACAAGTATTTATCAATCTTCACCCAGATATAGAGGTTTTTTCCAAAATCAAGTCATAGTCTCATACTTAAGCGGCAAAGATGAAAATTAACAAGTATTACATCTAGTGCAAAACTAGATTAAACTATAACGAATGTTCGATTTACATCAATTAACTGTGCTTTTACATACCATCAGTAAACATACTAAATTAAAATATAACTATTGTTCGATATAAATATTCTAAATCATGCCTAAGATTGTTAACCATGAGCAATACCGTAAAGAACTGCTTAACAAGTGCTTTGATTTATTTGCTCAAAAAGGCTATGGTTCCATCACTATGCGCCAGATTGCTGACGGATTAGGGGTTTCTACTGGTACGTTGTACCACTATTTCCCTAGCAAACAAGCTCTATTTGAGCAATTGGCCCAAGAAATATGTGAGCAAGATTTAAGTGCAGCATTGGCTGAATTAGAAGGAGCACAAACACTACAAGAGGGAATGGAAGCACTAGGAAGATATCTAGTGAAAAACGAGGATTACTTCATTAAATGGACTTATATTTGGATTGATTTTTGTCAACATCAAGATTCTAAGGAAATGTTAAGTAATAGTGTTTTTAAGCGGACTAATCAGCGTTATCAGCAAGCTGCCTGCACTTTTGTGGGTATTCAAGATCCGATATTGGCTTGCTTTGTCTTGAGCTTTGTCAATGGGTTAATTCTGGAAAAGTTATGGGGTGATGAAACAATTGATTTTATGGAACAATGTGCGTTATTAGGCAAAATGCTCACGGCACATTTGCCGCAACATAGGGCAATAGTTAAATGTGAGATTTGATACTTAAATAAGTTGCAAAATCTTCATATCTAACAATTATCAATTATCTGATATTTATTGATGGCTAAAAATTATTTGCTACCCCCATTAACTCAGTAGACAAAATAGTTTTTGAGGAGAGTAAAAAAGATGGTTCAAAAGCTGTTAAAAAAAGCTTCCAATAAAGGGTTAGTTGCATTAGTAATAGCAGTAGCTGCAATTACGGGTGGAATTGTTGTTTATGGGATTTCTCAGTTTGGGTTAGTTGGTCAACTTGAGAAATCTGAGCCAGTAGAAACCACGCCCAAAAGTCCAAAAGTGGCTGCATTAGGACGACTAGAACCGGAGGCTGAGGTAATTAGCTTGTTTGCGCCCTTGGGCATTGGATGGCGATCGCATTGCGAAAATTCTAGTCCAAGAAGGCGATCGCGTTAAAGTCGGACAGATCGTAGCAATATTAGATGCGCGCGATCGCTTACAAACTGCTGTAATACAAGCCCAACAACAAGTCAGAGTTGCTCAAGCTAAACTTGCTCAAGTTGAAGCAGGAGCAAAAGCAGGAGAAATTCAGGCCCAGCAAGCCAGTGTAGAACGCTTTGAAGCCCAGTCCCAAGGAGACAAAACAGCACAACAGGAAGCGATATTCCGCATAGAAGCACAGTGGGAAGGAGACAGAATAGCGCAAGAAGCAACCATCAAGAAGCTAGAGGCAGAACTCAAAAATGCCTCAGCCGAATATCAACGTTATCAGCAGCTATATTCCCAAGGAGCAGTTTCTAATTCTTTGTATGACAGCAAAGGCTTAACTGTAGAAACTGCCAAACAGCAAGTAGACGAAGCCAAAGCAGTTCTCAATCGCATTAACACTACTGCTAGCAAAGAACTCGCCGAAGCCAAAGCAGCACTCGCCCGCACTAGTGCCACTGGTAGCAAACAAGTTAGCGAAGCCAAAGCCACACTTACGAGTATTGCAGAAGTTCGACCTGTAGATGTAGCCGCAGCTAAGCGGGAGCTTACATTAAAGCACTGATGGCGGGACAGATCATCAAAATTCATACGCGAGTCGGAGAAAAAATTAGTGATTCTGGCATTGCAGACTTAGCCCAAACAGATCAGATGATGGCAGTCGCAGAAGTTTATCAAACCGATATCGGTAAAGTGAAATTAGGACAACAGGCAGTGATTAGCAGTCAGGCATTTGCCAGTGAACTGCGAGGAACCGTTGCCCAAATTGGTTTGCAGGTAAATAGACAAAACGTTTTCAGCAACCAGCTAGGGGAGAACCTTGATAGCCGAGTAGTTGAGGTGAAAATTCGCCTCAATCCTCAAGACAGCAAGCGAGTTGCAGGTTTCACCAACTTACAGGTACAGACAGCAATTGAAATATAGAGTTGTTGTTCACTGTCTAGTGTATTCCATTATCTTTTATAGGGTGAATTCAATCATGGTTAAAGTCATATACCTTCTGCTTTGTATACTTGGCTTTGTTCTACCTTACTCCCAGTTTTTTCCATTGATTTTAGAGCATGGTCTAGAAGCTAGCCAAAGAACAAGGTTGTACAATTTTGTTAGTTACCCACGATAACCGTATCCTCGATATTGCCGATCGCATCATTTATATGGAAGATGGTCAGTTGAAGACCGATGGCACAGATACCACTACAACAGAGAAATAATATTATTTTAGGACTTAACAGTATTAAATAAAGATATGGACGCAATAATGACCAACGATGGAAATCCAACAATCGCCTCAATTCATCAACCATATTGTTTCAAGTTTGTGGACAATTGAGGGAATTACAGCGATCGCACTGGGTGGTTCACGGGCACGGGGCAACCATACCCTAAAGTCAGATGTGGATTTGGGGATTTATTACAATCCAGAAAACCCGCCCGATTTAATTGCTCTAAATCGTCTCGCCTGTGAGCTTGATGATAACCATCGCGTAAATTTGATTACTGCGATTGGGGAATAGGGAAAGTGGATTAACGGCGGCGGTTGGCTTGTGGTAGAAGGTGTAGGTGTAGATTTCCTCTATCGTGATTTGACGAAGGTCAATCGTGTCATTGATGATTGCCATATAGGACGCATTACTATTGATTATCAACCAGGACACCCTCATGGGTTTGTGTCCTCTATTTATATGGGGGAAATTGCTCTTTGTCACCCACTTTACGACCCCGATGGTGTTTTAGAAGCTTTGAAGGTAAAAACAAAGCCCTATCCAGTTGGGCTGAAACAGGCAACTATTGATACTTTCGCCTGGCAAATAAGTTTCTCGCTGTTGGTCGCAAAAAAGGCAATCGCACGCGATGATGTTGTTTACGCAGCAGGTTGTTGTTTCCGCAGTGTGGCGTGTATGAATCAGGTTTTATTCGCGCTCAATGAAGATTACCTGTTGAACGAAAAAGGAGCGATGGCACTTGCTAATAGATTTGCTATTTGCCCGCAGGACTATCAACAACGGGTTGAGCGAGCGTTTACACTTTTAGCTGCCGATGCAAAATCAATAACTGAGGCGATCGCGATTATTGAGGCGATTGAAGATGATTTGAGTCAATGGTATGGAAATCGGCGATTAGCGATGTAATTTTTATTGCCATCTGACTTCTGTTGCTATGCGATTGAAAGTGATATTTGACCATTGTACAAAATAGTCTCAATACTGCGTAGGTTTTGCTTAAAAAGCAACTTCGGTGTAATATCATGTCCGTTTGATTAGTTATTATTCCGGGCATCTATGCAAAAATCTTAAAACCCTCTTTCCCCCTGCTCCCTGCCCCCTGCGCTCTTAATAATAAGTCTTTTACCGAACATGATATAAGTTGATTGAGTAACTTAGACGCAACATTTTTAGAGCTTTTTTGGGTTTCATGACCTTCAACCAACCTACAAATTTTCTTAACCAAGCAGTATTGTTCCCGACCCTATACCCCAGAAAAAAGAGTAAATTCTTTTAAAGTGTTATCAAATAAAGACTTTGGTCTTTGAGTACATTATTAATAGATATTAATAGATGCAGTATTGCGGATGAGATATTAATAGATGCAGTATTGATTGAAAGTTAATTTAAGAGCCTAAAGCTATTCTTTAAACACGGAGTAAATCCTACCGATAAATCTTTAATGCAGATAATACACTTACTTTCTAGTACTGGCTATTTCTGATTCTTATATTCACGTGTTCTGATAATGCAGCTTAGAGGCGGGGACAAAAATCATATTATGAACAAGACCTTTGCAACCATCGACGGAAATGAGGCTGTCGCTCGTGTTGCTTACAAATTAAATGAAGTGATTGCCATTTATCCCATCACCCCCTCTTCAGCGATGGGTGAATGGGCTGATGCTTGGTCAGCAGAAGGTCGTCCTAACCTCTGGGGTACTATTCCCAGCGTCGTGCAGATGCAGAGCGAAGGAGGAGCCGCTGGTGCTGTACATGGGGCTTTGCAAACAGGTTCTCTGAGTACCACCTTTACGGCATCTCAGGGATTATTGTTGATGATACCCAACTTCTACAAAATTGCTGGTGAGTTGACTAGCGCTGTGGTTCACGTTGCCGCCCGTTCCTTGGCTACTCATGCTTTATCAATTTTTGGCGACCATAGCGACGTGATGGCAGCTCGGGCGACTGGTTTTGCCCTGCTGTGTTCCGCTTCGGTGCAAGAAAGTCAAGATTTTGCTCTTATTGCCCATGCTGCTACCCTAGAGGCGCGAGTCTCCTTTATGCATTTCTTTGACGGCTTCCGCACCTCCCATGAAGTGCAGAAGGTCAAATTGCTTTCAGATGACGATTTGCGATCGCAAATCCACAATAACCTAATACTCGCCCACCGCAGCCGTGCGCTGACCCCAGATCGTCCAGTGTTGCGGGGAACTGCTCAAAACCCCGATGTTTACTTCCAAGGGCGTGAAGGCGCGAACCTTTACTACAACACCTGTCCAGAAATTGTCCAGCGGATCATGGATGAATTTGGAGAACGCACAGGAAGGCATTATCAAATCTATGAATATTACGGTGCTAACGATGCCGATCGCGTTATCGTTCTTATGGGTTCAGGTTGTGAAACCGTCCATGAAACAGTAGATTACCTGAACGCTCGTGGTGAAAAACTTGGTGTAGTGAAAGTGCGACTTTACCGCCCCTTTGATGTCCAAAGGTTTGTTGCAGTATTACCAACTAGTGTAAAAGCGATCGCTGTTCTTGACCGCACCAAAGAAGCAGGTAGCGCTGGGGAACCGTTGTATTTGGATGTTGTGGCTGCTATCCATGAGGCGTGGGGAGAGAGAAGGGCAGGGGAAGCAGGGGGAGAAAATACTTCCTCATCCCCCAAAATCATTGGTGGTCGTTACGGTCTTTCTTCCAAAGAATTTACTCCGGCGATGGTGAAGGGCATTTTTGACAATCTTGCCCAAGCTAAACCAAAAAATCACTTTACGATTGGGATTAATGACGACGTTAGTCATACTTCTTTGAGCTTTGACCCTAATTTTTCTACAGAATCGGATAATGTTGTTCGGGCAATGTTCTATGGGTTAGGTGCTGATGGTACTGTTGGCGCTAACAAAAACTCTATCAAGATTATTGGTGAAGAAACCGACAATTACGCCCAAGGCTACTTTGTCTACGATTCCAAGAAATCTGGCTCAATGACCGTTTCTCACCTCCGCTTCGCTAAAGAGCCAATTCGCTCTACCTATCTAATTGACCAAGCCAACTTTATTGGTTGTCATCACTGGGGATTTCTGGAACGCATAGATATTTTAAAGGCTGCTATTCCTGGAGCGACTTTGTTACTTAACAGTCCATACAATGCAGATACCGTTTGGGAATATCTACCGCTGAAAGTGCAGCAGCAAATTATCGACAAGCATTTGAAGTTATACGTAATCAATGCTAGCCAGGTTGCCCGTGAAAGTGGCATGGGTGGCAGAATTAACACCATTATGCAGGTATGCTTTTTTGCTTTAGCGGGTGTCTTGCCACAAGAAGAAGCGATCGCTAAAATCAAACAAGCGATTGATAAGACTTACGGTAAAAAAGGCGCAGAAGTTGTCCGCATGAACTTGCAAGCTGTAGACAATACCTTAGAAAACTTGCATAAAGTAGACATCCCACAAACAATCAACACTCCTAACTATTGTACAGAAGCGATTAATCGCGTCTCTACTCTTAACTCTGCTCCCGAATTTGTGCGAGAAGTTTTGGGTAAAATCATGGTGTGGGAAGGTGATGATTTACCTGTTAGCACACTACCTGTTGATGGCACCTTTCCCGTAGGTACTGCTAAGTGGGAAAAACGTAACGTTGCCCAAGAGATACCTGTGTGGGAGCCGGATGTCTGCGTACAATGTGGTAAGTGTGTCATGGTTTGTCCCCACAGTGCCATCCGTGCTAAGGCTTATCAAGCTGATGAGTTAGTTAATGCACCAGAAACCTTTAAGTCAACTGGTGCCAAAGATAAAGACTTTGCCAATCAAAAATTTACCATTCAAGTTGCTCCAGAAGATTGCACGGGATGCACGATTTGTGTAAATATTTGCCCTGCTAAAAATAAATCTGAGCCATCGCTGAAAGCGATTAATATGGCGCAGCAGTTGCCTTTACAAGAGCAAGAGCGGAAAAACTGGGATTTCTTTTTGAGTTTACCTAATCCTGACAGACGATCGCTAAAATTAAACCAGATTCGCCAACAACAACTGCAAGAACCATTATTTGAATTCTCTGGTGCTTGTGCAGGTTGTGGTGAAACACCTTATTTGAAATTATTAACACAATTGTTTGGCGATCGCGCCGTCATCGCCAATGCTACAGGTTGTTCTTCCATTTATGGTGGGAATCTTCCTACCACTCCTTGGACAACCAACGCCGAAGGACGCGGCCCGGCGTGGTCTAATAATCTATTTGAAGATAACGCCGAATTCGGTTTTGGCTTCCGCCTTTCCCTTGACAAACAAGCTGAGTTTGCAGCAGAATTGTTGCAACAATTGGGAAATGAAATAGACGAAAACCTTGTCTACTCCATCCTGAAAGCTGAACAAAAATCTGAAGCTGACATTTGGGAACAGCGCGAAAGGATAGAACTGTTGCAGCAAAGGTTAAATGAAATTGTAACTTTCCACCCCAATCTCAAATCCAAAATCCAAAATCTCAAATCCCTTGCAAATTACTTAGTGAGAAAAAGCGTCTGGATTGTTGGCGGTGACGGTTGGGCTTACGATATTGACTTTGGCGGTATCGATCATGTAATTGCTAGTGGTCGAAATGTCAATATCTTGGTGATGGATACAGAAGTGTATTCTAATACAGGCGGTCAATCTTCCAAAGCCACGCCACGAGCCGCAGTTGCTAAATATGCCGCTAGTGGTAAGCCAGCACCAAAGAAAGACTTAGGGATGATTGCCATGACCTACGGAAATGTCTACGTAGCGAGTGTAGCCCTTGGTGCTAGAGATGAACATACCTTGAAAGCTTTTTTGGAAGCAGAAGCTTATGATGGCCCATCACTAATTATTGCTTACAGCCATTGCATAGCCCACGGCATCAACATGACTACAGGAATGAATCATCAGAAAACTCTGGTAGAATCAGGTCGTTGGTTGCTGTATCGGCATAATCCAGAGTTGCTTAACCAGGGTAAAAATCCATTGCAATTGGATATGCGATCGCCTACACAATCTGTAAAAGATTCGATGTATCAAGAAAATCGCTTCAAAATGCTCACTAAGAGTAAACCTGACGTTGCCCAACAATTGTTAGAACAAGCCCAAGCTGAGGTAGATGCACGTTGGCAGATGTACCAATATTTGGCAAAGCGCGACACTCTCTGAACATCAGCCCTGGTTTTAGTTATAAACATTGCGACTTAAGTTACTCAAGTCGCAATTTTCGTTACAAAGTTACCATTTTGGTTACTAAAATCGTTATTTTCATTACAAACATCGTTATTTTCGTTACAAAGTTACCATTTTAGTTACTAAAGTCGTTATTTTTGTGACAAAATTACCATTTTGGTTACTAAAATCGTTATTTTTGTTACTAACGCTGTAGTTTAAGTTGTGCTTAACCCAAACTTTAGCCAACAAACGCGCAAATGTTGAGTTTCATTCTTCAATACAATTTGCAAGAAGAGTGCGATGTCTACCAGGGGCTACGCCTACGCGAAAATTGTCTGTGACGCTGTAAGTGGGCAGTTGTTCTACAACCAAAATGGTAGTGCGCCTGGTTTTGGCAGTGGTGGTCTATTTGCAACTCTAACTGGTACGCCAACTCTCATGGCATCAGATTTTGTGTTGCAAGCGTAGTTCGTTCAAAACACAAAACTACTAGCTCAGAACCTTGAAATTGAATCCTTTATTAACACCTCTAAGCTATTTAGATAGACGAGTCATTTCAAACAATTGCTGGGCATTACTTCCTAAAAAAGCATCGAAAAGTACTTGCTTTCCAGATTCCACTTCTACTAGATAGCGCTGGGCAATTTCATAATAGGCGTAAGTCCAAGGAATCTGAATTTCTGCACCACTCTTATCATCTAATACTGTCACCATTTCTGTGACTGCTTGAGTTGCAGTTTGCCGCAAACCACAAGCAACATTTCCCTCTATCTCTGCTTTCATTGGTACACCCAGGTTAGCCAAAGCACTGGCGGTAGTATCAATATCTGGATATTCTGGGGTGTTTTGCCCGTTGACGTAGCCTGTAAAGTGGTTGACAGCATATCCGTGCAGCAACACCCAAGCCCCATACTGAGTAACCTGATTCACCTCTTCGACAACCGAACGCTGGGGAGGTAGCCAAGGGCGAGTGAAGACTTGCTGGAGTTGTTTGGCGATGGTTTCAATATTCCCGTCTTTTTGTAGAAGAGTAAGAGGTGAGGTCAGTTCCTTTGGGATTGAAAATACTGTTGTAAAGATGAGTTGAGCGATATTGCTAGGCAATTCATCGACAATCAACTCGCTGATAAACAGCTTGGGTAAATTAAATTCCTCTTGCTGCGGATGACGATAATGACGGGCGTACAAATGAGTTTGAGCAAAAGTATACTCTCCAGCCGCCACGTAACCCAAAGCTTCTGCAAGTTGTCCAAGGTAGTCAATTCCCAAGTTAAGTTGACCCTGTGGGCTATCTACTAATAAACGCAAAGACCGAAAGGCGATGTGGTCGTTGGCGACAGTTCCACCCGCAGCAGTAATCATTTCCTGGTAGGTACGAGCATGATTTACCCTGGCGTTGTATTTTTGCCAAAGTAATTTCCATAAATTAAGGGCAATTTTATTTGTCATTTGTCATTTGTCATTTGTCATTGGTCATTGGTCATTTGTCATTTGTCATTTGTCATTTGTCATTTGTCATTTGTTATTCTCCACTCCCCTAAGAACTTAAAATGTCGTTAATAATTTGAAGGGCTATCTGAATTTGGTCGCTGTCGATAACTAAAGGGGGACAGAAACGAATTGCTGCTTTACCGCAACCTAGTAACAATAAACCGCGTAAAAAAGCTTCTTGGATAATGCGATCGCGCAATTTATAATCGAGATTACCCTGTTCATCTAACAAATCTACCGCTACCATCAAACCTTTACCTCGTGGCAACGATACTCTGGGAAACCTTTGATGCAACTGGGTAAGACTAGCTTGTAATAATTCTCCCATCTGAGTAGCGTTGGTCATCAAACCACTTTCCAGCAGTCGTAATGTGGCAATACCAGCAGCACAAGCTACGGGATTACCGCCAAATGTAGTGGCGTGAGAACCAGGAGGCCAAGTCATTAACTCTGGTCTGGCAAGTATCGCTCCTAAAGGCATACCACTGGCGATACCTTTAGCAGTAGTAATGATATCAGGCATCACACCCCAATGCTCGATCGCAAATAGGCGACCAGTCCGCCCCATCCCTGCTTGCACTTCATCCACTACCATCAGAATACCGTGGCGATCGCATATCTCCCGAATCCGCTGCAAAAAACCATCTTCGGGTACGATATATCCACCTTCTCCTTGAATTGGTTCGACTACGATCGCCGCTACTTCTTGCGGTGGTAAAATTGTGCTAAATAACTGTTTTTCCAAGTAATCTAAGCTAGTATGAGTGCCGTAAGGGATATGAGTTACCCCAGGAACTAAAGGGCCAAAATTAGCTCGCTGCACTGCTTTGGAACCAGTAAGAGACATCGCTCCATAAGTGCGTCCGTGAAATGCACCTAAAAAGGCTACGATTAGCGATCGCTTGGTGTAATATCGAGCTAGTTTGATAGCTCCTTCGTTAGATTCTGCCCCGGAATTGGTGAAAAATACTTTTGCGGGAAACGCAGTATTACTCTGTGGCTGGGGAAAAGGGGCGCGAATTGCTAATTGTTCCGCTAATTCCACCATCGGCTCATAATAAAAATCTGTCCCTGACATGTGCAGCAGACGCGCCGACTGTTCTTGAATTGCCTTGACGACTTCCGGGTGAGCGTGTCCGGTGGCGGTGACAGCAATACCTGCGGTCATATCCAGAAATACATTGCCATCCACATCTTCTACCATACAGCCCTGACCGCGAGATACAACTAATGGGTAATCGCGGGTGTAAGAAGGGGAAGTTACAGCGCGATCGCGTTGTACAATTGCTTGAGCGCGAGGCCCAGGTAAGGAAGTCACTAAACGGGGTATACGAGGTAAATTTAGGTTAATAGGAATACTTAACATAATTTTTTTATTTTTTAAAGATTACTGATGATTAAACGCTAAAGCTTGATTGCTTACAGTAGCATTTGATTCCATTGCTGTAAGAATTACGCATTTACCGAAAAATCAGAGTATACGTCAACGACTCAGGAAAAATACAGCTAATTTTTCCTGAATCCTCAGAAATATTTAACGAAAAAGCTTGATGGTAAGCCCTTTCGTATTGTTTAAGACTCTTGTCCGTTTTTATAACACAACTTTTAGAAAATATTCCCTATTCCTCTATCTTAATGGAGCAAGAGGACTCCCGTTACAGTTGAAAACTTAACGGGATGATAAATTACGACCAATATAAAACGAACGAAAAAGCGAACCATTGTTTTGGATGTTCTTGGTTTTCAACGTAATGCTTTAATTGCTCAACCGTAACTGCTCCACAGCTAGGCACAAAGTAAGCACCAGTCCAGAAATAAGGCTTGTTGTAGAAATATTTTTCTTTTATTGTCGGGAACTCTTTACGAATTAGTCTACTGCTCACAGTTTTGATATTTCCAATCAGTGTTGAGAGTGGCTTATCAGGCTTGTAATCAATTAATAAATGTACATGATTTGATTCGCCATTGAACTCTTACCTTGGTACAGTCCAACTTTTTAAGGGTATCTGTAAATATTTCTTTTAACCTGTTTAGTATTTTTGCGTTAATAGCTTTTCAGCGGTATTTCATAACTAAGACGACGTGGGCGTTAAGCTTGTAGACTGACCTAAAACCATTATTGTACATACTTGACAAGCAATAGCGGTAAATAGTATATTACCACTACAGTTGCTAAAAATCATGTTGATATTAGACGTACTGAAGCTAAGAATTTATCCAAATCAAGAACAGGAAATATCTTTAGCGAAAAGCTTTGGATGTTCTCGTTTTGTTTGGAATTTTTACCTGAATAAAACTAATACTCAATATGAGGAGACGGGTAAGGGAATGACTTATTGCCAAATGGCGAAAGACCTTACCCAGTTAAAGAAACTGGCTGATTATGAATGGCTGCAAGAACCAACCACTGCTGTTCTTCAACAATCACTTAAGAATTTAGAATCTGCTTTTAAGAACTTTTTTGCGAAACGTACTAAATTCCCTAAATTCAAAAGCAAGCATTCCAAACAATCAATCCGTTATCCTGAAAGCTGTTCCATCAAAAATGGTGGGCTGAAATTGCCTAAGCTGGGGATTGTTAAAGCTAGTTTTTCTAAAAGTGTCAATGGCAAGATAAAATCTGTAACTGTTTCTAAAACAAGTACAGACAAATATTTCGCGGCAATACTTTTTGAGGCTACTGATTTAAATACAGTAAAGCAGGGAAAAATATCAGGGATTGATCTGGGACTAACCAGCTTGATAACCGTGTTTGATGGTGAAACCAGTTATGAGGTTGATCCCATAAAGGCAACCAAAAAATATGCTAAACGTTTAAGACGCAGGCAGAAGGCTTTATCTCGGAAGGTAAAGGGGTCAAAAAACAGACACAAGGCAGTTAAGGTTGTAGCCAGAGTTCACGAAAAAATATGTAATACAAGACAAGATTTTCTCCATAAACTCTCACGAAAGTTAGTTGACGAAAACCAAGTCATTGTAGCTGAAAACCTTTGTATTAAAGGATTAGCCAGTACCAAATTAGCCAAGTCAATTCATGATGCCGCTTTTGGTGTGTTGCTTAATTTTATTAGTTACAAGCTGGAAAGAGAGAAAGGTAAATTTATTCAAGTTGATAGATTTTTTCCTAGTAGCAAGCTCTGCTCATGCTGCGGATACAAAAATGATTTGTTGAATTTAAGTATCCGTGAGTGGGTCTGTGTCGGCTGCCAAACACGTCATGACAGAGATGAAAATGCCTCACGCAACTTGAGGACAGAAGGGATTAGGATGTTGTCAACAAATACTGTGGGACACACAGAATTTAAAGCTTGTGGAGAGGCTGTAAGACTCATTGGTACTCGTACCAAAAAGTAGGTTTCTGAGAAACAAGAATCTCCCGCCACAGCCTAAGCTTGGCGGCGAGAGTGT
The DNA here is from genome assembly GCF_036917415.1 of Nostoc sp. Classification (GTDB taxonomy): domain Bacteria; phylum Cyanobacteriota; class Cyanobacteriia; order Cyanobacteriales; family Nostocaceae; genus Nostoc. The sequence goes on along the minus strand of NZ_JBALDJ010000115.1, from coordinate 23,639 downwards.
CAAGGGAACCACCAACTTCCCCTATTGCTGTAAAACTGAAACCGTCCAAAGCCAAGAAATTGACCGTGAGATTTTTCACCCACAGGGTATGCTGTAACACCCAATAAGTAAACACCAGAAAAGCTGGGATTACTCACAGGGCGGAGGGCGATGGTAATTGTCTGTCCTGGAGTTACAGGCGGGTCAAAGTTTACAGAAACCGTGCGTGTCTTGCGCTCGTTTGTAACTGGGCCTAGTTTCAGTTGCGTTTCTTTGCGATCGCGTGTGCCGACAAATGCACGAGTATCATCAAGATTGTAGCGGATGTTTTCTGCTCCCTCTTTTTGGGCGATCGTTACCTTCTGGAGGGATTCTCCGGCATTCTCCGGCACATTGATAGTGAAATAGTAAGTTCCGCCCCAAACATTCACCTCTTTGTAAGTAGTTGTCGCGTTAACAAGTTTCGGTGGTTGGACGAAATAGACTAGGCCATCTCTAAGCTGCACAGCTTGAGTCACCGGAAGCGTAACTTCTGCAATACCTATTGCTAACGAGAGTGTTATTCCAAACAAAGTTGTGAGGCGCATGATTCAGATATAAAAAACGCACTTATTCTAATTCTAGTTCCTTGGGAATCATTGACTTAGGAATGATAGAAGCTTGTTTTTCCCCAACCGAAGATTTCGTGTACCACCAAGCCCAAGCAATTAAAACAGCTTGCAAGGGAAGTCTAACTACGTGTACCCAAGGTGAGTTTGGTATATGTTCAATCTTAATAAGATTAACCGCCATATTAATATTGGCAGGGTAAACAGCAATAAAAAGAGCAAGAAGTCCCCAAGCAGCAGCTTGACTTACAGGCGGGACTAATAAACCGATACCACCCAAAATTTCATAAAAGCCACTGAGATAAACTAATCCTAAAGGGTAAGGTAGTTGCGGCGGCACAATTTTGACATATTCTTCTGGAACAACAAAGTGTGTTACTCCAACCACAATGATGGATATAGCAAGGATGACACGTAATATTTCCTTATACTTCTTCATGGTTTTTGCCTCATTATATACTTGCCCCTATTACTTCAGTTTGACTGATGGATGTTAATCTGCATTGAGTCAATAGGAGTAAAAATCGACAAAATTTTCCCAAGTACTTATCAAAACAGTGCTGAGTGCTGAGTAAAAAAGCAATAATTGCACTCAGCACGGGCTAAACGCCCCGCTACCACTAACGGAACTCACAACTCAGCACTCAGCACTCCTGAAGCTAAATCTAATTTTTCTCGAACTAATCCTTCATCTCTAAAGCCAACCAGCACAGCTGTTCCATCTTTAACGAAAAGTGGACGTTTGAGCAGCATTGCATCGTGAGTGAATGCATCAACCCACTGTTCGTCAGCCCAAGTCTTCTTTTCATCTCCTAAAGCGCGGTAAGATTGACCGGAGGTGTTTCGCATGGGAGCAAAACCCAAAGACTTTACCCAGTTTTGAATCATCTCACGAGTCGGCGGAGTATCTTTGGTGTTGATAAAGTCATGGTCAATATTGTTGTGTTGGAGCCACGTCAAAGCTTTTTTGCAAGTGCTGCAATTGGGAATTCCGTAGACTTGAATAGACATAAAACAATTAAGCAACAATCTTCATATATGACATAGTAAATGGAACTTCTGCCACCAATGCTCTTGTCGTAAAATATCTACGACAGGAATTTAAGGGTAGCGATCGCTTTTAGTAATCGGTAATTCCAAGTATGGAACTCGTCGATCCATGATTTGAGGGTTCTGAAATACCAAGGAGTAGTTTTACTAAAACTTTCATCCATAAAAAATATGAGCGATGCCTTTAGCCGACTTGCACCCTTCATCCAAGAATATATTTATCATCACCAGTGGACTGAATTACGTCCAGTTCAAATTGCCGCTTGTCAAGTTATATTTGACACTGATGCTCACTTGCTAGTTACTGCTGCAACTGCTACTGGTAAAACAGAAGCAGCTTTTTTACCAGTTTTGACTCTATTACATACCAACCCTGCCGCCACAATTGGCGCATTATATATTAGTCCAATTAAAGCTTTAATTAACGATCAATTTGAGCGTCTCAATGACTTACTCAAAGAAGCAGATATTCCAGTTTGGCACTGGCACGGCGATGTTTCGCAAACTCGAAAAAACAAGCTTTTAAAGAATCCTCAAGGCATTCTCCAAATTACCCCAGAATCTCTAGAAAGTTTGCTAATTAATAAAAATAACGACCTACTCCGCTTATTCGGTGATTTAAGGTTTGTCATCATTGATGAAATTCACGTCTTTATGGGTTCAGAACGCGGTTGTCAAATTATTTGCCAATTGCAACGTTTAGCAAAGTTGACGCAAAAACAACCACGTCGTATTGGTTTATCGGCAACTCTTGGGGATTACTCAATAGCTGAAGAGTGGTTGCGATCGGGAACAGATAAGGCAGTAATTACACCAAAAATGGATGCTATAAAACGCCAAATAAAACTAGCTGTAGAACATTTTTATATTACTGATGAAGTAGATGAATCAGAAGCGACAGCAGATGAACAATATATTTTCAACCTCAGCAAGTCTCGCAAATGCCTGATATTTGCTAATAATCGCACACGTACTGAATCTGTAATTGCATCTTTGCGACAAATCGCCACAGAACAAGGATTACCAGATATATATCATGTGCATCATGGGAGTATATCTGCTAGCTTACGGCAAGCTGCTGAAAATGCGATGCGTGAACCCAACAATCCAGCTGTTACCGCCGCCACTCTAACTCTAGAATTAGGCATAGATATCGGTTATTTAGAGCGAGTGATTCAGTTAGAATCACCCTTGTCTGTAGCTAGTTTTTTACAGCGTTTGGGACGCAGTGGTAGAAGAGGAGAAGCTGCCGATATGCGTTTTGTCTGCGCTGAAGAGAGGCCATTACCAGAAGATTCTCTGCCAGAACAAATCCCCTGGCAACTTTTACAGTGTATTGCGATAATTCAACTTTATTTAGAGGAACAATGGATTGAACCAATTAGACCAATTAAATATCCTTTGAGTTTGCTTTATCACCAAACAATGAGTATTTTAACAGCTACAGGAGAAATTTCAGCTAATGCTTTAACTAAACAAATTTTTAGTCTGCCACCCTTTGCTGCGATTTCTCAAGAGGATTTACAACTATTACTACGCTATTTAATTGATATTGGTCATATTCAGCATACTGAACAAGGTAAATTAATCCTGGGTTTGGCAGGAGAAAAGGTAGTGAGAAAATTTCAGTTTTATGCTGTCTTTGCTGAACAGCAAGAATACATTGTTAAGCAAGGTTCAACAGAAATTGGCAGTATTGTCACGCCACTTCCTGTTGGTAATCAATTTACTTTAGCTGGCAGAACTTGGGAAGTCGTAGAAGTTGACTTTCAAAAGAAGGCTATTTTTGTTAAACAAGCTGAGGGTAAAGCTAGTATTTATTGGCGTGGTGGTGGTGGGACTATTCATACCAAAGTTTTGCAACGAATGCAGCAAGTCTTATTTGAGAATATCGAGTACAGTTACTTGCAAAAAAATGCTTTGCAACGTTTGCATCAAGTTCGTCAATTGGTGCAGCAGGTTGGATTAGATAAGCAGAATATTTTGCAATTAGAAAAAAGTAAATGCTGTATTTTTCCTTGGATGGGTACGGTTGCTTATCGCACCTTAGAAAGATTAATCAACTCATACTGTCGTGAATCGTTGGAAATTACAAGTATTGGTGGAGTAAATCCCTATTATTTGACAATTAAATTAGGTAAGAATAAATTTAAATACCTTTACCGTGAAATTGCTTCATTGTGCGAACAAAGAATTATCCCAGAAGATTTAGTTAGTACTTCAGAAGCACCGAAAATTCAAAAATATGATGGTTTTATTCCTCATCCACTTTTACGGAAAGCTTTTGCTAACGATTATTTGGATTTGAAAGAACTGAAACAGCAAGTAGCACTGTGGAAAGAATAAAAAGATAATTCGTAATTATTTAAAATCCGCTATTTTTTAATTAATTTCTGGAGCGATCGCAAATCATAATTTAAGATTTTTCCAGTATTCAAAAGTTGATATCCGGCGAGAAATAAAGCAGATGATGCCACAACAACTAAAAGATTAACTGACGCGAACACATTACCAGTAAAAGCTATGACTATAATTCCTAGCGCTATCAAAATCCATCCTAAGTTAGGGTTTATTCGCTGCTGACAAAGGACGAAAATACCGGAAATACATAGTAATAAACCAGGAATACCAAAAAATATACCCTATCCGGTTTTGCGTAGATACCACTCCAATTTTTAAAGTTGCTAACTTCTGTTTACTTGAGACACTATCCACAACAGGCTGATTTTTCTGAAAAGTACAGCTTTGCGTAAAATCGTGGCGTTTTTAAACGTAGAGTATTTTAAATGGGAATGTGAATCCAGAATTCTGTGCCTTGTCCTGGTTCTGATACACAATTCAAAATTCCACCATGTTTTTCTACTACAATTTGGTAGCTAATTGACAGTCCTAGACCTGTTCCTTTTCCTACCTCTTTTGTGGTGAAAAATGGATCAAATAAGCGCTTTTTAATGTCTTCTACCATTCCTAATCCGTTGTCAGCAATTCTGATAACAGCAAATTTACTCTCTACAATTTCAGTACGAATTATAATTTGCGGTTTATGATTTGTTTTTATCCTGACCATTGATTCTTCTAAAGCATCGATCGCATTAGTTAAAATATTCATAAATACTTGATTAAGCTGCCCAGGATAGCAATCAACTAAAGGCAAATCACCATATTCTTTAACTATAGATATATTTAAGCCAATTCCATTATTTTTCCAACGGTGATGCAAAATTAATAACGTATTATCAATTCCTTCATGAATGTCAACTAGTTTTTTTTCTGCTTCATCATAACGAGAAAAATTTCGCAATCCCAAAACAATCTCACGAATACGATTAGTACCCATATTCATCGATGATAGGAGTTTAGAAAGATCGCTAGTAATGAATTCAAAATCAATTTTTGCAGCAAAATCTTCAATTTCTACTTCCGGTTGGGGATAATGTTGTTGATAAAGCCGCAAGAGAGTTAACATCTCTTGAAAGTATTCGTTAGCATAGGTTAAGTTACCATGAATAAAACTAACTGGATTGTTAATTTCATGGGCCACTCCAGCGACTAATTGTCCTAAGCTAGACATTTTTTCATTTTGGATCAGTTGAGATTGAGTTTGTTGCAATTTATGCAAGGTTTCGGTGAGTTTTTCAGCTTGAGTTTGAGCCTCTAAAGTAGCAGTGCGACTTTGAGTATAAAGTTGTGCATGATCGATGGCGATCGCTAGTTGATCGCAAACAGCTTGTAATAGGTTAATTTCACTGTTATTCCAAACGCGATCGCCACTACAATGACTGCACACAATTGCTCCAATCTCCCCAGAATTACTCTTAATTGGTAGCATTAGTTGAGATGTGATACCAAACTCAGTTAAAAGTTCTTGCGTATCATAATCAAGTTGTGATTTCCTATTAATATTTTCTATACAAATTAGCTCTTGAGAGAGAAGGGTTTGGGTCAAAAAAGTACTTTTTTGCAATGGAATACTGCCTAACATACTTGCCAAATTAGGATTTCGCGCTTCATAGGTAATAGTCAAGCTTGGTTGGGATGGATGCGGTAAGTAACAAAGAAAGTAGCAACGGTCAATTTGTAATAAGCTGCGAATTTCATTCACAGCTGTTTCTAAGATCATATCTAGGTTAAGAGAACTGCGGATTTGACTAGCTAAACGCAGTAATAAGGCTTCCCGACGGCTGAGGAGTTCTTCTCGCGCCCAGATTCGGTCAATAGCTACAGCAATATTATTAGCAATCCAATTTAATAAGTTATGAGTTGGTTCGGTAAATAATTGCTTGCTGAATAAAGCAATTATGCCGATTAATTGCTGCTCTACTATCAGAGGATAAGCAGAAAATTGAGAAATTGAAAATGTAGACTCGATCGGTTTTTCTGAATGATTAATTGATAGTTTTTCGTTAAAAATACCTTGATGGTTTTGAATCATTAAGTCAATAATATTATTGACTAAAGCGATATGGTCTGGGAAATCTTGGGTATCGCTCAAAGCACTACAAGTAATATCTGTGCAATGAACACCAGCTTGCAATTGTAACTGGTTTGTCTGTCTTTCAAATGTCCAGATACAAACAAAGCCGATATCAAGATATTGGGAAATAGTATTTGTACAGTTTTGCAAAATTTCTGGAAGTGTGCCACTTTGAGATAAAGCTAAACTGACTTCTGCACTCAAAACTGACAAGCGCGATCGCTCCAATAAAGCTAACTCTGAAAGCTTACGCTGTGTAATATCTGTACGAATTGATACATATTGATAGGGTTTTCCATCTTGTCCCAACATTGGGGCAATCAAAGTATCTACCCAATAAAAAGTACCATCCTTGGCTTTATTTTGAATTTCTCCTTTCCATATTTTTCCTTGAGCGATAGTTTTCCATAAATTTGCAAAAAATTCTTTTGTGTGGTGTCCAGAATTAATAATCCGATGATCTTGCCCTAAAAGTTCTTCTGGAGAATATTGAGAAACTTTACAAAATAGGTCATTGACATAGGTTATTCTTCCATATCTATCAGTAATAGCTACCAGTGAATGGGCGTTTAAGGCAAATTTAAAAGCTTCTAATTCGTGGATAGAATTGTTTAGCGCTATCTCATTTTTTTTATTAATAGTAATGTCACGAGCTACTGCATAAATCAATTTCTCTTCAGGAAAGCCAGTCGCATTCCATGATAGCCATTTGTAAGAACCATCCCGACAAAGATAGCGGTTTTCAAAGCTGATTGCGTCTACAGATTGTGTAATTTTTTGGGCTACTGCAATAGTGGATTCACGGTCTTCAGGGTGAATAAATTCGATAAAAGGTTTAGCAACTAGTTCATCAATTGACCAACTTAATGTTTTTATCCATACTGGATTTAAATACTTAAAATAACCATCAAAATTAGCAATACACAATAAATCTATAGAAAATGAGAAAAATCGAGAGTATTTTTCTTCAGATTGTTTGTACTCAGATTTAACTAGTTTCATCAGCTTTTTAGGTATGAATATTTTTGAAGAAAATTTAATACGTTTATCGTTAAAATTGAATAATCATTGCAATAAAATGTTTCAATCTAAAGACTTGCCTAATGTCAGTTATGACTAAGACTGGTTACTTACGAATAAAAACGTAATAAACTTGATAGTAAAGCCAATAAGTATCTACTAGTTTTTACTGAGTAAGCTAGCTGTTGACTTAATTCTCTACTAAATAAAGGTTTCCCTAAAAAGCTGTAAAGTAAACATTTAGATTTTAAATTTAAGATAAGAAGTGTTACGTAATTTTTTATCTGTCATTTTCCTTAAGTAACTAAGGTATTAAGACCGTAAGGCGTAATTCGTAGTTAAGAATTCAATTATGAATTATGGATTACGAATTACGAATTATTTTAAGCAATACTCCCGCGCTTTCTAGCTTCTTTGTAGGAAGTTCCCACATTTTTTAAACCAGCTTTAATCATTTGTTGTTCGAGTAAGGCAAAAAAACGCGCTTTATCGCCACCTTTTACTACAGCTTGATTATGCGCTTCAGCGATCGCTACAGGGTAGCCATATCCTTTTTGCACTTGTGCTAACATCAGTCCCAGTGCTTGGTCTAACATGGTTGGATTCTCTGCTACCCATGCCGGAACTTCAATTCGGGCGATTTCGGTACCAACGTGGACATAGCAAAAGTAAATTGTTTGATCGCCGTAGAGTTCGAGAATTGGGGAATTGCTGCGCCATAAGTTACTGCGTTGTCCGGGTTTAAGCCGGGTTGCCCAAACAGAAGTATCTCGCAACTGTTCAAAAATTTTACAAGGTACTTTTTCTAGCTGATTTGGGCAATGACTTTTACAGTCTGGTACTGGATGGGGACAAGCCAATAGCCGTAAAAAGTTCATTGTTTCGATGCTGCGAGAGGCACTAAGATAGCCCATCAACGGAATTTTAGCCTCACGCATCTGCTGCCAAGCTTCCAGAATGGGGGGTAAAATGCGATCGCGTGCATCCATCGGTAACTGTTCTAAAAACCAGTAAATTAGCGAACCATCTACCATTGCTAGCGCTGGCGTTTCCCCTGGCGCTGCACTACACGCCAGTTCTGCTAACACCGTTGTTTCTGAAGCAGTGCGGCGAAAACTCATCCATTCCTCGGTTCTAATTCCCCACTGCCGAGACATATATAAATCTTCTGGGCGGTAAAATACTTCTGGCAAACTATCGAGTAGCGGATGGCGATTTTGTCCGTAGTGTAAGACGACTCTGCCGATATTTAAGAGATAACAGTAAGCAATTTCATGATGGTTGGGGGCAATTTGGGAACCATCAGTAGCGATGACAGTATGAATTTTTGGCGGAACAGGGATATCGATGCAGGTTTCTAGTGCTTCAATTGGGGTAGCATTAGCAAAGAGAATGCGATCGCGCCATTTTTCCTGGCGATCGATTAAATCTTGTTGGCACTCGTAAGCATTTTTTAAATGTTGTTGTGCCAGTTCTAAACGCTGACGACTGGCAGCAGCTTCTAAGGTAAGATGTTGACTTAAACCCTGCATTTCTCGCGCCAGTTTTGTTAGGTCAAGCATAAAAGTAAGTGCGAAGTGAGGAGTGAATACTTGTAAGTTATTATTTCACCTAAATTTACAAAATATATAATTTTATTTAGATAAATACATCCATAAATTAGATATGTATTATTCAAAACTATTGTAGAGACATAGCACTGCTACGTCTCTTTTTCACTAGATATTTAATATATTAAAGCCAAGCTGAGAAATCTTTAGCAAACTGAGAAAGTGATAACAACTGAATTCGTGGATCGTTTTGAGCAGTTTCCCGTTCGGCTTGGGTGTTATAGCCCCAGTCTGCAAGGAAAAGTTTCACATCCTCAAGGTCTGCTTGCTGTTGGACTAACTGTAATGTCTTGAGTCTATCTTCTACAAACCAGAGACTAACTGGCTTATCTTCTGCTGATTGGATTAATTCTCGCAAAATTTCATATTTGGGACGCTTGACTTCTTTCCCAAAGATTGCTTCTGGTGGTAAATTCACCCCTTCTTGTTGCAACAACTGCTGTACAAAACGCCCTTCTTTAGTTGTCACAATGTATAGCTTAATTCCACTGTCAATAGTTAATTTGATTTTTTCTACTACCGCCGGATAAAATCTATGCAGACTCAGCCAACCACTTAAATCCGTGGTAATCCATTCATCTCGCTGCTTATCTATTTTCGCACCTATTTCTTTTGCTTCTAGCTTGTCATTTAACAAAATTTGTGGGGCAATGCTTACCCATTCATGAAGAATTTTTTCGTCAGGAATTCCATCTATCAAGGCTTTAATTAAAATGGGCATTTCCCAACCCGTTTCAATAACAGGTCTTAGGCGATAGAATCTTAAAGCTAAATCATCTGGCGGTGTGTCGTTAGCAGAAGACCAAATTTCACAGTAAGTACGCCATGCTACCTCAAAATATTCAATTAATCCGTCGCAAATCACTCCATCAAAGTCTAAGGCTAAAATTTTGGGACTACTTGCGGTCATTGGTTTGAGAATAAAACTGCTGTTGTCAGCTTATCCGACAAATTTAAATCATGCAGTAATTTTTGTTAGTCTTTTATAATTTATAACTTCCTGAAAAAGTATGGTGGAATTGTGACATTTGATTGGTTATTAGTAGATTAACGAGGATCTACAGCAGGTTTGCGATCGACTAAATGAATTTCGTTTTGCTTGACTACTACGGTGATTAGTGGTAAAGAACGTTTAGCTGGGCCACGAACAACTCGACCCTGAGAATCGTATTGAGATCCATAACAAGGACAAATAAACTGATTCTTCTCAAGATCCCACTCCACTGTACATCCTAAATGGGTGCAGATTATACTAATAGCGTACTCAGCAATTTGTGGCCCGTCTTGAATAATCAGATAATCAACGCTACGATCTGGCAAACCTTCTACGAGAATCGGAATTCCTGGCTTTGCGGTTGCTAATAGTACCTAGCATATAGGTTAAAAAATCCCAGCGCGTTTTTATCCTCGCTGGAATTTTGCCATTACTAGAAGAATGTTCCATAATGATTCGATTTACCGATAAAGGTCTTTTACTATACTACGGTGCGATTGCATTAGGATTAATATACATTTGTGTTTACTGTCGGTTAATTTTCAGAAAATTTACTTTTTTTAAGAGTTGCTCCTGAACTTTAATTTTTAATTACTATTTATTTCTGGAGTATGAGGTTATTTATCAACTTCAGAGCTAGGCTATAACCTAAGATATGTTCTTCAAGAAATCTCTTCAAAATATATTCTCAAACTCTCTCCAGAGAAAGAATTTTTTATACTTTTAATTTTTTAAGCTGTTGTTAGTCAAGTTCCATATTTTAATAACTGAAAGCGCCATGAGTGAGAAAAATCAAGAAAATCAAATTAATCAACCAGTAACTGAAGACCGGGATTCTCGTGAGCTAGACGTAAACAAAGAAAATTTAACCGCGAATCCAGGTGATAGAATTTCTGATAAGCCTCAATCAGTTGAAGAGAAGGCTAAACAGGCAGCGGTTGATGATGTACCAGACATTGCAGGCGAGAGAATCTCAGTCCCGACTTACTTCGTTGTAGATGAACCCGACGGCGAGAAAAAGGCACTCCACCACGTTAAAGACGCTGAAGAAATTTCCGACGTAATTCGGCAGGCGCGACTTGACGAAAATGGAAATCGAATTTGGTAGTAGTTGTATTATGGAAGACACAGAGAGACGGAGAAGTTATCAAATACTTTCTCCGTTTTTTTGCGTCTTCCGCTCACCACCTTTTCTTTGGTCAAGTTAGTCTATTAATTCACGTAATTAGAATAGAGAAATCCTATCTGATACCATTTCTTTGTGAGCCTGCGCCAAACTTTTTTAACTTTTTTCTCTGTGTCCTTTGCGTCCTTTGCGGTTCGTTTTTCTTTCTTGTATTTATGGTTTAGCGCATCTTCATACAGAATTGGTATGAGTTGTGAAAATTATTTAGAGCATGTTTGTAAATTCTAATTTATTACTAGCCTTGGCTACTAGAAGTCCTGGCTACACAGACAAAACTTTATTTCGTTAGTCCACGAAGGTGGACTTTGATTCTGTAGTAGCGACTTCTAGTCACCCAATAGTTTTAAAAGGATATTTTAAAATTATTGAACATATTTTATCTAATTTAGTATTGATAAGTTGCTATATTTCGTTTTGCTTATCTACTGTTTCTCCAAGCGGATGAATTATTTTCCCCTCAAATTTTACACCTAAACCGAGTCCTAATTCAATTTTAGTAATCGTTTCTAATTCAGCTTTTAACTGCTCAATCGTTGGCAAATTACCTTGCAAAGCCTCCGGCAAAATATCTTGTAGCTGATACACAGAAACACCAATCGGCTTATGCATATCTCGCAGAGAATATTCGGCAATTACCTTATTTTTACTCTTGCATAGAATCATTCCAATAGTAGGCCGATCATCTGGGTGTTTCAACAAATCATCCACTGCACTAACATAGAAATTCATCTTGCCGGAATACTCTGGCTTGAACTCTTCAATTTTCAGGTCAATTACTACATAGCAGCGTAAACGCAAGTGGTAAAACAATAAATCAATATAAAAATCTTCACTACCAACTTCAAGATGATATTGACTACCTACAAAAGCAAAACCAACTCCTAACTCTATTAAAAAATCGCGGATGTGGTTGATTAAAGCACGTTCCAAATCACGTTCCAGAAAATCTTCCCCTAAATTGAGAAAATCAAAAGTGTAGGGATCTTTCAACAATTGCTGTGCTAATTCTGATTGTGGTTGAGGCAGAGTATGCTTAAAGTTGGTAGTCGCTTTACCCTGACGGTGATACAACTTGCTTTCAATCTGGTGAACTAAAATATTCCGACTCCATCCATGCTGGATAGTTTGCTGTATGTACCATTCTCGTTCACCACTATCCTTGACTTTATCCAAAAGGACGCAGTTATGAAACCAAGGAATTAGTGCAGCAGCTTGCTGCACTAATTGCTCGTCTGGATAAGCTTCGGCAAATGCTCGCATATATTTAAGGTTGCGAAGCGAAAAGCCTTTCATTTCTGGAAAAGCTTTCTGCAAGTCAGCCGCCAGACGATTAATAACTTTTGCACCCCAACCCTGCTGCTGTTGGCGATTCAAAATATCTCGCCCAATTTGCCAGTAGAGTAATAGTAATTCTTTATTGACTGCAACTGCGGCCTGTAACTGAGCGCTAGAAATTCGTGTTTTTAGTTCAGTTAAAAAATCTTCATAACCAACGATCGCAGATGCACTCTTTTGTGAAGTTTCAGATTTATCGTCTCTAGTCATAAAAAAGAATTAGTGCTACTTCTATTCTGCCATCATCACACCAAATTTTGGTATCAGATATAGATACAGCAGAATTCAAAATTCAGAAGTAAAACACTCTTTCTACCTGGGTAATAGACTTAGCTTGTGTACCTCACCAACTTGAAACTTGGCAGAAATTGGAGCGATCGCAAGTGTTGGGATAACGAACACAATCCCATGTTTTGAATGAAGATTGCACTCAGAAAGTATACAAACAATTAGAACAATTGCCCAATTTGACAAAACAGGCTGACAGCCTTGGAGTTAGATCAAAATGGATCTGTAACGCCGTGTGTAACTTTTACTCAAACCTAACCTCCCAGCCCCTTTTCATTTGCTGATTGCAAAATAATCATCATTATATGCAGTTATCGCATCAGCACGGATTTACTATAGCTTCACAGATGCGATTCTAAATGAGGGAATAAAGATGGATACCCCTGGTTTTGACCAGGGGCTTTTTATTTGGCAGCTACGCTTTAAACGTCAACACCGGACTCAATCGCGCCACAACGTCTACCATTTCTGCTTCAACTTGCACATCCATATCACCTGTGGATACCCCATTTTATATAGTACAAAAATACTATAAATAGCGATCGCACCCTTGGAGCTTTTGTAAAAAGCCACGTATTGTTTTTATTTCGAGCTTAGTTGGGGAATACTAAACTAAGCACTGAATCTATCTATGACCTTTTTACACAAAATTACTAAAAAATTTTCCCGTAATAACTATCAAAATGTTTCTGGGATAAATCCATCTGTAATCAGCCAACAACCTATAGTGCTGAAGCAACCAGCAAAGCCATCAAAACCAAAAACTCTAGCTGAATTAGAACAGGAAATAGCAGCACAAGGGCAGGTTAGCAGTATATCCCATCAAAAAAGACCTAGTAAAGCCAACAGAGGTATAGGTACTAAGTTGATATGGATAGCAATACTTATCGGCATTCCCGCAGGTGTGGTTTGGGTGGCGAATCTGCCTTACCCAATAATTCGCCGGACTGTGGTGCAAAATGCGCCTTTTTTATTGCTACCCAGTTACATGAGCGTGGAACAAAACTATCGGCAGGCGTTAGCATCACTTGAGCAAGCTGAATACTTGATTGAAAAACCCACTAGTGCAGCAGATTTAGTGTTGGGTGAACAGCAACTGCAACAGACAAAAACACATTTGGATAACTTGCCAGTTGGGTTGGTTGACGATTGGCCGGAATACAAATATTGGTGGTACGACTGGCGGTTCAGCGTTTACGGTCTGAATGCAGCGCGTCGTCAAGTAGGAGAGCTTTCAGCCAAGGTTTTTCAGGAAAAAAACGCTCAAACCTTGCTCAATGATAATAGTCAAGCATTATTGAATGCAAAACAGCAGTATCAAATTGCTACAACAGTAACCGATAAAAAGTTGGCGATCGCAGCTTGGCGTTCAGCACTGGATAAGTTAGAAGAGATTCCCGGACAAACCTTAGCCGGAAAAACTGCTCAAAATCAACTAGATGCCTACAAGCGTGATTTTAAAGAAGTTGTAGGATTAGCAGCGGGAAATGAACGCATCAGTGCTTTAATTACCGCAGCACAGCAATTTTCTTGGCAAGCTGCAAAAGCTGGTCAAAATCCACCGCACACAGTCACCGAATGGGAACAAATAGAAAATTTATGGTCAGAAGCCATTAATCGGTTAAAACAGATTTCTTCGTCAGATGTGGTAGGTTATGTGGAAGCACAAAAGTTATTAGCAACTTATGAGACTAATTTGGGTCAAGTCAAAGTAAGACGACAAGCTGAGTCTAGTTCTGTACAGGCTTTAGCAATAGCACAACAAGAAATAGAAAGTTTAATGGCTTCAATTCCCACTGACCCCAAAAATTTGGATCGCAATCGTATAATTAGTCAGTTACACAGCATTATTAACCAATTAGAAAAGGTAGAAAAAGGTACAACTGTTTATTTAAAAGCTCAAGAGTTGTTGCTATCGGCAAATAATAAATTTAAGCAACTCCAGTGAGATTTTTCAAATGTCAACAACTAACTTCATCCTTTCAGCAACAGGACAAATACGAAGACCATCAGGAAGCGATTGAGTCAATTCAAAAATTAGAAATTTTATTCATCCGCATTCTTCAACATTCCCGTCAATAATTCCGACATCTTACACAGGTATTTATTCCTGTTTAAGTAACTAGCTGCTGATATCACTCACTGATATAGCAATCTTAAATGAGATTGTGAAAATTTTTGTTATGGTCGTCCTTGGTCATTTGTCCTTTGTAATTGCAAATAACAAAGGACAAATGACTAATGACTAATGACAGCCAACTCCAAAAATATTTCACAAATGATTTAGGACTGCTATAGCAACAATTTATCAACCAAGGGTATGGAAGCGAAGCAACCAGCGATAAAACTGACGAATTTGCTATCAGCCGTTGCCACATTGCTATTTTTAGCTCATATAACTAAGAAACTCTGGATGTCAATCGGGTTGTAGTACGTTGTATTTTTGATGGGCAACGTTACTCAGTCAAACCAAAGTTGTAAAGAAATTTGAAGTTTAGCGAAAAACTTTTTAAAATCTCTAGACTCTCCAGCCGGCTAGAGAGTCTAGGATAAATTCAAGGCGACTCTCAACCAGAAATTTCTGATGTGTGAGGGATACGTCTCAGTCATCCAGCTCGATCTGGCTAAGTTGTTCATTTTATCCCGTAAATCTATGACTCTCCAACTCACAGTTCCCAACATGGCTTGTTCTGCTT
Organism: Nostoc sp.; assembly: GCF_036917415.1. Taxonomy (GTDB): domain Bacteria; phylum Cyanobacteriota; class Cyanobacteriia; order Cyanobacteriales; family Nostocaceae; genus Nostoc. The sequence continues at coordinate 8,399 of NZ_JBALDJ010000115.1, read as the reverse complement.
GTGCAAGCACCATCACCAAAACACTTCAGGCAGTCGATGCCAATGCTAGCGTTCAGGCCGATCCAACAACCAAGCTTGTTAGTGTACAAACTCAAGCATCAGAAACAGCAATTAAGGAAGCGTTGGCTGCTGCGGGTTATCCAGTTGCTTAAAGAAAGGGGGCTGGGGACTGGGTACTAGGGACTGGGGACTGGGTACTAGGAGAATAACCAATCCCCAATCCCCAACCCTTAATCCCCAATCCCCAATCCTTAATCCCTAATCCCTAATTCCCAATCCCCAACATGGATACTCTCACACTCAAACTTCGAGGCATGAGTTGCGCTGCTTGCGCCAACAATATCGAAAAGGCAATTCGCTCTGTTTCTGGGGTGATTGACTGCAACGTTAACTTTGGAGCAGAGCAAGCTACCATCAAATACGATCGCTCTCTAGCAAATTTAGAGAAAATCCAAGCTGCGATCGCATCTGCGGGATACTCTTCTGATTCACTCCAGGAAGAATTGCTTTTTGAAGAAGATGATGCTGAGAAAGCGAGTAGGCAAGCATTACAACGCCAACTCTCTCTCAAAGTAGTGGTGGGAGGTGTAATTAGCATTTTCCTGCTTTTGGGGTCGTTGCCCATGATGACTGGGCTGAACTTACCCTTAATTCCCAGCTTCCTGCAAAATCCTTGGGTGCAGTTAGTGCTGACAACACCCGTCGTGTTCTGGTGTGGTGGATCTTTTTACCGGAATGGCTGGAAATCCCTCAAGCGCCATACAGCAACGATGGACACGTTAATTGCTTTGGGTACAAGTGCAGCCTATCTATATTCTTTGTTTGTCACTCTTTTCCCAAAATTTTTTATTGCTCAGGGTTTGATTCCTCATCTTTACTATGAAGTTGCCGCTATTGTCATTACCTTAATTTTGCTGGGGCGCTTGTTGGAAAATCGTGCTAGGGGACAAACTTCTGAAGCTATCCGCAAACTCATCGGACTGCAAGCTAGAGATGCCAGAGTTATCCGTGATGGAATAGAAATTGATGTTCCCATCGCCGAAGTCAGAATCAACGATGTGATTTTAGTGCGTCCTGGTGAAAAAATTCCGGTAGATGGGGAAGTGATTGCAGGCGCTTCAACGGTAGATGAAGCGATGGTGACGGGTGAAAGTTTGGCAGTGAAAAAGCAGCCAGGAGATGAGGTGATTGGAGCAACGATTAACGGTGCGGGTGCATTTCAGTTTCGGGTGACACGAGTCGGAAATGATACGTTTTTGGCTCAAATTGTCAAACTGGTGCAACAAGCACAAGGTTCTAAAGCACCAATTCAGCGTTTGGCAGATCGAGTTACAGGATGGTTTGTACCTGCTGTGATTGCGATCGCGATCGCCACTTTTGTAATTTGGTTTAATTTCACTGGCAACCTCACCCTCGCAACAATGACAACGGTGGGTGTACTGATTATCGCTTGTCCTTGTGCTTTGGGTTTAGCTACGCCCACTTCTGTAATGGTGGGGACGGGCAAAGGTGCAGAAAATGGCATCTTGATTAAAGGTGCTGACAGCTTAGAACTAGCACACAAAATTCAAACCATTGTTCTAGATAAAACTGGCACTTTAACTCAGGGGAAACCGACAGTTACAGACTTTGTAACTGTCAACGGCACGGCTAATGGTAATGAAATCCAGCTTTTACAATTAGCAGCAACGGTAGAACGCAATTCTGAGCATCCTTTAGCGGCAGCGGTGGTGAAATACGCCCAGTCTCAAGAAGTGACTTTAATAGATGCAAAGAACTTCGTGGCTAATGCAGGTAGTGGTGTGCAAGCAGTTGTTGCAAATCAGCTTGTGCAAATTGGTACACAACGCTGGTTAACAGAACTTGGAATTAACACCATGAGTCTCCAGCAATATAAAGATGCCTGGGAAGCGGCTGGTAAAACAGTTATTTTGATTGCTGTAGATGGCGAACTACAAGGAATAATGGGTATTGCTGATGCCCTAAAACCTTCGTCAGCAGCAGTGGTGAAAGCCTTACAAAAGTTAGGTTTAGAAGTAGTAATGCTCACCGGAGATAATCGTAAAACTGCTGATGCGATCGCTCTACAAGTTGGCATCCAGCGAATCTTTGCCGAAGTGCGTCCAGATCAAAAGGCGGCGATTATCCAAGCCCTTCAGAAAGGGGGACTGGGGACTAGGGACTGGAGACTAGGGAAAATTCTTCCCAATACCCAATCTTCAGTACCCAATCCCCACTCCCTCGTAGCAATGGTTGGTGATGGGATAAATGATGCGCCAGCCTTAGCACAAGCCGATGTGGGAATTGCTATTGGTACGGGAACTGATGTAGCGATCGCAGCTAGCGATATCACCTTAATTTCTGGAGATTTGCAAGGAATTGTGACAGCAATTCAACTTAGTCGCGCCACCATCAACAATATTAAGCAAAATCTCTTCTTTGCCTTTATTTACAATGTCATTGGTATTCCGATTGCGGCGGGAATTTTGTTCCCTATCTTTGGTTGGTTACTCAATCCAATTATTGCCGGCGCTGCGATGGCTCTTTCTTCGCTGTCTGTTGTTAGCAATGCCCTCAGATTGCGTAAATTTCAACCAAAAATTAGCTCATAATTGCAGGGTAATTTAGCAAATGTTCAGTCAAAAAACGCTTTGGGGAAGCCTGATAGCTTTAGTGCTGATCGCTGGAACATCAGGTGTAACATTAGCAGAAATGCCAGCCCATTCATCAGAGCAAACCAGCCAATTTCAAAGCATTGAGCAACCTTTGGACTTGAAAGTTGGTGTTGCGATCGCAGGTTTAGCTTTAATTGGACTAGAGTTGTGGTGGTTTCTTCTCTATAAAAGTTCTGATTCCTGATTAGTGTCAGTTTTGAGAGGTATTTTGAATAATCGGACAAATTGTCTTCTCATGATGCTCGCTGATATTCTTCCAGCCTGAAAGTAATCCTTTTATTTCAGAGCGCAAAGTTAACAGCTGATCGATTTGGCGATCTATCTGTAAGACCTTCTCTTCAAGTTTTTCTTTGATTTCACCACAGGGAGTTTGGCCTTGGTCATAAACCTGAAGAATATTACCAATCTCTTCTAGGCTAAGACCGAGATTTTGTGCCCTTTTAATGAATGCTAAACGAGTTAGCACATCCAATGAAAACTGGCGAAAGCCTCCCTCTGTTCGTCTTAATGAATTGATTAAACCTAAACTCTCGTAATAACGAATTGTCCTAATGGGTATTCCAGTTAAATCTGTTACCTGACCAATTAAAAGCAGTTTTTTATCTTGAGTTAACATGGTAGATTTTCCCAACTCTTGTAATTATTATTACATATTTTGCAAAATATCAAGTGATTTGAGAGTCAAACAAAATATTAGGATCAGTGTTGGAAGTTTTTATCTAATTAGAGATTTTACTAAGTTGTAAATTTTCAAATATCTATTTTCAATGGATATTTGGGATTTAGCTAATATTAAACTGAGATAATTTTGACATTTATAATAATATTTGTTCAATATTTTACCTGATGATTTTTATCCATTTGTTGGGTAGCTGTTTCTCATGGTACTGAAAGTAACTGTTTTTTTGAAGTTTTCATGTTACTTCTAGATTAACTGCTTCACTTCAAGTGAAACCATAAAAATGAATCTCAACTCGCAGACTTTTAGCTCAATCCGTAAACCTAAAATTTTCAATAATCCAGAGCGTTTTATTGAGGGATGGTATTGGGTAATACCCTCTCAAAATCTGCGGGTGGGTGAAGTAAAACCTGTCACGATTTTGGGTAGAGAATTGGCAATTTACCGTGGTAAAGATAAAAGAGTAGTTATCTTAGATGCCTACTGTCCCCACATGGGTGCTCATCTTGCTGAAGGCAAAGTTGAAGGTAATGCACTACGTTGTTTTTTCCACCACTGGAAGTTTGATGCTGAGGGAATGTGTATTGATATCCCATGTTTAGATGTACCACCTTCTCTAAAGTTACAAACTTGGCCCACTGCTGAAAAATATGGGATGATTTGGGTTTGGACTGGAGAAATACCGCAACAACCTCTACCTTTTGTTCCAGAGTTAGAGCAAAAAGAGTGTGATGTAGCCATTCATTCCCACTTCTTGCTGAATTGTCACCCCAATGTGGTGATGATTAATGCAATTGATGCTCAACACCTCAATACAGTTCACCAATTGCCACTAGAAATTATTTTTGAAAGACACGAACTGAACGAGAATGCGATTATCTTCAGTAATACTACACCCATCAAAGACAATTTCTTTTTAATTAAGCTCATCCGTCTTTTCTACAAAAATGTCATAACTTACAGTATTTGCTATTGGTACGGTAGCATTGGCATTGTGACAATTGGCCCTGATTTCTTACATATCCACATGATGGTTGCAGTTCGCCTCTACGAAGGGGGGAAAACTGAAGGTCAAGTTCTGTTGATGACTAAAAAACGTAAAGGAATTTTTGGTTGGTTATGCAATCGAGTTGTCCTATGGCTGACTAAGATTGCAGCTAAGTACTTTCTCATGGGTGACATCAAGATTCTTCAAACAATTCAGTTTGATTTGAAAACTCCCATTAAAGCAGATTACTCAATTATGCAGTTTATTAACTATGTTGAAAAACAGCAATCCCTAATGTGGGGGACTTGGCAAGTAATGCGATCGCGCGATGTGGAGAGCAAGCCCAAGCGTGAGAGATGGGAAGATACAATGAGTAATGACTAACATTATATCTATTATGACCAAAATTCCGTCAGACTGCTTGGCCAATTAAACGCACGCGATATCATAACTATTGTCAACAATCTTTGCAACATATAAATCGTTTGTAGGGGCGTATAGATGTGCGCCTCTACCAATGAATGCCTAGCAGATATTTTGCAAAATGGTATTATACTTAATAAATGTTAAAAGTTTAACAAAGTTATTTTTAACTTTTAATCGATTTTTTATTAGAGTAGCAGATAAATAAAAAGAAGTGGCAAAGCCACTTCCTAATTCCCAGGTAGAACCTAAGTTATGAGTATAACAATTACAAAGAATTGAAATAGTATAAACAAACACCAATTAACTGAATATCTTTATTTTCCTTGTTTCTAGGTGAGTAAATCTTGATTTCCATGCACCAAATAACTGTATATTTACATAAGTCTTATGATTACAATCCAGACTCAATTTTATCTGGTTCATCGCTAAGATGTGCCAGTTTTGTCTGTTATCAAGAAGTTGCTGTTCTAATTGAAACTTAACTACTTTACCAGCCTCAAAGCCTCAGTGAACGTTGTCTTCATGGTTACTCTACGCCCTAGCAAGCAAATTGATATTTAACATATTACTACTCACTTGGATTCAGTACAACGATAATTTCTGCTAGCCTAATTCCCAAAGGTTTCCAGTGGGGATTGCTGGAGGAAAAAGTACCATCCCCAGATACTGATTGGTAATCATTGGGGAACTTCTCAGAAGCATTGGGAGCCGTATCTACTCGTAAAATGAGTTTGCCTTGATAACGGGATAATTTACTACTATCCAACAAAATAGTACCGCCGTAGTCCCACGCCAATCCATAAAGTTTAAAATCACCTAATTTTTTACGTAATTCGCTCAAAGGGGTTCCCACTCCAATACCTTCGCGGGTTTTCCAAGCTGAACCAAAGTTACGCACATCTAGAGGTTTGGTACGAGTATTATCACTCCAGACTACTAGCAGAGAGCACCCCTGATTTAGATTTAACTGAGTAGCTGCAAAACTACCTATTCCTTCAGCGCCAGAGATAGTTTTATCAACGAGGCGGGACACACCAAACAGTTTGACTAAATCCTGCTTGGTGGTTTTGCGTGTAATTGGCCCCACTCGTTCCCCAGGAACAATTAAGGTATCTTTTAAGGGTTGCAATTTAGCAATAGTAACTGGATGATTGATTTTCTGGGGTAGTGCAAAGGCTGGGTTTACTGAATAGTTTAACAGTAAAGCTAAAGTAGCTGTAGCAATGCCTTTGATTGATGGATTCATAGGTTTTACTATTAGTTAGCAGAATATGAGTGAGAAGTACTCATAATTTAACTACTACAATTTTCCAATTACAGATTCCCAATTTTCAAAAATTTTATTTCATCGCTCTAGTTGCGTTTAAAATTGCCAGCATTGCTACTCCAACGTCAGCAAATACAGCTTCCCACATTGTTGCTATCCCTAAAATACCCAATCCAATAAATACACCTTTAATTGCTAGCGCAAACCCAATATTTTGCCAAACAATTTTACGAGTTTTTCTGCCAACTTCGATTGCTTCTGCCACTTTGGATGGTGCATCTGTCACGATCACAATATCCGCAGTTTCGATCGCTGCATCTGAGCCTAATCCGCCCATTGCTATGCCAACATCTGCTCTAGCAATTACTGGTGCATCATTAATTCCATCCCCAACAAAGGCAACTTTACCATGCTTGCCAGCGGTGCTGAGTAACTTCTCAATGGCATTAACTTTTTCTTCAGGTAATAACTCTGCTTCGTAGGTATCTATGCCAAGCTGTTGAGCAATTCGAGAAGCGATCGCTTGATTATCTCCTGTCAACATTACTGTTTTCTCTACACCCATTCGCTTGAGTGCTTGAATAGCAAGTCTCGCATCTTCTTTGGGTTCATCAGCTATGACAATATAGCCAGCGTAAATATTATCCACTGCTAGATGAATCACTGTTCCTTCTAACTGGCAATTATCGTGATAAATCTTCTCTCTATGCAATAGGCGATCGCTTCCTGCTATCACTACTCTATTTTCAACCTTAGCTTTAATTCCATAGCCTGCTATTTCTTCATAATCTCCGATCTCAAATTCATCGATTTTTCCACCATAAGCTTTACGAATAGATTGAGCAATGGGATGATTTGAGTGCGATTCTACTTTGGCAGCTAATTGCAGCAACTCTTGTTCATTCCAGCCATTTAATGGTACGATTTTGGCTACTTTGAATACGCCTTTAGTTAACGTTCCAGTTTTATCAAAAACAACTGTATTGACTGCATTTAAAGTATCTAAAAAAGTAGAGCCTTTAACCAAAATACCACGTCTAGCTGCACCTCCCACACCTCCAAAGTAACCTAATGGAATACTGATAACGAGTCCACAAGGACAGGAGATAACTAGTAAAATTAGGGCACGATAAACCCATTCTGAAGAAGTTGCGCCAGAAATGAATAAAGGAGGGAATATTGCAACTGCTAGAGATATAAAAACTACTATTGGTGTATAATATCGAGCAAATTTAGTAATAAACTTTTCTGTTTCTGCTTTTTTACTTTTGGCATTTTGCACCAAGTCTAAAATCTTAGCAATGGAAGATTCATTAAATAGTTTTGTGACTCTAATACCGAGAACACCTATTTTATTGATCGTCCCAGCAAAAACTGTTTCTCCAATTCTTACCGTTCGCGGTACAGATTCTCCAGTTAACGCAGATGTATCAACTTGCGAATTACCATCTATAATTTCGCCATCTAAGGGAATCTTTTCTCCAGGCTTTACAACGATAATATCCCCAATATTTACTGTTTTTGGCGATACTTTCTTCAGTTCTCCCTCTATTTGGATATTTGCATAATCTGGGCGTATTTCCAATAATGATTTGATCGAATTACGGGAGCGACTGATGGCAATATCTTGAAACAATTCTCCAATTTTGTAAAATAACATGACTCCGACCGCTTCGGGTAATTTATGAATTGCGATCGCCCCTAATGTCGCTACTGTCATCAAAAATGTTTCATCAAATACTCTACCTCTGACTATATTGCGTCCAGCAGTTTTCAAAACACTCCATCCACTTAATAAATAAGCAGGAATGAAAAGCAGATATTCTCCTATTGAGTAGAATGTATTGTGTAATTGGTTTTCAAAAATTACACCAGGCGCATATAAACTTAAAATCATTACTAAAGGCAATACCTCATTTTTCAGATTGAACTCTCCCCCGTGTTCATGATTGTGGTCATGGTTATGATTATCATCATGATTGTGATTATGAATATGGTTATGATTCTCGTGATGGTCATGTTCACAGCTGCAACAATCTGAAGATTCTGAATGTACTTTCTGCTTCATTTTTTCTGTATAGGCTAGTAAATTACTTGAGATATAAGCCTTTTTCTAAATGTAATGAAAAAAATAAGTTTTTACAAGTTGATATTTTAAGAACGAGAATCTATATCAATTTTATTGTTAAATATATATACTATCTTTGGGTTAAAATTAAGATTTATAATCTTGTCAAGATAGCTATAGCGGTTCTCAATTGTATAGAATAATGTAAAATATAACTTTTGTTTGTAGTGAGCGATTTATCGCTCTGTATAAGAATTTAAAGGGCTAGAGCCGTGAATTACGAGCTTTAATCTAAG